>CALJNR010000072.1 GCA_937981575.1 uncultured Clostridia bacterium | reverse complement strand
ACGCGTGCAAGTTTTGCACGCGTTCTTTTATGTCTATAAATATGGTACGAAAGTAGTAGGATACACTACACGAAATGGTAATGTCAGGAAGATGAAGGGAACATATAATAACATCATAGATCAAATAAGTGATTTGAAATTATATAAGGGGAGATTAGAAAATGAAAAAATCTAAATTATTAGCAGGAGTTTTAGTAGCTTCAATGGCACTGCTTGGCACAGGTTATGCCTACTGGACAGATACATTAATATTTAATGCGACATTAGAAACGGGGAATTTAAATGTTAAATATGTAGCGGCACCTACTTTAGAGACAGGGGAGCTGCAAGAAGCGGAAAAAGGAGACGATACTAGTTTATCAGATCCAATACCAATTTCAGACCCATCTCAACTTCCACCAGGAGCTGTTGGACTCTGGAATCCAGTTAGTACGAATAACTATAAAAGTGGGACTTTTGTACGTACGAGTTCAAATAGTGATAGCATCAGAATACCTAATAAAAATGATAATAATAATAGCAAGAAAGTATACCGTTTCTATGGGGATATAGGGAAGGATAGACCTAAAGCACTTAATGGGCATGAATATTTCAAATTTGAACCAAAAACGGATAAAGATAATCCATATGGGTATCCAGCGGGATGGTATACCCAAGGGCTGCTTCCGGGCTGCTTCTGGACAGATGATAGCTGCAAATATTATGTTATTAGTAATTCAGCTGTAACATTTGATGAAACTATTGTACAAAATGACTCAGGTTATATTAATAAATATGCTACGGGTACAACAGCAGAAATAATTGCTGACACAAATAATAAAGGAGTAAAAATTAGTCTTAATAACTATTATCCAGGCAGTTTTGCAAGTGCTACATTCTTGGTAGAAAATGATGGAAGTATACCAGCGGTTATAGATACTATAACGGCTACAGGACTAGACCAGATGAAAGAGGATAATGGTTTGAGCTTTGCTAATAAACTTAAAGTTGTAGTAAAAGTAGGAAATGAAGATGCTATATTTGATGCTGTAACAGATAATGAAATATCAAATGCAGAGAACCTTTCTAAGATTGAAGAAGTCTTGAAAAACGCATATGGGGACAAACGACTAGAACCAGGAGAGAAAATTAAAACTAGAATTACAATAATATTCCCAGGTGCTACAAGTACTAATAATCAATTTGAAGATCTCACTGGAGAATCAGCACAAACATTTGGATTAGAGATTAATTGGATTCAACACAATGCATTAAAAACAAAAACAGAAAAACCAGAAGCGTAATTAGGGGTTTGATAGGATAAGGGTACTCATAAGAAAAATATATTTTAAATTAAAAAATAGATATACTTGGGAGGGTGATTCTTTGTAGAAAGGATCATCCTTTTAATTTATATACTACTTTAGTAGTATATAAAACTATACTTAGTGACCATGTGGAGAAAGGCTGTGGGTCATACAATAATAAAAGAGAAGATAGTGAAGTTTATAAAGGGAATATAAAACTTTAAGGGGAGAGCTATCATGAAGAAAAAAAGGTTATTAGCGGCCATCTTAATAGCTTGCAGTGCTTTTTTAGGGGCCGGATATGGCTGGTGGACTGATACATTAGTGATAGATGGAACAGTATCAACGGGAGAATTTAAGGTAGCTGCTATTGAGTCAAAAATGTTTCAGGGCAAAGTTGAAGATGATGAGAATAAGTTAATAGATATAACGGGCAAAAGTTGCAGCCGTGATGGGGAGAACGTATTAATTTATAACATGGAAGATTTGTTTCCAGGAACAATGTATTCTTTTGAAGGATTATTTAGAAACGATGGAAGTATTCCAGCGGTTATAGATGGATTTGTTATTAATATCGATAGCGATACACAAGATGAGAAGGGAATAAATGAGGATTTTCTAAAACAGCTTTCAATACAAGGAGAAGTTTATATAGAAAGTACATCAGGAAATGATGAAGAAAAAAGATATACAATCCCATCAGAAACAAGCCTATTAAATTTTTCAGAAAAGCTTAATGAGGAAATAGATAAAAATAATTGGAAATTAGAGCCGGGAGATTTACTAGTTTTCTCAAAGTGTATCATAACTTTTACTGGTGAAGTCTATGATGGTATTAAAAAAGAAAATAAGTTTGAAGGAGAGGATATTACACTGAATCTGCAGATAGCATTTAAGCAGCACAATCAGCAGTAGGCTATAAAAGATCTGAGAGAGGAGAAGCAGTATGCGTATTCAGAAGTTCGGCGCAAGGCTAAAAAAGCCTTATAGATTTATAGCTGTAATGGTCATTACGACTAGTTTGCTAGGGATAAGTTATGGCTATTGGTCGGATGAAACGACAATAAAATTAGAAATAGCAACGCCAAAAGTAAAGTTGGAACCTGATAATCAAGTTACTGAACCCATAATAGTTGAGCTAGATGAGGATATCGGCAGCAGTGTTGAAACATTTGTCATAAAACGTACAGATGAAAAAGATTCAAGTATTGAGATTGCTTATATTGGATATGAAGTGCTAGTGGATGGAGCAGCTATAAGCAAAGGAGAAAGTGATGACTATAACACAAGTAACCTTAGTGACATAGTGATCATAAAACCGGTTAATAAAGGAGACAGAACCTATGAATTTGATCTAAACATTTCTAATCTTAGAGAGCTATTAAAAAATAGAGTTGAAGATACACAAACAAACACAATAATTCTTAAGCTGAATTTTGAACAGGTAGTTAAAGACAATAAAGTAGATAATGAGAAGGAAGAGAGATGGAAATATTCGGTTGAAAAAGAATATGTGGTGGGCTTTATAACATCTCCACCCGATGAACAAACAGCAGGAGCAGAAACACTAGGAGCAGAGACACCAGGTGATTTAACGGTATTATCTTCAGAGGATATAGGTAGTGAAGAATATCAGGAAGAAGTTATAGACCCTTATACTAACCTAAATGACCAAAAGGTGAGTGACCCAATAAGTTATAGTCCAGTGGCAACGGAATCAGAAGGAAATTAAGAAACAAGGGGAGAGAAAATGCTAGGGGTAATCGGAAATAGTAAATATAAACGAATAGCCATTATGTTAGGGGTAGTGCTAGTAGTGCTCTATGGTATTGAAAACTCTTTTTTGATTAATAAAATAGGGCATGCTGCATTCTCGCAGTGGATCAAACCAAGCTGTTTGCTGATTACAGTATTTTTCATTCATTATATCATTCCAAAAGTGCACCTAGCTGGCAAGGAAAACTATAAAGAATCTGTCTATGTCTGGGCGTTTAACTGTGGGATTATTTATATCGTTATTAATATTTTAGGTGGTGTTTTGCAGGGGTTTGGCAAGAGTCCTTATAGTCATAGCCTCACAGGCATATTAGCCAATAGTTTTGTAATAGGATGTACCCTTTTAGGCAGAGAAAGCATTAGATCTTATAGTGTAAGCAGTTTTATGAAAAGGCGTAATAAGTGGGCGTTAATTTATATTATTTTACTTATGACACTCACTAATATAAGAAGTTTAAAATTTATGGGGATCAATGATCTTAAGACGTTTACGATCTTTTGCGCTGAGGTACTGATTCCGGAGTTTTGCAGCAATATATTGGCTACTTATCTTGTATTATACGGAGGAAAGTGGGCTTCCGTTATTTATCTTGGCCTTATTGAGAGTGCAATGTGGTTTTCTCCTATTTTGCCAGCCTTAAATTGGCTTGCAAAAGGGGTTATTGGGATGATAGTTCCTATATTCTGTCTGCTTTATGTTGTAAGTGCTTATAGGAAAAGGGCCAAAGAAGTCAAAGTCTATAAGGAAAAACAGGATAAGTGGTGGCAGTGGGTTCCGGAAGCCGTAGGAGCGGTGCTTCTCATATGGTTTGCAGCTGGTGTGTTTTCGGTTTATCCTTCGGTTATTGCTACGGGAAGTATGGAACCACTGATTAAGCCAGGAGATGTTATTCTCGTAGAAAAAATAAAAGATATGGATGCTATCAAAGCATTAACTGTAGATGACGTCATACAATTTAAAAGAGGGGAAATTTTGATTACCCATAGAATTGTTGAGGTCCTTGAGGAAAATGGGGTTATCTGTTACCGAACAAAGGGGGATAACAACTCAGCAAATGATAGTGAAGTTGTAAAGGCGGGAGATGTAAAAGGTATTTTAAAGCATGTTGTGCCTAAAGTTGGATGGCCGACTCTTATTTTCAAAAGCGCTCATGCTGATGGGATAGATGAAGTAGAATTTTAAGTGGTACTCGGGTGTGAGGAGTGGTGAAAGTGATAAAAAAGAAAAGCACGTTAATCGGGCTTGCACTAATTATAGCATCTGTTCTGCTCCAAGTAGCGTATGCGGCGACAAGCGCAGTAGCGGGAGTGGCAAGAACAAGGGATTTCGAGGTTCAGATAGTAAGTAGCGTCGGAAGTGAGACTTCGGAGTATGTAACAGTTAATTTAGAATCAGATCCTATTAAAAATGGACTGATCCATGTAACTGTGGATAATTTGTATCCTGGGGCCTATTTTACTATTGTCTCGAAGATTACCAATTTGGGGAAAGAAATCAGGCTTCTGGCTGTAAAGGTTCATCAGTCAGGTGGGAATAAGGAACTCTATGATCAGCTTGTTTTTTATGATGAACAAGACAACGAAATAACGCAAGATGAATATATAAATTATCTGACTAAGCAGCATAAAGACAAAAAGCTTACAGTCAATGAAATGATAGAGTTTAAGCTTAAAATGGGGCTTTCAACAGAGGTGACAGAGCTGCAAAATGAAACAGCAGAGTTTTTGCTTGAGATTGTTTATGACCAGGCTGAGCCGGGTGATGGCGGGGGAACGGATACGGATAATCCAAACAGCGGAGGACCAAGTACGCCAGGAACTACCATAACGCCATCAAATGAAGTGGAAGTAACAGATGAGACGATTCCGGCAGGACCAGCATCTATAGAAGTGACTGATGAAGACATCCCAGGAGGCAGTGGGGATACTGAAGTCGTTGATGAACCAGTTCCAGGAGGACCGGCTAAACTTCCAAAGACAGGAGGCGTAGGTGCACTGTTTGTGTATGGCTTAGGCTTAGCTATGCTGGGCGGAGGAATCAGTATCTATAGACGAGGGAAAAAAGAAGATGAATAGCCTTATCTAATGGGTTTATTGAATGAGTAGGGATTAATAGGAGAAGGGGGTCCAAAGGACATCCCTTTTCCTTGACGTTTACGGGATTGAGGAGGAGTTTATGAAAACCAGGAAGGTCAGAATAAATAAGTATTTGAGAATGGGGTTGTTGTTAGTTTCCGCAATACTTGCGATTGGATCAGCAGGACTCATGACTCTAGAATATAGCAAAGAGCATATAAGAGAAGAAAAGCGGTCTATCTATGACTATAATGTTAAGTCAGATGTAAACTATTCGGTACATGTTAAGCCTAATATACTTTATGAGAATGAAGAATTAGGGGAGGGAGAAATGTACTTGACCGAGTTTGTAGATTACATCACCGCTGATTTTACCCATTCTTTTATAGGAAGTGAACCAATAGATGTAGAAGGCGATTATAGAGTCAGTGCAGAAGTAAGAGGTTATACAAATAAAAATGATGAAAAGCAGATCATATGGCGTAAAGTATTTGAACTGATCCCAGAACAAAGTCTTAAGCTTAATACAGATAAACATAATGTACAAAAAGAAATAAAAGTTAATTTTCATGAATATAATGCTTTTGCCCAATCTGTACTCCAAGCTTCAAAAGTTAATCTTAGCGTAGAACTTGTGGTCATGATGGAAGGCAATCAAACATTGGAGCTTCCTAAAGGCAGTCAGAAAGATGAAATAAAGACAGCCATTAGTATTCCTTTAAATAATGGGTATTTTAGTATTACTAAAGAGGGGCAAAATGATCAAAGTCATGTTGTAGAAGAAACAGTACAGGTTCCTGCAGAAGCTGATAAGGGTCTAATAATACGCTGTGGTATGGCATTAGGCATAGGGGGATTAGGATTTATAGCTATACTGCTGTTTATAGGCGTACATAGTTTGGAAGATTTAAAAAAGAAAAAAATTAAAAAGATACTTAATGAACATGGAAGCCGGATGGTTGTTGTAGATCATATGAAAGTAACAGAGGATCTAGAGGTTTACCATGTAAGTACGATCGATGATCTTATTAAAATAGCGGATGAAATAGAAAAGCCTGTTTTCTATGAGCAGGAAAATGATCTTTTACATATAACGAAGTTTTATGTTAAAGAAAACGGCATGCTTTATATCTATGAAATAGAGGATGATAAAATACTCATTTTAGAACAAGTGTGTGAAGAGAAAGTACAAACATTAGAAGAAGATATTACGGCATAGAAGAACAAACATCTATGAAAGGACTAGAGCAATTAGATAAGGAAAGGAGGAGGAGGTGAAGGTGAAAAGTAAAATACTTATTAAACTTATTCTGATGGCAGTTATTTTACTAGGACTATCAGTGACAAGTTATGGATCGCAGGTAACCTATTTTGATACAGGAGAGACCGCTAAGGGGGTTTTGCATGTTACCTATAAGGGCGCAGCGGATAAAAGAATAAAGGTGATGATTGAAAAAGAGGAACGGAAATATACTTATGATTTAAGACGAAGTGTGAAAAAAGAAAGCTTTCCGCTGCAATTAGGAAGCGGAACTTATAAAGTAAAAATTTTAGAAAATACATCTGGAAATAATTATCGCACAGTGGCAGCAGAAACAATAGAAGTTAAGCTTCAGGATGAGCAAGGTGTTTTTCTAAATTCAGTGCAGAATATTGACTGGACACAAGATATGGAGTCGGTCAAAAAAGCAGCAGCCCTTACAAAAGATACAAAAGCCCTTGAGGAAAAAGCAAAAATTCTCTATACCCATATGGTCGGCGGGTATGCTTATGACTATAACAAGTTAGCGACTCTTCCTTCGACTTATCTTCCGGTTATTGATGCTACCTTCCGGGATAAGAAGGGTATTTGTTATGATTTTTCATCGCTTTATGCTGCTATGCTGAGAAGTCAGGGGATTCCCTCAAAATTAGTTAAGGGCTATACGCCTAATGCAGAAGGTTATCATGCGTGGAATGAAGTTTACGATGCTAGCGCAAAAGGCTGGATTATTATTGATACGACTTATGATCTGCAAGTTATCAAAAGTAAACCGAAGGTCAAGATGATAAAGTCCGAAAGGGATTATCAGAAAGTTAACGAATATTAAGATGGAGCGGATCATATGAAAAGAAAAATTGGTCAATTGATGATGCTTGTGGGAATTATTCTTTTAACTATTCCGGGAATAGGAACGCTTTATACGTATTATGAAGGTAAAAAGCTCTATGAAGCCTACCTAGAAGAACTGCAGGAAATAAGTTATGGGGATGGGCAGCCTGAATACAGTGCAGCAGATATAGAAGAAGAGCAGCATAAGGAACTTGAAAACATAGCATTAGAGACTGAAAAAACAAGTAAACAACCAACAAGTGAAAGTATGGAGATTTTAGGCAGGATTAAAATTCCAAAGATAAGAACGGATCTTCTGCTGATCGAGGGAGTAAGTGACCAGGCACTTAAAACAGGGGCAGGTCATATGAGGGGAACAGCCTTTCCAGGAGAACTGGGAAACTGCGCTGTTGCTGGACATAGAAATTATACCTTCGGGCAGATATTTAACAGACTGAATGAGGTTAAAAAAGAAGATGAGATTATTTTGGAATATGGACAGCAGAGTTATCTTTATAAGGTATATTCTATCCATATTGTAAAGCCAGAAGACATTTCTATTTTAGATCAGCCGAAAAATAGCAAAGAAGTAACGCTTATTACTTGTCATCCTGTTTATAGGGCAACGCATAGACTTATTGTAAAGGGGAAGTTAATTGAATAGGAAGGAGGATGCGATATGGAAGAACGGGAACTGGCTGTTTTTTGCGCTCAGCTAGGACTTATTTTGAAATCAGGCATTACACTGCATGAAGGAACAGCTATCATGGCAGAAGACAGTGAAGAAGGTAAGATAAAGAAGGTTTTACAGAATATAGGGGAGCAGCTTGAGATGGGCAAGCCGCTGGATAAAGCCTTGGCTTATCAGGGAGAGTTTCCGGATTATATGATTAAGATGATTAAAATAGGGACTCAAACTGGAAGGCTTGAACAAGTTGTTATGGCACTTAGCGATTATTATGAAAGAGAAGAGGCTTTAAAACAAAGTATTAAAGGAGCTGTTTTTTATCCGCTTGTTTTATGCGGCATGATGCTGGCCGTATTAATGGTGCTTTCTATCAAAGTCCTTCCTGTTTTCAAAGAAGTTTTTAATAATTTAGGCGGAGAACTTTCGGGGATTGCACAAGGCTTTATGTATTTTGGCAGTGTGATTGGTCAGTACGCTTATGGTGTGATTATAGGGATTATTTTTTTGGCTTTAGTCGCCTTATCAATGATTAAGACAAAAAAGGGAAGAGCTATTTCGAAAAAGTTTACGAATAAGTTCAAAATTGCTGAAAAAATTGCGGCTGCAAGATTTGCTGGGGTGATGTCGCTGATGGTGGCAAGCGGCTGTGGCATTGAAGAGGCCCTTAGTATGGCAGGAGAACTTATAGAAAATCAGAAGGTATATGCCAAGGTTAAAAGGTGTGAAGCACGCGTGCAACAAGGTGATTCGTTTAGTCAGATCATTTTAGAAAGTGGCATTTTCCCAAAACTTACTGCTCATATGATAAGCGTTGGCATGAAGACTGGCCATATAGATGAGGTGATGAAACAGGTGGCAAATCAGCTGGAAGAGGAAGTTCAGAAGACCCTGGAAAGGCGTGTGGGGATTATAGAACCCCTAGTCGTTGCAGCATTATCTATTGTCATTGGAACGATACTTATTTCAGTGATGCTTCCGCTTATGGGGATCATGTCATCTATAGCATAGATGGGAGGGACTAGATGAAGAATTATCAACATAAAGTAAGTGTCTTGCCGCTTATATTATTTATATTAGCCTTAGCTTTAGTTTACATAGGTATTTATAACATTTCAGAAGGCGCCCGAAAAGAGCAGACTTATTTTCTACAAAAGGCAGTTAAACGTGCGGCTGTTCAATGCTATGTTATAGAAGGGATGTATCCCCCAGATATTCAGTATTTAGAAGATCATTATGGGCTGATCGTTGACCATAAGCGCTATGTTGTACATTATGAGGTGTTTGGAGCCAATGTTATGCCGGATGTTATAGTTATTCCAAAGGCAGGAGGATATTAAGCATGCGTTATGCTACTAATATTTTGCTCATGTTGGGGCTTACTCTTGTGTTTACAATGGGTGCGCTTATTATCGTGCTCATAGGAGCAGATGTTTATAAAAAGATAGTTAATGATATGGACAGCAATTATGAAAAACGGACACCGCTTTTATATATTGCAGCTAAAATAAGAGAAAACGACCGCAAGGGACAAGTGTCCATAGCATCTAAAGAAGGCAGGCAGGTACTTGTACTTTCACAAAAAATTGAAGAGACAGACTATGAGACTTGGATTTATGAGTACAAGGGAGAACTATATGAGTTGCTGATAGAAAAGGGAACTCATATATCTCTTAAGGACGGCATCAGTGTGGTTAAAATCCAGGAACTAGAGATGGAGAGACAAGGTAGAAATAGACTGAGATTTGAGTCTAAGGACCAGAAGGGCGAATCTTTAGAACTTACAATAAGCTTAAGGAGCGAAGGGAAATAAAGCATAATGCTTAGAAGGAGATTGAGGATGAAGGAGAGAGTAATTTTGCATTCCCGAGCATTTTTGGTAGAATTTATCATCTGCACGTTCTTTTTGTCTATAGTTTCAGCCATAGTTCTTAGAGTATTTGTAAAAGGGCATGAACTTAGGCAAAAAGCTAAAGACTTGACTGAAATGACTGCTAAGATTCAAAGTATTGCTGAATATGCAAAATCCAGCCGGTCACAGGAAGAGTATGTAGCATATATTATGGAGAACGGGGCAGTGGAAAGCGGCGGACAATATATTTTTTACTATGATAAAAATTGGGAAGTTCAAAATGAAAAAAAACAGCCGGGCTATAGGATAAGAATAATACATAGTAGCCAGGGCTTTAAAAGAGGAGAACTTCTTGAAATTAATCTAACAGGTGAAAAGATAAATTCAAGAAGAGTACTGCCGGAAAACAGCGAAGAGGGGGATGAGATTTGCAGGCTTAGGGCAGCTAAGTATTATGCCAATCAGGAAAGAAGAGGAAAAGAAGAATGAAAAGAAATTTCAAGATACGGGCTGGAGTAGGGGTCGTTTCACTTGTTATGATTTTTACAGTATTGGCTGAGGTAACTTTGGCAGTACTTGCTCTTGGCACAGCTTCGGCTGATTATAAGCTGGCTGCAAAATCGGCAGAAAGCATAAAGAACTTTTACAAAGCTGATGCTAAAGCAGAGGCAGTATTAGCGGATATAGATGAAAAGCTTATTTTCTCGGAGGTAGAGGGGCTTGAAGAAGAATTAAGTGATTTGCAAAATCTCGAAGTTTTAAACAGACAAGAGTCTAAAGTTATTTCTTATAAGGTTCCTCTAAGTGATAATCAGCTGCTTCGTGTTGTACTTGAAATTAAGGGCTTAGCAAGTGAACAGGGGATAGATTATAAGATTGAAGCTTGGCAGATTGAAAACAGCAGAGTTTGGAACTATGATGAATCAGTGACTCGATTTGAAGAGGTTATTTTGAAAAAGCAGGTGAATCAAGGATGGAAATAGAAAAAATATTAAGAGGGGCATTAGAGAAAGAGGCGGCAGATATATTTATAGTAGCAGGGCTCCCACTATCCTTTAAAATCAGTGGGAAAATACATCCTCAGGTGCCCAATAAGCTGATGCCAAAAGACACAGCAACGATTATAGAAGCTATTTATCATTTAGCAGGCCGGAAAATAGATAAATTTTGGCAAGAAGGAGATGATGATTTTTCCTTTTCAATGAGCAGCATTGGGAGATTTAGGGTAAATGCCTACAAGCAACGGGGATCTCATGCAGCTGTTATACGTGTTGTCAGATTTGAACTGCCGGAGCCAAGAAAACTGAGAATTCCAAAAGAGGTTATAAGTCTTTATCAAAAAACGAAAGGACTTATTTTAGTAACAGGACCAGCAGGAAGCGGTAAGTCTACCACACTTTCATGCATTATCGATCAAATTAATAAGAAGCGGAGTGCACATATTATTACGCTGGAAGACCCTATAGAATTTATACATAAACATGATCTTAGCATTGTAAGTCAAAGAGAAATTACGACTGATACAGAAAGTTACATGAAAGGCTTAAGAGCAGCCCTAAGGGAAGCTCCTGATGTTATTTTACTTGGAGAAATGAGAGATTTAGAAACGATTCAAATTGCCATGACTGCAGCAGAGACAGGACAATTAGTGTTTGCAACCCTGCATACATTAGGATCTGCAAACACAATCGACCGCATTATTGATGTATTTCCCCCAAGTCAGCAGCAGCAAATACGTATTCAGCTTTCTTTGGTGCTTCAGGCGGTTATTTCACAGCAGCTTATTCCATCTCTACATGGAGGACTTGTGCCGGCTTTTGAAGTGATGTTTGTAAATAGTGCCATACGGAATATGATTAGAGAATCTAAAATCCATCAAATTGATTCGTTTATCTATGCTGCTAGAGACCAAGGGATGAAAAACATGGATGACAGTATTTTAAAGCTCTATGAATCAGGGGCTATTTCAGCAGAACATACGAGGTTTTATAGTGTTAACTACGAGGCTATGTGCAAAAAAATTAGAGAATAAAAACTTACGCCTAAATCCTTAGCATTTATCCTGCCGTTTTTATAAGCTTTAAAAAAAGGGTATAGAATCATGTTATTTTCGGTTAGCTTCCTGTTTTTCAGCAAGACGTGCTCTAAAAAGCAGATGGCTGAGAGCTTTCCAGTTAAATGGAATAAGTGGATAAAGATAAGATTGGTCTGTAAATGTCTTGGTGAAACCTAGTGTCAAAAGGTTAATGATTGCTGCAATGATAAATCCAGTTGTACTAAAGAGGCCAGTTAGAAGCAAGAAAAGCATACGGCAGAATTTAAAAGCGTAGCTAAGCTCTATACTAGGCTGTGCAAAACTTGAAAGTGCTACAATGGCCATATAAAGAATAGACTGAGGAATAAGCCAGCCTGTTTTAACAGCATAATCTCCAAGGATAAGCCCGCCGATAATCGACAAGGAAGTACCAAGGACGTTGGGGGTATTCACTGAGGCCAGCATAAGCCCGTCAATCCCTATTTCAAGAATTAAAAACTGAAGAAATAGAGGAATGCTGAAAGGGTCTTTGGGGATTATAAAACTCAGCCATGCAGGAATCCAGCCTGGATGCTGCAAAAGCAGGACAAATAGAGGAGTCAGCAGCAGATTAACAAAGAACACCATGTAACGAACCAGTCTTAGATAATTGCCAGTTAAAACAGGCATATAATAGTCATCTACCGTCTGCATAAAATCAAAGATGTTTGTTGGTAAAATAAGGGCCGTGGGGGTATTATCAACAAGAACAACCACTTTTCCTTCAGCAATATGGGCAGCTGCTACGTCAGGACGCTCGGTATAGCGAACCTTTGGGAATGGGTTAAGCCAAGATTTAGAGTGAATAGCCTCAACTAAGCTTTGATCGCCTAAAGTAAGGGCGTCAACATTAAGGGTTTCTAAATACTCTTTTACTATTGTCAGAGTTTTTTTATCGACCTTATTACGCATAAAGCCTACGGCAACATCTGTTCTGGAGATTTTGCCTACCGTATACATCTTAAAAACAAGATGAGGATCTCTAATACGTCTTCGAATAAGCGCTGTATTAAATACAATAGTTTCTACGAAACCATCATGGGCACCTCTAAGGACTCTTTCTTTTGCAGGTTCTTCAGTATTTCTTGCTACATAGCTTCTAAGGTCTAAAAGAAGAGCCTCGTCAAAATGAGGACCAAAAAGTGCTGTCTGCCCGGCAAGGATAAAAGTAATAATTTTATCGATATCTCTTTCAGTTGCAACTTCTACTGAGCTGATCGCTTTTTCAGCCAGATCTTTAAGGGATGTGATGCTGTCAAAGTCCTCTTTTTTGACATTGTATAAATCCCTTCTTACATGTTCAAAATTAAGATCTTTAACAAAGCCGTCAAGATAATATAAATAAAATTTCGTGCCGTATATATTGATGATTCGTTCAAGAATGTCAAAGCTTTCGCCCACTTTCAGCGAAGACTTAAGCTTTTGAAGGTTATCTTCCAAGTTCTTAGTTAAATCCATTTTGTCACCGCCATTAATAGAATTAGTAATAGAATTCCTAAATTCTATTAAAATATACTAAGGGGGAATAAGTGTAACGGCCTGCAGTTGGCAGACGACAAATTTAACTATGGAAAGATTAAGCAATCCGCTATATAATTTAAGGTAGAAAACAATAGGAGGCTAAATGATATGACAAAAAAATATAATATTGGTTTTTTAGGGGCCAGCAGAATCGCTAAAAAATTTGCAGCAGATGCCAAATTTGTTGAATCTGCAGTGCTTTACGCAGTGGCAGCAAGAAGTTTAGAATCAGCGAAGGCTTTTCAAGATGAGTTTGGAGTGATTTGCAGTTATGGCTCATATGAAGAATTAGTTCAGGATGAGAATGTTGATATTATTTATATTTCGACCCCTAACTCATTTCATAAAGAGCACACATTATTATGCCTAAACGCAGGCAAAGCTGTTATTTGTGAAAAGCCTTTTGCTTTAAATACACAGGAAGTTGAAGTGATGATTGAAACGGCGAAAGACAAGAATGTATTCTTGATGGAAGCGATGTGGACCAGGTACCTGCCAAGTGTAATCAAAGCGCAGGAATGGCTCAGTGAAAATAAAATAGGAACAGTTAAAATGTTTCAGGGAGACTTTGGATTTAAGAGTGATAATGAAGAAGACATTCGCTTTAACAAAGAATTAGGAGGCGGAGCGCTTCTAGATGTAGGTATTTACCCTCTAGCCTTTGCATCTATGATTTTTGGTATGCAGCCTAAAGAGATTGAGGCTTTTGCAAAGCTTACAGACGGAGGTGTAGATGAAACGATTACTATGCAGTTTGTATATCCTGAAAAGAAGACCGCACAGCTTAGTGCTTCTATTAACTTGTGTACGCCAAGAAATGCGTATATCATAGGAGAAAAGGGATATATTCATCTGCCAGGAGCTTGGTATGGCAAACTCGCTTATCTCTATAACAGCGACGGAAAGCTTATCGAACACTTTGTAGATCACAGCAAAGAACTGGGATACCGCTTTGAACTGGAAGAAACCATCAAGTGCCTTGAAGATGGAAAAATTGAAAGTGACCGCATGACGCTTCAAGAAAGTCTTGACATTATGAAGACCTTAGATAAAATTAGAGCCATGGTAGGGGTAGAGTATCCTGTTAAATAAAGTGAAGAAACATATGAAGGTGAAAAAGTGGATCAAGATATCTTTTTTATGAAAGAAGCGCTTATAGAAGCGCAAAAGGCTTATGTGCTGGATGAAACCCCTATAGGCGCAGTAATAGTCTATGAAGGGAAGATTATAGGCAGAGGCTATAACAGAAGAAATACAGATAAAAATGTGCTGGCTCATGCAGAAATAACAGCTATTCGTGAAGCCTGTGAGGCTATGGGAGACTGGCGGCTTGAAGGCTGCAGCATTTATATTACGCTGGAGCCCTGCCCAATGTGTGCAGGTGCTATTGTACAGGCAAGGTTGCCTAGAGTTATCTTTGGAGCAAGAAGCCCGAAGGCTGGGTTTGGAGGATCAGTGCTTAATATCCTGCAAATGAGTGAGCTGAACCACCAATGCGAAGTTGTTGAAGAAGTCTGCATAGATGAGTGCAGCCAGCTTATTAAAGAATACTTTAAAGGCATACGCAGTAAAAATACTAATTCATAAATGATAGGGGTAATACTATGGCAACATATCCAAGACACAAAAAGGCAAGAATGTTAAGAGATGTTATTATTGAAGCAGATATGATAAATCTGTTCAAAGAAGATGAACAAGAAAATACAATATTTTTTAGAACCGCTTACCCAATGGCTGGAGAAAATAAACAAGTAGTTATTAATATTGATGATACCCTCTATATTGGTATTCAGACACTGCTTGCAGAGAATGTTCCAGCAGATAAAGAAGCAGAAGTTCTTAAATGCATCAATGAGTTTAACCTGCAATTTCCAACACTTAAATATGTTCTTACTAAAGATCAACATATTATTACTTCCATGTTCTTTAATGGAGATGAAAATTCTTTTGACGGCAGCCTTATATTAGGAACCACGATTCAAATGTTAAAAAACATTTCAGAAAGGCATTATGAAATACTTAAAAAAGTTTTGAGTTAAAAATGGTAAAATTTGCTCTGGTTGACAGGGTGTTTAAAACATTGTATACTATTAGATGCGACATCTTTCATCTATATATTGATGTCAAAAAATTTCCGTGCTAGCCGGGGAGGTAGCGGTGCCCTGTACCTGCAACCCGCTATAGCAGGGGTGAGGCTTTGACTGAGGCAGTAACTTGTATGGTTCTGCCCTTAGCAAGTGGCGATGATAATTGGGTCTTACGCAATAGGCACTTATGAACCGTGTCAGGTCCGGAAGGAAGCAGCACTAAGTAAGACCGTCTATGTGCCGTGAGGGTGCCTGGCTTGAGTTAACTACTAAGGTAACGCGTATAGGCTATTGTCGAAGCAAAGTGCACGGATTATATTATTAAAAGTAAGAGTCATCCTTAGGGATGGCTTTTTTTGATACAACTGTATATTTTTAAAAAGTTTATTCTGTTTCTTTATGGATATCACATATTATTGATATAAAATGGAATAGTAGACAAGTTATTTTTCTACAGTATTAATCATTAAAGTAAAGTGCAAAATTAAGAAAGATGTTACAAAGTAAAAGTAACAGGTTATAATAAAAATAACTTGCTATTAGCAGCGGCTGGTTATTAGAAAATGTATAGTATAGAAAGCAGGAGGGGTTAAAACTATGACGAGATATAAATTAATTGTACCTATTTTAATTATTTTTGTAATTATAGGCATATGGTTTTTTAAAAGCAGTGAGAAGCGGGAAAATGAGGCGATGAAAGACAATACGAAGTTTGCTTTAGATGCCACAGATTATTTTGATATGGAGGAACTCAAATCTTATGGACTGCCTATTATTGTTGCATTTGGATCAGACTCATGCCCTCCTTGCAGAGAAATGTATCCAGCTCTTGAAGCAGTCAATAAAGCGTATAAGGGTAAGGTTTTAGTAAAGTTTGTAGATGTATGGAAAAATCAAGAAGCAGCTATAGATTTTCCAGTTAAAGTTATTCCAACACAATTTTTCTTCAATAGTGATGGGAGTCCGGTAGTTCCTAAAAATAATGAGGAAAAGTTTATATTCTATTCAAGAGAAGGAACGAACGAACATATTTATACAGCACATGAGGGGCCAATGAGCAAAGAAAAACTCATAGAAGTGATAAAGGAGATGGAAGAACAGTGATAGATATCCTGCTTGCTTCACTTGCAAAGCAAATAGCGGCTAATGTATGGATTGCTCCTGTTATGGCATTTATAGCAGGGGTACTTACGTCTGTTTCGCCATGCTGCCTTTCGAGTATTCCACTCGTAATAGGCTATGTAGGAGGGACGGGGGGAGAAAATACGAAAAGAGCTTTTAAATTGTCTTTAGCTTTTGCTCTAGGATCAGCATTAACTTTTACTGTGCTTGGTACCATTGCTTCTATTGCAGGAAGGCTTATGGGAAGGGCAGAATCCTGGTGGTATATTGCTCTTGGCATCTTGATGACACTGATGGCGCTTCAAATTTTTGGTATCTATGAATTTATTCCATCAACTTATTTGATGTCTAAAAGTACTAAAAAGGATTATTTAGGTGCGTTTAGTGCTGGCATTTTAGGGGGGATTTTTTCTTCACCTTGTGCCACGCCGGTACTTATTGCATTGTTAGCTGTTGTTGCACAGCGCGGCAATCTCTTATGGGGAACTTTTCTGCTTTTATTATATGCCATAGGACACAGCGGACTTATTCTTGCAGCAGGTACATCAGTAGGATTTGTTAAAAAGGTTACAGCCCATTATCAATATGGAAAGTTCAGTCAGGCTGTTAAGATGTTGATGGGAATAGTTATTTTAGGAATTGCTTTTTATATGTTTTATTTAGGGTTTTAAACTTTGAAATGGCTGAGTTAGAAATGAACGTTGCCTCCTTTTGAATAAAGGAGGTATATTTTTTATTAGCTAGGAAGATTTGTCTTGTAGGCAGGGGAGAGAGTTTTTCTTTCTCATATGTGGTCATTTATTGTAAGCTGGATTGTAAAAATTCCACTCTAATCAGAATAATAGTTAGATGAGTTTGGTATTTTTATCTTTTGCACAAGTTTAGAGTAAGGGTAGTTATTTGGCAGCAAAATCTCCTCATATCGCATATATAAATTACAAAGAAAAACTCGCCTGTAAACACATGTTATGTATAAAAATACTACATGTTACGCAGGAACTGTTGTATAAATGTTTAAATAACTTATACTAAAAATGATAGTATGAGTAAAGAGAGAACGATTTACTTAGGCAAGGGGGAAGAAAGAATGGTAGAGCAAAATAAACAGCTTAAGATGGAAAATGTACTGTCATTAAGAAAAAAAATGACGCAGATGCAGTTGCAGCAGGAGATGACTAAAATAGGAGAGTTTTTACAGCAGCAGAGTGTCAAAAAGAGCGGATATATTGTAACCGCAACTTTCTCAGTAGAAATCCAAGGCAGTCAGCAGCTGATGGATGTCGAAATATTGGTTCCACTAGATAGGAAGATAGAGTTGCCTGAGGAGTATACTTTTAAGCCAGTCTTCAATTTGGTTAATGCGCTAAGTATTAGATATGAAGGCTCGCCGGTGAATTTTCAAAGTGCTATCAATCAGTTAAATGAATACATACAAGCGAATAACCAGCAGGTTATTACAGCTACTTATAATGTGATGGTAAAAGAAGCTACAAGCGAAGATGATATGAATGATATGATTATCGATGTTTATGTAGGGGTCAATCCATCAATATTATAAGTTTAGCATCAAACTCGTCAAAAAGGCTTAAAGATATCCACTGATCAGAATGTTATCTTTAAGCCTTTTGAATAAATGCAACCTTAAAAAAGATTCCATGGAATTAGTATACTATTCTTTTGAGGGGTTGTAAATACACACTCAAGGAGGAAGTACATATGGTATTATTCAATGAATTAAGTTATGACGAAATGATGGTAATTGATGGTGGGGTTAATTGGGACAGAGTATTTGCAGGAACAGCATTCTTTTTAGCAACTTGTGCTGTTGTTGTAACAGCTCCAGTTAGTGCACCATTAGTAGCAGTTGCTTGCGTAAGTTCAGCGGTAGCAGGTGCTTATACTGGATATGGATTAGCAACTAACTAATTCAAAAAAGAGTAAAACTGGCGGCTGGGGAGTATTACTTTGGCTGCTGGTTTTATGGGTTAGGAGGGCGTAAATATATAATGGGAATAATCAATGGATTTTTAGAAGGTATTGTATTTTTAGGTGCTTTAGCTAATGTCACCGAAGTTATTAGATGTTTAGTCAAATATAAAAGAGCCCCGATGATTAATATTTATTTAGTATTCATAATATGTATACTTTACTACAATTATTTTTATTCACAGAACCTTGCACAGCTTATTGGTATGCTGGCTGTAACGTATTGTTCTATTGTAATGCTCCTAAATAGAAAATATAGATTCTCGCATAAAGTAAACGCGATTTTGTATATACCATTTGTAACTAGCATCGCTTTTTTTCTTGCATTAATTGTAAAAGGTATTTAAGGGGAGAGGGGTGTAGGGTAAATGGTTAATAAAATGCTTACGAAAAAAGGAATAGCTTTTGTATTTATAAGTTCAATGGCTCTTAACGCTGTAAGAATAGCTGCAAAGAGTGCAAAAATGGAACAAATAGATATAGATATTATGTTAATAGCTATGCTGATTTTACTATTTGTTCAATTTATCAAAACACAAAACAAACTGGCAGGATATGCTGTTCTTTTTATAATGTATGCATCTGTTGTTATGGTTCTTAATTATTATATGGGATTTGCAGATTTTATAAATTTGATTTTATATATCCCACTGATTGCAGCTGCGGTTTATTACTTTTTTTTAGCATGGACACGGTTTAGATAAGTTTGTATTAAAAAATGAAATCAATAAAAGGCGAGTTGAAAAAATAAATATAATAATAGCATATTGTAGGAAATAGCAAAGTGCACAGCCAGATAGTCTTAAGATTTGGAGGGTGTGCTTTTTTGCTTGGTATTATTTTGAATAAAAAGAAGTATATAAAAAGCTTACTGCTATTTGCGTGGTATGTATTTGAGAGACAATAAACTTTTAAAGAAAGACCATACGCTTAGTGTGTCGATGTAAGCAATATGAGGGTTTACAGCATTGTATATATTTTAGTATTTTACTAAATTAGATGCCATTATTTTGGTTTGATATGTTTGATTTGGCAAAAAAAAGAAAAATAAACCCAAATTATTCTAATTAATATAAAAATATGGTAAAATATAAAACATAATGTAAATTTAATAGGATAGTACCTAATAGTAAATTTGATTAGTATAAGTAGATACCATAACAAATTATATTTATATATTTTAACATTTAAGGGAAAAGATGCTTGCTCAAAAGATTATCAATTAGGTAGACACACAGGGAGATCAAGCAACACAGAGATTAGATTTGAAAAGGTAGTTTATATATATTTTAGGAGGGGAATGATGAAGGATATTATTATATCTAGTTTATATCAAACATTGCTTCAAGGGATAATAGTTATTCAGCTCATTTACATAGTTGATTTGTTTTTGGAAAGGCAGAAGCTTTCTTTAAAAAGAATATTTTACGGAATATTATTTTTGGTAACCTTATACATTCTTTCTTTACGGTTTCTTAGAGAAACAGGAGTTTATATAATTATTAATTGTATAGTAATATGCTGCATTTTATATACGGGGAAAATATTGCATAAAAGCCTTTGTATAATAGTTGCGTTAGGTATAATTGGCATTGCTGAAATGCTTAATCAAGCTTTTATAGATCAATTTATAAGAGAGTTTTTAAGTAATGATAAGTGGGAAAAGCTTATTCTGCAATTAGGCAGTATGATTCTAATTCTAGTTTTTATTATTATAATCAAAAACCAAAGTTTTCTTAGAAAGCATAAGCAAATCTATGAAGAGATCCCTAAGAGGACTATTGTAGCATTAAGTACATTAGCACTTTTTTCTATAGGAATATTTGCTATGGGAATGCTTATTTATTCTGGAAAAATGCATGCTGCTTATAATAGAATTTTTTTGTGTATTATTATGATAGGAGCAATTATTTTAGATTTAAGCTTGCTTGTTATTATTAACCACAGTACGCAGGTAGGCTATTATAAAAAGCTAAATCTAGTGATTGAACAGCAGCTAAATAATCAGCTTAATTATTATGAGCGGCTCGAAGAAGTGAATCAAGAAACGAGAGCACTTAAGCATGATATGAGAAATCATATGCTTGTTATAAATAATCTCTTGAAAAACGGGGAAATGGAAGAACTTAAAAGCTATGTAAGAGATATTACACAATCCGTTTCTGTTAATGAAAGAATTATTCAAACAGGTAATCCTATAGTGGATGCTATATTAAATGAAAAGTATCGCAACGCATGTGATAATCAAATTAGTATAGATGTTGACCTGAAACTAGGTAAAGATATCGGGATCCATGCTATAGATATATGTGCTATTTTATCTAATAGTGTGGATAATGCTATTGAAGCCAGTAGAAAAATAGAAGAGAAAGATAAGAGAGAAATTAAAATCATAGGGAGAATCAACCAAGGATATTTGATTATTCAAGTGATTAACAGAGTTAATGAAGAAGTTATGATAAAAAATAATGCAATTAAAACAAGTAAACAAGATAAAAGACATCATGGACATGGCATTTCGAACATTAGAAATAGTGTGGCTAAGTATAAAGGCGAGTTTAATCTTAGTTTAAAAGAACAATATTTTATGTTGGAAGTGGTCATTAATACATCTTGTGTAGGAAAATGATACATGTTGCGCAAAAAGTATTGTGGGATTTAGTGGAAATAATATAATAAAGACAAATAGTTTTTATAAGGGGGAAGATATTATGAGAAATGAAAAGCTTAATAACAACAAATTTAAAGAATTAAAGAAAGAGCAGCTATATAATATAAGTGGCGGCGAAGAAAAAAGACGAGTAGGAGGAGTTGTTTGCTCTGTAGTTTATGCAGTATATAATCTTGTAACTGGTTCAAATGCATAAATATATTATAAACAACATTCGAGTATTTAAATAATTAACTCGTTAAAGTATAAATCAGTTAGTTTTTTATGCTAGTTTAACCAGCACTTACTTAATAAATAATAAATGCAGGATAAACATCCCATAAAAAAAGGTCCCTTAAAATTATTATAGGGGCCTTTTTTTATGGGATGTTTTAAATTTTTTAATAGGCATTGGGGAAATATAAAAATTTAAAAGGGTCGATAATTATAGTTTGTAAAATACATCTTATGTACAAAAATGATACATGTGGCGCATAAAATATTGTGAATTTTATAGAATATTTTATAATAAGGACAAGCATTGCCTATAGAAGAAAATTTATTCACTTTTTAGCTGAAAACTAAATTGAGATATTTATTTTGGATCCTATTCAGGATTACTGATAAATATATAAAAAACAAAAGAAGGAGGTGGAAAATATGGAATTTTCAACAAAAGGATTTGAAACGCTATGCATGGAAGAAGCATCAGAAATTAATGGCGGTGGTCCAGTTATAGTAGCTATTCTTGCTGGTGCTGCTGCAGTAACTGCTGTTGCAACAGCTGCAAAAGCTTGTTACGATTTAGGAACATACGTAGGGAAAGCAATTGCACATGCAACAAGATAATAAGATTATTTTAACACTATCAAAAATATGAAAGGGGGGCAATATAATGGAATTCAGAACTAATGGTTTTAATGAATTACAGGCAGCTGAACTTGAAGATATTAATGGCGGAGGTCCGCTTTTGATAGCTGGAATTGTTGTAGGTGTTGTATGCGTTGGAGCATTCGCTTTAGGCGTATATAATGGATACAAAGATAATAAAAAATAATAACAGCCGATAATCTATGAGGTGCAATAATGAACGATAGTACTTTGATTGAAATACTTGAGTTTTTATGGATGAATCCCATAATAAAAGTAGCATTGGTCATTATAGTAGTAGCAATGGCTGCTAAAACATCCTATTTAGTAGGTACTTATGTAGGGAAGTTTTTAGCCCATACATATCATTAAAGTGGAGCCACAATACCCTTAAGTTTAAGGATATTGTGGCTTGTTGAAATATAAATAAGATAATAGACTTGCAGCTTTTGAAGCAAGCAGAGGTTTATTTGAAATGAATATAAAGAATAACAACATATAGCGTTTGATTATTGACACTAACTTAACGAAAATATATAATACATACATATGTAATAATATATAGAAAATTTAAAAGTTTTATACTATAATGGAATAGTTTGTAATATCAATATACTCAAAAATAATAGGAATTCAAGGTGAGAAGATGAAAAAATACAACTGCATCAAGCAATATGATCTTACAGATTGCGGGGCGGCATGTCTTGCAACAATATGTAAGCAATATGGTTTCAAAACACCTATCACTAGAATACGCGAGGTAGCAGGAACGGATAAGCAAGGGACTAATGCTTATGGGGTTATAAAAGCAGCCGAGCAGCTAGGATTTAGTGCCAAAGGGGTAAAGGGAAATCAAGAAGCTTTTTTTAGTGAATTTCCATTGCCGGCTATAGCGCATGTTATTGTTGATGGGACATTACTCCATTATGTGGTTATACATAAAATTACAAAAAAAGAAATCATTATAGCAGACCCTGCGAAGGGAATTGTAAAGTATACGCCAGAAGATTTTTTCAAGATATGGACGGGTGTGCTTATTTTGCTTGTTCCTAACCAAAGTTTTAAAAAAGGAAAAGAAACTAAGGGGCTTTTTGAGCGGTTTTTTCATTTACTCTTGCCACAAAAGGGGTTGCTGATTCAAGTGTTTTTGGCATCACTCATTTATACCCTATTAGGTATATTGGGAGCCTTTTACATGAAGTTTTTACTTGATGATATATTACCTTATGGGCTTATGAAAACGCTTCATATCCTTTCAATAGGTATTATATCGCTTTATGTTTTTCAAATTATATTAAGTGGATTTAGGGCACATCTGCTCCTTTATTTAAGTCAAAAGTTAGATATTGCACTGCTGCTTGGATACTATGAGCATGTCTTAAGACTACCGATGAATTTCTTTGGAACAAGAAAAGTAGGAGAAATTATTTCGCGTTTTCAGGATGCAGGACATGTACGGGATGCTATATCAGGGGCTACACTTACAATTATGATAGATACTCTTATGGTTATCGTTGGGGGATGCATTCTCTACATGCAGGAGAGCTTGCTTTTTGGCGTCGCATTTATTATCGTTATATTTTATGGTGTGATTGTATTTAGTTTTAATAAGGCCCTTAGAAAAGGTAATGAAAAGCAGATGGAAGATAATTCGCAGCTTACTTCTTATTTGGTGGAATCATTAAATGGTATTCAAACGGTAAAGGCTTTTAATGCCGAAAGAAAAGTTAATCTGGAGACAGAAGGTAAATTTATTAAGCTTTTAAGAAGTATATTTAAGCTTGCACTTACAACAAATGTACAAGCTCTGCTTAAAGGGCTCATAGAACTTATAGGTGGTGTGATTATTCTTTGGGTAGGCGCATATCAAGTACTAAAAGGGCATATGTCTGTAGGGAGTCTTATTACTTTTAATTCTTTGCTGGCCTATTTTTTAGGGCCTATGAAAAATCTTATTGATTTGCAGCCGCAGCTTCAAACTGCTATGGTAGCAGCACACCGTCTAGGGGAAATATTAGATCTTGATCTTGAGGCTGATGAAAACGAAGAAAAGAAAATAAAGCCAGAAAAATTTGAAGGAGATATTTCTGTTAAAAATGTAGATTTCAGATATGGAACAAGGCAGCTTGTACTCAAGAATATTAATATGGATATTAAAAAGGGAGAACGTGTTGCTTTAGTTGGTGAAAGCGGATGCGGCAAAACAACGCTTGTAAAGCTTCTCCTTAATTTCTACCCTATTGAAAAAGGGGATATCCTGATTGATGGCAATAATATTTTAGACATCAAGCGAGAGGCACTAAGAGAGCGTATTGCTTATGTTCCTCAAGAGACTTTTTTATTCAGCGGAACCATCCTTGAAAACTTATCTTTAGGAACACAGAATGCTGATATGGAGAAAATTGTTGAAGCAGCTAAGATGGCAAGGGCTCATGACTTTATTAATGAGCTTCCGCTGCGGTATAACACGCATTTAGAGGAAAATGGCGCAAACCTTTCAGGAGGGCAGAGACAGCGGCTTGCTATTACCCGGGCAATACTTAAACAGCCAGATATTCTGGTACTGGATGAAGCTACGAGCAATTTAGATTCGATAACAGAAGCTGCTATTGAAAACACCATTAATACTTTCAGCAAAGGCATGTCTACCATTATTATTGCCCATAGGTTAAGTACCATCAAGCGCTGTGACAAGATCTATGTCATGGATAAAGGGGAAATTATAGAAGCGGGTTCTCATCAGGAACTGATGGAAAAGGGTGGACGGTATTACAAGCTTTGGCAGGAACAGCTTCCGGATCTATCAGATTATAGGGAGGATGGACTTGCAAAGCATCAAACAGCAGCTGTGAAGGAGGGGGATGAAGCATGGAGCCTGTCATAAAGGATATAAGGGAAATTTCAGATAGTAAAGAGATGTATGAATCAAAACCCCATCCCTTTCTCAGTATATTCATCTATATCCTATTGGGGTGTATTTTAATTGCAGGTATTTGGACGTACTTTGGGGAAATTGACATTGTATCTAAAGGGATTGGGGTAGTAAGACCAAATGATAATATCAGCAAAGTTCGAAGTAAAGCGCAGGGAGAAGTCCTTACAAGCAATTTGGAAGAAGGGAAAAAAGTAAAAAAAGGAGATGTGCTTTTTACAATAGCTCATGATGATCAGATTGTAAAAAGACTTCAAGTAGAAGAAGTCCTTGAAGAAACAGAGCATAACCTGAAGCAGCTTAAAAAACTAAAAGACAGCATTGAACAAGATAAAAACCTTTTTTCTCCCACTGAAGAAAAAGAATATTTTGATCGCTATTTAAAATATAAGCAGGATTATGAAGAACTAAAAAATCAAGTTTTTATCAGCTCGAAAAATGAGATCATCTCTACAACTCAGACTGAAATAAGCCGAGCGAGTTACGAAGATAAAATCAGTGAGTATAGTAAAAAACTTAAGCAACTGGAAGATTTCAGGAAGTCTGTTAGAGCAGAAAAAAATGTTTTCGAAGATAAAAACTGTACAGATGCATTAGTATTTAACAACTATTTGTTTAAGCTTTATGAGCTTAGAAAAGATATAGAAAATAAAAAAATGCTTTATGACCTTAACATACAGCTGGATGAAGCAGGGCTTGCAGCTGGCAAGGAACTGGAAGATTCTAAAGTTGCAATGGAAGCTGCGCAAAATGAGCTTAAGAAGCTTCAAACCGCTACAATGAAGGAAATAGAGGACCAAATCAAAGAACTTACGAGTTCAAAGCAAATGGCACTGCATGAAATAAATAAGCTGATTATCGATAGAGAGCTGCTTAGTACAAATGAAGAACAAAGGGGACTTAGTATTCAGCAATATAAAACAGATACATTAGTAGCACTATACAGCCAAATAGAGGAACTGGATATTGCTTATAAATCCAAGAAAAGAGAGCTTGAAAGTATCGATTTAAGTATAAAGGATTGTACAATCACAGCATCCATAGACGGAACAATTAATATTTTACAAGAGATCAATAAAGGAGATCTCATAAGTGCAGGTACGGACGTAGCTACTATTATTCCGACCAATGACAGTTTATATAAAATAGAAATTTTCATGCCGAACAGAGAAATTGCAGGGATTAAAGCGGGCGATATGATAAAGTATAAGTTTGAAGCCCTGCCTTATAAGGAATATGGCCAGCTTACAGGACATATTATTAATATTTCAACAGATGCAAGAGTTAACAATAACCAAGGGGTTAGCGGGTATTATGTTCAAGGAAGCATAGAAAATAAAACAATCTACAGTTACAAAAATGAACCAGCAGAAATTAAAGTAGGGATGACTTGCGAGGCTCATGTTGTAACGGAGCAGAAAAAAATATTGTACTATTTGTTAGAAAAGATTAATCTCGTGGACTAAATGACAAATAGGATATTGTAAGAAAAATTTAATCAGGAAAAAAGAATATGACAATGAAAAGCAGATTATAACACCTTTAGATTTAAGGATGTTATGATCTGCTTTTGCATTCAACAAAAATTAATTGGGTCATTTATACAGAGTGTTTAAGCAGAAATCTATATTTAATAAACTTTTTTAAATGAAGGTTTACATCTTATGTAAGGGAATGATACATGTTGCACATAAGATATTGAAAGAGTCTTTATATTTATTAAAATGAGAGAAAACAGTACATATACAGATAGTACAAGAATGATTGCGCGATATGAAGCGATTGCAAAATCAAAACATAATTGGGTTGTCAAGGAAGCCGATATATCGTTGCTATCAGCATAAGGAGATAGTCTTGTGAAGGATTTTGAATACAAAACAAGCTTAACCTTTATACCAATGATTATAATGATTTCATCCATGGTGAGTTCATTGTCTGTAGTTAGTGTAGTATTTTGGGCTATAGGCATTGCTATGACATTTACAGTATTAGATCGAAAAGGAGTTGGAATCAATCTGATGAATAACATTAAGAGGAGAATTATTCTAGGAATTGGCATGACAATTACAATCTGTAGTTTAATTGATGAGGTGAGTCTTTTGGCACTCGTTCTTTTTGTTACTGGATATGTTTTAGCAATCGCAGCAAGTGAGAAAAGCAACCAAGAGAAAATCTAAAAGTGTACTCTATAAAGATATGCTGTTCAACTGTAGGGATAGATAAGAGCATTTAACAAAAAGAAGTATTTGTTTAAAAGATGATAGAGTACATGCCGAAGTTTTTATAAATAGGTGGCATGTGCTTATATTGTTTATATAAAACAAAATATGACAGTTTTCTTTTTTTTGAACAAAGCGCAATGAGGACAAGTACATCTTGTGTACAAAAATAATACATGTTACGCAAATAATATTGAAATATTTTAAATATTATATAAAATGATAAAAAGAGTATCTATAAATAGGGCATTATTAATATTTATTTAATGCTAATATATGTTTATTCTATTAGTCTCATCTCAATTAGTATATGTAAAGTACTATAATTAGATTCTAAATACTACAAAAAATATAAGTATTCCTAACGGAGGAATTTTACTTAGTGATAAGAGGCAATCATTCATTTTTAGTTTATTACTTATTTGTTAGTGAGCATTTTCCTATATAGCGAAGTGTATTATTGAATTTTTTTATACCAAAGTGAAAAGTGAAGAAGTACAAGCTAAGGTGTCTAAATTATTATTCTTTGGCTTCAAAGCAATAGGATGGGAATAATAGTTTTTGACATAAAACACTTTTAAAGAAAGGAAGATGAAAAATGAAAAACAGCCAACAAAATGAACGGGTGGATGGATTGATAATGGATGAAATTGAAGTTAAAAACCTTCAAGAAATTTCCGGAGGAAGCATCCTGGGGTTAATTAACCCTAAGATTTTTGGGCCTTTTCCAAAACCGTATCCAACAGGGTTTATAGCTCCAAAACCTTACATAACTGGATTGGTCGCGCCAACTAAAGACTTACTTAAATAATCAACGCTATAATTAAAAGTAAAAGGTTACACTATTAAATTTGGAAGAGGGGTAAAAAAATGAAAAAAAATAATGAAAATGAATTGATGATGAATGAAATTTCAGTAAAAAGTCTGCAGGAAATTTCAGGGGGAGCTACTATCAGTACGGCAATTGCTCCACTTACAGGATTAATTAAACCAACGGCTGGCATTATTAGCAGACCACAACTAACCAATGGCATTATTAGCAAGCCGCTGCTTACTAATGGCATTATTAGCAAATCAATATTAGTGAAGAATGTTATAAAACTATAATACTTTTCTAGTTAATATTGATTTTAAAGCTCTTACACATAGGACATTTGAAATTGTAAAAAGTGCAGTATCCAAACTATTTAAAGTTATAAAGTATTTTTTATTATACAGGGGTTTAGGTATGCTGCATTTTTTATATTTTATAGAAAAAGAGGGGTAATAGATGAAGGTACATTATATACAAGATGGGGATAATGTTATTGCATATTTTCCAAGGACGCTGAGATTTTTCAATATTAATGATAAGACCAGGCAGTTCATTGATGCTTTAATTGCAGGAGATACAGAGGAAAGTATTATGACAAATCTGGATATATCCAATGAGCAGTATGAACAATTCAATATAAAAATACAAGAGTACTTAGGCGCAGACGATTATTTAATAGATAATTATAAAAATAATTATGAGCATACCCTTAATAACTTATCATTAAATATCAGCAATGACTGCACTTTAAAGTGTAGATACTGTTATGCTAACGGAGGCGTTTACCACTCACCTAAACAAATGATGAGTATTGAAACAGCCGAGAAGGCTTTGGAGTGTTTTTACAGCCGATTTGAACATATCAATAAGGTTACATTTTTTGGAGGCGAACCTACTCAGAATTTGCCTGTTATGTCTTTCGTGTGTGAATACGTTCAAATCAGAAACTCAGACAGAGAAAATAAAACGGCGTTAGGGCTTATGACCAATGGGACACAGGTTACGAAGGAACTTATTGACCTTATTAACAAGTATGATATTCAGGTTACCGTGAGTTTTGATGGAACAAAGGAAATGCATGATATTGCAAGGGTGTTTCCAGACGGGAAAGGATCAGGTCAAGTTGTATTAGATAATATTAAAGAATTACAAAAATACACTTCCCAGCCAACGGCGATAGAAGTTACTTATCATAAGCAGCACGAAGCTAATCATGTGGGAATTATGGATATTAACCGGTATATCAAAGAAAATATTGGAGATATAGAGATACACCTCGTACCAATGGGATGCAAGCACAATGAAAAAATAGAAGACTTGGATTTATCTAACCTTAATACATTTTTAAATACAGTGGATGAAGTGCTTTCGGAAGAAGGAAAAGGGTTATCCTATACTTTTGTAGATCGCATTATGGAGTCGCTGCAGGAGAAGCGGTCTTCACTTTATATATGTGATGCAGCCATTAACTCATTATCTGTTACAGCAAGCGGAGCTATTTATCCATGTGCAGTCATGATTGATAAAGAGAGTGAATGGGGCGGATCTATTTATGACCAAGATGTATTTAACTCAGAAGCATTTAATAAGATGCTAAGCCGCTATGTTAGTTTTAATAAAGTAGAAAATACATATTGCAGTGAATGCTTTGCGAATACAGTTTGTTATGGATGTTTGGGAATGAACACAATCACAAAAGGAAATCCATTTGAATTGGATGAAAAGATGTGTGAACTTAATAAAAAGATGCTGGAGAAAATCGTTATAAAAATGAATCATGTCAGTTAGTTACAAATACTATACAAAAGATACGGGGGAAAAGAAATGGAAAAACCAATTACAGGAGTTTGGGAAATCACAATGGGATGTAATATGCAGTGTAAGCACTGTGGATCAAGCTGCAGTGCGCCGCTGCCAGGAGAACTTACCACAGAGGAAGCCGTTCGCTTATGTAAGGAAATTGGTGAACTCGGGATGCAGTGGATTACCTTGTCAGGGGGAGAACCTACTACAAGAAAAGATTGGTATGAGATAGCAGGGGCTTTAACTCAAAACGGCGTTATTCCTAATATGATTACTAATGGATGGCTGCTTTCAGAAGAAGATGTAAAAAAAGCTGAAGAGGCAGGGATTAATACGATTGCAATTAGTATTGACGGGCTTGAAGAGACCCATGATTTTATGAGAAGAGAAGGGTCTTTCAAACGCTCTATGGAACTTTTTGAGCACCTTAAAAAGAGTAAAATTCACTCAGCCGTTATTACAACTGTTCATTCTAAAAATATGAGTGAGCTTAAAGCTATGAAAGAACTTTTTATGAAAAAAGGCATTACAAAGTGGCAGCTTCAAATTGGTTTGCCGATGGGTAACTTCTCACATCATCGTGAATTAGTGCCAAGTCCTGAAATTGTGGATCAGATTATAGATTTTGCCTATGAAGAAACGCAAAAAGGCGGTATTCAAATAGACTTAGCTGACTGCATCGGTTATTTTAACAGCAAAGAGATCTGGGTAAGAGAGCAGGGAACGGGGCAGGAAGGCTATGGTTGGGGAGGCTGTGGTGCAGGCCGTCACACATTAGGTATTTTACATAATGGAGATATCGTAGGCTGTACATCTATTCGTGATAAAGAATTTATAGAGGGCAATGTAAAAGAGTTGCCATTAAAAGCGATATGGGAAAAAGAAGATGCTTTTAGCTGGAATCGCAAAATGGAAAAATCTAAACTAACAGGAAACTGCAGAAAGTGTAAATTTGGTTCAGTGTGTAAGGGCGGATGTGGCAATACCCGCCTTACGCACAATGGAACAGTATACTCAGAAAACAAGTTTTGCTCTTATAGTCTAGTGATGGATAAAGCTTATAATAACTTTAAAAAGGTTGCAGATTCAAATGAACTGATGAATAAGTCTATTAAGTTTTTAGAAAACAAGCAGTACCAGTTAGCTGAGATGACGTTAGAGTTATATCTAATAGAAAATCCTTCGGATTTGGATGCTTATAAACATTATGGCCTTGCAAGTTTTATGCTGCAAAATTATGAAGAAGCGAAGAAAGCTAATGAAATAGTTTTAGAAAAGACTCCAAAAGATGCTTATGCATTAAAAGGAATGGGGCTGACACTTGCTAAAATGGGTAAAGTAGAAAAAGGTATAGCCTATTTAGAAGAATCTATAAAAGAAGCTGATGATTCATTTTTAGATCCATACTATGATTTAGCTATCATTTTAGCTGAAAACAGCCGCATAGAAGAAGCCAAAGGCGTTATTCAGGGGGCTTCTATGAAATATTCAAACTTTGAACCTTATGAAAAGCTTTTTAATGAAAGCCTGCTGATGTTTGAGCAAAATAATTGTGCGGGATAAGCATTCTTAGCGTTCATGTTTATGACATGGATGTTGTAAGGATAATCTCATTATAAAAGGGGGGATAATGTATGGAAAACTATGAAAAAGTGACTGAAATATTGTCAGATGACGAGTTAATGGAATTAACAGGGGGATTTGAGGTTTCTGAAAAAATCATTTCGCCAATCATTACCGTTAAATATGGTGTAATGCCTAAATGGCCGCCTATCATGCTATATGGCATACAACCATTATACGGCATCAAACCGTTATACGGCATTGCAATTGACAAAACAACAATTTAAAACGAGTGAAGCCTTATAAAAATAAAGCAGTCCTTATCTTAAGTTTTAAGACAAGGACTGCTTTACTCACTCACTATGCAAAAATATGCAGAACTTGATGCCTATTTTTATTCTTAAGGTTCTTAAAGGATTTATATAGTTAAGAAGCAAAGGATAAAAGTTAGCATAAATATATCTTTTTATAGCCAGCATGCAGCTATAGGAAGATAAGCAGAATAGGTTTTAAATACTATAACAAGAAAGGAGTTAAAACAATGGGAAAAAATCAAGAAAATGAATTAATGATGAATGAAATTTCAGTGAAAAGCCTTCAAGAAATTTCAGGGGGGGCTATTATAAGCTTTCCGCCAATCACATCTGGAATCATCAGCAGACCAACTGGAATAATTGCTATGCCACTGCCAAGACCAATACCAAGGCCAACAACAGGTATCGTAGCACCGACTTTTCCAAAATATTAAGCAGTGCTTAGGATGGAAGTGATTAAAAGCTGTTCACTTATGCCAGCAGCATATTAAGGAGCAGGGACTTTAACTTTTTACCCTTTAAGTTAAAGCTTTTAAGTTGTACATATTAGATTTAAAATACTGCGCTTAATGCTTGAACAGTTAAAAGTAGTAACGATTGTATTACTTTTATTGATAGGCAGGTTTAATAAGTGCTGCAGGCTTATTTTGTTAATAGAAGGGAGGGAAAAGAGTATGGAAAATCATGAAAAAGTTACCCATGAATTAACTGATGAAGAATTAATGGAATTAGCAGGAGGATTTATGATTGCACCTATAATCAGAGCCGGCATTACACTTTTATACGGTGTAACCCTAGCCTATGGTATTAAGTATAAAAATATTTCTTCAGGAAATTGGCTTGCATAAAATAAGCCTTTGTAGAGTGCAAATTTATAGCAATGCTGTCTTTGGGAACTATTTTGATGTTCAAGGGAGGAAAGTGTATGGAAAAGTATGAAAAAATGACAGAGTTATTAACGGATGAAGAGTTAATGGAGCTTACAGGAGGATTTGAAACTTCTGCTAAAATGATTAATCCATTCATTACTGTGTTGTATGGAGTAATTCCAGTATGGCCTATCTTGCTATATGGGATACAGCCATTATATGGTATTAAAATAGACAAAAAAAATTTTTTAGCTTGATGAACTATTGAAGTGCAGCAGCCCCTGTTTGAAGATCATTTCAAACAGGGGCTGCTGCATTTAATATCTCTTGTAATTCTGCCATCATGAACTATTTAAGGGAGTGTGGTGGAGGATTGAATAAACTACTAGATGTGCTTTTTTATAGATAGAATTATAAAACAAGGGCATAGGACCAATCCTGGTTTCAATATGTAATTGAGATCAGGACTTTTTAATTATCACAAGATAAGGGGTTAGGCATATAGAATATTTATTATATGACAAAAGGCATACATCTTATGTATCAATATGCTACATATTGTGCACAACGTGTTGCAGAATATTTTTAATATTTTACAATAGAATTAGCAATGATATATACCAAAAGGTATTCTAACCTTTAAGTATAAACAACTTACCTATTATATACATTTTACATGCGAGCAATGGAATGTGGATTAGATTCAGATATAAGTTTTAATTAAGATGAAGGGCTAATACATTAGCAATAACGGGGGTATCAATATGTTAAAGATAATCGTTCTATCGTTTATAATGGGGTCAGCAGTAGCATTTATTTTAATAATGCTCGAAAAAAATAAAAAACACTAGGTAGTCAGTTACTTTAAGAGACTAATAATCTCTTTTGGTATAAATATTACCAGAGAAAGGAGGATGAAATATGACTTATTCAAGAAGTTTTCAAGAAATTGAAATGGCAGATCTGCTTTTAATTGATGGCGGTAAATGGAGCTGGAAAGGCTTTGTTAAATCAATTGTAGGCGGAGCTACAGGTGGTGCTGTAGGCGGCGCTGTAGCTGGCGGTGGTGCTGGTGCTCTGCCAGGAGCAGGAGTGGGTGCTGTAGGTGGTGCACTTACATACCTCGTTACAGGTTGGTGGTAGAAAGCACTTAATCCTTTACTATTTTGAGAAGGGATAAGCGTTTTATGGCTAACCGTTGAAGCGTTAGAACATTACACTTAAGGATGATTCCCATTCGCTTCTTGGACAGGGGAATCATCCTTTTGGTGAAAAGATCATTAAGCTATGAAATAGGAAGGTTCGGCCGGGGTAAGGGATTAGACGTTCCTATTTCATATACGCAGGGGTTATTAGTCTTTAAGAATGTGTGCAGAGTATTCTAATAAATATAAAAGTATGATAATATAATAAGAAATTACATATTCATACAACAAATGGTAATTCTGGAGGTTAATATGTTTAAAGTAGGTTTGTGCGAAGATGAAAAGATCTTTAGAGATCAGCTAACCGAATTAGTAAAGCAGTATTTTGATGCAAAAGGTGAAAAGTATGCAATAGACACCTATGAAAAAGGAGAACAATTATTAGAAGTAGAACATACCTGCTATTCTATCATGTTTTTGGATGTTGAAATAAAGAATGGTATGAATGGGCTGGAACTTGCAAAGAAACTCAGAGAGTTAAATCATACAAGCTTTATCGTATTTATTACCAGTCATCAGGAAGAAGCTTATAAGGCTTTTGAAGTAGATGCTTTTAGATACCTTATTAAGCCTGTGCAAAAGGAGAAGCTATTTGAGGTATTAGATATACTTATCCAAAAAATTAAAGCTTTGAGAAATCAGATAGTCATTCTCAAAACAGGTCAAAATTTAGTCAAGCTCCACATGTCAGAAATTTTATACATAGAAACCGTAGAGAGAAAGGTAAAAATATGTACTTTGAAAAAAGATTATATTGCCGATAACAAAATTAGTGAGTTGGACGCTCAGCTTATAGAAAATGACTTTTTTAGGGTACATAAGTCTTATTTAGTGAATATGGCCTATATAAAAGAGCATACCCATACAGAAGTTACGATGCAAAATGGTATTCAGATTTTTATAAGCCGATTAAAGCTTGCATCGTTTAAAAAACAGTTTGTTATGTATCTTCGAAGAAAAAGCAGTGCAATATGGGCGTAATCTTTTTAATACAGGATATGCAGATAAATAACTTTTAGTTATGTGCCGTTAGCTACAACTTATGTATGAAAATACTACATCATACGCAAAACGCATTGAAATAGCATTTTTATTATTTATAATTAGAGAGGTTAAATCTATTAATATTTAGTACTCTGCTTTATTACCTTTTAAATTAAATCGCTATACCTGAAGGTATCCAATTAACTAAAATACATTAATTAGCGGAGGAGCAATGAGGCATAAAAGAGAAAGTATTACAGTAATATTAGGGGTATTTATAAGCATAATTCTTTTTTATACTGTAAAAATGCAAGGTGCAGAAAGTATCAAGAAAGTATTTGATCAGCCGCTAGTTAGAGAGCCAGTAACACAAGCGTATGAAAGATCAATAACTATCTCTAAATCATTAATTAGGATATTTAGAAATGATAAGCATAAAAAATGGGGTCAAATGCAACATTATAACAACTTATTAGATGATTGCAGAGCATGGAGTTAGTTTACACTTGATCCCAAGCATTTTAATTATTAATCAAGCTAATTGCTTAGATTAAAATAAATGAAATAAAAGGAGAAAAAAATGAAGCAAAATAATGGGATGAAGTTTAAAAGAATATTAGCAATGCTGTTAACAGTAGCTGCTATGTTAGGGACAGTAGTACCAGCTTGGGCGAATGAAGCCCCGGTACCTCAGTTTAGTAAGTGGGCTTTAGGCGTTTTAAACGAGGGGGAAAGATATGGAATCTTCCCGATCACATGGTATTATGAAGGTTTTCAAGAACAAATTTCAGAGGAAAAGATGCAGGTTTTACTGCAGGGCGTTAGAAGTAAGCTGGCAGCTTTAAAGTTAAATATTAACCCAAGTTTTAAACCGCAGGCAGCTTCTAAAGGCAAGACAAGAGGAGATATTATTACTTCGCTTTATAATGAGGTTGCTAAATATGAGATGCCTAAGGATGATCAATTAGGAAAAGTACCTGCTGCCATCTATTTTGAAAAAAGGGGCATTGTAAAGGGAACCAATAAAGGACTTGAGCTGGATAAGCCTTGTACAGTAGAACAGGCAGTTATATTTGCAATTAAGCTTTTAGAAAATACATATGAAACGGCAGACGCAGGGTCAAAAGGACTTATGTGGAAAGTAACCAAAGGGGAAAATACCCTTTATCTTTTAGGTTCAATCCATGTTGGGGATGTGACAATGTATCCGATTAAAAAAGAAATAAAAGAAGCTTTTAAGACATCAGATGTACTGTTTGTAGAAGCTAATGTATTTAATCAGCAAGCTGATATGAGTGAATTTATTAAAATTGCTATGTATGATGATGGGACGACGCTTAAAGATCATGTTTCAGAATCTACTTATAATAAAGCAGTTAAAGTATTTGAAAAGTTTAGTTTGCCAAAAGATCAGTTCAGTCAGTTTAAGCCATGGAGTGTTGCTAATAATTTAACAACCATTTCAAGCAGTAACTCAAACACAGCACAATCTGCTGCAGAGGCAGCTACATTAGGTGTAGATATGTACTTTTTAACTTCAGCTGCTGTATCTAATAAACCAATTGCTGAGTTAGAGGGGCTAAAATATCAGGCTAATCTTTTTAATAATTTATCAGCAAAAGTTCAGGAAGAGTATTTGAACTCAGTTATGGATAGTATTTTATCACCAGGCCCTTCGGGCGAGCTGAAATTGAAAGAAAGCATAACCTTAATGCAGAAACATTGGATTGAAGGGGATATAGAGAGTTATAAGAAAACTTATGCTATGACAGATGAGGAAGCAGAAAGCGAATTTATGAAAATGCTGCTAGGGCAACGAGACAAGGATATGACGGAAAAACTTATTAAGCTTCTGGATAAAGAGGGAAAAGCGACTTATTTTGTAGTAGTAGGAGCTGGACACTTGGTGGCTAAAGGAACTATAATTGATTTACTAAAGGATAAAGGCTATAGTGTAGAATTACTAAAATAATCAGTACAAACAAAATGATAAGCCCTTAGAGTACTTTTTGCTCTAAGGGTTAGTCTGCTTAAAAAGCTTAGATGATATGAGTGCTAAATATAAACAGGGAGGATCTTAATGTGAAGAATTTTTCAAAGAAAAAATTTCTTATTGGTTTTTTGGTAAGCAGTATTGCAGGTATGTTTTATATAGGCCGCATTAGCCCCTCTGCTGTGCTGATGGCCGCCATATTTGGAATAGTTGTGGGCTTCGTGTATGGGAAGTTTGGATACCTTATTTTTTAGATGATTAGAAGTAAGTGGCTGCACCTTTTGCTCAAGGGGTAAACAGTATAGGAAAATACTTAGGGGGGTATACCCATGACTATAAAAAAGATATTAAGAGCGTTGCTTTTAGGAGGAACGGGAACTTTAATAGCAGGTCTTAGTTCAGGAAGATGGGTTTTAGCTGCCAGCTTTTGTATGACCCTGACATTTATTAACGAATATATTGGTAAAGATAAAAACAAAAAAAGATAGCTTCTTAATGATAAGAGAGTTATTTAGCATAAAAATTTTATCTAGAGATTAATGGATAGTATTTTTGGTCGGTTTTAAATATAATAAGTATTAAGCTCATATCACTTACTTTAAAGGAGAAAAGATCATGAAATTTTGCTGGACAACTATAATGGTTAACGATTTAGAAGAATCTTTAAAGTTTTATCAAGAAATAGTAGGGCTTACCCTTAAAAGAAGATTTTCTGCAATGCCTGGTACAGAAATTGCTTTTTTAGGAGACGGAGAGACGAAAGTTGAACTGATCTACAATGAAGGACAGAAGAATGTTAATTTTGGTACAGATATTTCTTTAGGATTTGAAGTGGATTCTGTAGAGGAGGAACTAAAACTCATTAAGGAAAAAGGTGCAGCAGTTCACAGCGGTCCGTTCCAGCCCAATCCTCATGTTAAGTTTTTTTATGTGCTTGACCCTAATGGATTAAAAATTCAATTTGTAGAAAATATCGCATAAGCTCCAGGTGCTTTCCGCAATAAGGAAAGCACCTTATTAAATGCATACTTTTATCAATCACTCAATCATTTTTAAAATGTTGAAGTTTTACTAGATCATTTTGATAGACAGGAAGCTTATTCATTTGGATGAGAGCCATTTCATAAAAAAGAAGATTTTGCTCGATAAAGCTGTCATTCAATCGGCATAGGGTAAGCGGAGCATTTAAATCACAACTTATAATGCCTAATTGGTATAAGTGATTAATATGTAAGTGTATTTCTTGAAGAGGAATTTCTAAAATTTTTTGTAAGTCAGCACATGATAATCTTTTGAGGCGTAAGAGATTTATTATACGAAATTCAGCAGGATCTTTTATAACTTGAAATTGTCTAAGCAAATAATCAGCTCCTTTTATAGATAAGTAGGATTTTTTTTAGAGTAACATCTTGATTTTAAATAAGAAGAGTAAATAAGATGAATTTCAGGTTAAAAAAATGTTAAGTCTGCACATGAATTAATTGGCTGCATAACATAATACAATAGACACATAATATAGTATAAATAGAAGACTATAGATGTAGTGGAAAATAACGAAATAATATAGGGGAGCATATTGACACTATATAGATAATAGTCTATATTATAAATAGATCAACATCTATGTAAGGGGGCGGCATTATGGTTGTGAACTACGAAGAAAATACTAAACTTATTAAAGCACTATCTGATGTAAACAGATTAAAGATTATAGATATTTTATCCTGTGGAGAAAAATGTGCTTGTGATTTGCTTGAAGAATTTGATTTTACGCAGCCGACTTTATCCCACCATATGAAAGTACTTATGGAATGTAAGTTAGTAAACTGCAGAAAAGAAGGATTGTGGAGTTATTATTCTTTAAACCGCATGTATTGCGATAGACTTATTTTGTTTCTTATGAATCTTGTAACGGATACAGAAGAATGTATTTGTAAAAGCCAATCAAGTTGCAAGTGTAGTGAAAAGGAGTGAATGATATGAAAAAGATGATTATTTATGAACCAGCTATGTGCTGTCAAAGCGGAGTCTGCGGCCCGGCAGTAGACCCAGAACTGCTCCGCGTTTCTACAGTAATAAATAACTTGAAGAATAAAGGCGTTAGTGTAGAAAGATATAATTTAAGCAGTAATCCACAAGTTTTTGTAGATCATAAAGTCATCAATGAAATCTTAATGAAAGAAGGCGTAGAAAGTTTTCCGGTTGTAGTAGTAGATGATCAGGTTGTTAAAACAAAAGCTTACCCGACGAATGAAGAATTTTGTGCTTTCCTAGAAATACCAGAAACCTATGTGAAAGCTACTGCCTCCGCTAAAAGAAGAAGCTGCGGGCGTAAAGATGAAAGTTGTTAAGATTATTAAGGAGGCGTAAAAATGCTGAAAAACTTTGACATACTGGACCTTAAGCTTACAAAATATCTCTTCTTTACTGGTAAAGGCGGAGTAGGGAAGACGTCAACAGCGTCGGCTGTAGCAGCTGCCTTAGCCGATATGGGCAAAAAGATTATGCTGATTAGTACCGACCCAGCTTCGAATTTACAAGACGTATTTGAAACCGAACTTAACAATAAAGGGGTCGTTATACAGGAAATACCTAATCTTACAGCTGCTAACTTTGACCCGGAGGAAGCAGCAGCTGAATATAGAGAAAGTGTAGTAGGCCCTTATCGTGGCAAGCTTCCAGAAGCAGTCATTAAGAACATGGAAGAGCAGCTATCAGGATCATGTACAGTTGAAATCGCTGCCTTTAATGAATTTTCAAATTTTATTACAGATGAAAAAGCTAAATCAGAATACGATCATATTATTTTCGATACAGCACCTACCGGGCATACGCTAAGGATGCTTCAACTGCCATCAGCATGGAGCAGTTTTATAAGTGAGAATAAACATGGGGCATCGTGCCTTGGGCAGCTGGCCGGTCTTGAGAGCAAAAAGGAAACTTACAAAAAAGCAGTCAGTACTTTAGCAGATGGGGGTAAAACCACACTGATGCTTGTTTCAAGACCCGAAGACACGCCGCTAAAAGAAGCGGGGCGGGCTTCTAAGGAACTCAGCGATATTGGCATTTTAAATCAAATACTGATTATTAACGGGGTGCTTGAAAGATGCAATGATGCATTGTCGAAGGCTATATTCGATAAACAAAACAAAGCCCTGGAGAGTATGCCTTCGGAATTAAAGGGTTTTCAAATTTTTAAGATTCCGTTAAGGCCTTACAATGTGACTGGTATAAAGAACGTCAGAGCTTTTTTGAAAAAAGAAGATATTCCAGCTGATTTTGAAGCTTTGAAGCCAGAACATATTTTTAAACTTAATGATGTGATTTCAGATTTGCACACCAGTGATAAAAAAGTTATTTTTACAATGGGAAAGGGCGGAGTCGGAAAGACAACCATTGCTGTTGCCATTGCCTTGGGCCTTGCAGAAAAAGGCAAAAAGGTTCACTTAACAACGACTGATCCAGCAGCTCATCTAAAGTTTATATTAGATGCAGTAGATGGCATTACTGTAAGTCATATTGATGAAAAAGAAGAACTCGAAAAGTACAAATTGACAGTACTTGGTAAAGCAAGAGAAACGATGGGAAAAGAGGACCTTGCCTATATAGAAGAGGATTTAAGATCTCCATGTACCCAAGAAATTGCAGTTTTTAGAGCTTTTGCAGAGCTTGTAGAAAGGTCTGAAGAAGAAGTTGTAGTTATTGATACAGCTCCTACTGGACATACACTGCTTTTACTGGATTCAACCCAGAGTTATCATAGAGAAGTAGAAAGGTCATCAGGGGAAGTTCCAGAAGCAGTTAAAAAACTTCTGCCTAAACTGCGAGATCAAGATCAAACACAAGTGCTTATAGTAACCTTGGCCGAGGCTACCCCAGTGCAAGAGGCCCTTAGGCTTAAAAAAGATTTAGATAGAGCAGGACTTACGAGTAAATGGTGGATCATTAATTCAAGCTTATATGCAGCTCAAACGAGTCATGATGTTTTAAAGGCAAAGGCGCAGGGCGAAATACAATGGATCAATAAAGTAAGTGAAATATCTAATGGGCACTTTGCGCTTATAGAATGGATGGCAGCAGATCTAAAAGGAGATCAGTTAAAGAATCTGCTAAGTTAAATGTGTAAGCGGTAAACGATTGTAGCAATAAATAATACTAAATGACAAAGCGAAGATGTGCTGTAAAGGGGGATAATGGATGCGGTTTGCTGTTATTGGCGATGTGCACAGCAACTTATTTGCATTAGAGCGTATATTAACGGATATAAAACATAGAGACGTTGACTTTATAATAAGTACCGGAGACTTAGTAGGTTATCTTGGGTTTCCGAATGAAGTTATTAATCAGATAAGAGAGCATAAAATACTTGCTGTTAAGGGCAATCATGATCACATGATTGCTTATGGCAAACCGCTTTCAGATGAAGAGCTTAGTAAAATTTCTAAAGATAAAATGCATCAAAATGCCTCAGAAATCTTTACAAACAAGGTGATTACAGAAGAAAATCGTCATTACCTTCGGAATTTACCGGAACAGTTAAGATTTACATGTAGTGGATTTGAAATCTTAGCAGTACATGGGAGCCCAAGAGCCATTGATGAATATTTATATGAGGATGAATCAATGCTTAGGGCATTAGCTGCGGAAATCTCAGAGGATGTTGTGATCTGCGGACATACACATATTCCTTATCATTATGCAGTTGATGGCAAACACTTTATAAATGCTGGCTCTGTGGGGAAACCTAAACATGGGGATCCTAAAGCTGCTTATGCTATCGTAACAATCATTGAAAAAGAAGTTAAAAGTGAGATTATCAAAGTCAGCTATGAAGTTGATAAAATAGTTAAGGCTGTAGAGGAAAATCCTATGCTTTCAGATCAGCTTATTCCTATGCTAAAAGAGGGTTATTAAATATCAAAGGAGGGATTTAAGTGAAGATAGTGGTTATTGGTGCTGTAGCAGCAGGCACTTCAGCGGCTGCAAAAGCAAGAAGAAATGATGATCAGGCAGAAATCATCATTTATGAGAAGGACCGGGATATCTCTTATTCGGGGTGCGGGCTGCCTTATTATATAGGGGGAGAAATAGAAGATCTCTCTGAACTCACACCAAGAGATGAATTGTTTTTTAAGAAGAAATATAATATTGATATTCATACGATGCACGAGGTGCTTAAAATAGACCCTTATGAGAAAAAACTTAAGATTAGAAATCTGCAGACGATGGAAATCTTTGAAGACAGCTATGATAAACTGGTTATTGCAACAGGAGCTGTTCCATTTGTCCCAGTCATTAAGGGGATTAATAGTGAGCATGTCTTTTTTCTAAGAAATGTACAAAGTGCAAGAAATATTAGAAGCTATATCAAAGAACATAAACCTCAGCATGCAGTTATCGCAGGAACTGGGTTTATTGGATTTGAAATGCTTGAAAACCTTATGTCAGATGGAATAGATATTACTATTATTGAAAAAGATACTAAAATTACGCCAAATCTTGATACGGATATGGCAGCATATCTGGAAAGTATTTTGTTAAAGAAAAATATAAAAATCATTAAGAATAACAGTATTTCAGAAGTTCAAGAGGATCATGTACTTTTACAAGATGGTAAAATAGTAAAAAGTGATATGGTTATTATAGCAGCTGGGGTCAAACCTCATGTCTGCCTAGCCAAAGAAGCTGATATCGAAATAGGTGTAACGGGAGCTATCCGGGTCAATGATAAAATGCAGACAAACGTAGAGGATATTTATGCCTGCGGAGACTGCATTGAAACTTTTTCTGTGATTACTGGAAAGCCTGTTTATAGACCTTTAGGTTCAACAGCTAATAAGACAGGAAGAATTGCCGGAGATGCTTTAACTGGCGGAGAGTTAACCTATAGGGGTAATCTCAGTACAGGAATATTCAAGTTTTTTGATCTGACTGTTGCAAATACTGGACTTACAGAACGTGAAGCACTTTTAGAAGGGTATGATGTAGTTGTCTGCCATAATATCAAGCCAGATAGGCCTTCTTATTTCCACGGGAAGGAAATGGTAATTAAGGCTGTTGCAGATAGAAAAACTGAGAGGATTTTAGGCGCACAAATCATAGGGTATGAAGGGGTCGATAAGCGAATAGATGTGTTTGTAACACTTATTACTTATGGGGCGAAAACCAATGAGCTTTTTCACTTAGATCTTGCCTATGCACCACCTTTTTCAACCACAAAAGATCCTGTTCATTATACAGGAATGATTTTAGATAATGCAATTCGCAAAGGCAGGCCCGTTATAACGGCTAATAAAGTGCAGGATTTAATAGCCCAAGGAGAAAAGATTCAGGTGATCGATGCCAGAGTAAGCAAACAATATGAAGATGCTCATGTGGATACAGCGGTAAATATGCCTCACAGCAAACTGCGCGAAGCGGCTAAAGACCTGGATAAAGAAACGTTGACGGTTACGTACTGCAACAAAGGGGTTACTGGAAATGCTGCGCAGAATATACTGATTAACCAAGGATTTAAAGAAGTTTATAATCTTTCTGGAGGGCATAAGTTTTATAAGGCGACTAAAGAGGAATAAAGGAATGAGATAGGTCTAATAAGGTGGTGGCTAAGGGACGCTTGTGCTGGGACGGGATAACTTTTGTGGCATCACGCATCCCACAGACTACCCGAGTCGCCCCAAAAGTTACCCCGTCCCATTTAAGCTGATCACTGGCGTATTTAGAAAAAGATAAAGGGTAGAAACAAAAAATAGAGATTTACATGCTAAAGACAATAGAGTGTATTGAAGAATATACTTATAGTTTATTTTATATTAAGTATATCGGGGTTATTAAATAATGAAACAGATTGCAATTAATAATTGAAGTACTCAATTTTAATAAATAAATTCAATTTAGTATTAAAAGCACTATGGAGGAGGATTTAAAAATGGCAGAAAAACAAGAAGTAAAAGGAAAGGGACTTAGTGTCTTTGAGAAGTATTTAACCTTATGGGTTGCAGCTTGTATCGTAGTTGGTATTTTGGTAGGGCAGTTCTTGCCGATTATTCCAAATACACTAAGTAACTTTGAGTATTATAATGTATCTATTCCAGTAGCCATACTTATTTGGCTGATGATTTATCCGATGATGTTAAAGATTGATTTCACAAGTATCGTAAATGCTACTAAAAAACCAAAGGGGCTTGTTGTGACATGTACAACCAATTGGCTCGTTAAGCCGTTTACAATGTATGCTATATCAGCATTCTTTTTCTATGTAGTATTTGCAGGGTTTATTACGCCTGATTTAGCTAAGGAATATTTGGCTGGGGCAGTACTTCTGGGGGCTGCACCTTGTACTGCAATGGTATTTGTATGGAGTCACTTAACAAAAGGAGACCCAGCTTACACCCTTGTACAGGTAGCTGTGAATGACCTTATTATCTTAGTTGCTTTTGCTCCGATTGTTGCCTTTTTACTTGGGGTAAGCAATGTTATCGTACCTATAGAAACGTTAGTGTTATCAACGGTGCTGTTTGTGGTTATTCCGCTGGCTTTTGGTTATATCACAAGAACCGTTTTGATTAAGAAAAAAGGATTGGATTATTTTCAAAATACCTTTTTAAAGAAATTTGATAATGTGACTATTGTAGGATTGCTTTTAACTTTGGTTATTATCTTTTCATTCCAAGGAGATATTATTTTAAATAACCCATTGCATATTGTACTTATTGCAGTACCGCTTACAATCCAAACGTTCCTTATTTTCGGGATTGCGTATTTGTGGGCAAAGTTTTGGAAGCTGCCACATAGTATTGCAGCACCAGCTGGAATGATTGGAGCCAGCAACTTCTTTGAACTGGCAGTTGCAGTTGCCATTTCACTTTTTGGACTGCAATCTGGAGCGGCGCTTGCAACAGTTGTAGGGGTACTTGTGGAAGTACCGGTTATGCTGGCACTTGTAAGGATAGCTAACAATACAAGAAAACATTTTGCATAATTATAAAATAGTAAGTTAGAAATTATCCCTATAAAAAAGAGACATGTTGATTAGATTGCCTTGCTTAGGCCATTCTAATCAACATGTCTCTTAATTTTTATGCCCCTTCTTTTAAGAAACGGTACTGCGTCATGTATAAGTCATAATAACAGCCCTTTTGGTCCATAAGGTCCTGATGCGTGCCGCTTTCCTTAATACCAAGATCGTCTATGACCATAATTCTGTCACAGTCTCGTATCGTTGATAATCTATGGGCTATAACAAAAGAAGTTCTATTATGAAGCAGTTTTTCGATGCCTTGCTGCACTAAACGTTCGGTTTGGGTATCAATATTAGAGGTAGCTTCATCAAGGATGAGAATACGAGGGTCTGCGAGCAGGGCTCTTGCAAAGGATATAAGCTGTCTTTGACCTAAAGAAAGCCTTGAACCACGCTCATTAACTTCTGTATGATAGCCTTTTTCCATTTTCATAATGATTTCATGTACTTCTACAGCTTTAGCTGCTGCTATGACTTCTTCGTCGGTGGCATCGAGCTTACCATAACGAATATTTTCCATGATCGTTCCGGAGAACAAAAAGGTATCTTGGAGCATAATGCCAAGTTGGCTGCGAAATGATTCTAAATCGACGTCTTTAATATTTTTGCCATCTATCAGCACTTCTCCAGAATCCGGATCATAAAAACGGCTTATTAAAGAAACGATAGTGGTCTTACCTGCACCAGTTGGTCCGACTAAAGCGATTCTTTCGCCGGGGCTGATGAAGAAGCTTACATCTCTTAGTACTTCACTTTTTTCATCATAGGAAAAGCTGACATGATCAAAAGTAACAGCCCCGTCAATAGGAGGCATATTAGGCGCATTAGGCTTTCCAGTCAGATCAGGATGAATATCTAAGATGTCAAAGATTCGGTCTGCGGCAGAAAAGTTAGTAGTTAGTGTACTGTAAAAGTTAGATAAGTTCATAAGTGGTCTCCAGAACATTCCTACATACATTGAGAAAGCTAATAGTGTTCCTATTTCAATTTCATGAGATTTAATGAGTCCATATCCTACATAAAAGACAACCACTATACCGATACTCCACGACATATCAACGACAGGCCAGAAAAATTCATTTACTCTAATAGCATTTGTAAAGGCATAAGCCATTTCACCCACCATCGATTTAAAGGTTGATGATGTAGAATGATTTTTGCCAAAAGCTTGCACAACCTTGATGCCTGAAAAGTTTTCATGAGTAAAGGCATTAAGATTAGAACGCTTTTTTCTCTGAATATCCCAGCGCTTACGAGAAGCAATTTCTATGTAAAACATCGCAGCTGATAAAAAGGGCAGCAGGAAGATACATGCTAGGGCAAGCTTAACATTCAGCAAAAACATAAATACAGCGGAACATACCAAAGTTAAGAGTTCTGGAATGAGTGACTGGATCCCTTGGTTAAATAAATTTTGAAGGGCATTAACATCTCCAATAACACGGGCCAATATTTTGCCTACTGGTCTGCTGTCAAAAAAGCTGAAGGACAGTTTTTGAATATGGGTATAAAGCTCTTGGCGAATATTGACTAACATAGTATTAGTTATTTTTGCCACCATCTGAAAACGAATTTTGGAAAGTATCCATGTTACTAGGTTGATAACCATAAGAATTAAGCCAAGCCATACAAGGCCTAACACATCTTTATTTTTAATATGAACATCAATTGCAATCTTCAAGAGGTAGGGGTTAACAAGTCCGAAAATCATAGCAATAATCATTAGTATAACAGCCAGTGCTGTATCTTTCTTATAGGGTTTAAGATAAGAAAGAAGTCTTAAGATAAGATGGCCTTTACTTCTTTGGGCGCCAGCCTCATCTTTTTGGATTGTATTACGGGGCATTAGATCGCCTCCTTTTCTAGAGTTTCAAATTGTTTGAACTGCTCAACGTAAATATCATAATACCTGCCTTTTTTTGCAATGAGTATATCGTGGGTGCCTTGCTCGATGATTTTGCCATCTTCGATGAAGATAATAAGATCAGCGTTTTTGACAGCTGAGATGCGGTGAGCAATAATAAAGGTTGTGGCTTTATTTGTGAAATTTTTAAGGTTTTTCAGCAATTCATATTCTGTTTCTGTATCAAGGGCAGAGGTAGCATCATCTAAGATAAGAATAGGTGCCTTGCGGATGAGCGCCCTGGCTATTGAGATTCTTTGTTTTTGCCCTCCGGATAATCCAAGTCCTCTTTCACCAATTTCAGTTAGAAAGCCTTCTTCAAATCCTGAGATAAAATCCAAGCAGCATGCTGCCTTACAGGCCTCTATAATCTCATCCGTAGAAGCAGATTCGTTTCCGAATTTAACATTGTTTTCTATCGTATCTGAAAACAAAAAGGTATCTTGCATAACAATAGCCATATTACTTCGTAAGGCCTGAAGATCAAATTCGGTCACATTAACCCCATCTACAAGGACTTCGCCAGCACATACATCGTAGTATCTGCCAATTAGGCTGACAAGAGAAGTCTTACCAGAACCTGTTGCACCCATTACAGCTACTGTGCTCCCAGCAGGTACGGAGAGGTTAATATCTTCAAGAATGGTTTCCTCATTATATTTGAAACTTACATTTTCAAAGGTGATATTGCCGCTGACTAAATGAGGAGCATAACTATCTTCAGGGGCCTGCACCTTAGTTGGGCGGTCCAGGATAGAAAATATTTTTTTTGCAGATGCCGAATTTCTAGAAAGGATATCAATTAACCAGCCGAGCATACGCATAGGCCATATCAGATTCCAGATGTAGCCGCTAAAAGCTATAAGGGTCCCTAGGCTCAGTTCCTCATTCAGGACAAAATATCCCCCCAGTGTAATCATGATTACAAGAGAAATATTTGTCAGGAACTCGATAATCGGGAAATATATTGCAACGGCATCAGACTGTTCCATGTTTAAATCACAATACGTTTTATTAAGTTTTAGAAATTTTAGTATTTCATGTTTTTCGCGGGCGAATGCTTTGACAAGCCTTACACCGGCAATGTTTTCCTGAGCTGTTGTATTGATAAGAGCTGTTTGATCGCTTATTTTTCCATAACACATGCCAAAACGCCTCTCAAGCATAATTGTAATAATACCGATTGGTATCATAATGAGTAAACAAGCTGCAGCTAACCGATAGTCAAGCATAAATAAAATAGTCGTACTTATGACAAAGTAAATGATATTTTCGATAAATAATCTTAGGCCAAATCCGATCGTCTGCCAAATGTTTTCGATATCCTCACCAAGTCTTGTCATCAGTTCTCCTGTATTCATATGATCGAAGTAGGAAAACTCAAAAGACTGCAGATGGGTGAACAGTTCATTTTTTATATCTTCATGGGTTTTAACGCCAATGACATTGTAAAGATAACCTTTGATGAAGATGAGTAAAGGTTTGACAAGTGAGATCACTAGTATTGTCATTAAGACTGGCATGACAAGATGAGTCTGACCTTTGGTAATAGCATCATCTATAAAGATCTTTTGAAGATAAGGAATAAGGTGATCAAGCCCAATAAGAAACAGCATGGATAATGAACCAATTATAAGGGCAAGTGGGTATTTGCTAACATATTTAAGTACTCTAAGCACAGTAAATCCTCCTTTAACATCAAACAATAAATAGCTGAAAACCTATTATTACACAGCAAAAAAGGCCATGGGATAATATCCCATGGCCATAATAATAAGTTTCGCACGTAAACAAAAATCAGGTGAGAAAGCTGACACCTATAGAGGCAGGGGTATTATAAAAAGCATATTCAATTAAATTGTTATAACATAATGTGTATCTAAACATCATTCCTACCTCCTTTCGATTTTTTTTAACATGAAGCTATTATATATAATTAAGATGAGAAATGTCAAGCAAAATGAAATATTATTTTTATATTAAATTTTTTATAAATTGGAATAATTGCTTTGTGTTATTTTTATAAAAGAAGAAAGCTTTTTAGAAAAGTGAATAGTATTACCAATCAAAATAAAAGTTTTTTGTGATAAGAAGACGGAGGTGGATTTTGGATAAGTCCTATTGATGAGAAATCATGAGACGATAAGTTTATTAATAAAAAATATTCTAATAGTTATAGAATATTTAGTTTAGTATGATATACTATATAAATTCCAATATACTATTAATGAAACAGTTATATTCAGTAATCACATGCTGAGCCATAAAGTAATGAATGATTTGCTTAAAGTGCAGCAGCGGTTATGAAGGATGGAGGAGGTTGTTGTTATGAAGAAAATAGGGATATTTTGCTTTTCACCGACGGGCAGCTGCAAAAAAATAGCTGATAGGATAACTCATATGCTGAATCGGTATGATGTTGAGCGACTAGATTTAACTTCATATAAAAGCAGGCAGCAACTATTAGATTTTAGTACCTATCATTTTGTGTTTTTTGTTTTCCCGGTATATGCTGAAGATATTCCAAATGTATTGAGAAATTATTTTTTGAGACTTCAAGGATATGACGTACCAACAGCACTTATTGCTTTGTGGGGAAATGTTCATAGTTCCAATGCGCTGCATAGTGCGCAGCAGATACTACGTGCTCAAAAATTTTCCGTAGTTTCGGGAGCAGAAGTTGTTGCAGCACATTCTTATAATACAGAGAAAATTTGCTTAGCAATAGACAGGCCAAATGGAGAAGACATTAGGTTTTTAGAAAATTTTGTACAGCAGTCGATACAACTAAAGACAAATAGTGTTTTATTTCCGAAGGTTAAAGTAACATGGATGGCAAGGCTTCCCCAAAGCTTTATACCGAGATTAGCTGTTAAAATGATGTTTGATCAGGAACTTTGTACCCGCTGTGGTTTGTGTGAGAAGAAATGTCCCACTGCGGCGATTCGTGAGAATTTTAGTATTAATAACAAAAAATGTATTAGGTGTCTTGCTTGTATAAGATGCTGTCCATATAAAGCACGTTCATGGGAATTTAGGACGAAGATGGCACAAGAACACCTTTCAAAATTTCAACATACCCATAACAGCAGCAGATTTTACATTTAAAGATAAAACGAAGTAGCTATGACGTTGTTTGGTACATTCGAAAATGTCATGTCTGTATCTATGGCGCCAGCTATGGCTGGTATGGTAATAGGCAGTTCAAGTTTTTATCAAAAACATTTTAAAAAGAGATAGTATAAAGCTTTTAAGAGGAGAAATAATGGGCGAGCATATAAAGTACTATGAGATAAAATGTGAAAAGGCAATTAATGAACTTAAAAGAAAAATACCTTATGGATGGGATCTCAATATTTATAGAGGATGCGGGCACGGCTGCAGATACTGCTATGCGGTGTATTCGCATAAATATATGGAAGGGGAGAATTTCTTCAGTGACATTTATGTAAAAACTAATAGTATAGAGCAATTAGAAAAACAGCTAAGTGCACCTGGCTGGAGGAGAGAAGTTGTTAATATTGGCGGTGTTACTGACAGCTACCAAATGGCAGAAGCACGTTATAAGCTCATGCCCGAGATCCTAAAACTGCTTATTAAATATAAAACGCCGGCTATTATTTCAACGAAATCAGATCTTATTCTTAGAGATTTTGATCTTATTAGTGAGTTAGCAAGAATTACATACGTTAATGTTGCTGCAACAATTACTGCTGCTGATGAAAAAGTACGTACTCAGATAGAGCCTTATGCTGCCAGCAGTAAGGCGAGGTTTGATATGCTGAAGCAGTTTAGAAAGCATACAAATACTTCGGTGGGTCTTCATTTTATGCCTATTATTCCTTACCTTACAGACAGCTATGAAAATATGAATACCTTATTTGCCATGGCCCATGAAAGCAACGTGCATTATGTACTGCCTGGAGTACTATATTTAAAAGGAGAGACAAGAAAGCTATTTTTTGACTTTATAAGTTATGAATTTCCAGGATTATGGGATAAGCTAGCTAGGTTGTACAAGACAGAAGGGGCAGATAAAGCCTATAAAAATGACTTGTATGCCATACTTAACCCACTCAGGGAAAAGTGGAAGCTTTCAAAAAGTTATATGAAGCCAATGAGAGAAAAACTTGAGCAGACTGGTGCAAAACAGATGACGTTATTTGACACTCAAGTCGAATAGCGGATGGTATTAGCGTGAAGAGCTTAAATTAAAAGATTTAAAATCTATAAGCTCATGCAATGGCTGTAAGAATAATTAGGTTATAGGAGGATGACGATGAAGTTTATAAAGGTTATTTGTTTTGCAGCATGTATGTTCACTGGCATAAGTATGTCGGGGTGTGGGATGCAGGCTGCCCAAAATGATGAAATAGTTTCGGAAAATATTTTAACAGAGACATTGTCTCGGGCAAAAGAGGCAGAGGGAGAGCTTGAGGTTTCTTCACAAACTCAGCAAGATGAAATGATAGATGAAATGGATATCAGCCATTTTAAGCCTATAAGAGAGAGTTTTATAGACTATAGTTTTAATGTAAAGCGCAGTGGAAATAAGGAGGAGCCCCTATCGTTTGTGGTAACTGGATCCTATGATTTAAATCAAGATGGCAAGGATGATGTGATAAGCTCACTACTTCAGGGAAGTTTTGGTGCAGCAGAAGAAATAACGCCATACCTTCAGGTTAATGATGCAAAAATAGAGTTTTATACAGATAATGTTATTGATGGAGAGATCAGAGTCATTGATCTTGATCAAAGGGACAGCTTCATTGAACTGGCGGTTTTTGATGAAGGGCCTAGTGCTGATCCACATTATAAAATTTTTAGATATGATGGTGAGCAGCTTTATAAACTTGGAGAGATTGACAGCGGGGCACTTATAAGTGGTAAAGGAAAATTCATATCAAATTTCAATAGGTCGCATTTTGAGCCGGGTTTTTGCTCTGCTTGGTATGAGATTGAAGGTCATGAGTTTATTCAGAAATCTTATGATACTGAGAAATATTTAGGAAAGATCTATAGGTTTAATGGGGGGCAGGTATTTTTTACGCCTATGGAAGAAATGCCGGAAACATTTTTGCCAACGTGGGATTTTGAAAAGTCTATTGAACTTCCACCAGGGGATATTAAGCTTCTTGATATCTATTATTTTCAAAATGACAGGACCTTATATATGTATTTTGTAGAACTTCAAAATGGGGAGAAGGGAATGCTCCACTTTTGGATTGGTGATTAAAATGCGAGAGGATTTTGTGTTAAGGTGGAGAGGCTCATTTTGTTTTCTGCCTAGGGAAGTAAAGTTTTCCAAGTGTTTCTTTAGGCTAGAAACTCCGATATAATAAAAATAGAGAGAAACAACATATTAATTTAAGTTATTGATCTATTACAAGTTGTTTCTAAGAGCGGTTTCACACTATGTACCACCCCTAAGCAACTTAAATTTAAAGGTCTGAAATCTATAGAATGATGCTGCAAGGGAAGAATGAGGAGTAAATATGACAATAGAGGAACTAAGACAACGTGCAAAAGAACTGCCAGATCTACCTGGAATTTACATGATGAAAGATAGTTTGGGAAATATTATTTATGTTGGAAAGTCTAAAGCGCTGAAAAAAAGGGTTAGTTCGTATTTCAGAAATCAAAGTGATGAACGCAGCAAAGTTAAACGAATGGTAAGTGCCATTGTAAGTTTTGATTATGAGGTAACGGATACAGAACTGGATGCCCTTCTTTTAGAATGTTCACTGATCAAAAAATTAAAGCCGGTTTATAACAGCTTGCTTAAAAATGATAAGAGATATCGCTATTTAGTAGTTCGGAAAAATGCGGTATTGCCAAGGATAGAGGTAGCTTATGAAAAAGGAGAAGAGGGCACCTATTTTGGGCCCTATGATATGCCATATAAGCTGATACTTGGAGCAGAAGCAATTAATCATTACTATAAGCTTCCCACTTGCAAAGATCAGATAAGGGGAGAAGACTGCCTTGCTTACCGTATGAAGCGCTGCACTGGACCGTGCAGTGCAGAAGGCAAAAATCTTGCAGAGTATGAAAATAACCTTAAGGCTGCAAGCTTATTTCTTGAAGGGAAAGGCAGCGCTGTTTTGGATTATTATAATGAGCAGATGTCAGAAGCTGCTCAAAATTTAGAATTTGAAAAGGCAGCTGAGTATAGAAATTATGCAGCTGTTTTGAAAATGCTTAGGTATAGAAAAGAGGCTATCCAGTTTAGTATGGACGGCACAAAAGGAATTGCATTTGTTAAAATGCCAAGAGGGGGGCTTAAACTCTATATTTTAGAAGGGACAGAAATTATTTTTACAAAGTGTTTTGAATCAAAAGATCCTGTGCTTCAGAATAATAAGCAAGTATTAAGTTTTATACTAGAGCACAGTGGCTGCTTAAGTAAGGAAAAGAAAATAAAAAGTGCCCTCGAAAAGTCGGAAATAGACCATGCTATAATTACTTACTACTTTCTTAAAACGAAAGATGAGAGTTTCTACGAAAATATTAAAGGAAAGATCAGTGGCAAGACAGCAGAAAGAAAACTAGAGAAGCTGATAGAAAAGGCCCTAGGGAGTGAATGGATAAGTGGAAACCTATAATGAAAGAGCTAAGAAAGATCTTTTAAAATGGCAGAAGAAGATAAAAGATAAAGCCTCAATAATTGATAAAGGCACAAAAGGAATACAAAATCACATAAATGGTATATTGCCGGAAAAGTATCATCAGATCATGACAGAAATGATAAAGCACCTCGTACAGGCAGTCTTGTTTGGTGCGGAGTATATAAGCAGTTCCCCTTACAAGAAATTAGCTTTAATTGAACAAGATGATTATCTTAAAGAAAAGACAAAGTTTTACAGCAATTTAGCGATGCTTGAAGGAGCAGGAACAGGGGCAGGGGGGATTTTACTTGGACTCATTGATTTTCCTTTGCTTCTAAGCATTAAAATGAAATTTCTTTATGAAACAGCTGCCATTTATGGATTTGATACGAACAATTACAAAGAGCGGCTTTATGTTTTATTTATTTTCCAGCTTGCTTTTTCCAGCAAAGAGAAAGCAAGAGAAGTTTTTATAAAAATGGAAAATTGGGAGGAGTATGTAAAAACACTCCCTTATGAATTAGATGCTTTTGATTGGAGAACTTTTCAGCAGGAATATAGAGATTATCTGGATCTTGCAAAGCTGCTTCAGCTTATCCCGGGAATAGGAGCATTGTTTGGAGCTTATGCAAATATAAAGCTTATTGGGAAATTAAGCATAGCAGCCAAATACGCCTACCATATGAGAATCTTTCAAAGTTAGGTGAATTAACGGATAAAACGTTGAGTCTCAGTTTATCCTAACTAAGGGAATGAAAAATTAATTTCTAGGAGATCTAGGTAAGACATGGATATCTACACCATAGGACATTCAAATTATTCGGCAGAAGATTTTATGGAAAGGCTGAAGCAATACCAGATAAATTGTATTGTTGATATTAGAGGAACACCTTATTCCAAATATAATGTTCAGTTTAACAAAGAAACAATTAAGAAGACATTAACGGATTATGGCTATCTCTATATTTATATGGGTAAGGAATTTGCCGCTCAGAGGGAAGATAAAAGCCTTTACATCAGTGAAGGCTACGCAGACTTTGAAAAGGTAGTAGATGACAAAGACTTTTTAAGCGGTATAGAACGTCTAAAGGCTGGATGTCAAAAAGGGTATCGCATTGCTCTGATGGGAGCAAAACAAGACCCTATCAACTGCCACAGATGTATACTGCTTGGAAGAGCTTTGATAAAAGCTGGGTTTAATGTAAAACACATATTAGATAACCAATTATTTGGAACGCAGGAAGAAATGGAAGCAAAACTTTTGGAGAAATACTATCCGCATAAAGGGCAGCTGACATTAGATACATCAAGTGGAAGGCTGCAGACAAATGATGAAAGACTTAAAGAGTGTTATAGACAAAGTAACAAGGAAATTGGCAATAGAGTTGAAAAAATAAGTAATGTATAAGCTCTCTATGTATCTAACTGAAATAGGGAGCTTTTTACATTGGAGCTTCAGATGTACTACAATTATAAGGAAAGATAGATTATGCTATAAGTTTTACTTTAGAACGTTGCAGCTAGGTAAAGAAGAGGGGGCATGAGGGATGCTGCGTTATCTAACCTTTAAGTATAACAAGTAAACAAGTCGAATAATAATTAAGGAGGGGGGATACTATGTTTCAATTCAACTATTTTCAGATGATTTGTTTTTTATGGGCGGGCTTAGGCATTGGGTCTAGAATAATGATGGTGATAATGGGCAAAAAATGGGCAGAATGGGAACTAGATAGTGCATATACTGAGACAAAACCTAAATGGATTTATCCTGTAGGGATCACAGGATATTTGCTAGTTGTTTATACTTGGTACCAGGTTTTAGTACAGGATATAAAGCTCGGCTGGGTGATTGCTGTACTCGTATCGTTAACGACAATTAAAGTTACCACCCTCTTGTTTAATTACAAAACTTTCCACGGTTTTTTAAAACGTGTTTTAACTGATAAAAAGAAAATGTTTCAGTTAAATACTGTAGTTGTAATTTTCTCTTGTCTATTAATGTTAATGGGAATATTTGTATATTCATAAAGGAGCAGGGGAGATGCATTTATGAGCTAATAACCTTAAGTAAATAGTTTAGGAAAGCACCTATTTGGCGGTTATTATATTCTCGTATATAAATCGAAACTAAATCTATCGAACTAAAATACCCTTAAAGGTAGTTCCTAGGACCTTCTGTAAGGGTATTTCTTATAAGACAATTAATATGTTTTTAAATCATAGTATAAGTTTTATGCTATAATTAGTGAATAAATTATACAGTGGAAAATGCTTTTTTAAAAGCTAGGGTTAACTGCTGAAACCATTGGAGAATCATTAAAAAATAGAGTATGAGCCCACAGTAAATAACCCTGTATTTAAATACATAAAAATGAACTAATGGAATGAGGAGGAAATAAAGTGCTGAAAGCTGGAGTGCAAATGATACTTTTAGTTTTGATTACAGTGAGCGTTAGCTGTGACTGCCAAGGCAGAGCTTCTGTTATAAAAGCTGAAGTATGGCCTGAAATTCAAGGCAAGGAGTGGAGCAATTTTGAAGTATGGGCCGGAGAAGGACTTTATTTTTACGAAAGAAATCAGAAGGCGTATTGCAGTTATAAAATTTACGGAAGCGGACTGCCGATTATTTATGAATATACTTCAGAAGTTACACTTAATAATGACGGGGATATGCTTATTCAGATACCTGCTCAGCTAGAAGAAGGTATGACAGCAGAGGTTATTAATGAAAGCCAGCTTATAGACAGAGTTTTGGGGCTTGAAGGGGACACAGTACTTTTTAATGGACGTAAATTTCAGGTCATATTTGAGAAGCCTCAATAGATTTAAAAGACAAGACTATTTTGAGGAGATAGAAAATGAAGATAGGTTTAGTAAGACACTATAAAGTTAATTTGGAACTGCCGGAGAAGAGGTTTGTAACCTGTGAAGAGGTTATGGAGTGGTTTAGAGCCTATGATGAAGCAGAGATCGAGTGTGGGGAAACTAAAAGAGAAGAGGTGAATTGGCGATGCTGCTTTACCAGTGATTTACCCCGGGCAGTTCGGACAGCAGAAAGGATTTACCAAGGGGAGCTTATAAAGCTTGAAGCACTTAGGGAATTTCCGTTTGGATCTTCTTTCAAAGGAAAGATTGAACTTCCTTTCCTATTATGGGTTATTATGCTGAGGATAAAAACGTTTATTTCGTATAAGAAGAAAGAAGCGTTCAGGAAACGCATAGCCAATGCCTTAGATGAAATGATTTCTCAGGCTGAAGGTGACTTTCTTGTTGTGAGTCATGGATTTGCAATGCTTTTTTTAAATAAAGAGCTTATTAAAAGAGGATTTATGGGACCTAAGATAAAGTCTCCTAAAAATGGAGTACTCTATATTTTTATAAAAAAGGATACAAAGAACAAATAAAGCGGGGAGACATAGGATGAATGATAATAAAAAGCTCCTTAGAGAAGAATATATATCGCGTATTAATAAAGTTCAAGATTACATAGAAAATCATTTAGATGAGGCTTTGTCAGTTGAAAAAATTTCTCAGATTTCACGTTTTTCGCCCTATCATTTTCATAGAATTTTTAGCAGCTTAGTCGGGGAGACATTGTTTGAGTATATTCAAAGACTCAGAACGGAACGAGCTGCTTATTTACTTATAGCACAGCCTAAAGAACCGGTTACCCAAATTGCATTAGACTGTGGGTTTGCGGCTTCAGCGTCATTTGCCAAAGCCTTTAAGGCCTGTTGGGGAATGAGTGCCAGTCAGTTTAGAAGTAAGTATACGTTGTATCCAGAGCACTTGTTGAGGGGAAAAAGCAAGCTGGGAAAAGTTTCTTTAAATAATGCATGCTACAATGATTTCATGGTGAGCAAAGAAAGAGATATAAAGAAGTATTTAAAGGATATTTCATTTGAAGCAGAAGTAAGATATATCCCCGAGCAGCATGTCGCATATATCCGCCATACTGGTCCCTATAAAGAAGATGCGGAGTTGTTTGATAGGTTATTTGGGAGGTTAAGTACTTGGGTAGATGAAAAAATAAATAAGATTCGATGCGAAAAGCCTAAAAGACTTACAATATGTCATGATAACCCAAGTCTTACAGGAGAAGACAAACTGAGAATCAGTGTATGCATGAGTGTTCCTGAATCTATAAAAGGTGAAGGTGAAATCGGGAATCTTATTATTCCAGGAGGCACATATGTAATAGGGCACTTTAGGCTCGCTCATGATGAATATGGAGCAGCCTGGGCGAATATGTACAGTAAGTGGCTGCCAGAGAGCGGTTATCAACCGGAAGATGGATTGGGATTCGAACTTTATCCTGAGGTATCAACAGACAATAAAAAAGATATTTCTTCTGAGAATAAAGAACTTGTAGATATTTATATTCCTATAAAACCTTTATAATCTCACCAGTTAGGAATTTTATTTTGTTTTGCAATAAGAAAGTCCGCTACAAGTAAAGACATCAAGCTTTTTATTTTATAAGCGTATACTTTTTGAGTATATAGATTTCACAGCTTAAAGTTTAATTTATTCATAAGTGTATCTACTGTGAAATCATTTGGAGAAATACCTTTCGGCCAATGAATAACTTAATTTTTAGAATGGTTTCTCTATAGCTATGAAATAGGAGCTTGTTTTCAGATGCTAATAAGACTTTCTTGTATGAGATAACGTGCGTTTTGGCATAGTTTCTTATTAATAAGGCCTATGGGGTGATGGATGATGAAAGAGCAGACAAATTTAGAAGGTAACGGATTTAAACTTCTTCCTATTGGGAAACTAAATATGCAAAAAGATAAGGGGGTTGCATATGTTAAAGAAGACTATAGGCTAGCTTTAAAACATCTAAAGCTCTTTAGCCATGCGCTAGTCTTTTTCCTTAGAACAGGCATATCAGCAGAAAAGGATAGGAAAGGTACATGGGAGTTGATTGATAGAGAGCATAAAATTTTGAATTTAAGTAAGGCACCAATCGATTTTAAAGTCGTTAAGCTCATTGACGTTGATGAAGAAGCAGGCGTTTTGAAACTAGAGGGCATAGCGCAAGAAATTGATACACTTCTCTTTGATATTAAACCATATTTTCCATGCGAAGACAGGGTAAAGACGGTTTGTATGCCAGAGGCTCTAAAGAACTTACCCAAGTGGATAAGAGAATGTGAGCAGGAAGCAGAGAATAAAGATGTCAGATCGCTAATAGATAGAGTAGAGACTGAGGAGATCTTTTGGGCTTATCCCCTAGGAAATGTCGAAAAAATAGAGGAAGAAGTTTATTTAAGATTTAATGAAGAGGCAAAAAGTTTTCTGGAGGCCCTAGAAGGATTTTCACACCTTAGAATGATGTGGTGGTTTGATAAATTTGACAAAGGAATGTATAGAAAGGTGGTTCAGGCAGACCCGCCTTATGAAAATGCTCCAAGAACAGGGGTATTTGCTACAAGGTCCCCGGTACGCCCCAATCCTATAGCACTTACAACCGTTAAAATATTAAATGTTGATATCATGAATAACAGCATCCAAGTATCTGAGCTTGATGCACTGGATAAAACATCCTTTATAGCACTTAGGCCCTATATTCCAAGCTTGGACAGGGTTAAAGCATTTCGTGTTCCAAGCTGGGTGAACCATTGGCCTGAATGGGTGAGTGAAAAAGAGACAGAGTCTAAAAAGGAAGAGCAGGAGTCTGCTTCTTCTAAGCTAGGCAACTTACAGGACTTTCTAAAAGCAAAACCAGTTGGGGAAAAAGATATAGAGAACTTATTGAAAGAAAATAGAATAGATCGTTTAGACAGCTTGAATGAAATAGTTATCCAAGGGGCAAGACAGAATAATTTAAGAAATGTTAATTTGTCTATTCCTAAAAACAAAATAACAGTTATCACAGGGGTGAGTGGAAGCGGCAAATCCAGTTTAGCTTTTGATACGTTATACGCTGAAAGCCAAAGAAGATTTGTAGAGAGCTTATCCCATTCTTCGGGAATGACAGGAAGTCAGCTTGAAAAACCTGATGTGGATCAGATTTGCGGCTTACCGCCTGCGATAGCCGTTTCTCAAAAAAGTATTAGTCAAAATCCCAGGTCCACTGTGGGGACCCTTACGGATTTATATGATTATTTAAAGTTGCTTTTTTCAAAAATTGGGACGAGGCACTGTCCGCAGTGTAAGCATTCTGTAAGTGTTTTAAGTGCTGGTGAAATGGAAGATTTAATCTGCACCTTGCTGCCTGGAACTTTGTTTAGTGTGGCACCATTAGAGAAGGAGTCGTTGCTATCAAACTATAGGGTGCCGGAAGAAGAAAGTAATGAAAGAAGTATATTTGTTAAAATGGTAAGGCAATATGTCAGAGAAGGACTGAATAAAGGAAATGGCGCTATTGTTTTAACGGTAAATGAAAAGTCAGAATTTTTGTTGCAGTCAAGGCAGATGTGTTACCGGTGCAATACCATTTTATTTAAGCTTACCCCTTCGCTTTTTAGTTTTAATAACCCAGAAAGCATGTGCCCTGTATGTAAAGGTCTTGGGGTGAAGCTGGAAGTAGATGTGGATTTAATTATTGATCAGCCTCATTTATCTGTGCTTGATGGGGCATCCAAGTGGTGGGGCAACCTAAGAAAACACAGAGAAAAGCCTAATGCTAATTGGATGAAGGGAGAGTTTTTGGCGCTGGCAGCAGATATGGGGATTGATTTGGAAATGCCATGGAACCGGCTGCCGGAAGATTTTAAGAAGCAGGCTATTTATGGCTCAAAGGGGAAGGAAGTACGCTTTGTTTATGAAAATCCTAATGGCAGAAGAGGTGAGATTGTAAGACCCGTCGAAGGGGCCTATCATATTATCAAACGTCTATTCCGTGAAAACAGCGGATCTACTGCCAGCAAAATATCAGATGCATTTATGAGACAAAAAGAGTGTCCAAAATGTCATGGGGAAAGACTAAGTGAGGAGGGCCGATTAGTAACTATTGGAGGGACTAGATTTCCGGAAGCTGCTAAAATGACAATAGAGGAGCTTCAGCATTGGAGCATTAAACTTCCGAAAGGTCTCACCGAAGAAGCGTTTCAAGTAGCTCTGCCTGTAATACGTGAACTTAATAAGAGGCTCCAGCATTTAATAGATGTAGGACTTGCTTATTTGTCATTGGATAGAGCCGCGCCTACACTTTCGGGAGGAGAAGCCCAAAGGCTCAGGCTTGCGGCTCAACTGGGAGGAGGGCTGACACAGCTGCTTTATATCTTAGACGAGCCTTCTATGGGACTTCATCCTAGAGATCACCAGCATTTGTTAAAAGCTATAAAGCGTATCCGAGATGAAGGCAATACTGTTGTAATCGTAGAGCATGACAGGGATATTATGCTTGCGGCAGATCATATTATTGATGTTGGACCAGGAGCAGGTACTGAGGGAGGCAAAGTGGTAGCTGAAGGAACACCTAATGATATTATGCATCATCCGGGTTCTGTGACTGGGCATTATTTAAGCGGAGCAAAACAAATTACTCAGGCAGAAGAAAAAAGAGTAAGAGAGGAAAAGGCTGCCATTCGTATTATTGGAGCGAGTCATCATAATCTCAAAAATATCAGTGTGAACTTTCCTATAGGCGCATTGACTTGTGTTACGGGGGTAAGTGGTTCAGGTAAGAGCAGTCTCGTTTCCCAGACGCTTTATCCTGCCCTTGCAAGGTTTTTAAATCAAGAAGAGGAACCAGGAGGAGCTTATGCAAAAATAGAAGGACTCACTCATATTGATAAGGTCATCAGAATCACTCAGCTTCCGATAGGCCGAACGCCCAGGTCGAATCCTGCTACTTATACAGGGGTTTTTGATCTCATTAGAGAGTTGTTTTCAAAAACACCGGAAGCTAAAATGAGAGGATACAAGCCAAATAGATTTAGCTTTAACAGTAAAGAAGGACAGTGTGAAACTTGCGGGGGCGAAGGGCGAAGGTGCATCCCTATGCACTTTATGCCAGATGTATGGGCAGACTGCCCAAGCTGCCATGGCAAGCGGTTTAATCCTGAAACCTTGGAAGTGAAATATAATGAGCTGACCGTAGCTGATGTGCTGGATATGAGCATTGAAAAAGCATGCAGCTTTTTTAAGGAGCAGCCTAAAATTGTGAAGATATTAGAGATGTTAAAAGATGTAGGGCTAGGGTATCTGAGGCTTGGGCAAAGTGCACTGACCTTATCAGGGGGAGAAGCTCAGAGAATCAAGTTGGCTAAAGAACTTAGCAAAACCGATACAGGAAAGACGCTTTATATACTCGATGAGCCAACAACTGGGCTTCATTTTATTGATGTACAAAACCTGCTTAATATACTGAGACACATTACAAAGCTTGGCAATACGGTCATTGTTATTGAGCATAACTTAGATATTGCAAGAAATGCAGATTGGATTATTGACCTCGGTCCAGAAGGGGGAGACAAAGGAGGCTGTGTGATGGCAGAAGGAACGCTCTCTGAGATCATTGCAAATCCAAAGAGCATAACAGGGCAAATGCTTAGAAATATATATTAAAAAAGAAAATGCAAGGAACAGAAAATACTAAGGGGAAACGATTTTAAGTTTACAACATTTGAGAGCATTTATAATTCATTTAATCCTAAAAGGTTTGGAATCATTATACATTCCAAACCTTTTGCTCATACAGATATTTATTCTATTAAACTTGGTCTATAATAAAAGTATATATTTTATTGCTCTTATGTATCTTGAATAAGATATGAACTTAAATAAGCATTTTGTAAGAACAGGATATTTGGACATAGGGACTATTTTATAAATCTTACTTGTAAAATGGAATCACCGGTGACTATAATAATGATAAAGATGACAAATGGCTTAAGAGAAGGAGAAACAAGTGGATTCTATCTGTATTTTATTACAGCTTATATTAAGTTTTCATATCTTTTACAAGGCACAGGGCTCATTTCAGGGAATCGTTTTAGTTCTAGGAAGCGTTGTAGTACATCTTATTTTATATCTGATGATGCGCCTAAGAAGCCAAGGAGGATTAAAATGTTTTTTATATGTTTTGGATATTATGTTGTTAGCAGGAGCAGCTTTTTTTGTAAATAGTGGTTTTTGGATTATGGCGGCAGCTGTAAACGCAGAATTTACTTCAAGATATAAGCAGGAAGTGATGCTTTTGACAACTTCTGTGCTGCTTGTTTTTCTGATTATTCTTCAGCCGGGGCTTATTATAGAGCAGGGCACTTTACTTGTTCTGGTTATTATCGTTTTAGGAACTTTGTCAAAATATGAAGAAAAGATAAATGGATTTAAAAAAACGAATGAGCAGTTAAGAGATAAACTGAATAAGGCGAACAGAAAAATAGAATATGTACAAAAAGAAGTAAGCCAGATTGAAGAAGCGACTAAAATTCAGGAAAGAAATATTTTGGTACAAAAACTTCATGATAAAATAGGGCATACTTTAGCTGCTAATATTATGCAGTTAGAAGCTGCTAAAATTATATTACATACAAGTCAAGAAGATGCCCTTAAAATGCTGGAAGGGACGATACAAAACCTAAGAAGCGGGATGGATGATATCAGGGGGACCTTAAGAGAGATTAAACCGGAGCAGTCGGAGCTTGGTATCAATCAGATTAAATATATTCTAGATGAACTTAGCCGGAATTCACTTGTTGAAACGGAGTTTTCTTTTGAAGGTGACTTAAGTGCAATCAGCCTTAATGTGTGGCACGTTATTGCTCAAAACTTAAGAGAAACTGTTACTAACCTTCTAAAGTATTCTAAAGCAGACAGACTAAGGGTCAAAATTGAAGTATTTCATAAGATTATTAAAGTACAGTTTAAAGATAACGGGGAACCTCAAGCATACTTTGAAAAAGGATTAGGCCTTATGGGGATAGAAGAGCGCACTCAAAGTATCAACGGACGGTTAGTAATTAATACAAATGAGGGGTTTGAAACTTTAATGATCATAAATAGGGGTGAGATAAAATGAGATTGCTTATAGTAGATGATGATACGCTGATAAGAGAAAGTCTTAAAATAATTATTGGAGCAGAGCAGGATATTGAAGTCATAGGAACTGTTCAAAATGGAAAAGCATGCATTGATTTTATAAACGAAAACCCAGCTGACATTATTTTGCTGGACTTGAGGATGCCAGTTATGGATGGTATAGAAGTTATGAAGTATTTAAATGCCCGAGGGTTTTTAAAAGAAGATCTAAAGGTCTTAGTGCTTACAACTTTTGATGAAGATGACCATGTCAAGGCAGCTATTGCTGAAGGAGCTTCAGGATTTTTACTCAAAAACAGTACACCAGATAAAATTATTGCAGCAATTAGATCCATTTCTGCTGGTAACGGAGTATTTGAAACTGAGGTTATTAGCAGACTAAGCACTTTCAAAAGCAACAAGGGAATGATAAGTTATGGTTTATCTAGCAGAGAAATGGAAATTGCAGAGCAGATTGCAGAGGGACTTTCAAATAAAGAAATCGCAGATAAGCTTTTTATATCAGAAGGAACTGTTAAAAATTATATCACTTCCATTTTGTCAAAAATGAACTTAAAACATCGCACACAGATTGCTATCGCCTACTTAAATAGCACAAATTAATATCAGAAAAAAAGTAAGCTTTTATTTCGATGAATGTCGGATAAAGGCTTTAATTTTTTGTGATTTTATGATATATTTTAATATATAATAAGCAGAAGTATTGGTAATAAGATATAAAAAGCATGAGGGTCAAGTTTTGTATTTAATAATAATTTGTCAGAAAGTGGGGAAAATATGAAAAAAAGTATTGATTTATTCAATTTGCGCTTAATTAGAAAGTATCAGATTAGTTTATTAGTAAGTGGGTTGCTTTTTTTAGGGGTTATTTTAATTGTCAATCAAAAAATGGATGACGTTCAAGCTAAAATTGAATTATTAACAGAAGAAGATTTAAAAGTTCAAAAAATGAGTGAACTGCAGACAAAATATATGCAGGCAGATGTAATAGTTGCTGAATTCCTTTCCTTCGGTAAAACTGAAACCATTAAGACTTATAATGAGTTAATTGAAGAGATTAAAGTAATGCAGGATGATTTGATAGCTAATGTGGCGGATCCAGAGATTAAAGATCAGATTCTGATTACACAAGAAAGAACAGACAAATTAAAAACAATCTTTGAAGAAAAAATTGTTCCTAGCGTTGCTAGAAATTTAAGAGCTGTATTCATACCAGCAAGGCAGGAATATATTGCATTTAATAGAGAAGTAATCAATATTTATAATGGTATTATTGATCGATTTAATGAGGATAAAGCTGCTGCTAATTCGAATTTATACACTATATTAAAATCGACTGCGATAATTGTTGTTATACTTATTTTAGGAGCTATAGCGATTGCTTTTGTGTGGATCTATATCCTCACATCAAAAGTAAGCAAGCAGCTAAAAAAACTTTTACATATCAATGAAGAAATTTCTCATAAAAATCTTAATGTCAACAAGATTAACATTAAAAGCAAAGATGAAATAGGGGCCTTGTCTGAAGCAGTAAATAGTGTATTAGATACTTTAAAAGCTATTGTTTTTGAAATGACAGAAGTATCTAAGGCATTAAACAGTAAAAGGGAAATGGTAACGCATTCAACAAGTCAGGTCAGCCACAACAGCAATGAAATTAGTGAAACAATGCAGCATTTAGCTATAGCTGTAAATGAACAGGCGGAAGACCTTAACAGTATTGTTATGAATATCGAGGAGTTAACAACGCAGATTATAGATACTAACAGTCAGAGCCGTGAGCTTTCAAAGGCATCATTAAAACTGCATGAAATATCTAATCGCGGGAATAAAAGTATGGAAAATTCAATGCGTATTATGGATGGCATCAGAGAGGTTGTACATGATTCAGTAGCTAAGATAGGGCAATTAGAAGAGCATTCAAAAGGAATTTCTTCGCTTACAGATGTCATTAGCGGTATATCTGCACAGACCAATTTGCTTGCGCTTAATGCTTCTATTGAAGCAGCCCGGGCGGGGGAGGCAGGCAGAGGTTTTGCAGTTGTTGCAGATGAAATAAGAAAGCTTGCAGAACAAGTAAGTAAATCTGTATTAGATATAGAAAGTATTACTCAGGCTATTCAAGATGAAACTCAAGCTGTTGCAGTTGCCCTCAATAACAGCTACAGTCAAGTTGAGGAGGGAACCAAGCAGATAAAAAGTACGGGAGAGGAATTCGTTAAGATTAATGAAGAGGCTCATGATATAGAACGCAAGGCAATTGCTATTGACAAGAATCTAGATGTTGTTGAAGATAATGCAAAAAGTGCGAGAGAGTTTTTGGAAAGAATCTCAACTATTTCTGAAGAAACTTCAGCTAGTATTCAAGAGACACAGTCGGCAGTTTTAACTCAAGATGCTTGTGTTCAGGAAATTTCATCTCATTTAGAGCAGCTTAGAGTACTCGCAGATGAACTCAATAGCATGATTGGTGAATTTAATATTTAATTATAGAAACTCCCTGGGTTAAGATAATAAACCCGGGAGTTTTTTTGAAGATAGCAAAGTTTGACTTGTAAGGAAAGGGATAGACTTTACTATTATATATTCGCAAGCATAGTTTATATGTTTGCTTAGGATGCTTATGTTAATTTTAGGATAGCTAAAATAATAAGTACAACGCCGCTCATCCAAGATAAATCAACATTTAACCTCTCAGCAAATTTTCTGCCAGTCAGACACCCTGCGAGCAGGGCTAAGGCGTTAAATACTAATGAAAAGAGAGTGACTTCTAAAATATTAAAGCTGTCAAGTCCAGCTCCTATGCCTATTACCAGGCTATCTAAGGATAAGGCAATGCCTAGGTAAAGAGATTCCTTCATACTAAGAATTTTAGAATGATCAATATCTGCTAGGGTGGCATCTGCATAAACGTTAAGTATAAGCCTAAAATCAAATAAAGTGAACTCTATATGATTGGGAGAAGAGGCCTTTTTATTTAGAAAGCTTTTGAGAAGACCTTCAAATAATCTTGTTACCCCTAAAACAAAGAGAATACCAAAGCATATACCAAGAGTCAAGCTGTCAGGCAGCAAAGTTTTTATAAGGCTGCCTAAGGAAAGAGCAATAACTAAAAATAAAGTAGAAATACAAGTAATAACGGCTCCGGATAAAAATGGAATCTTAATTTTACTTGTACCGTATGCAAAGCTTGCTAAGAAGCCATCAATACATACAGAAATAACCAATACAATTGTTTCTATCATGACAAGTTCCTCTTAAGCAGTAGGGTCTATATTATCATATGGAAATAAATGTAAAAAGTAAACTTGTTTAAGGAAAATAGTATTTAATCCAAGTTTTATTATCAATAATATGACCTTTGTCATATTAAGATATGACCTTTGCTACTAAAAGGGATACGGGGTCACTGTATATAATAAATCTATAAAGATTAATTGATATGTATTAAGGAGGATGGCTATGAAGATTGTACAAATTAACAACTTATACAAAAGTTTTGGGGATAATGTGGCATTGAACAACCTTAATTTGGGGATAGATGAAGGAGAAATATTTGGTCTTCTGGGACCTAATGGAGCAGGAAAAAGCACAACTATTAATATTTTGAGCGGCCTTTTAAAACAGGATCGGGGGAGTATTCAGATTTTTAATCAGGATCTTAAGGGAAGTCTTAATCAAATTAAACAAAAGATGGGAATAGTGCCTCAAGATCTTGCCATTTTTGAGGAACTGAGTGCTTATGAAAATGTCAGTTTTTTTGCGAGTCTTTATGGCATCGAAAAAAAGGAAAGAAAAGAAAAGACGATGAGAGCTCTTGGGTTTGTGGGATTGGAAGAAAAGGCTAGGGAGAAGGCTAAGACATTTTCAGGAGGTATGAAAAGAAGATTAAATATAGCATGTGCAATTGCGCATTCACCAAAACTTATTATTATGGATGAACCTACTGTAGGCATTGATCCACAATCTAGAAATCATATTTTAAACTCGATCAGAGAGTTGAACCATAATGGGGCAACGATTATTTATACAACGCATTATATGGAAGAAGCAGAACTGCTTTGTAATCGGATGGCTATAATAGATAAAGGATATGTTATTGCATCAGGAACAACAGATTCATTAAGAGATATCATTAATAATAAAAATGTCGTACTTATTGGGCTTAAAGATATCAGCAAAGTAGATACAAAAGCGCTGCTAAATATTAAAGGGGTAGAAGATATCCATTTTAAAGATAATACACTTCAGGTGGTTTCTAGGAAGGAAGTTATATGCCTGGACAAAATTATTGCTTATTTAGCCGGCAGTCATGCAGCCATTCTAGATGTTAAGATGCAGACACCAAACCTTGAGGATGTATTTTTAGGGCTTACTGGAAGAAGCTTAAGAGACTAGGGGGGAGATTATGAAACTTTTCTATATTATAAAAAACGGTCTCCTAAGGAGATTAAAAGATTATAAGAACTTAGGATTTATGGTTGTTTTTCCTGTCTTTTTAACCTTTATATTTATTACTGTATTTGGCAACCTGGATGTAGGGTTTAAAGATGGCGGGCAACAAATAGAAGTAATCAAAATAGGAATATGGAGCCAGGCGGAGGCAGAGTTTAATGATTCCTATCTTACTTTTTTAGATCAGGTATCTAAAGAAAGGAAGGGAAGTTTAACCTATCAAATAGAAGAAAACTATGAAAAGCAAGTTGCTGCCCTTCAAAGTGGGGCAATAGATGTATTCGTTAATATAGATACAAACCATTTGATAACGTTGCAGCACGAAGAAAATGGAGAGAATAAAGCGCAGGTGGTTAGAGGAATTACAAAAGCCTTTTTAGAGAATAAAGCACTTAGTGAGACCTTTGTAAAGAATGATACAGACGGGCAGAAAGACAGCCCTGTAAATGAAATTAATTATGACGCTACACGTTTGCCTAAGACGCACAAAAACTTTTATGTCCTTTCTATTGCAGCAACAATGATTGCTTTTACAGTACTTATGGCAGGAAGTTATGGATGCGCTTCTATGCATTATATTCATCAGTCAGTAGGAAAGAGGGTACAGAGTGCGCCCCTATCTAAAAATATCCTTTATTTGGGAGAATATATTACAGGTGTTATTTTAGCCTTTATTCAGGGCTGCATTATGGTGATTTCAAGTGAATTAGTCTTTAATATTGGTTTTCGAATGAATCCTGTGCAGATTGCTGTTATTATGGGGTTATTAAGCATGATGGCAGTAGCATTAGGAGCGTGCATTGGAACTTTGTTCCAAGATGAAAAGGTTTCAAGCGGCATGGTGTCAGTGGCTATTATGATTTTGTGTTTCTCATCTGGAGGGTTTAATCCCAATATGGATTTTGGAAGGCTTACTGAATTTTCTCCGATAACGGTAGTTAATACAGGAATTATAGATATTTGCACGAAACAAAGTGCAGAAAATCTCGTTCAAATTATACTTATTGCTTTAGGTTTTACACTCATTTGCCTAGGAATAGCCGCTGTAAGAATCAATATTTATAAAAGGGAGGCAAATTAAGATGAGAAATATACTAATTATTGCAAAACATAATGTAAAAAGGTTTTTTAACAATAAGTTTTCTGTGATGCTCTTAATTGCGCCTATATTTGTAACGGTACTGCTTATGATGATGCTAAGCAATACTCAGTTTTCAGCAGCGGCTCAGGTAGGTATCGTTATGGAGGGGGATATTCCAGGAGCTCAGGTATTTTTGTCCGAGTTCGAGGAGAATATCAATCTTAGCTACTTAAGCGAAGATACAGCGCTTAGAAAACTTGAGCAAAAAAAGCTTAATGGCGTTATAAAGGTTAAGACAGCTCATCTGCTTCAAGACTTACAAAACGGGAAAAAAACTATAGAACTTATTACGATAGAAGAAGAAGCAGCGCAATCTTTTCTAGAGGCAGAGCTTACAAAAGCCATGGAGAGGACACGGGTGTTTGCGTTGGTTGCCGAGGGGGATGAGGTCAGATTTAAGAATTTATATGCAGATTATAAAAGTAAAATGCCGGAAATTCAAATAGATCAAAGCGGCTTTGAGCAAATAAAGGCGACGATGATTTTTGGAATGTTTGTTATGGTCTTTTTATTTACCTGTATTAAAAGTTTACAGCCAATGATGTATGAAAAAGAAAACAGGGTATATGAGCGTATCTGTATCAGTCCTATTGAATCTTACCATTATATATTAGGGCATATTTTAGGAGCATTTGTTATTTTATTTATACAAATAGTTATTCAAGGGGCGGTTATGAATATGCTGCAACTAACTTTTGGCTTAGTGTTTACCAAGTTTATTGGCATTAACATAGTGCTTGCCATAGTCGGAATTGCTATCAGCTTAATGATACTAGCCTGCGCCAAAAACACACAAGGATATTTCATCATTGGAAGTTTTATTATCTCACCTTTATGTATGCTGAGTGATTGTATATTTCCTAAAGAGTTTTTGCCAGATGCAGTTAATAAAGTTATGCTGCTGTCCCCTGTGAGATGGGTTATGATTCTCTATAAAAACGTACTGCTAGGGGGAGGTTTTATAGAAGTATTAATGAGTCTTTCTATCGCTATAGGAATTTCAATTGTACTTCTTTTGATGGGAATGTTTGTTGAGCATTCTAAAAGGATGAATAGAGCTTAGTTAAAGAATAATAAAATGATAGCATGCTTTGGATGGGTATTAGAGGCAGAATATTTCTTAGAAGATAAATAATATTTAATAGAAAAGGGCGAATAGGTTAGGTCATCAGCAGGCTAAACTTGTTCGCTTTTTATAATGCATGCAGCAAGTATCTTATTGGTGAGGAATAAGAATTTCCCAAAGTATATATACATGTTCTTCAAACATTTGTTTTATTAAGTGGAAGGATGACTATTTGAGTAGGTTTAAAATTCAAAAGTTAAAATAATGTATGAAAGGATAATAAATGGAAGATAATAAGTTGAATTAATGTTATAAGGAGGCTAAAAGGATGGAACTACACTGGGGAATACAGACATTTCTTATATTTTTCGTTGGAACATTTATTTTAAGAATTGGAGGAAGAAAATCTATTTCACAAATGACGATCTCCCAAACTATTGTTATGATAGGATTAGGATCACTTCTTATCCAGCCTATTACAGGACGAGGGCTGTTTATTACATTGTTAGCTGCTTTTGTACTTGTTATCCTTATGATTATAACAGAATATCTGGAAGTTAAAGTAGATCCTTTGGAAACATTCTTTACTGGCAAAGCTATAGTTGTTATTGAAGATGGAGAACCTCATCTTGAGAACTTAAGAAAGATCAGACTGTCTATTGACAGACTTGAGACTAGACTAAGACAAGTAGGTATATCAGCAATTTGTGATGTTCAATATGCTACGATCGAAGTAAGCGGACAGCTTGGTTATAAGCTTAAAGAAAACAAGCAGCCTCTAACTCGAGGGGATTTTATGGAACTTATGACCAATATCTCTGAGATTAGAGAAATTATGCAAAGAAGTATCAAATATCCGAATAATGATAGTGAAAGAAATGATATTTTTGAGGAAGTTATTAATAAAAAGTTTGAAGGAAATAAAGGAGAACCTTGAGTATTTGTGAGATAAAAAAAGTCAAGAGTTCGTTGGTTCGTCAATACTAGGGGGATATAATAGGCAAGTGAATATCATTTTATCTGCTGAGGGGTGTGGGATATTAAGCCTTTGTCCTGATTCTTACCTTGCTCTTTATGCGGCAGATGAACAGGAATCACAGGAGATAGCAAGTATTGCAAAGCAGCATTCCGCCTCAACAGAAGCTATGCTGTCAACACTTTTTAATCAGAAAATCGGTATTGGCGGCATAGATGAGCTTATGAAAAGCATCCGAAGTCAAGTGAAAGCGTGGAAGGTAGAATACATATTGAATAGTTGGGGGATAAAGATGTGAACTGTTAGTTCACATCTTTTTTTAATGAAGTAGGGAAGTTCGTCTTGATGGCAAGGGGACAAACATTCTTTACTAACATATGAGGCACTTGTTACACACTTTCTTGTGTTTATAACGATGAAAATTTATTGGTCTATTGACTTTATCCAACGCTAGGTATAATATAATAGTATAACCAACGTTGGATAAAGGAGAGGAAAGATGATTAGAACCCTAATACTCTATTTTTTAAGTCTCAAAAATACTCATGGATATGAAATTCAAAAGTTTATTCAGATTAACCATATGGACAGTTATACTAAAATACAGTCGGGATCAATCTATTATGCGCTAAGTAAATTAGAAAAAGAAGGACTTATTGAGCTCTATAAAGAGGAGCAGATAGGAGCTAAAACAAGAAAGATTTATAGCATTACAGATAAGGGAAAAGAAGAACTGAGCCAGTGTGTTCAGAAAGAACTGAACTGCGAAATCTATGATATTGGTTCAGATAAATTTATTATTTATCCTATTCTAAGAGGTCTTGACCAGGAAGTAGTCATTAATACTATTAAAAGTCATATAATACGATTAGCTGCTAAGAAACGAGATATTGAAAAATGGCAGCGTATCAAAGTAGGAGATGCAACTTTAAAGGTAGAGGCACTGTGCTTTGAAATGATGATTTCGAGTCTTAATTATCAGATCAAGTGGCATGAAGCCTTGATAGAAGAATTAGACAGATGTATGAACTATAGTAAGCAAATAGCAGAAATTATTAAAAAGGTTGACTTTTCAAGCATTAATGATATGTGTGAAGTTATGGAGAGCATACCCAATAATGAGGTGGAAAGATTAAAGCAAGAGATTCTGAGCGATCCTGTTCATGCTGCTAAGAAGCTGGATGAACTCGTGGATCTCATAAAGAATGAGAGTTTTAACATAAGAACGGATTAAAGGATTTTTGTAAGATTGAAGAGTAAAAAAAGAAATGGATTGTTGACGTTAGTTTGAAGCATCCTTAGTTTAGAAAAATATCGAAAAAGTAAATTTAAATGCATCTCAAGATATCCAATGTTGGATATTACTATAAAGGAGGAGTTAGTATGAAAATTGTTGTATTATTAGGAAGTCCACGAAAAAAAGATGGGTATCAAGTGTGTACTATTATTGAAGAAAAAATGAAGACGAGGGGAACAGTTAGCTTTGAATATATCAATATCAGCAAATTAAATATTGAAGCATGCAGAGGATGTGAACTATGCTTAACGAAAGGGGATGCATTGTGTCCTATTAAAGATGACTTAATTACCCTAAGAATGAAGCTGCAGGATGCAGATGGCATTATTTTTAATTCACCTGTTTATGCCTGTCATATTACGGGCTCACTTAAGAAAGTAATTGATCGCCTAAGCTATTTGTTTCATAGGCCTGAACTTGTTGGTAAGCCAACACTTACAGTGGTAACAACAGCAGGTGGTGGGCTTAAAGAAACCTCTAAATATCTCAAGATGACAGCAGTAGGCTGGGGCTGCAACTTAATTGGTGAAATAAAGGTAATCAGTACATTCTTTTTTGAAAACAGATGGGTAAAAGGTTATTTTAGTTCTAAGTATGTGGGAAAAATGACTAAGTATATTCATCAGAAAGCAGATGCCTTTTTTGATGCAGCTCAGACTAAAAAACTGCCAATTCCAACACTTTATGATGTTTATATGTTTAACGCACTAAAAAGTAAAACTTATATTTCAGAAGCTGATTATGACTATTGGAAAAATAAAGGATGGCTGGATACAAAATATTATTACAAAACTTCTCTTGGTCCAGTTAAGCAATTGGCAGGCGGGCTTATGAACTGGATGATTAAAATGGCCCTATCTAAAATAGAGAAAAAAGAGTTAGGAATCTAAACTATTGAGGAGCTGCCCATAAGTGTGCTATGATGCTTATAAAAATAGATAAGACATGTGGTGAGAAAAATGGAGCATTTAATTTTATGGTTATACATCATGACCTTTATGACAGGGGTTATTGCGGTAACTTTAGGCAGCCTTTTTTATATTAAAACCAGAAAAAAAGCAGTTGGATTTATTATCTTGGCCGATTTGTATTTAGGATTATCAGTGCTTTTGGACATTTTTAACTTTTATATAACTCTTTTTAGGTTTGAGTTTCCAGAATGGATAATGATTATGAACGCATATGGACTGCTTTTAGTAAACATAGGTTTTATTTCCTATTTATTGTGGGTAGTTTATGATATAATCGGGCGCAAAGTTGAAAAACCACACAAAGTAATTTTCGCCGGCATATCAACTGTTTTTGTAGCTGCAGATTTATTTATTCACTTCCTTACATTACAACAGGTTATAAGTGGGGAAAGTGGATTACATACAGGATTTTTGATAGCTAATTTATTTATTGTAATGGGAGCTTTTTATGGTGTATTCCTTATTATAAAGAACGGCAGCAAAGTAAATCCCATTATTCAACCTTTTGTCCGAGTTTGTTTGATAATTATTATGATTTTTGGACCCATCTCAGTAGGGGTAAACCTAATAAATTATCGACTAGATTTTAGATTTCCTGTTGCATTTTCCCCTATTACCTATTTACTTATTAATATCGGGGGCATTTTGATGTTTAAAAATGTTCTTATTGATCCAGAGTCAGTGTTGGAAAAAGATAAGGAGGGGGCTGATGAAGAGCAGAGCTTAACCCATAAAGACCTTTTAAGAAGCTATGAAATTACTGAGAGAGAATATGAGATTATCCAGTTGATTTTAGCGGGAAATAGTAATCAGGTGATTGGTGAGCAATTATATATATCCCCCCATACCGTAAGAAATCATATTTATAATATTTACAAAAAAATGGGTTTTAAAAACAGGTATGAACTTATGAATTTCTTAATGCAGGGAAAGGACAATTCAGAGGGACAAAAGGAAAACAAGTCTCCAGCCATTGAAAAAACTACCTAGTACGAAAGTACTAGGTAGTTTTTTTGCTTAACAACTTAAAATAGTATGACTATACTATTGGCACTAGGTAGGAGATGTTTTATGCTTTCATCAGAAGCATTTTAATAGTATAGGAGGTTTGTGGGAGTGGAACAGTTAAGAGCAGAAGAAAGAATATATTTCAATATACAATCAGAAGCACAAGCAAAGAGATTAGTTTTTATTGATCATTTAAGGTGGCTGATGATCATATTTGTAGTTATGATTCATGGAGCAGTAACATATAGTTCAATTGGTGGATGGTATTATTATGAAAAAAGAGAATTGGACCTTTTGTCATTCAGTATATTTGCTGTTTTTCAAACCTTTACTCAAGCTTATTTCATGGGATTTTTATTTTTACTTGCAGGATACTTTGTCCCTGCTGCGTATGATCGAAAAGGATTTATAAGGTTTATTAAAGACAGGATGATAAGACTTGGCGTACCGACTCTGGTTTATATGCTTATCATTCACCCTTTTATCAGGTGTTTTTTAATAGAGCCCAAGAGGCATAATGGAAATATTTTAGCTATAGCAAGGTCGTATGCACACTATATAGGAAGTTTATCGTTTTTAGGCGCTTCGGGGCCCCTGTGGTTTGCTTTTGCACTGCTAGGATTTTCTAGTATTTACGCTTTAATAAGAAGGAGGATTCAAGATTGTAATAGTCGAAAAGAAATTGGGTTTTCTAAGCACAAACAGGTTATAGGAATCATTTTACTGATAGCTTGTTTGGCCTTTAGTATTCGTTTAATACAGCCAATCGGAACGAGCATAATGAATATGCAGTTTTGCTTTTTTGCTCAGTATATTGTTCTTTTTATTATAGGAACTATCGCCTATCGCAAGGATTGGTTTTTAAAATTGCCTTATCGTTTTGGTCTAGCTTGGTTTAAGGCAGGGTTTTATCTAGGCGTTCCCCTATGGATTAGTATGATGATATTGGGAGGCGGACTAACTGGAAAAGAATATATGTTTATGGGAGGGCTCTATTGGCAGGCGGCGCTTTATGCCTTCTGGGAATCTTTTTTCTGCATCTGTATGTGTCTAGGACTGATTGTTATATTCAGAGAAAAATATAATCAGCATACAAAATGGAGCAAGTGGCTAGCAGATCATGCTTTTGGGGTATACGTTTTTCATGCGCCTATTCTTATCGGCTGCAGCTTAGTATTTAAAAAGTGGGAAGGACATCACTTACTAAAATTTTTAATCGTTACAATGCTTGCTCTTATTATTAGTTTTTTGTTTTGCAGCATAATAAGAAAAATAGGATGGATAAAAAAAATATTCTCTTAGGTTTTTAGGAATAAACAAAGCTTAAACTATGCATTCTATCCATAAAGACAATAAATTAAGAGGTGATGTAAATGGATAGAGCAACTAAGGTTAATATCCCGCAGCAAGGTTCGCAAAAGAGTAGAGATAAAAGCGGACTTAAAAATGACCCAGGGACTCAAACTACAGACTTCAAAAAACACTGGAATAAAAATCAACACAATTCATAATCCATAAAAGGAAGAATAGAGCATTAAAAGAGAGTATTGCAAAGATAATTATAAATTAATTTTGCGATATCTCTTTTTATTTTGTTTAAATTGGTAATAATCCAATCGCTTTATGGCATAAAGTAATACCACAAAGTGCAAAGGAGGGCTTTTTATCATGACTAATCCAAGGGATGCTGCCTCATTAAATGAAGTACTCGATAAATGCGAATTATTAGTGAATAAAGATGGGTTTTATAATACATTCAGCCTTAACATTTCTCCGCTACAGAATGATAAAGGTAATATTAGACTCTTGAAAATTGAAATACTTGGAGAGCCTATTGGCTCTGACTTTTTTTCCTTTGTACTTAATGCATTAGGAAATCTTAATAGTATATTTGGATATATTCTTCAAAGTTATGAGAACGAACTTCATTTATATGTTGGATTAAAAACGTCAGGCGACATGCGCACTGCATTAGATATTCTGGAGAATGGATTAACAAGCTCTTATTCGGGTAGTAAGTTTAGAGAACTGTCTCTAAAGGAAAGCAGGCTTATTTTATCAGAACTTTTTAACCCTAGTATCTATCGTGCACTTTCAGCTGCTGTAGTGATTCCTAATAATGTTTCTTCAAATAGTGCACCCATTAATCAAAAGCTGGTAGATTTAATGGGAAAGGAAGAATTTACAGCTATCTTCTTAGCCATCCCTAAAGCACGCTCAGAAGTTAAATGTCTTATTAACGAATTAAAGGAGCTGTACACGATGTTATCTGCATTTTCACAAACTGACTATGAATTTTCTAAAAGCATTTCTAAAAATACAGCCGTTCATATAACGGACAGTATTACAGACAGTACAGGATCCTCTTGTGCAGATACTAATAGTATAGAAAATGCCTGCAGCGCTTCAAAATACATACTTATAGCACCTTCGACGGCTATTCCACTTGAAAATCTGCCTGCATTTAATATAAGTCTTGGATTTAATAAGACATATGGGGTGGTAACCCTTACAAATAAAACTGAAACTAAAGGAGAAACTGCAGGTTATGCTGTTGCTAAAATCAAACTGCATATTAACTCGGGAACTCATACCAATAATGACTCCATATCTTTTAACAGTCAAAATAAAAAGGTGACAGACATGTTAGATAAGCTTGCAGAACTTATATCACGATTAAACGCGGTTTTAGAAGATGCCGTCTTCTGTTTTGGCGCCTATTTTTTTTCGAAGTCAGAAGCAGCCAGCATTAGAGCAGCTTATACTTATCTAGGACTTGCCAGAGACAAGGGAATAAATATTGGGGAGAATCATGTTGTGACTTGGGAAAAGGATGAAGATACTTTTCAAAGACTTATACAAGAAATCAAGCATTTTAATCATCTATCTTTTAGCAGCCATTCAAAAAATGAATATATCACTACTTCGCAGCTTATTTCTTCTCATGAACTGCTAAATACATTTTATTTTCCATATTCAAAGGGTTTATAAATACAATAGAAAGGGTTCAGGTATTTAAAAAATCCAATCACCAAGAAGCTGGGAACAGAGACTTTTTAAATGATAAACATGTGTTAGGATTTCCTGTTTTGTGGTATAATACTTGATAGTGGTTAAGCAAAAGAGAGTATCTGCAGAAGGGGAAAAACATGAGTTACTTAGCTTTATATAGAAAATATAGACCCAATACATTTGATGATGTTGTTGGACAAGAGCACATTGTGAGAACACTAAAAAATCAAATTAGTTCAAACCGTGTTGCCCATGCTTATTTATTTTGTGGAAGCCGGGGAACGGGGAAAACTTCTATTGCTAAAATTTTTGCCCGAGCAGTTAACTGCGAGGAACCTGTAAATGGATCTGCTTGCAGCATATGCAGTGCCTGCAAAAAGGTGCAGGAAGGGTCTTCGATTAATATTATTGAGATGGATGCAGCTTCGCATAATGGGGTAGATAACATCAGAGAGATCAACGAAGAAGTTAAATATACGCCAGCTGTGGGCAAATATAAGGTTTATATTATTGATGAGGTACATATGCTTTCAACAGGAGCATTTAATGCGCTTCTTAAAACCTTAGAAGAGCCGCCTGCCCATGTGATTTTTATATTAGCTACTACAGACCCGCAGAAAATACCAGTTACTATTTTATCTAGATGTCAGAGGTTTGATTTTAAGAGGTTATCGGCTAAAGAAATAGAGGATCGCCTTGCAGAATATATGCAAAAAGAAAAGATAGATATTGAAGATCAAGCACTAAGCTATATTGCAAGGCTTGCAGATGGAGGGATGAGAGATGCCCTGAGTCTTCTTGAACAAAGCATCTCCTTTTACTTTGATGAAACGATTACTATGGATAAAATACTTTATCTTGTAGGTGCTGTAGACAGCAGTGTATTATTTGAGATGATTGATGCTGTAACAGCGCAAAATACGCAAAAAGCATTGGAACTCTGCGTGGCGGTAAATAGGTTAGGGCGAAGCATCCGGCAGTTCGCCAGTGATCTTTTGGAACATTGCCGTAATTTATTGGTAGCTAAGACTACAAATGGCGCTCAAGGTGTGTTAGACTATAGCCAAGAATACATTAACAGGCTTATAGAGCAGGCTGAGGCTGTGAGTGCCCAAGAACTGATGCGTTATATTAAACATTTTGGTGAACTGGAATATGAACTTAGAAATGCAATCTCCCCTAGAATACTTTTAGAGATAGCAGTCCTTAAGCTGACTAAGGTGCAGATGGACAGTTCGAAAGAAAGCCTATTAGCTAAAATGCAGTTTTTAGAGCAGAAACTCGAACAGCTTGAAAAAGAAGGTGTGAAGGCAGCTTACAGCATGCCGGAAGAGCTTCAAAGGACGCCTTTAAAAGAAGTTGTCCCACAAAGGCTGCCTAAGGCAGTTCCAGAAGAGGTTAGAGAACTCATCAAAAAGTGGCCTGAGATTAAATCTAAGCTTGGAAAAGCTGCTTGGTCCATCTTTGAAACAGCAGAAGCAGGTTTTGTGGAAGAAGATATCTTTTATATAGTTTATAAGAATGGCATGGATGTACTTGTAAATGCACATCTTGAAGAACTTAAAAAAGCTATCAATGAAGAAGCTGGCAAAGAGGTAAGAGTAAAACCTATCCATGCTGACGACTATGCAGCTAAATGCATAGAAGTTTATGGATCACATCCAGAACAAACGGATGATATAAAAGATATATCAGCAGTCATACAAAATGTAGCTGCTAAAATAAACTTTAATATACAAGTTAAAAATTAGGAGGAATAAAAATGAAAAATTTTGGTGGCGGTATGCCTAATATGAATCAGCTTATGAAACAAGCACAAAAAATGCAAAAACAAATGGAGGAAACACAAGCACTTCTTGAAGAAAAAATAATTACTGCTTCAGCAGGAGGCGGTATGGTAGAAGTTACCGTTACCGGGAAAAAAGAAGTCAAGGCTATCAAAATTAAAGAAGAGGTAGTTGACCCAGATGATATTGAGACATTAGAGGATTTAGTACTAGCAGCTGTTAATGAGGCTATTCGTCAGGCAGAAGAATTTTCGCAAAAAGAAATGTCTAAAGTTACAGGAGGACTTCCAACCGGAGGTTTATTCTAGTGAGCGGCTATTATGGCGATAAAATGGTAGCACTTATTGAGGAATTATCACGTCTTCCTGGGATAGGAAGCAAATCAGCTCAGAGGCTGGCTTTTCATATTATTAGTCTGCCGGCTGAAAAGGTTCAAAAACTTGCAGATACTCTAGTAAATGCCAAACAGAATATTAAGTACTGTGAAAAGTGTTCTACAATAACAGATAGTAAGCTTTGCCCAATATGCAGAGACGAAAAAAGAGCCAATCGTCAGATCATGGTGGTAGAAGACTCAAGAGACATGGCTGCATATGAAAAGACCAAAGAGTATAAAGGGCTTTATCATATTCTCCATGGGGCTATTTCACCGCTTATGGGAGTAGGGCCAAGTGATATAAAGATTAAGGAATTGTTAGAGAGAATACAAAAAGAAGAAGTTGAAGAGATTATTCTAGCAACAAATCCTAATATAGAGGGAGAGGCTACTGCGATGTATATCAGCAAGCTTCTAAAACCACTTGGTATCAAGACAACCCGTATTGCTCACGGAGTCCCTGTAGGAGGGGATTTAGAATACGTGGATGAAGTCACTTTATCTAGGGCGCTTCAAGGAAGAAGAGAGATGTAGGATTTTATTAGAGGAAAAGGGTATTTGCGTAAAAGAATGCAATCCCTTACTTAGGTATTTTCATGTCTATTCTTTTAACATGCAGTTGTTCAATAAAAATATTTGATAAAAATTAAGGTCATAGGCTGATATTCCAAAGATATTCAGCTTTATGACCTTAATTTTTATTCATTTGTGCAAAGTTTGCTTGACAAAAATTGTATAGCATACTATGCTAAAAAAGTAAAGCGAACTATACAAAAATTCGGACTAAGTTATGAAAAAACATGCAAAGAAAGATATACAAAAAATAAACAGGTTATAGGCAGCGAAAATGGATAAGTGAGGAGGAGTATATGAAATCAAGAATTCAAGAGCTTAGGAAGAAAAACAAAATTAGTCAGGAAGAACTTGCATTAGCAGTGGGGGTTACAAGACAAACGATTACATCTTTAGAGAATGAAAAATATGTAGCGTCGTTGATTTTAGCCTATAAAATAGCGAAATACTTTAATTTAGCAATTGAAGAGGTATTTGATTTTGGAGAAGTGGAGGAGATGTGAAATGGAAAAATTTCAAGAGGTTGTCGCGGTAAGGTTAAAATTTCTAATAGGACTTAGTGCTGTAGCTACAATCATTATTATTACACTGGCTCTAAATGGTGACCAGTTAGTGAAGGTAAGTGGACAGGAAATAAGTGATTTTATTCAAGGGTTTCAATTAGGCATTTTTTTAGGAATGCAGTGTGCGCTTCTTTTTTATGGCAGTAAACTTAGAAAGGCCCTTAAAAATAAGGATGCTCTTAAAATGATATATATTGAGGAACATGATGAACGCCTAACGGTGATTAAGCAGAAAACAGGTGGACTCGCACTGTATATCATTATGATAGGTGTTGCATTGGCAGCTATTATTGCAGGATTTTTTAATGAACTTATTTTCTTAACATTGCTGGTTACTTTAGTCTTTATAGTTTCGGTAAAAGCAGTACTAAAGATTTATTGGAGTAAAAAATATTAAAAGAGGAAAGTCATAAGTACTTTCCTCTTTGTCATAGTATGAGGAAGAACAGCTGGCTTGTTAAGGTAGGTTTGACTATTTAATATGACCTTTTATTTTTGATATGTTTTTTGTAGCTAGTTAGAATTGAAACAGGGGAGCAAGACCAATGAATGTTTTAATTCATGTAAAATGGGAAAACTATGAAGAAGATAGATATTAGATGAAAATTATGCTTGTAAAGATAGAAATTTTGTTTGTAAATTGAACTTCTAATGGACTTAAAATGATAATAGTTGTACTCTAAAATAGGTTGTAAAAATAAATACTGCTTGAAATATGAAACTTTAGATTGTAAACTTAAATCACGATGCGATAATTTAGCTGCATAAGTTAGCAGATGATAATAACTAAAAAAGGAGGAAGGGATTTGCCAAATCGAAAGAGAAGTGAAAATGAAAAAGTTATTTTAGCAAAGATCAGTGAAGCAGGGGCTATGACTAAATATGATCTTGCTGATCAGATGAATATAAGTATTCCGACAGTTACTACTAATGTTAATAAGCTTTTAAAAGAAGGTGTATTAAAGGAAGTAGGTGTTCAGGATGTTGATTATGGGCGGAAACCAATACTTTTAGATATTGATTATAATAGATATTTTAGTATTGGGATTGATATTCAAAACCACTCTATTTATTATTGCTTAATGAATCTAAAGCTGGAGTTAGTTTTAGAGAAAACTATTGAGAACAAAGATAATGATTTAGAAACTAGAATAAAAGAAATAGTTAATACTATTTTAGAGGAATGTAAGCTACAAAAAGAGAATATAATTGGAATAGGACTTTCATATCCGGGCTTAGTAGAAGAAGAAAAGCTTTTGATAAAAAAAGGTCCGAATATAAGCATTGGTAATTTAAGTTTGGAGGCCCTAAGAGATGAGTTAGAAGTTAATATTTATGTAGGAAATGAAGCTAGGCTTGCAGCTTTTGCTGAAAATAGAATAGGCGTATCAAAAGAATATAAAAATTCTTTTTACCTTTCAATTAAAGAGGGGATAGGCGCAGGGATTATCGTCGATAAAAGATACTATACAGGCAGCAGTGAGGCGGCAGGAGAGATTGGACACATGGTGATCCAAAAAGGAGGAAAGGCATGTAACTGTGGAAATCAGGGATGTGTTGAGCCCTATTTATCTACACGGGCATTAATTAAATCCTTCAGTAACGTATTAGAAGATAAATTTAACTCATTAGATGAAGTGTTTAAAAGCTATAATCCAGATATTCCTAAGCAAAAAGAAATTCTTAGAGAATATGTAGATTATTTAGTGGTTACATTAAATAATGTATTTCTTATCTTTGATCCTGACTGCGTGATTATTGGAGGGCAGATGAGTGAGTTTCAAGAACAAGTAGAACCTTTCATGGAAGAAGCACTGGCAAACAACATCTGCAGTATGCTTAAGTCAGATAGAAGAATTGAGTTTTCTTCTCTTGGATATAAGGCTTCTAAATATGGAGCAGCGCTTATGGCATTCCAGGAAATTACAGCTATTGTGTAGCATGTAATTTATTTTAAAGATATTTTAAAGTTATTTTAAAAAGTATTTTAAAATACTATTGAAAAATATTTTTCATCGGTATATAATAAAGATAGATTTAAAAATAATTTAAAGAAGGTGACGGTCGTGAAAGAATATTTTCCAAATGTAAACAAGATACAATATGAAGGAGAAACATCAACAAATCCATTTGCATTTAAGTATTTTAATCCGAATGAAGTTATTAATGGCAAAACAATGAAAGAGCATCTTAGGTTTACGCTTTCTTATTGGCATACCCTTTGCGGAGGCGGATCTGATCCATTTGGACAAGGCACTATGGAAAGACCTTGGCTTGGTATTACAGATTCTATAGAATTTGCAAAAGCTAAAATGGATGCTTGTTTTGAACTTATGGAAAAGTTAGATATAGATTATTTTGCGTTTCATGATAGAGATATTGCGCCAGAAGGTAAAACTTTAGCAGAAACAAATGCTATTCTAGATGAAGTTGCAGCATATTGTGAAAAGCTTATGAAAGAAACAGGCAAAAAGTTATTATGGGGAACTGCAAATATGTTCTCACATCCACGTTTTATGCATGGGGCAGCGACTACATCCAGTGCAGATGTTTATGCATTTGCAGCTGCACAAGTTAAAAAAGCAATGGAAGTTACAAAACAATTAGGTGGAGAAAATTATGTATTCTGGGGTGGCCGTGAAGGTTATGAAACACTCCTTAACACCAATATGCAGTTAGAAGAAGAAAACTTCGCGAAATTCCTTAAAATGGCTGTTGATTATAAGAAGAAAATTGGTTTTACTGGAGAACTTCTTATCGAGCCAAAACCAAAAGAACCAACAAAACACCAATATGATACAGATGCAGCGACTGTACTTGGTTTCTTAAGAAAATATAGCCTTGAAAAAGAATTTAAGCTTAACATTGAAGCCAACCATGCAACACTTGCAGGCCATACTTTTGAACATGAAATTCACCTAGCAAGAATCAATGATGCATTAGGAAGTATTGATGCAAACATGGGAGATCCAAACCTTGGATGGGATACAGACCAGTTCCCAACTAATATTTATGATGCTACACTTGTTATGTATGAAGTCATTAAAAATGGCGGTCTTGGCAAAGGTGGACTTAACTTCGATTCTAAACCAAGAAGAGCATCTTTTGAACCAGAAGATATTTTCTTGGGTTATATTGCAGGTATGGATACATTTGCAAAAGGTTTCAAAGTAGCTTTAAAACTTATAGAAGACGGTGTGCTTGAAAACTTCAAAAATGATCGTTATGCAACATTTAATGAAGGTATCGGTAAAGATATTATAGAAGGAAAAGTTGATTTTGAAACGCTGGAAAAATATGCACTGGCAAACGATCAAATTAAAGTGAAATCTGGAAGACAAGAAATGTTAGAATCTATCGTTAATCAATATATCTTTAGTAAATAATTAGTGACTCTATAAATCCAAGCAGTAGAGGCAGGTCATATGTGCCTGCCTCTACTGTTAATCTAGACTTTAATCTTTACATAGGGCTTTAGATCAAAAGTCAGATGGGTAAGTACTATTAAAAAATATAAATTACTTATCGTAAGTTAGACAAGGCTAATACATGTATAGACTTTATGTAAATGAAACATTAAGGAGGAACTAAAAGATGTATTTAGGGATAGATTTAGGAACAAGTTCAGTTAAAGTCATTGTAATGGATAAGCAAGGAACGATTGTTGACAGTGCATCAGAAAAATATCCGCTTAGCTTTCCAAAACCACTATGGAGTGAACAAAACCCAGAAGATTGGTGGAAGGGAACAACAGATGCCATTAAAAAAATTATTTCTAGAAATTCAGCGCTTGGTAATCAAATAGAAGGAATTAGTTTTAGCGGACAAATGCATGGACTTGTCATTTTAGATGAGGGAGGTAATATCTTAAGGCCTTCTATCTTATGGAATGACGGAAGAACTCAAAAACAGTGTGATTACCTTAATGAAGTGATTGGGCAAGATAAGCTTTCTAAGTATACTGGAAACATTGCCTTATCAGGATTTACAGGGCCTAAAGTTTTGTGGGTCAAAGAAAATGAACCTGAAATCTTTAATAAGATTGCCCATATTCTGCTGCCAAAGGATTACTTAAGATACTGCTTAACAGGAGACTATAAAATTGACGTTTCAGATGCTGCGGGTACGCTTTTCTTTGATGTAGAAAACAAAACATGGTCAAAAGAAATGATGGACATTTTATCTATCAAGCCGGAGTGGCTCCCAGAAGTTTATGACTGTTATGAAGTAACAGGAATTATTCAAAAAGATATAGCTGATCAGCTTGGCATAAGTAGGGGTGCAAAGGTTATTGGAGGCGGCGGAGATCAGGCTGTAGGTGCTGTGGGTACAGGAACGGTGGCAAGCGGAGTTGTGAGCGTAGCACTTGGTACATCAGGAGTAGTTTTTGCCTCTACCAATGAATATAAAGTAGATAAAGCAAATAGACTTCACTCTTTTAATCATGCTAACGGAAAGTTTACTCAAATGGGGGTTATGCTTTCAGCAGCATACAGCTTGCAATGGTGGGTTGAAGAAGTGAATAAAGACATTGTGGCAGAAAATCCTTATCAAGTATTAAGGGATGAAGCAGCAAAGATCCCAGCCGGCAGTGAAGGGCTTTTGTTCCTGCCATACTTATCTGGGGAGAGAACGCCTCATGCAGATGTTAATGCTACAGGGGTATTTATTGGCCTTAAACCTTCACATACAAGAGGGCATATGACCCGTGCAGTTATGGAGGGGGTAGGCTATGGATTAAGAGATTCACTTGAAATTCTGAAAGACATGCAGATTCCTATTGAAGAAATGCGTATTACCGGAGGCGGAGTGAGAAATGAATTATGGGTAGAAATATTAGCTTCTATTTTTAATTATGAGCTTAATATTGTGGAGGCTTCAGAGGGACCCGCTTATGGCGCAAGTATTTTAGCAGCAGTTGGATGCGGCCTGTTTAATACTGTAGAGGAGGCTTGCGAAAAGCTTATTAAGGTAAGCAAGACTGTTAAGCCATCTGAAGAAGATGCTAAGGTTTATGAGAAGTATTATCAAGTATTTAAAAAGGGTTATGGACAGTTAAAAGGTATTTATCAAGAGTTAGCGGCATTATAATAAAAACACTTGAAGCATTTATTAAAGTGGCTCCGATCTGTAAATTTAAGATTGGCAGCCACTTTTGCTATTGCTATATTTTTGGTGTTATTATAAAATAAATTATCTTAAATGGTATAAGTTTTGGAAAAGCAAGATAACGTAGAATTGTATTCAAAGCATAAAAGTGATTTTTGAAAACACAGGGTCTATGACAGAAGCTATTCATAAAGTATGGAGAAAAATATTTAGTGATTTACTTTTAGTAGCTGGGGAGGAGTAATAATGTATAAGAAGTATTTTTATTTATTTCAAGCTTTTATTCTTTGCATAGCGTCAGTGGGGTGTAGTACAATGAATAACAAGGAGAATTATTCAAAGGAACAGATGCAAGATGTAGGGAGTGTTTTACTCGAAGATAAAAACAACTCGCAATCTGTAAATATAGAAAAACCTTCAAGAGTCACTATTCTTCCAGAAATTGATAAGATTAACGAAGAATGGATTAATCAATTTAACTTAAGGAGCAGTGAATTAGAAAACTTTTATTCAGAGCAGGCTTTGTTATTACCAGAAAGAGAAAAATATATTAAAGGAAGACAAGCTGTTTCTACATACCATTTAAATAAAAAGGAAAAGGTCGTGATAGAGGCTATTCATCCAGTCTATCGTATGCAGCTTAGTGAAAATCAGTCTATGGTGTACGAAATAGGTTATTTTACAACAAATGATGTATTAGTTTATCAGTACCTTGTAATATGGAATAACAATGAAGGAGCATGGGTACGTGAATTAGAAGCTGTTGCAGAATTATCATCTGCGGCAGACGGGGATAGTGGTATTGATAAAGCAAGAGATAAATGGATCGAGCTTGCTAATAAACATTCTGCTATGGACCTCGCTGAAGGGATATATGCAGAGGATTTTATTTACTATAATAGGGGCGAAGTTTATGAGGATTATAAAACGCTGGCTGCTGTGTATTCCTATATGAATAACGCAAGCTATAGTGTGGATCTTAAAAAGGCGATCTGCATACAGGTTAAATCAGATCTTGCCTATGAGATAGGTACATGGCATGCTCCTGGGATGAACGGGAATTATATTATTATCTGGTGTAAACAACAAAATGGTGAATGGAAAATAAAGCTAGATTCTAACTGGTAGAAGTATGTATTTTGAAATGCTTCTTATATGCAGCCAGCTGCTGTTTAGTAAATAATTAGAAAGAGCGCAAGCGGCAAGGTATACTAGATACTTTGTCTCTTGCGCTCTTTTGGCGATTTATTAACCTTTACTTTAGATGTTTGAAATCATTTATTGGCCAAGAATGCTCTTAGCAGTTTGAATAACATTGTCTGTAGTGAATCCACGTTTTTTAAAGATGATATCTGCTGGTGCAGATTCACCAAATGTATCGATAGAAATAACTTTTCCTTCAAAACCAGTGTATTTATGCCAGCCGAAGCTTGATGCAGCTTCTACGGCTACTCTTTTGGTTTTGGATGCTGGAAGAATAGATTCTTTGTAAGAT
>CALJNR010000071.1 GCA_937981575.1 uncultured Clostridia bacterium | reverse complement strand
AGTATATGTTTTTGCAATAATAAACCAATCTTGTCCTTTTGCTAACAATATAGGCAGTGAAATAAGTGGCAGTATAATAAATAGGCAATACACTGACCATTTATATCTGCGAATAAAGTAAGAAGTGCTGAGTATAACTAGAAAGTGAAATACAATGATTGCACATGGAATAGCTACTTCTTTTGTGCTAATAAGCCATGGTACTACGAGTGCTAATACTGCGAGTAATGCTGTTGCTATAATGACATACCTTTTATCAAATGATTTTTCCATTACCTTCTCCTCCTATTTTGTTGCCTTTTGGACTTTAGATTCATAGATTTTAGCCATTGCTGCATTGGACTCCCCAAAAAGCAAGCTTAACTTTCTATCGTGCCAGTTAATTACTTTTTCTCCAGACTTCTTCTTTTCTACATAATCAAAGCTTGCAAAGTTTAAGTATATGTATAAGGCTATCGCTCTGTTGTAGATGTAATTATGTGGTTTCTCATAATAATCTGAAACCTGTGGAATCAAAAGCTTTGGTATGACATATAAAAAGTCTTGGAATCTCGTTACAAAACACATATTCCACGTTTGGTACAAACTTGCCCATTCTGTTGGAAAAGGATAGACACGTTCGATCATCTTGCCATCTTCTGACCACCCTGATGGTCCTGCCCCCGTACGTGCATCATACTTTTGTGATCCACATTTATTTTTTGCTAGAATCCAACCCGTTTTTGCATTGTCTTTAAATCCTGTTTTATAATCCGTCCACGTTGCTTCTAAAATATTAATTGCCACTGCATTCCCCCCTGATTTTGGAGGAATGACGCCCGTTTTATGAAACTTAAAATACGTCTTCATAGGTAATTCTACAGATATTAATTTTATCTTATGAAATAATGGCAGTTCTTTAAAGGCGCCCAGTTCATCACGTAACTTTTTAAAGCAGTTATATAATTCTTCTAGCACTTTGTAATCATCAGCACATTCTTTCGTTAAATTTTGAAGCATTATTGTATAACCAACTACATCAGGTAAAACTTGTTTGCCTTCCTCTTTAAACTTCTCTTCTATAACAGAGAACTTTTCTTTTGAACAAGTCTTTATAAAATGCATCAGATAGTCATTCTTCTTTGCTAAAGCAATCATTTCATCAATAAATAGGCATACTTTTTCATAGGTCATATCTCTTGGCAATAACGTATCAGCTCTATCAGTAAACTTTGGAGAAACCCACACACCCTCTTTATTAATCAAATTCAGAGTCTCATAGTGTGAGTGCATAATGTTATACATCTGTGTTTCATCAACATTAATTAAAGTACTTTTGATTGCTGCTGCTATCTTTTCTAACATATCAGCCTTTGTTTGTATATCGCTAAACATAATCTAACACCCCTTTTTTATAGTATTACCCCACCTAGTAGCATAGTCTTTTACTATGCTTGATACACTACAGCATTATTTCAATATTAGAAATTGGAAAAGCTTTACAAGAATGAATATAACCATATTTTTCATCAGCATATCTTAAAAGTACGCCCTTTGGTGAAAACACTTTTCCTGATACGAGTTGAATACGGCACAGGCTACACTCGCCCGAACGGCAACAAACATTTACGCGAATATTATGACGTTCAAGAGCTATAAGCAAGTTTTCCCCGGCTCTTGCTTTAATTGTAAGTCCCTCAATTATTTTTACATCAAATACTTGATCAGGTGATAGACCTTCTGGCCATCCTGGCTCATTTTGAATATCTTGCCTTCCACAAAACATCTCATGTCTGATGCGTCTAGCCGGCACTTTTAATTTGTCTAATTCTGTCCCACAAAAACCATACATTACTTGCGGCCCACAGATATAGAACATTTTATTTTCCAGATCTCCAACAACTTCTTTTATAGTATCTGCACTTATAAATCCAGTGCGTCCTGTATAGCTTTCTGTTGGTTCTGATACTACCAATGTAAATACAAAATTTTTATGATTTTTAGCGAGTAGTTCAAATTCTTCTTTAAAGAAAGCTGCATCTTCTGTTTTAACACCATAAAGCAAGTGTATTTGACGCTTAATACCCGCACTGAGTACCTCTCTAATCATACTTGCGAAAGGCGTTACGCCACTTCCCCCAGCAAGGAAAACCACTTCATCTCCGTGAAAAACAGGATTGTGATAAAAATTCCCAGCTGGCTCACTTGCTTCAAACTCATCTCCTACTTTAACTTTATCTAGAAAGAAATCTGAAACAAACCCTGCTGCAATACGTGCTATTGTGATATCATAATAAGCTCGTTGTCTAGGTGATGAGGATATACTAATCGGGCGACTTGTGCGAACGCCTTCAATCTCAGCAAAAATATTTAAATATTGGCCTGCCTGAAAAGGAGGTAAGTAACCGTCCTTTGAAACTAAGCGAAATGTTTTTGCTTCATTTGTCACTTCTATAATCTCAGAAATAACTAAATTCAAACTTCCTGGATGTATGCGATTAGTAATTTTAGTTGTACGATTTCTCTCTAAGCGAAAATTATTACCTTCCTGCCTTCTCGCCTTAATACTCTCTAATACTTCTCGTCCACC
>CALJNR010000070.1 GCA_937981575.1 uncultured Clostridia bacterium | reverse complement strand
ACCCACGCGTTACTCACCCGTCCGCCACTAAGAAAAAGTGCAAGCACTTTTTCTCCGTTCGACTTGCATGTGTTAAGCACGCCGCCAGCGTTCATCCTGAGCCAGGATCAAACTCTCATATAAAAGTTTGTCCACATTCGTTAGAATGTTTGTGACTATAATTACTTGTACAATGCTTAAAGCTAAACTGTTACATTTACTTTAAACTGTACTCATTTGCTTCTTATTATAGAAGCATCTGAATCGACTGGTTTTATGGTTACTATTTTATTTTCAATGTTCAACTGTTAGTATTTAATATTGCTGTGCTGTTGAGCACTTTTACTATTATACTTAAGTGTACTACATATGTCAACACTTTTTTATTTTTTATTTTTTTCGATTTTATTATTACAATTTAATCAAAAAAAATATGGCGGAGAAGGAGGGATTCGAACCCTCGCGCCGGTTTCCCGACCTATACCCTTAGCAGGGGCACCTCTTCGGCCAACTTGAGTACTTCTCCGAATAAATGTATTGAAATATGTTTTACCTTTTAGGCTTTACCACTCAAGGCAAAATCTATAATATCAATTTTTCTTCCTTATGTCAAGCCTTTTTTAGAATATGTTTTTTTTGTTTAAAAATATCCTCACATTGGATAATGTAAGGATATAATTTGTTGGAATACCTTTAGATGTTTTAATTATAATCTTATTCAATTTAAATACTCATTAATTATATCATTTGTTATTTGCACATAAAAAACTTATATTCTACAAGCATAACAATATAACTTATATATTATTAACTTGTATCTTAATGAGTAATTAATTATTGTATTTATAATAATAACATCCCTTATACTATCATAACATTATTATTAAGTTATTACAATTATTATTTATTCCCTTTAATTCGCTTTATCATTCATATTTATATTATTTTGTAGGTTAGATTCGTTTTACTTTATAATCGTAACTGCTTGATTACCCATTTGTTCCCATGCTTTTTGAAAAGACACCTTATCTGCTGCCCGATTAGGCTTTGAATGCAGCGGGTCATTGACATAAACTTTATTTTCATCAAAACCAGTGATAACGACTGAATGTTGTTTGCTGGTCACCTTAACAATTCCTGTTGGTGTATGCCATATTTCAAAAAAATGTTCCTCTAATGGTTTATATGTAGAGTTAGTTATAATCCACACTGGATATCCTTTTGATACAAAATAAAGTACATCTTCAAATTCTAATCCCGTTAAATCTATTACCTTCTCTTTAAAGTACTTACTAGCAAGTTCTGCAATTGGTCCATGATAGACTCCATATCCATTATTTCGGCGATTATACATGTCTCCTACAAAACCTTCATAGGGATTCCCAAAATGTATGCGTCCAGTATCGCTTATTTCATAAGCAGATGTATCCTTTTTGATATTTTTGGCAAGTTCCATTTTACCTATCTTTTGGCCGTAGTATTCAAAAATCATAGCAAGCGATGTTACTTCACAACCTCTAGGAAGCTCCGGCATCTGCATAACCATTGGGACATTTATTCTTGCCTCACTTGGAAGACTGACTGCTTCTTCCCATATGGGCTTACTATCATTATTATAATAAATAGCGCCATAATCATTACGTTTTGCATATTTAAGGGCATTGTCAAATGATTCAAAATCATGGATAGCTGTATCTGTTATAATAAGAAATGGTGAAAGCGTACTATAAATCCATTCTTCATTGTCCTTATCAATAACAACACTTCTCTTCATTTCATCTGCTTTTCTTATAGCTTCTTCTCTATTCTCAACTTCCTCTATTATTTCGCCTGACTTTTTTATAATATAATGTCCATTTGGTATGTCCTTATTAATAAAAGCAGGCAGTGCATCAGGATTATTAATGACTATATAATATCCAAATACTCCGCCTGCACTAAAAACAACTAGGAAAATTAAAAAAACAATTAGTTTTTTCATTTATTCCTCTTCATGGTTATTTTGCATTTGATCATCTATAATATCTTCTTTAACTTTTTCCATACATACCACTTGGACACCGTCAGGAACATTTATGAGTTTTACACCTTGAGCATTACGCCCTACAGAGGATATCTGAGCAACTTGTATACGAATGATTATACCTTGAGAAGTAATAAGAAGCAGTTCATCATCTTGTTTAACTGACGCTATTCCTATAACATTACCTGTCTTTTCTGTGAGTTTATATATTCTAAGCCCTTTTCCACCACGCCTTTGAGCTCTAAACGCTTCAATTGGTGTTCTCTTTCCTAGTCCGTTTTCTGTAGCAGTAAGAATCTGTTCATCTTCCTGCGGTACAGTAGCTCCAATAACTTCGTCACCTTCTGCAAGATTAATAGCACGTACCCCTCTTGCAGTTCTTCCCATAGGCCTTACATCAGTTCCTTCAAACATAATACCCTGCCCTTTTTTTGTACATACAAGTATTGCATCCTCTGAAGTTGTCTGATAGACACCCATTAGTTCATCTTCATCAGCTAGTGAAAGTGCAATAAGTCCGCCTTTTCTGATATTCTTAAATGCACTTATAGGTGTCTTTTTGATTTGGCCTTGTTTTGTAACCATAGTAAGGTACATATTATCTTGATATTCTTTAATTGGAAACACAGCGCTTATTTTTTCATCTTTATCAAGTTCTAGTAAATTTATGATGGCCATCCCTCTTGCAGTTCTTCCACCTTCAGGTATTCTGTAAGCCTTAATTCTATAAGCCTTTCCTTTATTAGTAAAGAACATAATGTAATTGAAGTTAGTCGTTACAAAAAGCTGTTCAATAAAATCTTCTTCAATCGTGTTCACACCAATAATACCTCTTCCTCCTCGATGCTGATTTTTATAGGTATCAAGAGGAATGCGCTTAATATAGCCTAAATGAGTAATTGTAACAACAATATTTTCTTCATCAATTAAGTCTTCTATATCATATTCATCTTCATCAATAGTAATATCTGTTCTTCTTCCATCGCCATGTTTATCTCTGATTGCTAGAAGTTCTTCTTTAATAACTGAATAAAGTTTATATTCACTTTCTAAAATAGATCTCAGATACTTAATCTTTTCCATAAGTTCATTATATTCTTCTTCCAGTTTTTCTCTTTCGAGTCCAGTTAAAGCACGAAGTCTCATTTCGACAATTGCCTGAGCTTGGATATCTGTTAAGTCAATAGCTTCCATAATTTTATCTTTTGCTTCTTGAACTGTTTTAGAATATCTAATAAGAGATACAATAAGATCAATAGCATCTAGTGCTTTTCTAAGCCCCTCAACAATATGAGCTCTTGCCTCAGCTTTATTTAAATCAAACTGTGTTCTTCTTGTTACGACTTCTTTTTGATGTTTTAAATACTCTTCTATCATCTGTTTCAAGTTAAGTACTTTAGGTTCATCATCTACAAGTGCAAGCATATTAATACTAAAGGTATCTTGCATTTGAGTATATTTATAAAGCTGATTAAGCGTAACATTAGCATTAACATCTCTTCTTAGCTCTATAACAATGGACATTCCATTTCTGTCAGACTCATCTCTCAGGTCTGTAATTCCTTCTATTTTCTTTTCTTTTACAAGATCAGCAATTTTTTCAATAAGCTTTGCCTTATTGACCATATAAGGAATCTCTGTTACGACAATTCTGGATTTGCCTCCATGCATTTCTTCTATTTCTGCTTTTGCTTTAACTTTAACTTTGCCTTTACCCGTCCTATACGCTTGTTCAATACCATATTTTCCATAAATAGTTGCACCTGTCGGAAAATCAGGAGCTTGTATAATCTCCATCAGCTCTTCAATTTCTGTCTCACGTACTTCGTTTTCCTCATTACTTCCCATGTAGTTATTGATCATTTTAACAACACCATTAATAACTTCATTTAAGTTATGAGGTGGTATATTAGTTGCCATACCTACAGCAATACCTGATGATCCATTCACAAGTAAATTAGGATATCTTGATGGCAAAACTACAGGCTCTTTAGCAGATTCATCAAAGTTAGGTCTAAAATCTACTGTGTCTTTATCAATATCAGCAAGCATAGCATTAGTTAACTTACTCATACGCGCCTCTGTATAACGCATAGCAGCAGCACTATCCCCATCTATAGATCCAAAGTTACCTTGTCCATCTACTAATGGATATCTGGTTGAGAAATCTTGTGCCATACGTACCATCGCATCATAGATTGACGAGTCACCATGAGGGTGATATTTACCCATGGTATCCCCAACGATACGTGCTGACTTTCTATAAGGCTTATCAGCCCATAAACCAAGCTCACTCATCGCATATAAAATACGTCTATGAACAGGTTTCAGACCATCTCGTACATCTGGAAGGGCACGAGATACAATAACGCTCATTGCATAATCTATATAACATTTTTTCATTTCTTCCTGTATATCTACAGAAATAATTCTGTCGTAAGTTATATCATGTTCATCCATTTTTTTTCTCCTTGCCCTTTTAGATATCTAAATTTGTTACTTTCTGAGCATACTCCTGTATGAATTCTCTTCTTGGCTCTACCTTATCCCCCATAAGTGCAGTAAAAATTTCATCTGCTGCGGCCGCATCATCTAGGTTAACTTTTACAAGTATTCTTGTTTCAGGATTCATGGTAGTTTCCCAAAGCTGCTCAGGGTTCATCTCCCCCAAACCTTTATATCTTTGCATACGGCTGATACCTGTTCTTCCTATTTCCTGTAGTATCTTTTCTAATTCCCTGTCATTAAAGGCATAGTGCTTTTTCTTGTTTTTTTCCACTAAATACAGAGGTGGCTGTGCAATATAAACATGATCCTGCTCTATAAGTTCTCTATAATATCTGTATAAGAATGTTAAAAGAAGTGTTCGAATATGAGCACCATCTACATCGGCATCGGTCATCAGAATAATCTTGCCGTATCTCACTTTAGTAATATCAAAATCATCGCTGATTCCTGCCCCAAACGCAGTAATCATATTTCGTATTTCTTCATTCTCCAGCATTTTATCTAGTCTGGCTTTTTCTACATTTAGAATTTTACCTTTAAGTGGAAGTATGGCTTGAGTCTTAGGAGAACGAGCTCCTTTTGCTGAACCTCCAGCCGAATCCCCTTCGACAATATAAATTTCGCATTTTGATGCGTCTTTTTCCTGACAGTCTGCCAGTTTTCCTGGAAGCGCATTCCCTTCCAATATACTTTTACGACGTGTAAGTTCTCTGGCTTTACGTGCTGCGTCTCTAGCTCTTGCTGCCATCAACCCTTTCTGAATAACCATTTTTCCGACATTTGGATTTTGTTCAAGAAAATAAGTAAGCTGCTCTCCAAATATGGTTTCTACAGCACCTCTTGCCTCGCTGTTGCCAAGCTTTGTTTTTGTCTGTCCCTCAAACTGTGGTTCTCCAATTTTAATGCTTATAATAGCAGTCATGCCTTCTCTTATATCTTCACCGCTAAGGTTTTTATCGGCATCCTTAAGGATACCCATCTTTCTTCCGTAATCATTAAGTGTTTTTGTAATAGCCGAACGGAATCCTGAAAGATGCGTTCCCCCTTCTGTAGTATTGATGTTATTAACAAAGCTGAAAATATTCTCAACATAACTGTCGTTATGCTGAAAAGCAACCTCTACAACAATACCATCTTTTTCACCTTCACAATAAAAAATTTCGTTATAAATAATCGTTTTATTTTTATGAAGATGATTAATAAACTCTTTGATTCCGCCTTCATAGTGAAATACTTTGCGTTTTTTCTCTTCTTCTCTTAAATCTATTAGTTCAATTTTAAGCCCTTTTGTTAAAAAGGCTGTCTCTTTTAATCTCTGCTGTAAAATTTTATAATCATAGACTAATTCTTCAAATATCTTGCCATCTGGTTTAAAGTGTACAAATGTACCTGTTTTATCAGTTTCTCCCACAATAGTAAGAGGCTGAACAACATTTCCTCTTGAGAATTTTTCCTCATGTATTTTACCGTCTAAATGTACATGAACAGTCAGCCATTCTGAAAGAGCATTTACAACAGATGCGCCTACTCCATGAAGCCCACCTGATACTTTATACCCTCCTCCACCAAACTTTCCGCCTGCATGAAGAATAGTAAATACAACTTCTACTGTAGAAATTCCTTTTTGAGGATGAATTCCAACAGGTATACCTCGACCATTATCTAAGACAGATATTGAATTGTCTTCATGTATAGAAACTACTACTGTATCACAGTAACCTGCTAATGCTTCATCAACGGCATTATCTACTATTTCATACACTAGATGGTGAAGACCTTTCGAGGAGGTACTCCCAATATACATACCAGGTCTTTTCCGTACCGCCTGCAGCCCCTCTAATATTTGAATTTGATTTTCATTATACGTTGCTGCCATAACTAAGATCTCACTCCTTTTAATATTACAAATAGGCATAATAGCCCAACCTTTATTATACATTAAAATGCCGAATAAGGCAAATTTACAAAACATTTATCATTGCCTCTAAATCTTAATTTCAACTACATTTCCATCATTTACATAGTATAGTTTTCCTATTTTTTGCGTATTCCATACACTTTGCTCAATTCCTGTACATGTAATGAGTGTCTGAATATTCGCTGTATATTTAAATAAATCTTTTTGTCTTTTATCATCTAATTCAGAAAGCACATCATCTAACAAAAGAATAGGTTCTTCCCCTATATATTTTGTCATAATATTAAGCTCTGCCAGTTTCATAGATAATACTACTGTTCTTTGCTGCCCTTGAGACCCATATACCTTTACATCCATATCATTAATCTGAAAACTTAAATCGTCTCTATGAGGACCTACTGATGTAGTCTGATATACTATGTCCTTTTCTCGATATTTCAATAACTTGCTCTTAAATTCTTCTAAACTAACACTCGGCTCATAAATAACCTGCAGTCTTTCCTTTCCGCCTGAAATATCATGGTGAATATCTTTCGCAATTAAATTAAGCTCCTCTATAAAATCTAATCTCTTTCTGATAAGTTCTTCTGCGTATTCCTCAAGCTGATTATCCCAAACATCTATCATCGAAGAATCCTTATAAACCGCATATTGTTTGAGTGCCAAGTTCCTTTGCTTAAGTACCTTATGATACTGTCTTAAAGCATAATAATACAGTTTATCTATCTGACAAAGTTCAATGTCTATAAATCTTCTTCTTTCTTTTGGATTACTTTTAATAAGCTGTAAGTCTTCTGGTGAAAACATAACCATATTGATGCACCCAAATAATTCCCCCAACTTATGAATAGGCATTTTATTAATCGCTGCTGCTTTGGATTTCTGACTTAAATGAAAATCGATAATATCTTGTACATAATTTTTTTGAAGGTGGATATTTACATGGGCATATTCTCTCCCCCACCTTATAATTTCCTTCTCTTTATGCGTTCTATGAGATCTGGCTGTTGCACAAAGATAAATCGCCTCTAAAACATTGGTCTTTCCTTGAGCATTATCACCTTTTAAAATATTAATACCTTTATCAAGGTCAAGCTCAAGCTTCTCATAATTTCTAAAATCATTTAAAGATAGCTGCCTGATATACATAAGATCTCCTTTTTCTATTTGACGAGATAAATATCTCCATCAAACTCAACTTGATCTCCGCTTCTAATTTTCCTTCCTCTCTGTTCACATATTTCACCGTTTACCAAAACTAATCCCTGTGCAATAAGAACTTTTGCCTCTCCTCCGCTTTGAACCATATCTGCGAATTTCATCAGCTGATCAAGTTTTATAAATTCTGTAGTTATCCTTATTTCTTTCATCATAAAATCTCCTTTAGATTGATTCATTTTAATCTCTATCAATAAACATCATCTTTATATTAAGTTTTAAATCTATTTATTGTTAAAACTTATACTCCTATATCGTTTCTTATGAATTAATAAATCGCTCTATGATTCATGAGTGAAATCTAGAGCGATTAAAGTCTTATTATGCATTTACACGAATAGGAAGTATCAAATATTTATAGTGGTCACCTTCTTTAGGTTTAATAATACATGGTGTAAGTGAAGATATAAAGTGAATGCATACTTCTTCTTCATCTATTGCTTTAAGTGCATCAATCAAATAGCGTGGATTGAATGCAATAACAAGTTCTTTTCCTTCAAGCTCTACATCAAGTTCTTCTCTTGCTGTACCAAGTTCAGTATTTGAAGTAATAATCATCTTATCTCCGTCTATTTCTATCTTGATAGGATTTTTCTTACCTTCTCTTGATATAAGAGCAGCACGTTCAATACTCATTAAAAAGTGTTTTTTATCTACTAATATTTTTGTCTCATAATCTGAAGAAAATACTTGCTCATACTTTAAAAATTCACCTTCTAATAATCTAGAAACCACTTTGCTGTCTCCAAGATCAAATAAAACATGTTTATTTTCAAAGTATATAGTAACTTCTTCATCTTCTTCGCTTGATAATATTTTACTGATTTCAGCAAGTGTCTTTCCTGGAATGACAACTTCTACATCGCTATTCTCAATTGAGATTGGCGTTTTTCTATAAGAAATACGATAACCATCTACCGAAACCATATTTAAATTATTTTCTCTGATCTGCAGCATTTCACCAGTAAGGATAGGTCTTGTTTCATCTTGTGCAACAGAGAAAATAGTTTGTCTGATCATATCTTTTAGAACAAACTGGTTAATCTTACAAAAGTTATGTTTTTCAACATTGGGAAGCGGCGGAAAATCTTTGCCTGATTGTCCAGCTATTTGAAATTTTGATTTTTCACTTGCGATAGCCGTCATAAAAGAATCATTGGATGAAATTTCAATAAGTTCTCCTGGCATTTTTCTGATAATTTCAGAAAAGATCTTAGCTTCTAATGCAATTAAACCTTCTGCATGAACCTCTGCTTCAATTGTACTTTCAATACCAAGCTCAAGATTATTACCTATTAAAGTTAACCTATTATCAGAAGCTTTGAGTAAAATACATTCTAATATAGGTAATGTTGTTTTAGTTGAACATGCTTTAAGTACATTATTAATACTATTTAACAAAATATCTTGTCTGCAATGAATATGCATGTGGATATCTCCTTTCTAAGAAAACAATACAATTATTAAAGTTATTTAGCAATTATAGTAATAGGGGGTGTGGGTAGTGTGTATAAGTTCAACAAACCCTTTAAACACTTCAAGAAAAGGATGTATATATGTATGTGGATGATATAAAGTTAAACATTACACTTATCCACACTATTAACAGTCGAGAAAAAAAATAAAAATAATCCACAATCAGCTAACTTTAAGTTCACAGATATACACACAGTCTTATTTAGATGTAATTTTAGATTGGAGTTCATTAATAATTTGGGAGAGCTCTACATCTGTTTGGAGCTCTTTTGAAATTTTTTCAAAGCCGTGAATGATAGTAGTATGATCTCGTCCACCAAACTTTTCACCTATTTTAGGCAATGATAAGTCAGTTAGTTTCCTACACAAATACATTGCAATTTGTCTTGGATAAGCAATATTTCGAGTGCGTTTAGAAGATTTAAGTTCTTCGGGTTTCATATGAAAGAAATTCGCGACAGTTTCTTGAATATATTCTGCTGTAATAACCTTTGGCCTGTCCTTAGAAATAAGATCCTTAAGAGCTTCATTAGCAAGTTCTACTGTAATAGGTTTATTTGTGAGAGAAGAAAAAGCAAGTATACGGTTAAGCGCTCCTTCAAGCTCACGAATATTAGATATAACAGTCCTTGCTATAAATAGAAGAACTTCTTCTGGGACAGATAAGCTTTCAATCTCAGCTTTTTTACGTAAGATAGCTATTCTTGTTTCAAGATCAGGACTTTGAATGTCTGCAATCAGTCCCCATTCAAATCTTGATCTCAAGCGGTCTTCGAGTGTCTCAATTTCTTTTGGAGGTCTATCACTTGAAATAATAATTTGTTTATTGGCCTCATGAAGTGTATTGAAGGTATGAAAAAATTCTTCTTGAGTACGTTCCTTGCCGGCAATAAACTGAATATCATCTATGAGAAGTACATCAATATTTCTATATTTGTTACGAAAGCTTTCATTCTTATCATCGCGGATAGAATTTATAAGTTCGTTTGTAAACTTTTCAGAAGAGGCATAAAGCACTTTAGCACTTGGGTTTTGGTCCAAGATATAATGTGCGATTGAATGCATAAGGTGAGTTTTTCCAAGTCCAACGCCTCCATATAAGAATAGAGGGTTATAGGCTCTCGCTGGTGCCTCTGCAACAGCAAGTGCAGCCGCATGGGCCATACGATTACTGTTACCGACCACAAAGCTGTCAAAAACATACCTTGGATTTAGTGTACTTTGATTGTTAAGAGGATCTTGAAGTACGTCAGACTTTTTAGCGTTTTTCTTTTCTATATTACTTTGTTCATTAGGAAGCACAAATTTAATAGCATACTCCTTATTTAAAACTTGGAGTGCGCTATTACGAATAAGCTCTAAATATCTTGTATTTAAAATCTCTTTAGTGAATTCGTTTTTAACGCTTATAGACAAAGCGTTATCTTGTATATCAATTATTTGAGTATCCTTAAACCACGTATTGAAACTTACGCTTGATGTTTCTATTTCAATGATATTAAGAATAGCTTCCCATTGCTTTTCATACAGCGACGACATGGTTAATCCTCCTACACAGTTTATACACAAGTTATTCAAGTATTGTCAACATGTGTATAATTTAATCAACATATATACTAAAAAATAATACTTTTTAAAAATAAAGCATAAAGTTTAACAAGTTGTGGATAAAGTTATTCAGATAGTAAAACATGAAAAATTTACTAAAAAAACAAAAAAAAAGAGAAAAAATATAGGTTATACACAGGGTTATCAACAGAATGTGAATAACTTACTTCGATTAACAACTTATCTACAAGTAATTTAATAATATCAAATTACCTGTGGAAAAGCAACTATTATGAAAAAATATCCACAAGTAGAATCGTTAAAAAACTTGTGGATATTTTGTGTAAGGATTATAAATGATCTAAAAATATTTATAGGAGTAAATTTAAAAAAGGATTTTATTTGACAGAAATCTATATTATTTTTATTAAATAAGATAAGACGACTTGGAAAGTCTATAAAATTACCAGTTTTTATCTAGAAAATATGGGAAGTAGTGCTTGACTAGTATTTATAAATCTTCTATACTATGAATAGTGCTTATTTATTTTTTTTATTTGTGTGTGATTTTATATTTAACTAATGTGCATATTGTGTGAGTACTCTATTTATTAAGGAGGTGCACACTATGAAAATGACTTTTCAGCCAAAGAAACGTCAAAGAAGTAAAGAACATGGTTTTCGTAAAAGAATGAGAACAAAAAACGGCAGAGCGGTAATCGCTAGAAGACGTGCAAAAGGTAGAAACAAACTAACAGCATAAAACAAGGCCGCATTAGTGGCCTTGTTTTGCCTTATATAAATTTAGGGGTACTTGAAGATGAAATATACAGAATCATTAAAAAAAAATTATGAATTCAGGCAGGTCTATAAAAAAGGAAAGTCTTTTGCGAATAGGTATTTAGTTCTGTATAAATATAAGACAAATAACCAAATAAACAAATTAGGTATTTCGGTTAGTAAAAAAGTAGGAAACAGTGTTATACGCAGCAGGGTTACGAGGCTGATTAGAGAAAGTTACAGATTAAATGAAGATAACATAGATAAAGAAGGATGGATTTTTATAGTAATAGCTAGAACAAATGCAAAAGGTGCATCTTATAGTGAAATTTCATCTGCTCTTATTCACTTATTAAAACAGCATAAAGTATATAATACTTCTATATAAATGAAAAAATATATGATATAATCTGCTACAGAAAGGATTTTCATGTGAGAGCAATACCTAAAAGGGCAGCATTGATGCTTATAAGGTTTTATCAAAGAGGGATATCACCTATGCTTGGAAGTAATTGCAGGTTCATTCCAACATGTTCACAATATACTTATGAGGCTATACAAATTCATGGTGTTTTAAAAGGAATTTATTTAGGACTAAAGAGAATTTTAAAGTGTCATCCTTTTTCGCGCGCTATGATGTATGACCCAGTACCAGAGAAAAAAGTCTTATTAAATAATAAGAAAAATCAGGAGGATAAGAATGGGAATAATTAATGAGTTTTTTGGAGCTATGCTCAATATCATATTTGAATGGGTTGTGGTCTTATCTCCAATGGCTGCTTTAGGGATTACAATTATTATATTTACATTAGTTACGCGTTTACTTTTAACACCGCTTCAGCTTTCTTCACAGAGAACGTCACGTGGTATGAGCAGAATTCAGCCTGAAATGAAAGCAATACAAGAAAAGTACAAGAATAAAAAAGATCAAGAATCTCAGTTAAAATATAGCAATGAAATGAAAGAACTTTATAAGAAATATAAAATTAACCCGTTAGCCGGGTGTTTGCCGCTTCTTATTCAATTTCCGCTTATTATAGCACTTTTCAATGTGCTTCGTGAGCCAGCTAAATACATTACTATACTTGGAAATCAATATAATGATATTGCAGAAACTATGATAGCTAATGTACCTAACTACCAAAATATGCTTGAAGGTTTTAAAAAAGCGGTTCAGTCAACATCTCGAGTAGAGTATGATATTACACAAACAGATCAGTTGGGTAACTTTTTAAGTCATTTAAACAGCAGCCAATGGCGTGAAGTACTAAATCAAGTCAGCGAAGGTGCAAGACCGATCCTTAATAACGCACTAAGAGCAAAAGAACAGTTTGAAGTATTTTTAGGTGTTAATTTAATAGATACACCTGCACTTTTAATAAAAGAAGGTGTATGGCTGGCAGTGTTAGTTCCTATTATTGCAGGAGCTTCGACATTTATCTTCTCCAAGATTACAATGGCAAGTTCTGCAGCGATGCAGCAAAAAACTGAAACTGCTGGGGGGAGTAAGGAAGCAAACCCAACAGATTCTATGATGAAGACAATGAATATTATGATGCCTGTTATGACAGCTATGTTTTCATATACTATGCCTGTTGGCTTAGCTCTCTACTGGATTGCGGGTAATATTATTATGATGGGACAACAATGGGGTGTTAATAAAATTGTCGCGAAACAAGAAGAAAAATTAGAAGAAAAGCTTAAAAAAGAGAAAGTAGAAGAGGTAAAAGCTAAAAAAATCGTGAAGAAAAAGGTTATTAAAAAAGTACCTGTTCAAAATCAAACAGCTGCACCAAATGAGAGTATCCAAGATGAAAGTAATAAGGAATAAATATTAAGAAGCCTGGGGGTATTCATATGAAATTCGTAGAAAAAGTGGGAAGAACGGTTGATGAAGCTATTACAGAAGCACTTATTGAATTAGGTGCTAGTACAGACGAAGTAAATATTGAGATTATATCAAAAGGTTCTAAGGGTTTACTAGGTTTTGGAGCAAAAGAAGCTAAAGTAAGAGTTACACTTAAAGAAGAAGAAAGTGGAAATGTTGAGGATATTAAGCCTGAAATTAAGACTTTTGAAAAGGCTGCGCCTAAAAGAGAATTTAAAAAGGACATTAAAAAGGAAGTTAAGAAGGAAGAAAAAAAGGATTCAGAGGATGCTGTTATTGTAACTGAAGAAGAACTTAATGAAGTTATAAAACTTGCGGAAGACTTTTTATATAAACTTCTCAAAGAAATGTCTATTGAATCAACGATTCACTCTAAAGTTGTGAACAATAACAGAGTAGCTATTAGTATAGAAGGAAATAATATGGGTATCATAATAGGTAAACGCGGAGAAACCCTTGATGCTATTCAATATATTGTAAATATAGTGGCTAATAAAAATAGAGTAGAATATATAAAGGTAATGCTGGATACAGAAAATTACAGAGCAAGAAGAGAAGAAACGCTTAGGAAACTTGCTTACAAGCTAAGTAAAAAGGCACAGCAGACTAAAAAGCCTATTATTTTAGAGCCTATGAACCCATATGACAGAAGAATTATTCATGCTGCTCTTCAAGACAGTAAGATTGTGAAAACTCACAGTGAAGGAAAAGAGCCTTTTAGAAGAGTGGTTATTAGTCCAACTTATCAAAATAGATCATATAGATAGACCCAGTTTATACTGGGTTTTTTTTTAGAAAGGATGACAGTATGTTATTTGATGATACAATAGCTGCTATTTCAACGCCGATAGGTGTAGGGGGAATAGGTATTATTAGAATAAGTGGCAGTGACACCATTTCTATAGTTGATAAGGTATTCCGAGCAGCCAATAAAAAATCTCTTTTAAATATACCATCTCATACAATTACTTATGGACATATTGTAAATGCTGCTGGTAATGTATTAGATGAAGTTTTAGTTATGCTGATGCGGGCTCCTAAAACATTTACTAGAGAAGATGTAATCGAGATTAATTGCCATGGTGGGCCAGTGCCGCTTAATGCTGTATTAATGGAGGTTATTAAAGCTGGCGCAAGACTTGCAGACCAAGGTGATTTTACGAAAAGAGCTTTTTTAAATGGACGTATTGATTTGGCTCAGGTAGAAGCTATTATGGATATCATTGAATCTAAGACAGAACTCTCACTAGCCCAAGCAGTAGAGCAACTGGAAGGAAAGTTATCGAGGCAGATTAAGGCTTATCAAGATATACTGCTGCAGATTATTGCAAGGATAGAAGTATCTATTGATTACCCAGAATATGATATGGACGAGCCTATTACAAGCGATTTTCAGCAAGAACTCAGTGATCTATTAGAAAACCTTAATTTACTTCTTGAAACAGCTGATACAGGTAAAATGATAAGAGAAGGGGTAAAAACTGCCATCATTGGGCGTCCTAATGTAGGAAAGTCCTCCTTATTAAATGCACTTCTTGAAGAAAACAAGGCAATTGTTACGGATATTCCCGGCACAACACGAGATGTAGTTGAAGCTTACTTAAACATTGAAGGCGTGCCTTTTTTGTTGCTAGATACAGCTGGAATTCGTGAAACAGAAGATATTGTTGAAAAGATAGGTGTCGAAAGATCAAAGACTTCTATTGAAGAGGCAGATTTAGTTTTATTTCTTATAGATACACACGCGGGGATTACAGATCAGGATATTGAATTACTTGATCAAGTAAGAGGTAAAAAAGTATTTTATATACTTAATAAGGCTGACTTAGGCAGTGTTATTCCCCAGGAAATAATCGAGAGCTATTTAAGTAATGGAGAAATCATAAGCCTATCTGCCAAGCAACATGAGGGGTTACCTTTACTTAAACAGGTGATGAAAAACTTCATAGCTGAAGGGAAGGGGAAGGTTTCGGGAGGGGTTACCTTATCTAACAGAAGGCAGAAAGAATCACTTATTAATGCTATTACAAGTTTAGAAAAGGTAATAGAGGCTATCACAATAGGACTTCCTGAAGACTGTCTGGCAATAGATCTTCATGATTCATACGGTCATTTAGGAATGATTGTAGGAGAAGCGTTAAAAGACGAGATTATCAGTGAATTGTTTAGTAGATTTTGTTTAGGAAAGTAGGAGAGGTTAAAATGACTTACATTGCAGATCAAGTTGATGTAGCCGTAATCGGAGGAGGACATGCAGGATGTGAAGCAGCGCTTGCTGCAGCACGCATGGGGAAAAAAACAGCATTATTTACAATGTCTTTAGATAGTATAGCGATGATGCCTTGTAACCCTAACGTAGGAGGAACTTCCAAAGGTCATTTAGTGAGAGAAATAGATGCTCTTGGTGGTGAAATGGGTAAGAATATTGACAGAACTTATATTCAATCACGTATGCTAAATACGGCCAAAGGACCAGCTGTTCATTCATTAAGAGCACAGGCTGATAAGCTTAAATATACAAGTACAATGAAACGTATACTTGAAAAGACTGAAAACCTAAGTATTAAGCAGCAGGAGATAGTAAACATTTTAGTTGAAGATAACAAGGTAACAGGAGTAGTTACTAACAGAGGAGCGGTTTATGGGTGTAAAGCTGCGATACTGGCAGGAGGAACATATATCCGTTCAAGATGCCTTACTGGTGATTCAATAGAATACACAGGACCTAATGGGCTCAAAAGTTCAAATGAGCTGAGTGAAGCACTTAAAAAATTAGGAATAGAGCTTAGAAGATTTAAGACAGGCACACCAGCGAGAGTTGATGCAAGAACAGTTGACTTTGATCAAATGGAGCCACAGCATGGAGATGAAATAATTGTGCCTTTTTCTTTCGAACATACGGAGGAAGATATAAAAAGAGAGCAGTTTCCATGTTACTTAACATATACTAATGAAAAAACCCATCAGATTATTAGGGATAATCTTCATAGATCACCTTTATATGCAGGGGTTATTGAAGGAACAGGACCTAGGTACTGTCCATCAATTGAGGATAAAGTAGTTAGATTTGCAGATAAAGAAAGGCATCAAATTTTCCTTGAACCAGAAGGTGAAAATACAACAGAAATGTATGTTCAGGGAATGAGTTCTTCTTTACCTGAAGAAGTTCAACTGGCCATGCTTAGATCTATTAAAGGACTTGAAAATGTTGATGTGATGCGGACAGGTTATGCCATAGAATATGACTGTATTGATCCCCTTCAGCTTAAACACTCTCTTGAATTTAAGATAATAGAAGGATTTTTTAGTGCAGGGCAAATGAATGGGAGCTCAGGTTATGAAGAAGCTGCAGCGCAAGGGCTTGTAGCTGGTATTAATGCTGCCCTTAAAGTAAGCGGTAAGGAACCTATAATCATTGATAGGTCGGAAGGATATATTGGTGTTCTTATTGATGATTTAGTAACAAAAGGCACAAAAGAGCCTTATCGTATGATGACTTCAAGAGCGGAATACAGACTGCTTTTAAGACAAGATAATGCAGATTTAAGACTTACCGAAAAAGGTTATGCTGCAGGACTTATTTCTGAAGAAAGATATCAGAAGTTTATTGAAAAAAGACAATCTATTGATGCAGAGCTTAATAGGCTTAAGAATGTATATGTTGGTACCAGCGAAAAGGTACAACAGATATTAGAAGTTAAAAATAGTACCCTTTTGAGGTCTGGAATAGCTTTGTCAGAACTTTTAAAAAGGCCTGAACTTGAATATGAAGATTTTGAAGAAGTGGATGAGACAAGACCCGATCTTTCAAACGATATTATTCATCAAGTAATGATAGAACTTAAATATGAAGGTTATATTTCAAGGCAGCTTAAACAAGTTGAACAGTTTAAAAAGCTTGAGCGTAAACTTTTACCTGAGGATATTGATTATGATGATGTTTATAGTTTAAGGTTAGAAGCTAAACAAAAACTTAAACAAATTAAACCTATCTCTATTGGTCAGGCTTCACGTATATCAGGTGTTTCTCCGGCAGATATTTCAGTGCTTTTAGTTTATCTGGAGCAAAGAAGAAGAACTAAAAAAGAAGAGGAATAATAAGAAAGAGGAATAAAGATGAACGAAAGACAATTACTGTTTGATGGAGCAAGTGATTTAGGCATAATACTTAATGATATACAGCTTGATCAATTTATGCAGTACAAAAAGCTCTTGTTAGAGTGGAATGAAAAAATGAATTTAACAGCTATTACTGAAGATAGAGAAGTTATAACAAAACATTTTTTAGATTGCTTAACAGTCAATAAGTCTTTAGAAATGGACAAAGTTAGTTCACTCATTGATATTGGAACAGGAGCTGGTTTCCCAGGATTAGTGATTAAGATTGCCTTTCCGGATATTGAAGTAACACTTGTTGATTCACTTAAAAAGAGGTTAGTTTTTCTAGATGAAGTTATAAATGAATTAAGGCTAGAAAAAGTAAACTGTATTCATCAAAGAGCAGAGGATTTAGGTAAACAAAAAGAATATAGAGAGAAGTTTGACGTGTGTGCCTCAAGGGCAGTTGCTCATCTTGCAGTACTTAGTGAATACACCCTGCCTTTTGTTAAAGTCGGTGGTTATCTTATTGCCCTAAAAGGGCAAAAATTAGATGAGGAAATCGAACAAGGTAAGAAAGCAATTGAAATATTAGGTGCCAAACTTAATGAAGTAGTAGATGCCAAGGTACCCTATACTGACCTTAATCACAAAATTGCTAAAATAAAAAAGGTAAGAATAACATCTCCTAAATATCCCAGAAAGGCTGGAGAGCCTGCTAAGATGCCATTAGGTCTAAACAAGTAGTAAAAGTATGTATTTTATAGATAGATAATATATTTTTATACTACAATTTATAATTTCAAAGCTTAAATATGGTTTTTTTAGTAAAAATATGGTATAATTTATTTTAGCAAAAATTGTTGTCTTAGAGGGGAGTAGTAACACATGCAAAAGAATTTAAAAATTGAATTAGTCCCTGTAGATCGTGTTAGACCAAATCCTTATCAGCCTAGGAAGGTTTTTTCCAATGCATCGCTTCAAGAACTTGCAGCTTCTATTTTAGAACATGGGCTTATGCAGCCTATTACTGTGAGAATGATAGGGAGTTCTTATGAACTTATAGCGGGAGAGAGAAGATTAAAAGCATCGAAGCTGGCAGGTCTTGAGACGATTCCAGCTATAATAGCAGAAGTTACAACAAAAGATAGTGCTGTACTTGCCCTTATAGAAAACTTACAACGAGAGAATCTTAATTTTTTAGAAGAAAGTCAGGCTTATCTTGCAGTTATGCAAGATTATGGATATACTCAGCAGGAACTTGCGAGTACACTTGGGAAAAATCAGTCTACTGTTGCTAATAAACTGAGGATACTTAAGCTTTCAACTATTATTCAGAAGATGCTTTTAGAAAATAACTTGACTGAGAGACATGCAAGAGCACTCCTCAAACTCCCAGACGAGAAGACACAGTTAGTTGCTATTGAGAAAATCATTAAGCAGGATTTGAATGTAAAAAAAACAGAGCAGCTTATTGATCAGATGCTGGTTGATTTAACTAATGAAAACATAAGTAAGCATCAGCCTACTCAAAAGGTCAAATCCTACATAAAAGACATCAGACTTGTAACGAATACGATTACTCAAGCCGTTGATATGATACAGAAATCAGGCATTGATGCTAAATATACAATGAAAGAACAGCCAGATGGTTACGAAATTAGAATTAAAATACCAATAAATTAGTTTCAAACAGCTAATATACTTAATGCTAGTATAGTAGCTGTTTTATTTGAGTATAAATACCACACCTTCAAGTTTAAATTGCTCATGATGATACATGATATGAAGTTATTATAAGAAACAACTTTACACCGATAAAAACATAAGTTTGTAGGTTGTTACTCTATATGTTTATAATAGACGACTTTAGTAAATAATAAATGATTAGTTAGTAGGTATTTTAGTTGTTTGTAAGATAATAGATTAATAAACTTGATATACATTAAACATTTAGGTAAAATAGAATAATAGATTTTGTGGACAAAGGAGAAAAATGATGAAAGATTTTAAGTTTGAGCTTGCCGGACTTTTAAGTAGTAAAATAGACAGCTTATCACAGGATGATATATATAAGATGATAGAAGTACCTGCTAATAGCAGTATGGGTGATTATGCATTTCCATGTTTTAAGCTAGCTAAAGAACTTAGGAAAGCACCCCCTATAATTGCCAAAGAACTAGCAGAAAATTTAAATAAGGCAGATTGGGTTTCAAATATTGAAAATATAAATGCTTATGTTAACTTTTTTATTGATAAAAGTTTGCTCGTTAAAGAAATTTTAGATGAAGTTTTAGCAAAAGGCGACAAGTATGGTATGGCTGAAACCCTTGAAAAGGGAAATGTCGTTATTGACTATTCATCACCCAATATAGCTAAACCATTTCATGTAGGGCACCTTCGTTCAACGGTTATTGGTCATAGCTTGTATCGTATTTTTGAAGCACTTGGATATCATTGTATTGGCGTGAATCATTTAGGTGATTGGGGAACTCAGTTTGGTAAGCTTATCGTTGCCTATAAGAAGTATTCCAGTAAAGAAGAAGTAGAGCAAAAGGGGATTTCTGAACTTCTTAGAATATATGTATTATTCCATGATGAAGCTAAAGAGCATCCAGAAATGGATCAGGAGGCAAGAGACTATTTTACTAAGATGGAAAAAGGGGATGAAGAAGCCCTGGCTCTATGGAAATGGTTTAAGGAAGTTAGCCTTAATGAGTTCCAAAGAGTATATGATATGCTCGGAGTGACATTTGACAGTTATAATGGAGAGGCCTTTTATAATGACAAGATGGAGGCTGCCATTAAAGAGCTTGAGGATAAAGGACTTATTGAGATCAGTGAAGGGGCTAAAATTGTACGTTTAGATGATGAAAATATGGCGCCATGCCTCATTACAAAAAATGATGGCAGCTCATTATATGCAACCCGTGATATTACAGCAGCTAAATATCGCAAGGAAACCTATGATTTTAAAAAATGCATCTACGTTACAGCACTTCAGCAGAACTTACACTTTGCTCAATGGTTTAAAGTGATTGAAAAAATGAGCTATGATTGGGCTGGGGATTTAGTTCACGTACCATTTGGGATGGTAAGCATGGAAGGCGGAAAATTATCCACACGCTCAGGCAACGTTATCTTCTTAGAAGATATTCTAAAAGAGGCTGTGGATAAAACACGAAGTATTATTGAAGAAAAAAATCCACAACTTCCAAACAAAGAAGATGTAGCTCAAAAGGTAGGTATTGGAGCAGTTATTTTTGATGATATGTATAATAATATTATTAAAGATATTCAATTTTCATGGGAACGTGTATTGAATTTTGATGGTGAAACAGGGCCATATGTTCAGTATACTCATGCTAGAGCATGCAGCGTATTAAAAAAAGCAGGTTTAGACTTAGATGCTATTCCGCGATTTGAGATCGATTATAGTGTGATTTCGGATGATGCTACAGTTGGGATTACCAAGGAACTAGCTGATTTTAACTCAGTGATTAAAGCAGCTGCCGAAAACTATGAGCCATCTTATATTGCAAGGTATGCAGTGGATCTAGCCCAAGCCTTTAATAAGTTTTATCATGATAATCCTATTTTAGTAGATGAAAAAAAGCTTAAAGAATCTAGACTTTCTGTTGTTGCTGCAACTAAATATACACTTAAAAATGCACTTTATTTACTCGGTATTGATGCTCCTATTCAAATGTAATTATTATATAAAGGCTATAACGTTTATAGTTAGTAACGTTATAGCCTTTTGTATGCAATAAAAAAGCTGGATTTAGGATATAATAACTAATAAGATATATTACTGGTTTACATAAATATATCTTTATAAATTGAGATAAGGGGATGCTAAATGAATAAAGAAGCTCTTTTATTATATAATCCTTGTTCTGGACATAAAGATATTTTATTTCATTTAGACTATATAACTTCACGGGTTCAAAATCTAGGCTACAATTTAAAGTTATATAGAAGCAAGTCTTGTGGTTCGATTGAAAGCTATATTATTGAGAATGTAGATCATCATAATACAGATATGATTATTGTTTCAGGAGGGGATGGAACAGTTAATGAATGTGTTAATGGTATGATAAAAAAAGGATTAAACATACCATTAGCTATTTTACCCTTAGGAACTGCAAATGATTTTGCAAATACATTAGGTATTCCATGCCACCTGCCTAAAGCTTTAGATATTATTGAGCAAAATCATTTAAGTTCTGTTGACGTAGGAAAAGCTAATGATAAATTTTTCATTAATGTATGCAGTATGGGGGCGTTAAGTTCAGTTTCACAGAGTATAAATATAGATTTAAAGAATAAGTTTGGAAAGTTAGCTTATTATATAAAAGGATTTGATGCACTTCAGCATTTTGAGGCTATGGATTTAGAAGTTATAACTTCTGATCACGCTTTTAATCATAGATTTTTTCTTGTACTTATATTTAATGGAAAGGGAGCAGGGGGATTCATGAAACTTGCACATCAAGCTGATATATCGGATGGGCTATTTGACATTATTTGTTTTAAAGATGTACTTTTTTATGATATACCACCTTTATTTTTTAAGGTATTACAGGGTGAGCACCTCGATCATCCCCATGTCATATACTTTAGGACAAATAATTTATCAATCAAAAATGGTGCGGTAAAAAACGATTATTCTACGGATGTAGATGGAGAACATGGACCCAATCTACCACTAGATATTTCAGTGCTATCAAGTGCTCTTAGGGTATATACGCCTAAGGGTGTCAGTCATATTGGATAAGAAGTAAAACATATAATTTAACATAAGTATTTTGTTAAATATGTGTGTATTGTGAGGGATCCAGTATGAAATGTGCAATGTGTTTAGGAAGGCTTATCGATGTTGGAGATGGATATGAATGCAGAGAGTGCGGATATTTTCTTGAATATGATGAAATAGATGAATATGAAGACGGGTATGAAGTATTTGAAGAGTATTATGGAGAATATGATGAAAAGTATGACGAGGACTATAGTTATAGAGAAAATGACCTAGAAGATGAGTTTAAAATTGATAATGATTAAAATCATTATTTAAATGCACTCTTTTGGGATGGAGATATATCCTATTATATCTCCATCCCAAAAGAGTGCATTTTATTTAAGTTTTTAACGGGTTTTTAGTTTTTTTATTTTAAGCTCAGAATCTAATATAAATATGCCCTCCTTTAACCTATTTTTTTCCTGGATTTGTATTGAAAAGTATATGGTGTTATTTTCTACTTTTATCATATGTATAGAGCCAGAGACCCTAATATATTTCACTGTTTTTGATAAAGTTGTATCATAAATACAAAGTAAGTTCGTATCATCAAGTGTCAGTGTAAAAACGATATACTTTTCTGATAGAAATAGTGAGTCTAATATATTTCCAGTAGCTATTACGGTTGGAGTATCGTAATAATTATTGACTAAGTAAAGTGTATTTGATTCTTCACCGGTAATAGTATAGGTAAATTTGATGTTATTAGGACACAATGCTATAGAGTTAGATGAGATATTTTTACCTTTTTCTATATAACGATGTTTGTTAGGAATGTTTTGATTAACCAGCATTAAATAATATTGTGATGGAAGCTTTTCATCTAATAGAAGTATATAAGGTGATTTAAGAATAAAATATTCACTTTCAGCTGATGAAACATTATGAAGCAGCACCTTTGTATTTTTAATCTCATCAGATGCATAAAGTCCATAGTATTTTCGGGTATCATCTAATTCAATAGAATAACTTACAGTGTGCCTAGGAGGGGTATGAATATGTGCCGGTGAGTACTCATTATGCTTTTCAACTTCCTCTAACTGAGAAAGTATATATTGCTCACTTATTCTATTACTTAGGTATTCAGAAAGTTGTAGAACTTTATGATCATCAATTTTCATGTATCTAAAGTCTCTTGAAAAGGTGATATTTAATTTCTGGTTTTGGCTAAGCAGTAGCACACTGTTTAATTCTACATTGGTTTTTTTAGATGAGTTATTCATTTCTCGCGGCCATAGAATTTCTTGCCAGAGGTCAGACATGATACTGCTGTCTTTTATTTCGACGTTATTGGTCTTTATTAATAGTGATACAGGTTTAATATTAAAGACAGAATTAACTAGATCCGGAAGCATTGTGTTTGTATAAGATATTAGTTTTTCACCAATAAACACATTAGGCAAATTTGATGCTGATGGTGTAACAATGATCGGTACTGTTTTAGTTGGAAAATGAAATTCAAGTAGGTAACCGTTATTCTCAGGGATTACTTTATAATCCCACAAAGAATAAGCTTTGCTTTTTTTAAGTATTTCTGTCCATCTAGATATATCCTCTTTATTTGTTATATTAAATAAGTACTTTTTAGATGAACTACTATTAGTATATACTTCGATTGTTTGTGCATCTGAATTGATATTATAAAGATATAACTTTTGAAGAGGAATACTAATGTCTTTATAACTCATAGAACTTAGTATTACTATTATTACTCCACTGATTATTAGTTTTAATTTGATAGGCCGATTTTTCTTTTCTGTTAAGTAGATTGCCCCCATTATAAGTGCTCCAAGCGGAAGTGTAATAGTTATAATTACTGAATGTACTGTACTTGCAAAGAGATAAAGCATGCATTTAAATATATAAAACTGTTCATATTCATCATGATTTTTGTAAACTAGAAGCAGCATTTGAAGAATGATGCCAAAAATTAAAATGTACTTCATAATTTTTCTCCTTTATCTTAATGCATCTATATAAAAAACACTATGTTTACAATAGTAAAATTCAGGGAATGGAGGTATTTTATATGGAACTACGTATATAGCATGAAAAGTACTTTTTTTTCGCGCTATATAGTTAATTGGGTATTTAGGTTTAATCTGAAATGTAAAAGAAGTATTTTTTTTACTTCCTTCGATTAAAATATATTTCATAGTATTTTTAGGCAAGAACTTATCAATTATTGCCTGCCGTTGTTTATCATAATATTGATGGACAAAGTATATCCAGTTATTTTTTTCATCTTCCTCATAAATAAAGATATAATACTTTGATAAGGATGAATGAGTACTTCTCAACGTGATTTCTTTTATTTCAGGATCCTTCAATGATGATTTGCTTTCGATATTTACTTCTCCTATGTCTGGGATAAAGATATGCTGAACCATAAAGATAACGCAGTAAACAAAATAAATGACGAACAATATTTTAACACTGTTATAAATTATTTGAGATGTTCTAAACATATTTCCTCCTAAGTGTTTCACGTGAAACAATCATACCTTGCACATTATGGATATGTATTAAATATATTAAGAAATACAAGAATTATACATGGTATTAAAGGTAAAAAGTGAAAATTAGTTTATAAAAAAATAAGTATATGGTATACTCTATTTAAAGAAAGTAGTCAGAAGGAGAACAATATGGGTAAAATAATAGCAATTGTAAACCAAAAAGGAGGAGTAGGAAAAACCACGACTGTTATTAATCTAGCAGCTGCATTAACAGAACAAAAGTATAGAATTCTAATAGTTGATATTGATCCACAAGGAAATGCAACCAGTGGGTGTGGTATATTAAAAAATCAAGTAAAATCTACAATATACGACGTTTTAGTTAATAATGAAGCAATAAAAAGTGTTATTGAACATGCAAAACATGAAAAAATAGATGTTATTCCTTCAAACATGAATTTAGCTGGTACAGAGGTTGAATTAGTGAATACCAAACAAAGAGAATTCATACTAAAAAAGCAGCTGGATACACTAAAAGAAGATTATGATTACATATTAATAGATTGTCCACCGGCAGTAAATATCCTTACAATTAATGCCTTAACTGCATCAGATTCAGTACTTATTCCAATGCAATGTGAGTATTATGCTTTGGAAGGACTGTCGCAGTTAGTACAAACTATAGGGCTTGTGAAAAAGAATACAAACGCTAAGCTTGTATTAGAGGGAATACTCTTTACGATGTATGACAGTAGAACAAATCTTTCGTTTCAAGTAGTGAAAGAAGTGCAAAATCATTTTAGTAATCTGATCTACAATACTAAAATTACAAGAAGTGTAAGACTAAGTGAAGCACCTAGTTTTGGGATGTCCTGTATTAGTTATGATACAAAATCAAAAGGATCTGAACAATATAGAGAGCTTGCAGCAGAATTTATAGAAAGGAACAAATAAAATGAAACAAAGAGGTTTAGGAAAAGGACTTAATGCACTTTTATCCGATGAGATACTCACTGCAGGAGAGACAAAAGAAGGAGCTATTAGGACAGTTGACATAAATGAAATAGATCCAAACTTTGGACAACCCAGAAAGAGATTTAGTGAGGAAGAACTCCAGGAGTTAAGTGCATCAATCAAAGAGCATGGAATACTTCAACCACTTATTGTAAGAGAAAAGAATGGTAGATATGAAATAGTTGCAGGGGAAAGAAGATATAGGGCGTCTCGTATGGCGGGACTTACTGAAATTCCGATTATTATTAAGGACTTCAATGATCAGGAATCATTGGAAGTTGCGTTAATTGAAAATATACAAAGAGAAGACTTAAACGCTATGGAACTTGCATGTGCCTATTGTCTTCTTATGGAAAGATTTGATCTTACGCAAGAAGAAGTAGCAGATAAAGTTGGTAAAAGCAGGCCAGCAGTGGCAAATATCATGAGGCTGTTAAAATTAACACCTTATGTTCAAGAAAAATTAAGAGAAGATGCGATTAGCTTTGGTCATGCGAGGGCAATACTTTCAATAAATGATATAAAAATGCAAAGACAGATTACAGACTATATTATTGATAAAAAGTTAAGTGTTAGAGAAACAGAAAAATACATTCAAACTTTATCAAATAAAAGTACATCTACAAAAAACAAAGAAATTCCTAATCCATTTTATAAAGAACTCCAAGAGAATATGCAAAGAATTTTAGGAACGAAGGTTACTATTTCTAAAGGAGCAAAAAAGGGCAAAATAGAAATAGAATATTATTCAGAAGATGAGTTAGGAAGAATTATTGAACTTATGAATGTGAATCAAAGGTAAAAAGTATAATTATAATCAATACTTAAGGAAAGCTGGTTAAGGTCAATGGAAGAAATGATTGTATTACTCAATAATAACTTACTATATATTGTAGCAGGGTTAATTGCCCTTGTTTTATTACTGCTTATCATGGTTATTATTAATTTTAATAAGCTAAGAAAAGTCCAAAAAAGATATGAAAAATTCATGTCAAAAGATAATTTAGATTTAGAAGAACTTCTTGTTCAATATACAAAAAAGCTTAATAATTTGCTTCAAAATGAAAAAGACCTCTTCACATCTATTAAAGAAATAGAGAGAATTCAAGAACTTTGTATTCAAAAGGTAGGAGTAGTTAGATATAAAGCAATTGCTAATGCAGGAGCAGACCTATCATTTACTGTAGCGTTATTAGATAAGCAAAATGATGGTGTTGTACTTAATGGTATTTATAGCAGGGATGGCTCATATACTTATGCAAAGCCTGTCCAAAACGGAAAATCAACTTATACACTTTCAGAAGAAGAAGAACAAGCCCTTCAAAAAGCAATACAGGGCAAAAGTGAGTAATAAAAAAGCAGATACCGTACTAATAACTAGTGGTATCTGTTTTTTTATGCCGATAAATAGGTTAGCATCTATTATAAAATTATAAAATAAGGACTTTATGTAAGCCAGCTTTTGAGCCATAAAATCAGCTTAGGGGCCTAATAAAAATCTTTACAGAAAGTTCTTTGGTATCAAGACTCATCAATTGACTTTCAAGATATGCAGGCTGAGAAATCCGAAGATCAGGATCATAAATAAAGTATATCAGAGAGGTATATTCATTTGTTTGACTATAATAATTAATTGCATCAGTCAGTTCATTGATAAGAATCTGGTCTGTAAGATTACGATGGGTTTTTCTGACAAGCAGAACAATCCTTTCTGTTCTTATTAAAAGAGCCCGCTCTGTATTATTAAGAGAGGTTTGCCAAGAATCTTCGACTAAGGAATCAAAATATAAGCGAAGAAGAGCTTTAAATAGGTAAATCGCATCACAGTTTGTATCAATCTCCAACAAGGTTCCTTTCTCTGAACGTCTTCTAAGCTCTCTTACAACAGAGCAAAATTTATTACATACTAATTCAACATCCGCCTCAGCATTAGCTGCTGGTACTATTGCAGGAGCTGAGGAAGTACCTGTAGCAGGAACGAGAAACGTCATTAAGAGTTCAAGAAGACTGTTAGCTCTATCGATGACTTCCTTCAGTTTAACACGCTCTGCAAGCATATCATATGCCTCAAACTGCCCTTGTTTATTATGACTTTTCTTAGTAGCAGTTCGATCAATTGGTGCTATTGCAACGTCTTTTAGATAGGCTTTAGCCATAAGGAGCAGTTTATTGAATTGAGAGCAGTAAATATCGTACCGAAGCCATATTCGATTTTGATAGTCAGCAGTTGCTTTATGAATAAGATTTTGTAGTTCTAACAAGAGATCCTTCATCAGAGTCACATCCTTAAATGCAATATTGTAGAAATTAGATTAATAAACTAGCAATTATTTTTAATCAGTTTAATAGTGAGGGCGGTAAGATATATAAATAAAGACCCTTCTAACACAGCACAAAAAATAGAAAAAATGTTAAAAAAAAGCATACTGTTTATAGCAATGAGAAACATAAAAAGGATAATACCTAAATTAACAGCCGCTATAATAAATGAACTTTTATAAGCTAAGTGCCTCTCGTACATAAACCATAAATAGAAAAGAATAACAACCTGAGCTGAAAACAGTATAATAAAATAAAGAAGCAAATAACTCGATAAGGGTGTATACCATGGGAAAAAAAATATTTTAGTCGAAAATATATAAAATAATAAACCTACGAGTAAAAGCTCTAAAACATTAGCAGTAATTAAAGACTGCAGCATTGAAATGCGGTTTTTCATCTGGTATCCTCCTAATAAATGATAGAATGATTAACCAATATCATTTAATAAAGATTGTATTTGCTCCATGTTGATACTCCAGGCAATGCTATTCGGATTAATAAGAATTCCAGCATAATTTTTTTGATTAAGAACAAAGTTCCATAACCACTTTGCGGGCACTGTCAGAGTATTAACCGGCTCGTTATACCAATCTTTTAACTCTTTATCATTAGTAAACAGAGGTAAAAATACTTCTCTGCTACGGTTTGAACAAATTAGAAGTCTAAGATCGTCACCCTTTTGTATCGAAATTTGAGAAGGCTTTGTTTGGCTGGATGTTTCTTCATCTGTAATAAGACCTAATAGATAATTCATTTCATTAAGGTGCATTCCTAAGTCATTTTGAGCAGTTTCACTTGGCGCTATGCAATATGCTTCGAACAACCTATCAAATTCTTTATTTTCAAGGGGAGCATTTATATCTAAGATGATATTAGCTGACTCCTTAGTTAAATGAGCTTCATGGTTTGGATTAAGATTATAAAAGTTATGCATCAATAAAACCTCCTTTAGTAAACATGACCTAATATTATCATATCATATCTATATTATACTTTAAATCATTAAAAATAATCTTAGAAATGAAAATGAGATTAGTATGTTTTAATAGTATGTCCACCTTTTTCGAGTGCAGTAACTGCTTGATCCAGATTAACTTCCTTTATAAGAATATAATCTGTATCGAAAGTAGATATAACAAAAATACTAATAGATGCAGCTGTAAGCAGGGCGCTAAGATTTGCAAGTATACCTACTAAAGAAAAGTCTAAAGGACCCATAACCTTAAAGATCTTCCAATCTCTTTCACACTCTGCCTGAACATTATTAGGAACAGCCATCTGGCTGCAAACTACAGATAGTTCATCACATGTCTTAGTTAGTGAGAAAAAGTCACTCATCTCTTGAATGTTGCTGATGTCATGAGTTGATAATCCTTTACATACGCAATAAGTCCCTTCCAAAATTTCCAGATTTAAAGAATAGTTTTTCATAGTATCTCCTTTATTTCAATAACCGTCAATAAGGCCGTATATAACCCATAAGGTATTTGTTAATTAAGATCATTATATCAAATTAATAAGACTATGTAGACAGAAGTACAAAAAAAATAATAAATCTTAGATATAGAAACAGATAGTTTTTAAAGACTTATTTAGCATTTTAAAGAGAACTAAATTTATCTAAGAAAATTTAAAATTTATATTGACAAACGAAATCTATAGATATATTATTGTATTAAGTGATTAATACAATAAGGAGTTGGTACAATGGCATGGGAATTTGATAACAGCAAGCCTATCTACATCCAGTTAGTCGATGAACTCAAGCTTAGGATTATATCTGGTATGATGCCTATAGGATCGAAATTAGATTCTGTAAGGGACTTGGCAGAGGAAGCAGGGGTCAACCCAAACACAATGCAAAGAGCACTGGCTGAACTAGAAAGAGAAAAGTTGGTATTCAGTCAACGCACAAGTGGACGTTATGTTACAGATGATATAGAGCTTATTCAAAAAATGAGAAAAGATTTTGCTCATCAAAAGATTGATGAGCTTACGACAGCACTTTTGCAGTTAGGATATACTAAAAAGGAGCTAGTGGAACTTATTACTGCATTTTTAGGGGAGGAATAATGAATGGAGTATATAGAATCTATAAATGGCTTATACGGAGGTATGCTATTTACGCTAATGAAAGAGATGAAGTTAAGTGCAGCTCATCAACGAATCAATGAGTTCACAATGACTTTGATGGAGCTAGGATACAGCAGGCAGGAGCTAATAGATCAGATAACAGTATTATTAAAGGAGGAAGAGTAAATGGGAGAGATATTAACATTAGAAAATGTAAGTAAAAAATATAATAAAAAAGAAGCCTTAAAAGGAATCAATTTAAACATTCCACGGGGGAAAATAGTAGGACTACTAGGGCCTAATGGCAGCGGCAAAAGCACAATGATCAAACTAATTAACGGACTTCTTGAACCAACTTCAGGAAAAATACTTATAAATGGCAATGCTCCAGGAATAGAAACAAGAAAAGTTATTTCATATCTTCCAGAGAGAACTTATCTTAACGATTGGATGAAAGTAAGAGACTTGCTTGCGTTCTTTCAGGACTTTTACAGTGACTTTGATATGAATAAGGCAATAGATATGATAGAAAAGCTGCAGATAGATCAAAACTCCAGTCTCAAAACCATGTCTAAAGGAACAAAAGAAAAGGTACAGCTTATACTTGTTATGTCAAGAACTGCAGATCTTTATATTTTGGATGAGCCGATAGGCGGAGTAGACCCTGCTGCAAGAGACTATATACTTAAAACAATTATAAAAAATTATTCGGATCAGAGCTCTATTTTATTAGCTACTCACCTTATTCAGGAAATCGAAAATATCTGTGATGATGTGGTATTTTTGTCACAGGGGAATATTGTACTGCAAGGAAGTGTAGATGATATAAGAGAAGAGAAGGGCAAGTCCATTGACGCGCTGTTCAGGGAGGTATTTGTATGCTAAGGAAATTATTAAAATATGAGTTTAAAGCGACTGCTAGAACTTTTTTACCTATTTATATAGCAATTATATTAGTGTCTATTGTCAACAGATTAGTGAGATTAACAAGCAGTGACCTTGCATTTAATCTTACAAGTATGGTCCTAGCTGGGTTATTTATTGCACTTGGGGTGCTCACTATTATAGCTATCGTTCAGCGTTTTAAAAAGAATTTGCTTTCAGATGAGGGTTATTTGATGTTTACCCTGCCCGTAAGTTCAGCCAAACTTATCTTATCAAAGCTGGTTACTGCAACACTATGGACTATTGTCAGCGGTATTATAGCTGTTATATCATTTATTATACTTATAACAGATCAAGCAACGATTATAGAGTTTCAAGAAGGTATTAGAGAATTAATGTTCCTATTAACTCAGGATCTTACAACAGAAAAGATTATTATGATTATAGAAATACCACTTATTGGGCTGCTTGGTTATATAGGAACGATCTTGACAATTTATATTTCACTAGCAACTGCGCAGCTGCCAGTATTTAATAAACATAGAGGCGTTATGTCTTTTGTAGCATTCTTTGTAATAAGTACAGCTATTCAATGGATTACTGTAATCGCTGCCCATATATTATCACCCGTTCTTATAGGTCAAGAAATAGTAGCTGCAAGTATTATTCTAATTGCTAACATTATTCTCAATATCATACTTTTTATGGGTACCGATTTTATACTAAAAAAACACCTTAATCTAGAATAAGATAGGAAATCACAATATAGCTAGATACTGATAGCTTGTAAATAGCATTAGATAAAAGAAAGATGATTCTAATCGTAGAACCATCTTTTTTATCTGTTATTGATTTTGATATATTGTTTTATGATGCTGTTAATATGCACCAGAGGGGTATTAATAACAGGAATATCCAAGTTAAGATGCGGGAGGAAAGCAGGAAGTTTTGTACAGCCAAGCACAATCCCTTCAATATTCTCTAAGTATTTCATACGATTAATTATTTCTATAAAGCGCGTTTTGATCTCTTCAGAAAATACCCCTAATTGAATTTCTGTAGACATTTTTTTGTGGATATATTGCTGCTCTAAAAGTGTAGGGATAACTATTTCAATTTCCTTTTTATCAAAGACATTTTTATATATGCTACTTTGCATCGTAAAAGCGGTTCCAAGCAGCCCTACTCTTTTAAGATTAAGACTCGCTGCATTATAACAAGCTTCCTCTACGATGCTGATCAAAGGAATGGGAGAAATGCGCTGGAGCTCATCAAAAACAATATGCGGAGTTGTGCCAGCAATAAAGGCAAAGCCAGCCCCAGAGAAGTGCAATGTTTTTATTCCGCGAATCAGCCAGCTTACAAGGATTGACCAACGTTCTCTTTTTATTAAGTCTTGAAGCGTGTGGTTATCCATACTATAGATAATTATTTCAGGAGAACCAGGCATACCCATAGCATATTTATAGTCTTCAAGGATTGTTTTATAGTAATAAAGCGTAGCAGTAGGCCCAAGCCCGCCAATCATTCCTATTTTGGTCATTGAAAGCCTCCGATAATTATTAACCCTTTCACATGTTATATGCTATGGCTGATTTGCTAAAACCTTTCTGATGGTATCATTAAGATCAAGTTTCTTAACAACCTTAACCTCTGGACAAGATACTAAATCTATCTTTTCAGAGACATAATCATTCTTTGTTAAACTATAAATGGTTTTAACGATAGGTCTTTTTATATCATTAGAATGAGTAGCCTCTACAATAGCAATATCACTTGTATTTAATAAGACAATTGTATCAATCGGGTAGAATTCTAAGAGCTGCTCAAGAGCAATTCTAACTTCATCAGCTATTTTTTCACTTCTGAGTATAAGTAAGGCTTGTTCAAGAGATACAGCACGCCTATAAGGTCTTTCAGTAATAAGAGCCTCTAATATATCACAGGCACCTACTATTTTAGCACCAATATGTAAAGCAGCGCCATTTCCAGAAGGATATCCTGAACCATCTTCTCTCTCATGGTGATTAAGAACTATAAGTTTAGATGTGTTACTAATGTCATCATAGTCTTTGATCATTTGATAACCCAGTGTCGGATGATCTTTCATAATCTGGTATTCTTCATCAGTTAGCTTACTTTGTTTATTAACGATATCTCTTGGTATAATCATTTTACCAATATCATGGAGCAGAGCGCCAATAGTTATTTCACTAGATAATGTATGAGATAAGTTTAATTGTTTACAGACAAGAGCTGTCAAAATAGCAACACAAATACTATGCTCGTAAGTTATAGTATCATTAACACGAATATCTAAAAGATCATAAGCAGCAGGAGTAGTAGGAACATCTTCTAATAAAATGTTAGAAATATCATTTAAGATTTCTGGATTAACGGAAATCTTATTTCTGACTATATCAAACTGCTTTTTTAGTTCATTACTTAATAAAAGCCTTGTTTCATGTGAAACAATTTGAGTAGGAGTATGAGGATCTTTCATGCCATCTTCAATATAGATTTTTTCAATACCATTAACCAGCAGCTGCTGTTTAAATGCTTCCCTCATTCTTGTTGATTTTTTAAGAAGTACAGTCCCATCTTTATATAAAACATCCCGTGCTAAAATTTCTCTCCCAGATAATGAGCTGACAGTAGTAAACTTCATAAGGTCCCTCCATTTAAATAGCTTCACAGAATATGTATTTATTATTATACAACATTTAGATATAAGTTAGTAGAATTTAGAGATAAAAATTAAAGGAATACAATAAGCTTAGGTTTATAATAAAGTTAATTAAAATACCAAAGGCTGACTTTTAATAATTTTATTAAGGGTTTCATTAAGATCTAGCTTTTTAGTAATACATATATCAGTAGATTTAGATAAGTCTATTTTCTTAGATACATATTGATTGTCCTTTAGGTTATATATAGTTCGTACTTTAGGACACCTTAAATTATTTGAATGGTTAGATTCCACAGTAGCAATATCACCGGTGTTAAGTAGCACAATGCTGTCAATAGGGTGGAATTCAAGGAGGTCCTCAATAGATTTTCTAACATCCCGTGCAATTTTTTCGCCTCTAAGTATGAGCAAGGCCTGATTTAATGGCATTGCAGCTCTATAAGGTCTATCGGTAATCAGTGCATCCAAAATATCACATGCTGCAACCACTTTTGCTGCAATATGCAGATCATCGGATTTATTTAATGGATACCCAGAACCATCCTCACGCTCATGATGACAAAGGACAATTAATTTAGATATAGGATTAAGTCCTGTATGTTCCTTAATCATTTGATACCCTAAGGTTGTATGAGTTTTTATGATTTCATATTCAGGATTTGATAATTTGCTTGGTTTGTTAAGTATATCATTTGGAATAATGATTTTACCTACATCATGAAGCAACGCGCCTATAGTTACTTGGTGAACAAGATCAGGCGGGAGATTTAGTTTTCTTGATACCAGAGCGCTTAAGACAGCTACAGATATGCTGTGCTCATAAGTACACATATCGTTTACATGAATATCCTTTATGTCATAAGCAGCTTGGGACTCAGGAATCTGATCAAGAAGAATGGAAGCGATTTCATTCATTACTTCTGGGTCAACAGCTATTTTATCTTTTACGAGTATAAATTGTTTTTTTAACTCTTCACAGATTAAGTTTCTGGTTTCTTTAGAAATAATAGGATTAGGTTTTTCGGGATCAACTGCATTATCAGTTACAAAAACTTTATAAATATTTCTTTCTAATAACTTGTCCTTAAAAGCTTGTCTAAGCCTGGTAGATCTTTTAAGAAGCATAGTGCCGTCTTCACATACAATGTCTTGTGCCAAGACTTCGCCCCCGGATAAAGAATCAACATTAATAAGTTTCATAAGTACCCCTCTCTCTTGAGTCAATCAATATTAACAACGAAAATGTCTATAGCATAGTTATGGATTTTAATAGATTCTTTTATTATTTTAAAGAAAACAGCATATGGACTACATTAAAAGCAACAAAAAGAAAGATATTACATTATTTTTTTATGCACTCAATAATAGGAATAATAGCTTTTGGATCTGTCCAATCAACAGGACGGTCATAACAAGCGAGTAAGTTTTTTGAGTCTTCATCCACTTCATCATCTTTTTTTAATTTTATCTTTGCTTTTAACGCATTCATAAGCAACTTATCAGAAGCGGTTAAATTCGTAAAATTAAAAGAGCCTCTTAAGTAAAAGAAGTGTATCAAATCTTTGTTAGAAAGCTTACCAAAATTATGGTTAAAGACTTTTGTAAGTGCTTCTGGCCTTCCAGGAGAGCATCCAACTGCAAATATAATTATTTTTTTGTTTTTTAGAATTTCGAAGTTTTTAGTTATAAGTTTAATCCCTTTAATACCTACTGCATGTAAAGAACCGCCAAATACTATAGTAGAATATTTATGTAAGTCACTTATTGTAATGTCAGTATCTGAGAAAAGATCTGCAGATATTTCCTCCGCAATCCATGTGGCAAACTGCCTAGTACTTCCATACTTTGAATTGTAAATTACAACAGTCTTAGTAGCTTCATTTAGCATAAGAAGTCATCTCCTTGTTATAATAATACTGTAGAGGTCGGAATTATTTTATGTATATAATAATATCATAAAACTAAAATTTTTTTAACTATAATTTTACTAAATCTATAGGTTTTGTCATGTATACAGAACACATATTTATAACATAGTTAATCATTATGACAAAATATTCTATAAATAAAAAAAGTCTCCAGAAATGCAGTAGTTAAAGGGTTTAAGCTACTAAAAGTCAGGGATATTTGATCTGTAGTAGAGGATATTGATTTTTAGTAAAAAGTATGGGTAAAATATTGATAAAATTTTTTGGCTTGTAGAACAAATACTTTGAAATATATTGTACTTAAAGTGCAACAACATCTATTTAAGAATATGAGTTTTTCAGATAAGATAGTCAGTATATAAAAAAGATATATGAACCATTAGAGTAACTTTTAGTGACATTTCTAATTAAATCGTTATTTAGAAAAAAGAGGCAGCCTATTAAATATTTACCTCCCTCATCGTTAATAGGCTGTCTCTTTTGCTGGGCTTGTTTTTTGCAAGAGAAAATTCCTCAGTTTTGCAAAGATTTTTTCTCACCCCAAGGTGGGGAATTTTTGTGTGGCTTGCAGGCATATTTTATTTAAATCTTCCACATTTATTCCACGGTTCCCTTGACCATGAGCCTCCA
>CALJNR010000069.1 GCA_937981575.1 uncultured Clostridia bacterium | reverse complement strand
CGTCATTAATGCGGATTTAGCTAAAGCATGTGGCCTTACAGAACTTAGTAAGCAATTTAAAGATAGAGTGTTAAATGTAGGTGTAGCTGAGCAAAACATGGCATCGATGGCAGCTGGGCTTGCAGCTTATGGGTTTACTCCGATCATTAATACTTTTACGCCGTTTGCAACAAGACGAATCTGTGATCAAGTAGCCATTTCTATCTCTTATGCTAAGCGCAATGTAAAGATAGTAGGTCTTGACCCTGGGATTTCAGCACAGTTAAATGGTGGCACACACATGAGTGTGGAGGATATAGGTGTTCTTAGAAGTATACCTGATTTAATGATATTCGAACCTGTAGATGCTGTACAACTCAAAAAAGCCTTACCACAGATTATAAACCATGAAGGACCGGTCTACATGAGACTATTCCGTTTGGTTGCAAATCCAGTTTTTAAAGAAGAGGATGAATTTGAGCTTACAAAAGCCCATGTTCTAAAAGAATGAAAAGATGTCTCGATTTTTGCATCAGGCATTATGGTGCATGAAGCGATGGAAGCTGCGAGAGAGCTTCAAGAACAAGGGATTGATGCTGAGGTTATTAATATACATACTATTAAGCCAATTGATGCCCAAGCTATTATAAAATCAGTACAAAAAACAAGAGCTGTAGTTACTGCTGAAAATCATAATGTAATAGGTGGATTAGGATCTGCAGTGTGCGAAGTATTAGCGAAGAGTTGCGTGGCACCAGTAGAAATGGTGGGCATTCAAGATGTATTTGGTGAAGTAGGAATGATGGATTATCTATCAAAAAGATTTGGTCTTGAAGCACACAATATTATAGAAGCAACACATACAGTTATTAAAAGAAAAAAATAGGAGGATAAGTCATGAAACTGTTTCTTGGATCAGATAAGTCAGGATTTATATTAAAAGAAGCTATTAAAGGTTATTTATTAGAAAAGGGATATGAAATAGAAGATATAGGAACAACAAATATTGACGAGCCTAAGCCCTTTTTTGAAGTAGCACCTATAGGTGCAAAAAAAATACAAAGTGGCACCTGTGAAAGAGGTATTTTGATTTGTGGAACAGGTATGGGGATGGCTGTAGTTGCTAATAAGTATCAAGGTGTTTATGCAGCTGTTGTAGAAAGTGTTTATGCTGCTAAAAAGTGCCGCGCGATTAATAATGCAAATATTTTAACTATGGGTGGTTGGATTGTAAGTGATATGATGGCTTTTGAAATGGTAGATGCTTTTTTGGATACTGCATTCACAGAAGGGCTTGAGCCATGGAGACAAGCGTTTTTAGAAAATGCTGTACAAAAAGTAAAAGAAATTGAGGATGAGATCTATAAGGCGTAGGCAAAGAGAGGATGTGTCAGCGATGGAATGGCTATATAAACAGCCTGTAGAGGTTGTATTTGGCGTGAATAAACTAGCGGAAATTGCACAAATACTACAAGAAAAAGGTTATCAAAATGGCCTTTTGGTAAGTGACCCTTGGTTTGTACAAAGTGGATTAGCAGCTCAAATAATAAATGACTCAAAAGGATGTATAAAGGCGTGTTTTGACCATGTTACACCAAATCCTACTGTTGAAGAAGTAGATGAATGTGCACAAATAATTAGAGAAAAGGGCTATGAGTTTGTGGTGGCACTTGGAGGTGGTTCGGCACTCGATTGTGCTAAAGCGGCAGCAGTAGTGGCTTTATCAGACAAGGATACAAGAGCGTTTCATAGTGGTGGGGAAAAATTACCAAGCGAGGGTATCCCAATTGTTGCTATCCCGACTACGGCTGGGACGGGAAGTGAAGTAACGTGCATTTCTGTACTCACAGATACTAAGAAGAGCTTTAAAGCACCCCTTGCTTCGCCGTTATTCTTCCCTAAGATGGCTATTATTGATCCTGTTGTTACATTAACAGTTCCGCCTTATGTTACAGCGTGTACAGGACTTGACGTCCTATCACATGCATTAGAAGGTTATTGGAGTAAAAATCATCAACCAGTTTGTGATGCATTAGCTATTTATGCAGCGGATTTAGTTTTTAAATATTTACCAAGACTTTATGAAAAAATAGATGATTTAGAAGCTAGGACAAAGTTGTGTGAAGCATCTGTTATAGCTGGCATGGCTTTTTGGCAGCCTAAAACAACAGGGTCTCATGCTTGTTCATTTCCACTTACAAATATTTATCATATACCACATGGTGAAGCTTGTGCCTTTACTTTAGATGCTTTTATAAGAATTAATGCAGAGGCAGAAGGTGGGCGTGTACACGAACTTGCTAGGAAGTGTGGATTTGAAGATGCTTATAGCATGGCAGATAAAGTGCTTGAAATGAAGCGCACTATGGGAATGAAAACTACGCTAGAAGAAGCAGAGATTGAGCTAGGAACATTGGACGCACTTGTAGAAGGAAGCATGCATCCAAATATGCTTAATAACCCTGTTGAAATGTCACGAGATGATATTAAACGGATGTACCTGAATTTAGGTAAGTAAGTACTTAGTGAAAAATATTTTCAAGTATTATTTGCGCGAAGAACAGCCTTTTTGATACAATGGAAAAAAGACATTCGGTATGGAGGTCAAAAGGTGAGCAATAATAAGAAACAAGGGATAAATATGGGTGATGTAAAAATAGCTAATCGCAAGGCTATTTTGGAACGTTTGCATAGAGTTGGAAAGATGTCTAGGAAAGATATTGCAGATGACCTGGGACTCACACAAGGTGCGGTGTCGCTTATATGCAATGAAATGTTAGAACGTCAGATTATTCAGTATACAGGTGAACGAACTGGAGATTTCCAAGTAGGGCGTAAGAAAGTTATGATGGAAATTAATTATCGCTTTAAATATGTCATTGGTATTGATATTTCTGTAAAACAAACAACCTTAACGATAGGTGACTTAAATGGTCAGGTTATTAGCAAACAAAAGTTTAGTACCGATATAACGATAACAGCCAATGAGTTTTTAAAGAATGTAAGTGTAAGAGTTATAAAATTCATGTGGGAAAATAACATTTTCAAAGATGAAATTTTAGCGATAGGGGTTACTGTGCTAGGTCCTGTTAATCACGAAGAGGGTATCAGCTTAAAAGCTCTTGATATATGGGATGAACCTGTACATGTTAAGCAGATACTTGAAAGTGAAATACAACTGCCGGTTTACGTTGAAAGTAATGTATGTGCTTTTGCAATTGCAGAAAGACTCTATGGCAATATCGATGAAGCTTCTAGTGCATTATTCCTTAAGTGGGGGCCTGGGGTTGGTTCAGTTGCTGTTTTAAATGGTGATATCTACAAGTCACATGAATGGGTAGCTACAGAAATAGGTCATAATATTTTAGAAAAAGAGGGTTTAGTCTGTAGATGTGGGCAAAAAGGCTGTCTAGAGACCATAGCATCAACAAAGCATATCAGACAAAGTTTAACAGAACTTATTGATGCTAAAAAAACACCTCAGCTCTATGATCTTTTGCAACAGTATGATGAAGAAATAACAAGAGAAAACACCATTGCTTGCTTACTTTCAGAAGATAAATCTATTGCAAAATATTTAAATTATCTTGTGGAAAGTTTGGCTTACGTAACTTATAATGCGACAAAGAATATTTTACCAGAAAAGATTATTTTATGTGGTTACTTATTTGAAAATACTATACTCAGAGAGAAATTCATTGAAAAATTTAACCTCTTTATAGGTAAATATCATCATATGATCTTTGAAAAGAGTTCTTTGACAAAGAAAGAAGATTACATCGGAAGTATAGCTTTAGCTACCAAAGATTTTTTTGGTGCAAATTTATTATAAAAAATAAGAGGAGGAATTATTATGAAATATTTTTTAGACAGTGCTAAAATTGAGGAGATTAAACTTGCGTATGATACTTTTAAAATTGATGGTATCACAACAAACCCGAAACACATTGAGGCGAGCGGGAAGCCTTTCTTAGTAGTTATTCAAGAGATAGCTAATTGGGCAAAGGAAAAGGGCTTTAAAAATTGGGAGGACTTTCCGGTATCTGTAGAAATAAATCCTCATTTAGATCATGCAAATGATATGATAGAAGAAGCCCTTAAGATAGCTAAAATAGCGCCTTACTTTGTTATTAAAATTCCTTGTAATCTGCAAGGGTTAACGGCTGCTAGAAAACTCGAGGATATGGGCGTTAGAACAAATGTAACTTTAGTTTTTTCTCCTTCTCAAGCATTACCAGTAGCAAAAAATGGCTCTTTATTTGTATCACC
>CALJNR010000068.1 GCA_937981575.1 uncultured Clostridia bacterium | reverse complement strand
AAATATGTTATAATATGAGGATATAACACATGTGGAGGCTATCGAAATGTACAGTTTTAAGAATGATTACAGCGAAGGGGCACACCCCAGAATTATAAATGCCTTAGCAGCATCAAATCTGGAGCAGACAGAGGGCTATGGAGAAGATACGTATTCCCAAAGGGCGAAAGCACTGTTAAAAGAGAAAATCGGAAGAGAAGATATAGATATACATTTTTTTGTAGGAGGAACGCAGACTAATCTTACTGCTATCTCTGCTTTTCTAAGGCCTCATGAGGCAGCAATTGCTGCAACGACTGGACATATTTTTACCCATGAGACGGGGGCTATTGAAGCGACTGGGCACAAGGTGATTGCTATGGAGGTGCCAGATGGCAAGCTTGGAATAGAAGATATTCAAAAGGCATTAGAAATGCATACAGATGAGCATATGGTAAAGCCTAAGCTTGTCTATATTTCAAATTCTACAGAGGTAGGTTCTATTTATAAAAAGGCTGAGCTTTGGGCGCTGAGCCAGTTTTGCAGAGCAAACAATCTGCTTTTATTTCTGGATGGGGCAAGGCTTGGATCAGCCCTTTGTTCAATGGAAAATGATATAACCCTAAGTGATCTTGGAGAGCTTACAGATGCCTTTTATATCGGGGGAACTAAAAACGGTGCGCTGATGGGAGAAGCGCTTGTGATTGGTAAGGCATCTCTTAAAGAAGACTTTAGATTTCATATCAAGCAAAAGGGTGCGCTACTTGCAAAAGGCAGGGTCCTTGGTATACAGTTTGAGGAATTGTTTAAAGATGATCTTTATTTTGAGCTGGCTGAACATGCCAATAAGGTGGCAGATATTTTGCAGCAAGGTATTGAAAAAGCAGGGTATTCCTTTTTGGCTTATTCATCAACGAATCAGGTTTTTCCGATCTTTCCAAATGATTTAATTGATAAATTGCAGGAGAAGTATGATTTTCATATTTGGGAAAAGGTTGATGAATCAACAAAGGCTATCCGCCTGGTAGCATCTTGGGCAACTAAAAAAGAGGCGGCCTGTGAGTTTGTCAGTGACCTGTGCAGTATGACAGAAAACAGCAGCTTCTAAAAGAGGGATGCGAAAGTTATGCATAGGCTTGTGTTTAAAAGAAGCAAAAATGTGGATAATTAAAATGCCAGACTGAGAAGGTGTGGATAAAAATGAGTGCGTTCAAAAAAGAGGAGGATAAAAATGACACTGCAGCAGTTGAAATATGCCATTCAAATAGCAAATTGTGGCTCAATAAATATTGCTGCCAAAAACCTATTTATCACTCAGCCAAGCCTTTCAAGTGCCATTAGAGAACTGGAGGCAGAGCTTGGCATTACGATCTTTGAGCGGACAAACAGAGGGGTTAGTGTTACAGCTTCCGGCTCAGAGTTTTTAGGCTATGCGAGGCAGATTATAGAGCAGACAGAGCTTTTAGAAAAAAGGTATTTTGATGCTAAACCTTCAAGGCAGCACTTTTCGGTCTCTACTCAGCATTATGCTTTTGCAGTTAATGCTTTTGTTGACCTTATCAAAATATATGGAGTAGATGAATATGACTTTAACTTAAGGGAAACTAGAACCTTTGAAATTATCGATGATGTCAAAAACCTTAGAAGTGAGATAGGTATTTTATATATCAACGCATTTAACGCTAAGGTGTTAAAGAAACTCTTTAAAGAAAACAACTTAAAGTTTGAAGAACTTTTTACGGCTTTGCCACATGTTTTTATCAGTTCCAAAAATCCGCTTTCATCAAAGAAAAAAATTGCGCTTCAAGACCTAGACCCTTATCCGTATTTATCTTTTGAACAAGGAGAGTACAATTCTTTTTACTTTTCAGAGGAAATATTAAGTACGTATTCTCACAAAAAAAGTATTAAAGTCAGTGATCGGGCTACGCTTTTTAACCTTTTAATTGGCGTTAATGGCTATACTATTTCTACAGGTATTATCAGTGCGGATTTAAATGGAGAAAACATTATCGCTATTCCGCTGGACGTTGATGATACGATTACGGTAGGTTGGATTTCTCATAAAAGCATTACTTTAAGCCAGCTGGCGATGCATTATATTGACGCCCTTAAACGGATTGTCTGCAGCCTATAGATTTCACATCTTTAAATTTGAGCTATTCATGATGGTATGTGATGTGAAATCATTGTGAGAAACAATGTTGCATACACGAAAAGCTTAAGCTTATAAGTTGTTTCTCTGTATAGCTTTCACCTCTTTAAATGATAGTAACGAAGATAAAATTGCTTGTTATAGGATTTAACTATAACAAGCAATAGTTTTTTTGTGTTACTCTATAAAGATGGTTATTTGGTATGATAGGATAATTAAGATGTATAAAGGAATCTGCTTGTATTTTATAAATCTTAAAATCAGCTGAAGGCGATACTAGGAGAAAATATATGAAACTTAAACAAAAACCTTTCATATTTGACGGCGCTATGGGGACTTACTATGCAAGTATCGCCCTTAAGCCTTTGTCGAAATGTGAAGTTGCAAACCTTGAGGATCCACATACTATATTAAACATACATAAAGCTTATATTGATGCAGGGTGTCATGCTATTAAGACCAATACGTTTGGGGCGAATAAAGTTTGTCTTGAAGCTGACTTTAATAAAGTTAAAGCAGTTATTCGGGCAGGCTGGCACATTGCCCAGGAGGCTGCCGCTGGAACGGACGTTTTAGTGTTTGCAGATATTGGTCCGATCCCGCGATTTGAAGAAGGAGACCAATTTGATGACTATCAAAAAGTAGTTGATGTATTTCTTGAGCTTGGAGCAAAACACTTTATTTTTGAGACGTTTAGTGAAGAAGCAGTCTTAATTGAGCTTGCAGAATATATCAAGCATAAAAGTCCAGATGCATTTATTTTAACCAGCTTTGCTGTTTCGCCGGAGGGCTTTACAAGACTTGGAATATCAGGCGAAAGGCTTGCTGAAAAGATGTCCGCGAGCAGTTTGATAGATGCAGTGGGCTTTAACTGTTTTTCTGGTCCTTCTCATCTGCTGGAATATATCAAGACGCTTAAGGCCAAAGATAAAGCACTTTCGATTATGCCGAATTCCGGTTATCCGACTATGATTAATAATCGTGTTTTTTATGATAACACCAAGGCGTATTTTGCAACGCAGATTCTGGAGATGGTAAAAAGGGGCGTAGCCTTTGTTGGGGGATGCTGCGGGACAACTCCTGAATATATTAGAGAAATAAAAAATAAGCTTCAAAGCCTTACATCCTATCTTGTGGACGCTGAAGAACAAAGCATAAGGCACCAGGTGAAGTTTGCTGGGGCGAAAAATATCCTGCTGGAAAAGATAGATGCAGGAAAGAAGATTATAGCGGTAGAATTAGATCCACCGGTGAATACAGAAATAGACTTTTTTATGGAAAGCGCAAAAACACTTAAGGAGCAGGGGGTTGATGCAATTACAATTGCAGACTGCCCGATTGCAAGAGCAAGGGTAGACAGCAGCCTGCTGGCCTGTAAGTTAAAAAGAGAATTGGACATTACGACGATACCGCATATGACTTGCAGAGACAGAAATATTAATGCCACCAAGGCCCTGCTTTTAGGCTTAAATATTGAGGGTGTTAATAATGTTTTGGTCGTAACCGGCGATCCTATTCCCCAGCCGCAGCGTGATGAAATCAAGGGAATGTTTCAGTTTAACTCAGGGGTTTTGGCCAATTATATTACGAGTCTGAATGAAACGACTTTTTCATCACCTTTTAACATTTGCGGAGCACTTAACTTAAATGCAAGAAATTTTAATGCGCAGCTAAGACATGCCAAAAAGAAAATAGAAAACGGCGTTACAACGTTTTTGACGCAGCCTATTTTAACACAGGAGGCTTTTGAAAATCTAAAACGTGCAAAAGAAGAGCTGCCAGCGAAAATATTAGGAGGCATCATTCCAGTTGTAAGCTACAAAAATGCTTGTTTTATGAACAATGAAATTGCAGGGATCAATGTTTCCGAAAAGATCATGGCGCTTTATAAAGATATTTCAAAAGAAGCAGCAGCAAGGCTTGCAGTTCAGATTTCAAAGAGCATTGCGGGGGCTATTTATCCGTATGTTGATGGGTATTATGTCATTATGCCTTTTAAAAGAATTGATATTATTTCGGAGATTATTGAAGGGCTTAGTGATATAGAAGCACATGAAATAGATGCAGGCCAAGAAGCAGCAATCAGGTATTTTTAGCTTGACGCCTAAGCTATGAAGGTTGTTATTCCCCGTAGTTCCTTTTATAATAGATAGAAGGAACTACAGGGAATATTTTTGGAGGAAGTTAATCGGGGGGCAATATGAACAGTTATTATGAGGATCACGCCAAAGACTTTTTTGAAGCTACAGTTTATGCTGATATGGGAGCGCACTACAAACCTTTTTTGGAGAAGCTGACAAAAAGCGCACATATCCTAGATGCGGGTTGTGGGTCCGGGAGAGACAGCTTAAATTTTATAAATTTAGGATACAAGGTAACTGCGTTTGATGCATCTCAAAAGCTTTGCAGCCTTGCCCAAGAACATATCGGGCAGGAGGTGCTGCATATGAGATTTCAGGAGATGACCTTTGAAGATGTTTTTGACGGGATCTGGGCCAGCGCCTCTCTTTTGCATGTTCCAAGCGAGGAGCTTACAGATGTGCTGCAAAGGCTTAAAAAGGCATTAAAGCCAACGGGCGTCCTTTATGCGGGGTTTAAATATGGAGCATTTGAAGGCGAGAGAAACGGCAGATTCTTTCATGACCTTACGGAAAACAAAGCAAAAGAGTTATTCACGCCCTTGGGGTTTACTCTAGAAAAAATGTGGATAACTAAAGACGTCAGGCCAGAGCGTGTGGATGAATTATGGCTCAATATTATTGCAGTCAAAAGCTGAAGGATCAGTGTATCACTTAACCTATTGGCTATCAAGACTTAAGTGGCAATTTATATGGCAGGAAGCAGTGCTTTTGAGTTGATACGAATAACCCTATGTCTAGCGTAATATTAGAAAATACCCAGTGGATAGATAGCTAAGAGATTCTATTCATTAGGGTATTTTTTTGACCTATATAAAACTAATAAAATAAGCCGGAAAAATAATTTAAGTTTATATGAATATTTCTTAAAATAATATGGATTTTAAGGTGGTATGTTTACAAAGGGAAAGAAAATCACTATAATAGCTTAAAAAGTTGCAGGGGGAATATAGATGGATGATATAGATCAAATGATACTTAACGTAATGAAAGAAAATGGGAGAGCTACGGTTTCTGAGATTAGCAAAAAAGTCAGACTTTCAGTACCGGCAGTTTCTGAGCGGATCAAGAAGCTGGAGGACGGCCATATCATTGAGCACTATACAATTAAGGTGAATAGAGAAAAAATGGGCTATGGGCTGATGGCAATGGTTTTTGTTAATATTGAGGATACTGTTCATGTAAAAAATTTTAGAGAAAAGGTTATTCATTTTAAAGAAGTTCTTGAATGCCATCATATGGCAGGGGAATATGATTATATGTTAAAAGTACTGGCAACCGGCACTGGTGAGCTTGAGGACTTTTTATCCACTAAGCTTAAAGGGATAAAGGGTGTGCAGAAGTCTAGTACATTTATTGTATTGTCTACTTTAAAAGAAACGATAAATAGATAGGAGACGTGCATATGGTTTATAAAGGGTTTCGTTTTGGGATGCTTTTGCAGATAGCAGTAGGCCCTGTATGCCTGTTTATCATTCAGACAGCGGCAGCTTTAGGTTTTTGGCCTGCCATGTCGGGGGTTGTGGGCGTTGTACTTATTGACGGCGTATACATATTAGCAGCACTTTTGGGACTCGGGGCAGCAATTGGCAAATCTAAAAGGATAAAACAGATGATTAAATATTTGGGGATGATTGTACTTGTTGTTTTTGGAGTAAGTACTATTGCCAGCGCGTTTGGGGTCAATCTTTTGGGCGGATTAAGTTTTAGTTTCGGTCAAAGCACGAACAGCATATTTGTAAAGGTACTTTTGCTGACATTATCTAATCCGTTAACGATCCTTTTCTGGGCAGGGGTATTTTCGGCTAAGCTTACAGAAGGAGAGATGAGGCAAAAAGACATACATTTATTTGGCCTTGGAGCGGTTCTTGCAACGCTGATCTTTTTGACAGCAGCAGCCGTTTTAGGTAGTTTTTTAAATGCTTTCCTTAACCCGGATATGATAAAATTATTAAATATTATTGTGGGAGCAGCACTTATTACTTTTGGTATAAGAGTTATTATAAAAAAAGATAGGGGTCTATTTTAGGAGTTGTAAGAACAGCGCAGATGAATTAACAGTAAAGCAGAAGAAGCTTGAAACATTTGGAGAATGAAGCCCTCACAACAGAATTTGAAAAGTAGGGTTCGCGGATATAAAAGGTTGTTTGATTTGAGAAAAAAGTCATAAGCCGTGGAGATACAGATAATAAAATAAGTATAAAACGCTTCCCTCTGGAGGAACATTATAAAGTAGAACTTAATGAGCAGGGAGTGTTTTATACGATGAAAATAGACATACCAGAGTTATCCATAGTAGCATTAGTAGGGCCTGATAGTAACATAAAGCAAAACTTTA
>CALJNR010000067.1 GCA_937981575.1 uncultured Clostridia bacterium | reverse complement strand
ATAAGTTGGTTTTTGTCTGCTCCAAGAGCAACTTGTGTAACATAGACATTACCATATGACATCATCATCATACCAAGGTCTTTTTTACGTGATTTTTTACCTGAAGCTGCAAACTTAGCAATAGCCGCTGCTGGTGTTGCTTTAGAAGATTGTCCACCTGTATTAGAGTAAATTTCTGTATCAAATACAAGTACATTTACATCTTCCCCAGATGCGAGTACATGGTCAAGTCCGCCGTAGCCGATATCATATGCCCAACCGTCTCCTCCGACCATCCATACAGATCTTTTAACAAGGTAATCTTTTCTGTCTTCAATTTCTTTAAGTAATGCTTTAGCTGCATTATCAGTAATATTATTATTTGCAAGAACATCCATTACTTTCGCTGAAGCAGCTTTTGAAGCTTCTCCAAGGTTCATAGTATCTATCCATTCTGCAAATACATTTTTAACTTCAGCATCAATATTCATAGATGAAAGTTGTTCCATTACTGCTTGGATTTTCTTTCTCATTTGTTTAACACCTAAGTGCATACCAAATCCATATTCTGCATTGTCTTCAAATAAAGAGTTAGCCCATGATGGTCCTTGTCCTTTACAGTTAACTGTGTATGGTGTTGCTGGTGCAGAAGCACCCCAAATTGAAGAACATCCTGTTGCATTAGCAATCATCATACGATCACCAAATAGTTGTGTAACAAGTTTGATATATGGTGTTTCTCCACAGCCCGCACAAGCTCCTGAGAACTCGATAAGTGGTTGTTTAAACTGACTGCCTTTAACTGTTAAAGGTGATACTAAATCTTCTTTTGGTGAAACTTTAGCAGCTGCATATGCCCAGTTTGGAACTTCTTTTTCTGTTTGTGAGTCAATTGGTTTCATAACAAGTGCTTTTTGTTTAGATGGACAGATATCTGCACAGTTTCCACAGCCTGTACAATCCATTGGAGCTACTTGGATCTTATATGCTAAGCCTTCTAAGCCTTTACCAACAGCTTTTTTAGTTACAAAGCCTTCTGGTGCATTTTTAACTTCTTCTTCTGTTAAGAGGAATGGTCTAATTGTTGCATGTGGACATACATAAGAACATTGATTACATTGAATACAGTTTTCTGGTATCCACTCTGGTACGTTGATTGCAATACCACGTTTTTCATAAGCAGATGTTCCACATGGGAATGTACCATCTTCAATATCGTTAAATGCACTTACAGGAAGGATATCTCCTTCTTGAGCATTCATTGGTCTTAAGATATTTGTAATGAATTCTGGTTCATTAGTGTTATCTGCTTTTGTATCTTCAGCATTAGTCCAAGATTCAGGTACTGTTACTTTAACAAATGAATCTACACCGCTGTCGATTGCTGCATAGTTCATGTTAACAACTTTCTCACCTTTATTGCCGTATGCTTTAACAACAGCCTTTTTAAGATATTGAACAGCTTCTTCGATTGGAATAATGTTTGCAAGTTTGAAGAATGCAGCTTGCATAATCATGTTAATTCTATTGCCAAGCCCGATTTCTTCAGCAATTTTAGTTGCATTAACTGTATAGAACTGAATATCATTTTTAGCAATGTATTGTTTCATTCTTGCTGGTAAATGTTGTTCAAGATCAGCGGCATCCCAGATGCAGTTAAGTACAAATGTACCACCTTTTTTAAGTCCTTTTAATAAATCATATTGATAAACATAAGACTGATTATGACATGCAATATAATCTGCTTCATCAATAAGATAAGTTGAACGAATTGGTGTTTTACCGAATCTTAAGTGAGAAATAGTAACCCCGCCAGATTTTTTAGAGTCATATGCAAAGTAAGCTTGTGCATACATATCTGTATGGTCACCAATAATTTTGATAGCTTGTTTGTTCGCCCCAACAGTACCATCTGATCCAAGACCCCAGAATTTACATCTTACAGTACCTTCTTGAGAAACTTTAAGTGAATCACTCATTGGAAGAGATGTAAATGTTACGTCGTCTTCGATACCTACTGTGAATTGATCTTTTGGATTTTCACTTGAAAGGTTATCAAATACTGCTTTAATTGTTGTTGGTGTTGTATCTTTTGAACCAAGACCAAAACGTCCGCCGATAATTAATGGTGCATTTTCTTTGTTATAGAATACTGAACGCACATCTAAGTATAAAGGCTCACCAATTGAACCAGGCTCTTTTGTTCTGTCAAGTACACATACTCTCTTAGCTGTTGATGGAATAGCTTTTAAGAAATGTTCGATAGAGAATGGTCTAAATAAATGAACTTTTACAAGACCATATTTTGCGCCTTTTGCATTAAGTTCATCAATTGTTTCTTCAATTGTTTCTGTTACAGAACCCATAGCTACGACTACATATTCTGCATCTGGCGCTCCATAGTAGTTGAATAAACCATATTGTCTGCCAGTAAGTTCATTCATTTTATTCATGTATTCTTCTACAATAGGTACAAGGTTGTTGTAGAATTTATTTGAAGCTTCTCTTGTTTGGAAATAGATATCTGGGTTTTGTGCTGTACCACGAGTCACTGGGTGGTTTGGTGATAAAGATCTATTTCTAAATTCTTGAAGTGCATCGTAATCAACAAGCTTAGCTAAATCTTCATAATCAAACGCTTCAACTTTTTGGATTTCATGAGAAGTTCTGAATCCATCAAAGAAGTGTACAAAAGGCACTCTTCCTTTAATAGCTGAAAGATGCGCTACCGGAGCAAGGTCCATAACTTCTTGTACAGAACCTGTAGCAAGCATTGCACATCCTGTTTGTCTTGTAGCCATAACGTCTTGGTGATCACCAAAGATGTTAAGTGCTTGAGCTGCAATAGCACGGGCACTTACGTGGAATACCCCTGGAAGTAATTCTCCAGCTGTTTTGTACATGTTAGGGATCATAAGAAGAAGCCCTTGTGAAGCTGTGAAAGTTGTTGTTAACGCCCCTGCTTGAAGTGAACCGTGGAATGTTCCAGCCGCTCCTGCTTCAGATTGCATTTCTACTACATTTACAGCTTGTCCAAAAATGTTTTTTGTGCCTTTTGCTGCCCAATCATCGACAGCTTCTGCCATGTTTGAAGATGGTGTGATTGGATAGATTGCCGCAACGTCTGTATATGCATATGCAATATAAGCGGCAGCGGTATTACCATCTACGGTCATCATTTTTTTTGCCATTTCTTTTCTCTCCTTTTAATTTTCTATAATATTTAAAGATAATATTATACAACTTAGTTAAAATTATATTAATCCTGTAATTACCCTCAAATACCAGCATCAATATAACTTTAAAATTTGTTACCTCTATAATTTTACACCTAATATCGTATCATGTAAATCCTTGTATACAATATTACAGAAGAAAAAATTGTACTTTTTTTAATACAATACATAAATAGATGACAGAAAACATTCATAAATAAAGGAAGCACTAGGCTTCCTTGTTAATTTATCTACAATTCAATCATTAAATGGTTAACACTGTATATCCTTCCTGTAGTGCTTTTGTTAACGCTTCACCTACAGATCTTACCTCTACTCCTAGCCACTGAAGCTTATCTTTGACTCCTAGCTGTTCAACGCAGCCTTTGCATGCAGCTACCTTTACCCCATGATGCAGAGCAACTTCAATTTGATCTTGTATGAGCTTATTCTCAGCTGCCAGCTTTGCTGAAGCACCCCAAATAATAACCTCCACGTCATCCCATAGACTATTAATTTTGCTGTTAATCGCATACATTAAAACCATTTTCTCAGAACTAATCGGATTGCCTGTTACCCATAAAATATATAGTTTCTTTTCTTTTTCCATGATAACGTACCCCCATCTCCAAAATTTGCTCTTATTGAAATGATGGCTTATCTAAGAAAACTATTGCTATACTTATTATGCCATCTTTATATCTTAATTATACCTTAAAATGGTTAAGATAGATAGGCATTTTTAACCTAGTTTAATGACATTCGAAAGCTTCTTAAAATTATGCGGCGTATAGCCTGTCCATCTTTTAAAAGCCTTATAAAATGTGCTTGTTTCGCTATATCCTAAAATATAGATGATCTCATCAATTGAAAGATCCTGCTTCATTAAATACCTTTTAGCAGCCTCCTGCCTTACTTCGCTAACTAGCTTTCGGTATGAGCTTCCTTCTTCTTCAAGATAAAGCTGCAAGGTACGTACACTGATACCAAGCTGCTTGGCTGCATATTGCACCGAAGGCACTGATCCTATCATACTTTTTTGAATTATTTTTTTAACCCTTTTTGAGTAAACCCCTTCCTCTGTAAGTTCACTTTGCATGCTTTCAGCTTTGATCTCAAATAAATCAAGAAGCTCCTTATTCGGTTCAAGAATTTTAGTCTGCAAAAAATCTTTATCTAATACAAGGGCATTGTATGCCTCCTGAAATTTTATACAGCATCCAAAAACCTTTTCGTATTCTGAAACATCTTCTGGCATAGAATGAGTAAAATGTACTTCTCTTAGTTTAGGCGCTTGCCCTGTAAGCAGTTTAATATATGTATAAGTTCCTGCTATTTTAAATTCTAAAAATTGTCTGTTTGCTTTAAGTGGACCTTCCTTAGTATTACTTACTAATAAAACCCTATCGCCTTGTACTTCATAATGAAAACTGCCTGTTTGATCAATAATTGCTTCATATTTTTCGTATTTTTCGAGGGCTTCTTTTACCAAGCAGCAATTCATCAAAATATATCCTAAAATATTTGAAAATCCTTTTTGAAGACTCTGCCCCTGATGTAAACCTATATTCTCATTTCCTGTTAAATGAACAACTGTTTTTATAATCTGATCAACAGTTTCTGCCGATATCCTATGATCCGGTGAATCAAATAGGTTATCTGTTATATTTGCTGCTTCTAGAATGTCTTCCTTATTTATCTCCCATCTATCAAAGTTATTTAAAAATGCTGACAACTTAGTCGCTGACATACTCAAAGTTTGTATCATAGTTCTTTTCCTGCCTGCTTTTATTTATATCCTATTTGCCTATGCGTTAAATGTCAATTATTTTGCGTCTATTCTCATTGGTATTTAAAACCCTGTATGCTATAAATAACTTAGCGATAATCAGAAAGGGTGAATTACTATGAATAAGACAGCACTCATTACTGGAGCTTCCAGTGGTATCGGCCTAGAGTTCGCTAAACTTTTAGCCAAAGAAAACTATAACCTTGTAATCATTTCTCAAAATGAATCCAATTTAGAAGCAGCTAAAATGCTTCTTCTAAGAGCAAATGCAAATCTAAAAATATGGAGCATTACAAAAGATTTATCATTCCCTCATTCAGCTGAAGAAATATATGATTTTACAGTTAAAAATGCTATAAAAATTGATGTGCTCATCAATAATGCAGGCATTCAGGTGTATGGACCTTTTCATACTGTCGATCTTGATGCAACGCTCCGTCTCATCCATATTAATCTAATTGCACTGACAAAGCTGACAAGACTATTTATGAAGGATATGGTTAAAAGAGGTACAGGAAAAATCCTTAACGTTGGTTCAACTGGATCATTTCAGCCAGTTCCTTTGAATGCAGCTTATTGCGCTTCAAAAGCTTTTGTTTTATATCTATCAGAAGGAATAGCCGAAGAGCTTAAGGGCACTGGTGTTACCATTACAACTCTTTGCCCAGGAGCAACCAAATCTCAATTTGCCATAAAGTCTAATATAGAAAATATAAAACTCTTCAGCGGTCGGCTGCTTGCTCCAAGCGTTGTTGCCTCTGCTGGCTATAAAGCACTTCTTAAGGGCAAAAGAATTGTTGTAGTAGGCCTTTTAAACATGATCACAGTTGCGCTCATTCGTTTTCTGCCAAGCCCCCTCGTTACTAAGTTAGGAATGAAACTGATGCAAAAAGCTTAAACTGCATTTTTTCTGCCTACTATCTGCTATAATTTCTTTTTCCTTATGCACTCCTCCTTGCTACACTGCACAGTATATTTTATACAAATTGCTTTATTTGAAATAGCGTAACACTCTTCTTGATTAGTAGTCTTAAAAGTGTTATATTAGTTGAAACTATCAGACTGCTTTATTATTACATGTGGTCAGATTAGATTAACAGGCTGATATTCTCTTATATTTTTATATTAGCCCTACGAAGGAGAAGGAAATAATCTATATGATGAAAAAAATTATTCAGCACATTGAATTATATAATGAAGATTTAATTTGTATTAATGGCGTCACCCTCAAAAGGATCAAGCAAATAGGTCAAGGTAAATCCGGCAAAGTTTATCTTTATGAAGGAGAAGGTATATCTTATGCCGTTAAGCATTATCAGTATGAAACGTTTGATCCAATGATTGTCTCGATCCCGCTTGAAGAGGTATTAGATTTTGAGCTTAAATGCTATAGACTTTTAAGTGATCTTGGTATCTCTGTAGCCCCTCTCATTGGGTTCGATACCGAAAAACAAATATTAGTTAAAACATTTATTAAAGGGGAAAATATGATGGATCAAATAGCAGAAAACAAGGTAACCCCTCCTATGTTTGAGTGTATCTTTAATCTTTCAAGTGCTATTAAATCTGCCGGATATAACCTCGACTATTTCCCAGCCAACTTTATCTTTGACGGAAGCAAAATATGGTACGTGGATTACGAAATCAATCCGTTTGAACAGGAATGGAGCTTTGAAGATTGGGGGATTTACTATTGGCTTAATCCTAAAGGAGTGAAACGTTTTCTTGAGACTAGAAATGGAGACTTCATCAATAAACCTGGAACGGTAAAACCTTATGATAATGAAGAAATACAACTTATGCGTACTGAGCTTCTACATAAATATAAAACTTAGTAACAACATAGAGGCGGAATGATTAATCTATTTATAATTAATCCCTCTGCCTCTATGTTGTTATAATAGAGCTTTCATAGTTTAAAAATCAATTTATTTATAAGCTTGTCTACTGTGAAATCATTTTGAAAAGCCACTCTACACAAATGAATATCTTAAGTTTTATAGCGGTTTCTCTATAAACCCTTTCTTATGAAAAACTATTATAGGTATTGAGGTAAATCTCTAATATCCTTGATAAGCATATCAGCATCTCTTAGTTCCCCAGATGTTGCAAATCCATAGCTGCAGCCTATTGTATAGATGTCATTTTTCTTCCCAGCTTCTATATCCTGTTTTCGGTCTCCTACAATAACCATATCCTCTGGATATTCAACTTTAATCAATCTTAGAATCTCGTGTTTAGGGATAAAGTCATACTCATCTGACGAAATAAGCCTCTCAAAATATCTATCTAAATCGAAGGCCTTATTATGACATTCTTTATAATACATTTTGCAATTACTAATAAAGATAAGATGATATCCTCTGTCTTTAAGGTATTCAAGGACTTCTAGCGCCCCTTCATATAAGTGAGGTTTTTCTTCCTGCATACGTCTTTGAATTTCATTTCCAATGATTTCACTGCATTTTTTTCTAAGACTTATGCTTAAACTTGGCATGAACCTCTCCCACATATCTTCTGGATTAAACCCCAGCCAATAGCTTATTTCCTCGTCAGACCACTCTTTTTGGGGAACTAAACCCTCTTCTACAAGAAAATCATAGGCTTTTCTAAAGCTTGGAGCATAAAGTGTCAGGCTGTTGTGTAAGGTGCCGTCGTAATCAAAAAAAATAGTTTTTATAGTGTTAAATGGAATCAATAGTCTGCACACTCCATTTTAAAATTGATTAATAAGGTTTGCCATTTCAATAGCCGTAACTGCAGCATCATATCCTTTATTGCCTGCCTTTGTTCCCGCTCTCTCAATAGCCTGCTCAATAGTGTCTGTTGTCAGAACCCCAAATATTACAGGTACTTCAGTATCTAAAGAAACATGAGCTATCCCCTTTGTTACCTCATTAGATACATAATCAAAGTGAGGGGTGGAGCCTCTAATGACAGCTCCAAGGCAGATCACTGCATCATACTTAGCACTTTTAGCCATTTTTTTCGCCATCAGAGGAATTTCAAAAGCTCCCGGAACCCACGTAAGTTCTATATCCTTTTCCTCTGCGCCATGCCTTATAAGCCCATCAACCGCTCCTGATATCAGCTTAGATCCTATAAATTCATTAAACCTTCCAGCAATGATACCAAACTTTAATCCTTTAGCTATTAAATTCCCTTCAATTGTCCGCATTTATTGTTCCTCCTTAAAATTAAGCATATGCCCAAGTTTTCTTTTTTTGGTTTTTAAGTAATATTCATTTCTTTCATTGTGGTTCATTTGTATTGGTACCCTATCTGTGATTTCTATGCCATATCCTGAAAGTCCTTTTATCTTTTTAGGATTATTAGTCATTAGTTTGACCTTTTTGATCCCCAAATCAGCAAGTATTTGTGCCCCTATGCCATAATCTCTCATGTCATCTGGAAAGCCTAGTGCCAAGTTGGCTTCAACTGTATCCATTCCTTGATCCTGAAAAGCATAAGCTCTAATTTTATTAATAAGGCCAATGCCTCTTCCTTCCTGGCGCATATAAAGCAGTACGCCTCTTCCTTCTTTTTCAATTTGCTTCATTGCCTCAGCATACTGTTCGCCGCAGTCACATCTTAATGAACCAAATGCATCGCCTGTCAGACACTCTGAATGGACTCTTACTAAAACAGGTTCTCCATCTGCAACGTTTCCCTTGACTAACGCCACATGATGTTCGCCATTTAACGTATTTTCATACCCAACTATTTTGAAGTCTCCGTATTTTGTCGGCATCTTAGCTTCAGAGGCTTTTCTAATATAAACTTCTGCCTGACGACGGTACGTAATCAGATCAGCTATAGTAATGATTTTCAACTGATGCGCTTTAACATACGCCATAAGCTCGGGGGTTCTGGCCATTGTGCCGTCTTCATTCATGATTTCACAAATGACCCCTGCCGGATGCAGTCCGGCAAGCTTTGCGAGGTCAACAGCAGCTTCTGTATGTCCTGCCCGTTTTAAAACGCCGCCTTGTTTTGCTTCCAGCGGAAACACATGTCCTGGTCTTTTAAAATCTCCTGCTGTTGCCTCAGAGTCTAAAACTTTTTTAATCGTGTCTGCCCTTTCATAAGCTGATATCCCTGTTGTTGTGCTTATAGCGTCAATAGATACAGTAAAAGCTGTATGATGAGAATCTGTATTATTTTCAATCATCGGCATAATATCAAGTTCTTTAAGTCTCTCACCAGTAACCGGCATACAAATAAGTCCTCTCCCATATTTAGCCATAAAGTTAACAGCTTCTGGTGTTACCTTTTCTGCAGCCATAAGCAAGTCTCCTTCATTCTCCCGGTCTTCATCATCTACAACCACAATCATCCTGCCGTCTTTTATATCCGAAATCGCTTCTTCAATCGTATTAAACGGGTACATTCTACGCCCTCCTTTGTACTTACTTCTATTTTAATATGAACCTTGAATACCGCTCTCCTCTATGCAAATCCATTACGACTAAGAAATTCTAGGTCTATTTCTCTTTTTGCTGGCAGCTGCTGCTCTAGGTTTAGCAGTTTTCCAATATATTTGCCTATCATATCACATTCTAAATTGACTGCATCTCCAATTTTTTTTTGAAGTAATATGGTAACCTCTTTAGTATGAGGAATCACAGAAATCCTGAAGCCTTTTTCATCTGTACTTACTACAGTCAGGCTTACACCATCTATAGCAATAGAACCCTTGGGAATAATATACTTAGTGATTTCTGCATCAGTTTCTATAGCAATCCATGTTGCATTTTCTTCTCGATCATAGCTTTTGATTATTCCTACTCCATCAATATGACCACTCACAAAGTGCCCGCCCAAGCGGTCTCCTACTCGAAGCGCCCTCTCTAAGTTGACTTTATCCCCTGCTTCTAAATATCTGAGATTGCTTTTCCGCATTGTTTCTGCCATGACATCTACACTAAAGCTGCCAAAAGCAAAGTCAGTAACAGTCAGGCAGACCCCGTTCGTACTTATGCTGTCACCAAGTTTTACGCCTTCCAGCACCTTATGCGCTCCTAATGTAATCCTTGCTGACTTCGTATGTTTAATAATTGATTTTACTACACCAACTTCTTCGACTAGTCCAGTAAACATAGACTATTCCTCCATTCCTATATACCCCTCAATCATAATATCTTCATCAAAGTTTCTGAAGTTCACCTCTCTAAGCCAAATGGCATCTTTCATCAAAAGCCTTCCCGCTCCTCCAACAGATGTCTTGGCATCAGCTCCGCCTATAATCTTAGGAGCAATAAATGCATTGACTTTATCAACGATTCCAGCTTCTAAAGCTGAATAATTAAGTTCACTTCCCCCTTCCAGAAGAACGCTGTCTATCTTTTTTTCTCCAAGTTTTTTCATCAGTTTGTTTAGATCTACCCGGTTATCTTTAGTTGGAAGAATAATTATTTCTGCACCTTTTTCTTCAAGAGCCTTTATTTTGCTTGCTTTTGCAAACTCTGTGGTAGCAATAATAGTCTTTATCCTATGATCGCTATCAAGCACTTTTGCATCGAGAGGAATCTTAGCACTGGTATCTACAATGATTCTTATAGGATTCCTTCCCTCTTGTCCACTGAGTCTCGTGGTTAAAAGCGGATCATCTTCAATAATTGTACCTGCTCCAACCATAATTCCAGCTAATCGGTGTCTTAACTGATGCACATAATCTCTTGAAGCCTTATTCGTGATCCATCTCGAATCTCCCGTTCTAGAAGCAATTTTGCCATCCAAAGTCATAGCTGTCTTCATAATACAAAAAGGCTGATTCGTTGTAATATATTTGATAAATATTTCATTCAGCTTTTTGCTTTCTTCTTTTAAAATCCCTGTAACGACTTCTATTCCTTGATCTTTGAGAATCTGAATACCCCGGCCTGCTACTTCAGGGTTCGGATCGATCATAGCTACAATCACTCTTCTAATACCTTTTTCTACAATAGCCCTTGCACATGGAGGCGTTTTTCCATAATGCGAGCAAGGCTCAAGGGTAACATACATCTCTGCTCCCTTTACATTTTCGTTTGCATTTCTAAAAGCATTGATTTCTGCATGAGCTTCTCCATAACGCTCGTGATACCCTTCTCCGATAACTTTGCCATTTCTTACGATAACTGCTCCAACCAGCGGGTTGGGATTAACATAACCCATTCCCTTTTCTGCCAGTTCCAGCGCTCTTTTCATAAACCTAATCTCCATAACATCAACACCTCTAGTATATTGTTACCAACAAGCCGCAAAAGTTACATGCTTTCAGCAGAAAACCGCCTCCTTTTTCCATTTATCACATTAAATATTTCTTTTTTAGGCGTCAAAAAGCCCCGAATGGCTTCGGGGCTATAACTATAAGCTTTCATAAAAATCTATCTCTCATTAAACTTCATACACCGAGATAGCAACATAAACTTATAAAATATCTTCTTTCATCCAGACTATACTGTTGGCTTCGGAATCTAACCGAATCTGCCTAATGGCTCGCGGGCTTTACCGCCAGTGGGGACTCTCACCCCGCCCTGAAGAACTATTCAATTTTTCACGTTTAAATTTATCACGTTCTCTACTATTTGTCAACGCTGTTTCTATCGATTCAAATTAGTGATCTAATAGATAACATATCATCTGAGTTCAACCTGCATATACTTGGTTGCGTCCTGCTTGTTTAGCTTTATACAATGCCTTATCTGCCTGGTCAATAAGAAGTTCAATTGCTTCCCCTTCTTTGGGATAATCTGCTGACACCCCGACACTTACAGTAATATAAGGATAAGCCTGCGAGGAAGCATGAGGAATAATCAGGTTTACAACGTTCTCTCTGATTCTTTCAGCGATTGCAGCGGCTCCCTCTTTATTTGTATTAGGAAGAATAATCGCAAACTCTTCTCCCCCATATCTTGCTGCCAAATCCCTAGGTCTCTTGACAAAAGAGTGGATACATTTTGCAACTTGAATGAGACACTCATCCCCTTTTATATGTCCATAATGGTCGTTATAAAATTTAAAGTAATCTATATCTATCATAATGACTGCCAGTGACTGCCCTGACCTAACAGCATCCTGCCAGCTCATTTTTATATACTCATCAAAACTTCTCCTATTAGGTATGCCCGTAAGTCCATCAAGTGTTGATATGGAGAGCAGCTTGTCATTGGCTGCTTGAAGTTCAAGCACTTCTTTGAGCTTTTGTTCTAGTTCATATGCTCTTTGTTCTAATAATTTTGCTTGGTTATAAAGATTTAAAAAAACGTTCACTTTACTTTTTAGTAAAACCGGCTCAATAGGTTTAAACAAATAGTCTACTGCACCTAATTCATATCCGTGAAACATATACTTTTGTTCCTTATAAATAGCTGTTACAAATATAATCGGAATATGTCTTGTTTTTTCAGTGCCTCTCATAAATTCTGCCACTTCAAATCCATCCATCTCCGGCATTTGTATATCTAAGAGCACAAGTGCAAATTCATACTCGAGCATCAAGCCTAAAGCTTGATTTCCTGACACCGCTTTAATAATATTGCAGTCAAACTGCTCTAATAGTCCCTCCAGCACTAAAAGATTTTCGGGTCTGTCATCTACGATAAGTATATTTGTTTTATTGTTAGTCAATTCGCTCACCACCCATCATTAAACATCTTAGTAATCGCCCAATATCATCCAGTGTGCTGATATAATCCACCTTTGTCATTTTCAGTGCCGCTCTTGGCATGATATCACATTCAGCTGTTAAGGGATCCTGTACTATTGTAAGCCCCCCTTTTTCCTTGATCTGTTTTAGTCCTTTTGCCCCATCATAATTTGCTCCAGTAAGAACAATACCAATAAGTTTGTCTCCATAAAAATCTGCTGCTGATTCAAAAAGAATATCTATAGATGGCCTTGCATAGTTAACCTTTTCATCAACAGATAAAGCTAAATCGCCATCCGTCTCTACCAAAAGGTGGTAGTTAGGTGGTGCTATATAAGCATGTCCTGGCATAATCTTTTCCTTTTCATCAGCTTCTTTTATCACCATTTCACACAAACCATCAAGATACCCTATTAGAAAACTGTCTGACTTTGGGCTTAAGTGCTGTACAATGAGTATAGGTACTGGAAAATCTTGCGGCAGCTGCATCAAAACTTTTTTGAGTGCATGCATCCCTCCGAGCGAGGCTCCAATCACCACTGCTTCATATCCCATTTGCACACCTCCTTATACTTTCATTTGGCTTTATAGCCCAGCTTCTTTTAGGGCGCAAACTTTTTTTGAAAGATTCTTTGCTTCAAATTAACAGCTTGAAACTTTGCCTCATACTTTGAGAATTTTAGACTTTCTTTGCTTCCCAAACACAAAATTCCTCCATAAAGCAGACTGTCATAAAAGAGAGTAAGTACCCTGTTTTGAAGTTCTTTATTAAAATAGATAAGTACATTTCGGCATATGATAACATGCATTTCTCCAAATACTCCATCTGTTACTAAGTTGTGGTCTGTAAAGATTATTTTTTCTTTTAAACTCTGATCTATAACGACAGAACTGGAGTCAGCCATATAATAATCCGAAAACGAAATACCCCCCCCAGATTGCTGATAATTATAGGTATAATCTTTGATGCAATCAATAGGAAAAATCCCTTGTTGCGCTTTTACCAGTACAGTTTTATTAAAGTCTGTGGCATAAATCTGACACCTTTCATATAACCCTTCTTCCTTTAAAAGAATAGCCATTGAATAAACTTCTTCACCAGTTGAACATCCGGCATGCCAAATCTTTATAAACGGGTAAGTCTTTAAAATAGGAACAATCTCTTTTCTTAAGGCATTATAAAAAGGTGGGTCTCTAAACATTTCAGTCACGTTAATTGAAAAATCCGCTAAAAGGAGTTCAAAAAAGCTTCTGTCATAAAGCGCCTTATAGATCATTTCTGAAATGCTTCTTAGCTTAGATACAGTCAGCCTTCTCAATACTCTCCTTTTAATGTGTACCGCTGAATAGTTTCTAAAGTCGTATCCATACTTTAGAAATAAAGCTTCCATCAAAAGTTTTATTTCTATCTCTTCATTACTCATCATTTATATAGCCACACCCTTAATAGCGATATTAACCTATCCGTTTGAATAGGTTTTGTTAAATAATCATTTGCTCCAGCTTCGATACACTTTTGACGATCTTCCTTCATAGCTTTAGCAGTCAAAGCAATAATAGGCACTTTAGCAAAATGCTTGTGAGCTCTAATTTGCTTCATCGCTTCGTAGCCATCCATCTCAGGCATCATAATATCCATTAATACAAGTTCAATATCTGTATGTTCTATTAATTTGTCTATCCCTTCCCTCCCATTACGTCCTACAACTATTTTAATCCCTTTTTCCTCGAGAATGCTAGATAATGCAAATACATTTCTCATGTCATCATCAACTACCAAAATCTTTCGTCCTCTTAATCCCTCTTCCTGCTCTTTAGCAGCCCCTAGCGTATTCCCTTCAGTATCGTCATTTCTACTATTTATTTCATGAAGGAACAAATGTACCTCTGAAATCAATCTCTCCATTGACTTTTTGCCTTGCAAAATAATGCTTTTTGCATATTTGTGAAGCTCATTTGCTTCATCTTCTGTTAAGTCGCTGTCAGTATAAATAATGATCGGGATATGTCTATTCATTTTGCTGGTTAGCTGCCTAAGCAAGTCAACTCCCCCCATATCTCTAAATGCTAAATCCAGTATAATACAATCAAAGTCTTCTATTTTCAACAGATCAATGACTTCTTCCCCTAAATTTAACGAAGAAATGAGTATATCTTTTTGGCCAAGCATTTCTTCCAGCCGCACTCTTGTGTCTTCTTCTATCCCTAGAAGAAGAAGCCTTTTAAAGCTTTTGGCCATAGCTTCTTCTATTTTATGAAAGACCTCTTGCATCTTTTCTAGGCTGACTGGTTTTTGTACATATCCTATAACCGATGTTTCATCAATTTCACTACCGATGGGTTTATTTCCTGACAGAATATGAATTGGTACATTAACAGCATGCGTGCGGCGCAGCCTACCGACCACTTCCCATCCATTCATTCCTGGCAGCCCAATATCCAGCAATATTGCATCCAGCTTATACTTCTTTGCATGCTCGATTCCTTCTTCTCCACTTCCAGCTATTATACACTTGTATCCTTTCGTCTTACCCGCCTCTTCTAAAATCCCTGCAAAATGCGCATCATCTTCAATAATAAGAAGTACCTTTTCTTCATCTCCCGCGCTTGGATTCCTTAGCATTTCTTGAACTTGCTCAACTATACGCGCAGAATCTTCTTTGAGTTCTTCTGTTGATAATGCCTCTTCCTCATGCTGGTTATCATCTGTACTTTCAAACGGCAAAGCAAAAGCAAACGTACTTCCTTTATTTTCTTCACTTTCAAGATATATATTTCCTCCTAAAAGTTCTGCAAGTTCTTTAGTAATGGATAACCCAAGTCCTGTTCCTCCATACTTTCTGCTGATTGTTCCATCTGATTGTTTAAAAGCTTCAAAGATCATAGACTGCTTATCTGACGGTACCCCTATTCCCGTATCTATTACAGAAATTAATACACCCGTTTCAAACTGTGGTGTTTTATCTTTTAAAAACTTACTATCCATATACGACATTTTAAGTATGATGCCTCCTTTTTCAGTAAACTTAAAGGCATTGGATAATAAATTGTTGGTTATCTGTTTTACTTTGTGAGAATCCGTAACAATAGTATGTGGAAGTTTTTCATCAACTACGACATTAAACGTTATACCTTTGTTTATGGCAATCTGCTCAAAAGATTTTGTCATAGAATAAGCTAGTTCCTTAAAACTCATAGGCTCTAAATGAACTTCCATTTTTCCAACCTCAATTTTTGAAAGGTCAAGGACGTCATTAATAAGTCTAAGAAGCTCTGACCCTGATTGGTGAATTGTACTGGCAAACTCAAGCTGTTTTTCAGTAAGCGGTGAAAAATCTTTTTTATTTGACAAAAGCTCTGATAAAACTAAAATACTGTTTAGCGGCGTTCTTAGCTCATGTGACATATTGGCTAGAAATTCAGACTTATATTTATTGACTGTTTCTAAGGCCTCCGCTTTTTCCTGAATTTCTTTTTGAGCTAGAATCAAATGGTCATTTTTTTTATTAATGTCATTTTTTTGAATCTCTAGGTTTTTAGCATGTTCTACAAGCTCTTCATTAATAGCTTTTAGTTCTTCCTGCTGTTCCTGCAGCCTTTCTTCAGACTCTGTTAAAGCCTTTGTCTGTTCTTCAAACTCTTCGTTACTTTGTCTTAGTTCTTCCTGCTGAACCTGCAGTTCATCTGCTTGAATAAGTGTTTTCTCAAGAAGTTCTTCTGTTTGTTTCTGCGCCTTTACTGAGCTAATATTAACTGCAATACTTCTACTTATTTCATCTAAAAACTTAAGTTCTATTGCACCAAATGCACTAAAGCTGCCAAGCTCCATCACTCCAATTACTTCATTATTAAAAAGAAATGGAACAATCACGATATATTTGGGGCAAGCTGTTCCAATTCCTGATTTAATCTTCAGATAATCCTCTGGAACATCAGTTATAATAATTCTTTGCTTTTTCAGCGCAGCTTGTCCTATTAGGCCATCTCCCATGGCTATTTGAGCTGAAGACTTATCAAATTCCCTATAGCCATAAGTCCCATACAAATGGTAACTATCGTTTTCTGTTTTGATATAAAACCTTCCGATTTGTGCACTAAGATAATTAGCTGTATAAGCAATAATGCTGTCACTGAGTTGTTTGATATCCTTATTGGCGCTCATCTTTTCGCTAAGCTCTGCTTCCCCTGTTTTAAGCCAGCTTTGATTTTTATTCTCTGTAAGAATAATATGTAGTTTTTCCATAAACCGGTTGAAGTACTTCGCCATTTCCCCTAGTTCATCCTTAGCATTCACTTTAAGTCTAACTTCAAGATTAGCCTCTCCTTCTGAAATTTCCTTGAACGTATTAGTGACTGTTCTTACCGGATGAATAACCATTTTAATAATTCCCAAAGCAATCATTATAGCAAAAAGCAAAGCCAAAACAGATAAAAGAACCATTGTTCTGACCATACGTTGATATTCTATATTCATCATAGGAATATAGGTGGCCTGTTCTTCTATAATAAGAAGCTTAACATCTTCAGCAATAGCGGAAACTTCTGGTCCAATTTGGTCTAGATGAGCTATGACTTTATTTCTATCTTCTATTAGAGAAGACATCTGTTTAAAATGTTCACTATAAACTTCTTTATTCTTCTTAACGCCCTCTAAAAGTTCTTTTTCTCTCTCAGTATTCACCCGTTCTTCAAGAAAGGTTATCAATCTATCCATTTCGATAAAACTACTGCTTACCTGTTTAATTCTTTCTGGTTCACTAAGTTCTAAGAACCTTGAAACATGCAGCCTAGCAGCTAATAACTGATTAAGAGCATGCCCTGCCCCATAAACTAGCGCTTCATCCTGACTTAAATGAGCGAGCTCCAACAATTCAGTTAAACTTTGTTCCATTTCAGGACCTTTGTCAACGAGGACATTATACAATTCTTTTCTCTTTTCGTTATATTGAACCACTTTATTAAAATCGCTTTTATACTCTCTGGCACGCTCTAAAATATGCTCCATAATACTTTGCCCTTCACTTTTATTCATGTTCCCTTTAAGGTCAAAAATAAAGCTCTCCATCATCCTATAGCGGTTCTCAAAGGTCTTTTTATAGTTTTCTCCTCCGTGCTGTATATAATTTTCTGATGCAAGGCGCGTTTCTAAAAGATTGGCTTGAATCCTCCCAACGAGCATCTCATCTCTGGATATTGCTGTGTATTCTACAAAATGATCATTTAGCTTATTAATGTTCACTAAAGAAAAAATAACCGCTGTTACTAATAAGATAAAAATCATGCCAAATCCAATAGATACTTTCATTCCAAGTTTTAAATGTTTTAATAAAGTCATCTTGTCCATTCCCCTTTTGCGTCTCAAAATACGAAAAAACTTGCTTTAATACATGAAGCCGTATAATTTCATCATACTTCACTAAGCAAGTTTTTTCTACTATTTGAGCCATTTTTCTTGTCCTAAAACGATGGAAATATTTTGTTTACCTTCCTTTTATATAAGTTCTAATACCTTAAGTACTTTCTCAGCAATCTTTCTTTCTGTACCCTTATAAGGAAAACTATGAATATGAATAGCTGGATTGAAGTTAATTTCTATAATAGAGTATGGGCTTTGTTCATCCGTATAATCTTCAAGCATCATATCTACTCCGCAGAATTTTGCCTGGGCTGCCCTTGCTGCATCG
>CALJNR010000066.1 GCA_937981575.1 uncultured Clostridia bacterium | reverse complement strand
AATGGAGGTGAGGGGAATCGAACCCCTGTCCGAAAGCCCGGATATTGTGGTCTCTACCATCATAGCCTATACTTTGACATTCCCTCTGCTAAGCGCCTAAAGGCCGGCTCTTAGTTTCAGTAGCTTCATAAATACTTTCGTTGCCGCAAAGCTTAGGCAGGAAAGTGGCCCGCGAGTCGAAGCCTCGGTCTAAGCTGCGGGAGGCTTAGGGAGACTGCTGCAACTAGGCAGCGATTGCTAAATTATCTTCAGCGTTTACTTTAAATACCAGCTTTTAACGTAGACTCCGGCGACTACGGATGGCTGCCCCAATAGACGTGACCCCCGTCGAAACCATTGCACCCCCGTATATAAAATGCGAGGCTGAAGGTTGACTTGACGCGGCCAATACGACTATATGGCGACTATAAGTTCTTGATCTTGAATTCTCTCTCATGCTGACGGCGTTCATCCTTTTTGGCGATATCTTCGCGTTTGTCATGGAGCTTCTTACCACGGGCAAGCCCGATCTCAAGCTTCACTAAACTGCCTTTGATATATACCTTAAGGGGTACTATCGTCATCCCTTTTTGAGTAGATTCACCGATCAGTCTGTTGATTTCTTTTTTGTGCAGCAGCAGCTTACGGGTACGAAGAGGATCTTTATTAAAGATGTTTCCCTTATCATAGGGATTAATATGCATGTTAAAGATATAAGCTTCCCCATCTTTGATCTTGATGAAGCTTTCTTTAACAGAACCACTGCCCTGACGGATCGATTTCACTTCGGTACCAACAAGTACAATGCCGGCTTCGTAAGTTTCTTCGATAAAATAGTCATGATAAGCTTTTTTGTTCTGTGCTATTAACTTGTATGCGTTTTTATCCTTTGGCATACCGACTCTTCCTTCCCTTAATTGATGGTGCATAGACTATTATAACATATATACTGTTATTTGCAAGAGTTAAAGAGTCCCAAAATTGGAACTCTTTAAAGGGAGAAAAATATATTGAAAATGAATTGTAAATGGCTAATTTAACATTTTATGACCTGACGGCCTTAAATACTTTATAATAAGAAGGCTGAATCCGAATTTCATATCTCATCTTGCCTTTTAGGAGTTCCCCTTTAAGTTCTTCGCCGGTAACCAGATCAACCAGCTTATTATACTCTGCTTCTAAAATCACTTCATAGACATTGCTGCAAGAAGCAAAGGAATGGATAATAAACGCATCATTGTCATAAACAAACAATCCAAAAGATGCATTCCCCTTAACATCTAAAAACAAATCCTGCATCAAAAGTCTTCTGAGTTCATCAAGGACTTCTGTTGGCATATGTGCCATAGCCCCATATTCATCTGGAATGTTAAGCACATAAACCTGCCCTTTGCCATAGTGACTCTCTAAGAGAATCGGATAGCTCTTATTATGACTAAGTCCAGAAATCGTATTTTTAGTATCATTGGCTCCAAAGTCTATCTGCGTCAGCATTACTGGTTCTTTTGATTCATAATACCTGTCATAAGCGCAGCACTTCCACTCAAGGCCATAATGACTAACAAGCCCTTTGTTCTCCGTCATCTTAACATCAATCACATCCTCTATACCCTTGCCCTGAAGCGCTCTCACAAAGCCCTTTGTCATAAACAAAGTACTGCCAGCCCTCAAAAAAGCTTTGATTTTATCCAAAATCGCTTCATCCTTAGCAGCTGTTTCAGTTAAAAGCAGTACTTTCTCATCAGCTGGAAAATAAGGCACAGGCTCCAGCGGAATACCCAGCATGCCTAAATAACCATGAAGAAAATCTTCTCCAGAAGAATGAAACGGCTTATAAGTCATAAGCCCCTTTGGCTCACCAAGCTTTGGCAGGATCTGATCAAACTTCTCATAGGTAAAACCTAAAAGCGGAGCAAAAACAGCATCTTCCCCTGCAACTGCGCCAAAACTATAAACTGTACACTCCTTAGCCTTAGCAAACAACGTGAGATTAGCCTGCTGCACAACAGCATTCAAATTATAACTGCAATCCAGCGTATCAAACCAACCGCCCAGATTTTCTCCCGGTCTGGTATTTTCAATATAGCGCATCAGAAAATATGAAGAATACCGCTGAAGGTTCTGCTGGCTGTAAAGCGGATCTCTCGTCTCCGTCCCTGTATAAACCCCATCAAATAAAGACTGCGCCATTTCAAGGTTATACCCTGCCTTGTGATAATGGTCATACCAGTTAGGATACTTCAAAATAATCCTCATATCCTCCCTAACAGCCTTAGACTCCTTAATCACCACATTTTCAGCCACATCCCGTAGAAGCTCCAAACGAAATGCACTCCAAGAACGGTCACCCTTTTTCTCAATACACTTCTCACACTTACAATGGGTAAAATAAAAATCATCAATAATGTACTCGTCAAAAATTTCACTGGTATAACTGACTATCTTCTTGATTTCCTGAAGCGTCTTCTCATTAGAATAACAAAGCGTCCCAAAAAGCTGCTCATACTCCTTGTTATAACTCTCAGTAAAAGTAATCCCCCCAGCCGTCTTTACCCCAAACTCCTCAAAAAGCGCCTTAGCCTCCAAAAGCTTCTCCTTCGCTATGTAAATACCCGAACGATGCGTTTCTAAATAAACCTTATCCAGTCTTAAAGCATCAATTACCCACTTAATCTTATCCTTCACACTATCAAAATCAGTAATAGCATCAAACTCAAACTGCGTAAAAAACACAGCCGATCCAAAGTTTTTCAATTTCATCCCAAATCCTCCTTATCCTATCCACAATCCATTTATTAAAACACATATTTCATTAAACTCTATCTTTCATAAATCTTAGATTTATTAAGTCTTAGTTTTATTAATTCTCAGTTTTATTAAGCTCTGCCTTATTGAAACCTTATTTCAATACATTCTAATCCCGCTGACTTTTTCTCTATTAATCCTTAATTCTCATCTATTTCTTAATACTATTTTATATAAATCCACTCTGTTAAAGTTTCTTTTCAAAACTCTCCCTTTGCAATTAATTACCGTATGCGGTGACTAGCAAGGGGGATTAGTATGCGGAAGCTGCCTATGTAGTATATCGTTAAGAAAATCTTGGCAGTTTTTTTAAATGGCTTTTAGGGAGACTGTTTGAGCCATGATGCAGTAAAACTGCATCCGCGAGTTTCGACCGTTCATTTTAAAAAAGTGCTTAGATTTTTAGATATACGGAGTCGAGCAGCTGGAGTATACTAATCCCCCTTGCGGCCCCCCTCTAATCCCCCTTGCCCCCCATCCATTAAATATCCTCAATAACATTATTAATCCAATTCCTGCCCCTCACTCTCCTAAGCGCCATCACCATCTTAAACACCTCAGAGCACATGAACCCTAAAAACACCACCTCAATCCCAGCCCGAAACACAATGCCAAATACATAAATCAGTGTAAACCCAATCACCCATACCGCTATCGTATCGACAACAAGCGAAAACCGATTATCCGCCCCGCTCCTAAGGATACCGCTAAAGAGCAAAGAATTTAAACACTGCACAGGCAGTGACAGCGCAAATAAATAAAGCACATGAACTGCCGCCTCCCGGGTATACTCCGAAATGTTAAAACAAGAAACAATAAGGGGTATCCCAAGGGCTAAAAGCGCTGATAACACCGCATTCACAAACCCGGTAATATAAATAAACCGCCTTGCATAATCTGAGGCACTGTCAAAGTTTTTAGCCCCTATCTTATGTCCGATCATCGCAAGGCTCGCATAAGCCGTCCCATAAGCTGCAACCATAATAAGCTGCTGGACAACATTAATAATATTCATCGTCACAACCGCTTCTGTCCCCATCCTGGCATAAACAGCAACATAAGAAGTAATGCCCACTGCCCAGATCATATCTTTGACAACCAAAACCCCAAGCATCTTAACAAACTTCACCGTCAAATCCTTAGACAGCCCCAAAAGATCCCGAAGCCTTACGATAAGATCCCTTCTTTTCATCACGAGCAGCGTCCCGACAAAAACAAATTCCGCAATCCGGGTAATGATCGTTGCAAAAGCTGCTCCCATGACACCAAACCCCGCAAATTGAAAGATGCCAAAGATCAGCACACTATTTAAAACAATCTTTAAGGGAAAAGCCATAAGATTCACCTGAGTCGGCAGCTTCACTTCTCCCACACTTCTCAAAATGGCAATATACGTTACATTAACTGCATTAAACACAAGGCTTACGGCAAGTATCCTTAAATAAGATGCAGCAAGACTGATCACCGCCTGATCCTTAATAAAAAGCCCCATGATCCATGTGGGCCAAATGAAAATAACAAGCGAAAACAAAAAAGCAAAGGCACCGCCTAAAACAAGGCTCACGGCAGCAACTTTTCGAATTCCCTCTTGATCCTGCTTGCCCCTAAGCTGTGCAACGAAAATACCTGCTCCTGATCCTACCCCATAAAGCAAAATCTGAAGCAAAAAGATAATCTGATTACTGATACCCACTGCCGAAATTTCCGTTTCTCCAAGTCTTCCTACCATCAAGGTATCTAAAATATTAAGCGCATTAACAAGAAGCGTCTGAAAAGCAATCGGAACGACCATTCTTAAAAATTCTGCATTAAATTCTTTATCTTCTAATACTGTCTTAACGTACATGCTATCCCACCTTATGCCTTTTACCAGCCGAATGATGCTTTAATTATAAAAAATAATCCCTGACATTTCTCGTCAGGGATTGCTCCAAACTTCTCATTTATTGCTTTTTCTAAAATCTCTCGGACTCATCTGTCTCAGCTTTTTGAAAACTCGGTTGTACGTCTTTACACTGTTAAATCCGCATAGATAAGCTGTTTCTGTGATGGATTTATCGGTCTCCAGAAGCATTTCTACGGACTTTTGTATCCTCAAATTTGTAAGATAATCATTAAAGGTCATCCCTGTCATCTTCTTGAAAAATCTAGTAAAGTGATACATACTGTAGCCTGCGGCATCTGCTGCCTGCTGAAGTGTAACCGCCTCTTCGTAGTGCTGATTCACATAGCTGAACACCTTCTGGGCACTCTCAATTTCTTTATAAAACTGCCTGGCTTCGCCGCTGGCGTAACTCTCAAATGCTACATTTCTGGCCATAATCCTCAAAATATCATAAATCCTAGCCGTAACAGCCAGCGCATAAACACTTTGCTTATGTTTATACTCATCTATTATCATTAAAATCTCCCGTTCAAGCTGCCCATGAAGACTTCCTCCATGATCACCTTCACCAGGATAAACAATCAGCGGCTCTTTAGGACGTTTGGTATTTAAAAACTCAAAGGCATTACCAATCTCAGGAATCTTAAAAATAATCACCAAGCGGTTGCAGCTTGCCCCTGGGGTGCTGAAAGAATGGATGTCTTTGCTGCTAATAAATAAAATATCCCTTGGTTTTAAACCATATTTCTTGTTATTCACCGTAATATCCACAGCATGATCAATCACATAAATGAGTTCAATCTCATCATGCGAATGGGGCGGAAACTCCATATAGTCGGTCATCATGATGGCCCACTGCGTATCCTCATCCAAAATAACCTTTTGCTTATAGGGCTTAATAATCCTTTTGCCCTCTCTTGTATAGGTAAAATACTTACGTACCATGCTTTCATAATTCAGCGGAATCGTCTCATTATAAAGCTTACAGCCCACCTGCTTTCTTTTCTCAATATGCCCAAGCGTGCTGTCATACAGCATCTTGATCAGCATATCTTCCTGGGGATAGCTTTCTTTGATCTGCTCTTCACTAAAATGCCTTACAATATTCAGCCTAAAGGCCTGATAACCATATTTCGCCCAATCCTTCTGCAGCTTTTTGTTGGCATACTGCCCTGCCCGGAGCTCTTCTACGATCTTATCTATTTCCAGCGTCGCATTCAAACTGAAATCTATGTAATAACAGCCCAGAGCTTCATGAATCAGTTCAAAGATGACTACATATTTATCTGTCCTTAATGCCTCCAGCATCTGCCTTTTCCCCTTTCCGTAAGCTTACTCTTTCAAACCCTGCATGATTCTCTCTTTATCATACTCCAACTTGACCACGATGAAAAGAAATAGCTGATATGGAAACTTCCATACCAGCTATTTTCTAAACTTCACTTCAGATTTATAAAGAGTCTTTACAACTCTTCTGTCATCGTCTGAAGCAGTTCCTCAATCTTCGGCGTACATCTGTTGCCCTTACAGCCGCCGCTGCCGGCTCCCGTTGCCTTTTGCACAGCTTCCAGCGTATGAGCGCCGCCATTTATCACATCTTTCATCGTCTTTCGGCTGATTCCTTTGCAGATACACACCTTA
>CALJNR010000065.1 GCA_937981575.1 uncultured Clostridia bacterium | reverse complement strand
TTTTCACTTGCTTTTACAATTGTGATGGTGCCTTACAATTCATTATTACCCGAAATGATTAGAGATTTCAATGAAAGGACTTCTTTTGTTTCTGTAAGAATGTGTTTTTCTGTATTCTCTGCTATTTTAGCAGGCGTTCTTCCAAGTATCATTATCGCTAGGTTTAATGATATTAAAACAGGGTATTTAGTAATGGGTATTAGCTTTGCAGTACTCTATAGTTTGCCATGGTTATTTGTATTTTTTGGAACATGGGAAAATACACAACACAAAGAAGCCTATACTAATAATTTTTTTAAAGAAATAAAATTTGTCATTAAAAACAAGTTGCTAAAAGTTCATATATGCATTTTTTTAAGTTCTCAGGCAGCAGTAGACTTAATTACGACACTATTTACATATTATTTATCTTATTGTATTAATAGACAAAAAGAGTTTTCAGCTATATTAGGCGTTCTACTTGTTATGCAGCTTCTTTGCATGCCTATACATGCCAAAATTTCTAAAAAATATGGTAAAACAGCACCTATTAAATTTGGACTTATTATATGGAGTGCAGCACTTATAGCGTCTTTATTCCTACGTACAGATTCTCCAAGTTTTTTAATTTACGTTATTGCTGGTATTTGTGGAATAGGTACATCAGCCGCGACATTTGTTCCATGGAGCATCTTACCAGAAATCTCTGATGTAGATGAACTGATGACTGGAAAAAGAAGAGAAGGTATTTATTCAGGAATTGTTACATTTATTAGAAAAGCTGCAAACGGCATCGTCATAGGCTTACTCGGTGTACTTCTTCAATTAATAGGCTATACACAGCCAAAGTTTGTAGGCGACATAGCTGTACAAAGTTCTATAACAGTAATGGGAATTAGATTATTATTTGGGTTATTACCCGTTCTTTTTATTTTACTTGCACTCTATTTTTCTACTAAATATAACTTAACACAAGAAAAACATTTGATTATGATGCAAGAAGTCAACAGAATGAATGAAGGTGAAAACTTTAATCAAGACAGTCAAGCCGTAGAAATATGTGAAGAAGTTACAGGTATGGCATATAGTCAATTAGTAAGCTTGAGAAGTGAATTTAAAAAGATTGAAGGGAATCAACACTATGAAAGAACAATGTAAGCCCTTAGTCCCTTTTGAACTGCTATTAGGTTATGGTACAGCCCACTATAGGATGGGAAATGGTGGTGTATTTAAACATAAGGATAAAATAATATGGCAAGAGCAAGCGAAAATTAAGGAAATTATTCAAGAAGAACACCGACTTAAGATAACCTATTTATTACAAAGTAAAAATATCACATTAACCGTTTATATGGATGAACAAGAAAACAGAACCAGAATAAGCTTCGCAAATAAATCAGAAGAAATTAACCGTATGTGGTTTAACCTTAAAGCACTTCAAGAAGAACATGTATATGGATGTGGGGAGTGTTTTACGGATTTTGATTTAAGAGGTAAAAAAGTACGTATCTGGGTAGCAGAGCATCAAAACTTGCAGCGCATTATTAAAAAGTTTTTAGGAAGAAAGATTTTAAAAAGAAAAGCTAGCCATATTTCGAAGTTTGAAAAATATGATTCTTATTATGTACAGCCAACTTTTGTTTCAAGTGAAAAATATTATGTGCATATAGATACCTCTTATTATAGTGAATTTGATTTTAGGCAAAGTGATTGTCATAGTTTAATGATTAGAGGCATACCACAAGAAATAATTATAGGTAAAGAAAAAACCTTTGAGGAATTAATGAGCAATCTAACTGCTCTACTCGGTCGTCAGCCTGAACTGCCAGAATGGGTTTATAATGGTGCTATTTTGGGCGTTCAAGGGGGTACCGAGCAGATGTTAAATCAAATAAGTACCGCCACAGAAAAAGGAGCTAAACTATCTGGCGTATGGTGTCAGGATTGGGAAGGTGTACGTATAACAGCTTTTGGCAAGCAGCTTATGTGGAATTGGGCGTATGATAAAGACCTCTATCCGTCTTTAGAAGAGACAATAATAGACTTAGAGAAAAAGGGCATTAAATTTCTAGGTTACATTAATCCATTTTTAGCTGTAGAAGGAAGTCTCTATCAAGAAGCTACACAAAAAGGGTATATTGTAAAAAATAAAAAAAATGAAGATTATATGGTTACTATTACGACTTTTCCAGCGGCTATGATAGATTTAACCAATCCTTACGCTGTGCAATGGATAAAAGATATTATTAAGAAAAATATGATAGCAATAGGCCTTAGCGGTTGGATGGCAGACTTTGGAGAATATATGCCAACAGATGCAATACTTTATAATGGTATTAGCGGTGAAGTCATTCATAATGCTTGGCCTAGTCTTTGGGCAAAGGTTAATAGAGAAGCCATTGAAGAAGCTGGTAAACTGGGAGAAGTTTTTTTCTTTACAAGAGCTGGCTACACGGAGACGATTCGTTATTCTACTATGATGTGGAACGGAGACCAACATGTAGACTTCTCACTAGATGATGGATTGCCTTCTGTAATACCTGGCAGCTTATCTTTAAGTATGAGTGGTTTTGGACTTGTTCATAGCGATATTGGAGGCTACACAACACTATTTGATATGAAAAGAAGCAAAGACTTATTCATGAGATGGCTTGAAATGAATACTTTTAGTCCACTTATGAGAAATCATGAAGGCAATAG
>CALJNR010000064.1 GCA_937981575.1 uncultured Clostridia bacterium | reverse complement strand
TTTAATACGTGGGTCAATGACAACATAAAGTATATCTACCACAAAGTTAACCATAATCAAAATAGCACTATAAAATACACTTGTTCCTAAAATAACAGGATAATCCCTATTAGAAACTGATTGAATAAAGTATTTACCAAGGCCTGGAATTCTAAAGATTTGTTCAATAATAAAACTTCCCACCACAATATTAGCAAGTGTAATCCCAATAACTGTTGTAACAGGAATAAGTGCATTTCTAAGCGCATGTTTATAAATAACTTGTCTTTCTGAAAGTCCTTTTGCTTTTGCCGTTTTAATATAATCTTGTCCTAAAACTTCGATCATACTTGAACGCATCATTCTTGCTATATAGGCGAGTGGCATTAAACTAAGCGCAATAACAGGAAGAACGTAATTTTGGATGTTCCCCCAACCTGATGTTGGCAGTAACTTTAACTGTACTGCAACGACTTGAATCATAAGTGTTGCCATAATGAAACTCGGAACACTTATTCCAATAATAGCTAAAATCATACATAAATAATCTGGCCACTTATTACGCTTTAGGGCTGCAAACATTCCGAGTGAAATACCTGCTCCACTGGCTAGAATAAGTGCTGTTACCCCTAATTGCAGTGATACTGGGAAATTATCTTCTATATAATCATTAACTGTACGAGATTTACTGCTAATTGAAGGTCCTAAATCAAACTTCGTGAGATTTTTAAGATAAATAACATATTGTTCCATTAAGGGCTTATCTAAATTATAATGACGCATTAAGTTATTACGAACAGCCTCTGGCTGTTTGCCTTCTTTCGTAAAAGGATCTCCTGGGATCGTATGCATAATTACAAATGTAATGGTTACAACTGCCCATAAGGTTATAAGGGCCATACCCAGTCTTTTTAAAATGTATTTAATCACTTCATCACCCTCCTTTTGTCTATATATTTAGTCTTATGAAATGCCCCATTAACTGGGGCATTTTATAAAAAGTTTTTATTTACTTAAATGATTTATTTAAAGTCTGCATAAATAAGACTAACATCACGATTAACTACTTTTACTACTCCTACTAAGTTTGATTTTATTACCATAGGTCTTGTATAAAAGTAAATAGGCATGATTGGGAATTCTTGAATAATAAGTTGTTCTGCTTGTCGTAAGTAGTCCATACGTGTTGCTACGTCAAATTCACTCGCTGCATTTCTAATAAGTTCATCATACTTCTCACTTGTCCAGCCTGTATCATTTTGTGAACTCCATGAAGCAAACATATCGAGGAAAGTATTAGGATCTACATAATCTCCTATCCATCCTGCTCTTGACATATCGTAATCTAGCGCATGCTCTCTTTCGATTTTCACTCTAAATTCTACATTTTCAAGCTGAGCATCAACACCTATTTTATTCCACATTTGTTGAATAGCTTCTGCTATTTTTTTATGACCTTCACTTGTATTATAAACAAGAGAAAAGCTTAACTTATCCATGCCTTCTTCTTTAAGCCCTTCAGCTAAAAGTCGTTTTGCTTCTTCTACATTTTCCTCAAAGTAATCAGGGCTGTTTTCTCTAAAGTCGCCTTTGCCATCTGGCACCTGTGTTGGAACAAGTGCATAGGCTGGTAATTGTCCCCCTTGAGAAACGTTATCTATAATAGCTTTGCGATCAATTGCTATTGCAAGTGCTTGACGTACTTTTACATTATTAAATGGTTTTTTAGTTGTATTAAAACGATAAAAATAAGTTGCAAGTTCTGGTGCAATAATAAGTTCTCCATTATTTTCTTCTCTTAGTTTTCCTAGAACGTCTAATGGTAAATCGTAGTTAACATGTATTTCATCATTTTGGTACATTTGCCAGTTTGTGTTTAAGTCTTCTGATATAACAAAGTCAATCTTTGAAAGTTTAACGGCCTTTTTATCGTAGTAGTTTTCATTTTTTACAGTTAAAATATTTTGATCATGGTTCCATTCTTTAACTGTGAAAGGTCCATTAGATACAAGTGTACTTCCGTCTAAAGCCCAATCTGCATTGTCTTCTTGAACTTTTTGATTAATTGGGTAGTATGTATAAAAAGCACATAATTCTAAGAAGAAAGGTGTAGGGTTTGCAAGTTGTACAACAAGTGTTTTATCATCTGTAGCTTTTACCCCAACAGCGTCTTCTAGTTTTTTAAGGTCTTCTTCTGAGATACTTTCTGTATCGGCACTATTAAATTCTTCGCCACCAACTAAGTAGTAAAGTTGAAAAGCATAGTCTGAAGCTGCTAGTGGATTAAGTGCATATTTCCATGCATACTCAAAATCACCTGCTACAACCTTATCACCGTTTGACCATTTAATATCATCACGAAGTGTAAATGTATAAGTAAGATGATCATCACTTACTGTGTACTCTTTTGCCATAGCAGGAACGATGTTACTTTCTTGATCTCTTTTCATAAGTCCTTCAAAAACATGGTCTAAAATAATAGATTCATGTGTCCCTTGTGCGAGTGCAGGATGTAACGCCCCGGGCTCTCCTCCTGAGACAAGTCTTGCAACTTTCTCTTCTTGCTTAGCGCCACCACAACCTGTTAATGACCCTACCGCGATAGCAATAATCGCTGCAACTGCTAAAATTCTTCTTTTCATATTCTTTTCCCCTTTATTAAGA
>CALJNR010000063.1 GCA_937981575.1 uncultured Clostridia bacterium | reverse complement strand
GCTGAACAAAATCCATTAAGTGTATAAACCAGTATTTTAGTTTTATCTACCGGAAGACCCATAAGCCTTGCAGACTGCTCATTCCCGCCAATAGCATAAACTGTTCTTCCAAACTTACTATACTGAAGAATATAAAACGCTGCTCCCAAGACAACAAGTGCTATGACAACGCTGAATGAAATAAATCCGCTGCCTATGGGAATTCTAGATTGACTCATCTTTACATAAAATGGATTATCAATTATGATCGTATCAATACTCACTACATAACAAAGACCTCTTGCCATAAACATTCCGGCTAATGTTACAATAAAGGGCTGGATTTTAAACTTGGTAATCAATGTTCCCATCAAAGCCCCAAACAAACATCCTATCATTAAAGCTAATATCATAACGACCCCTGCATTCCAGCCTCTTTTAAGTAAATTTGCTGAAAACATACAAGTAAATGCAATCATTGATCCGACAGATATATCAATACCACCTGTCAGCAGCACAAATGTCATCCCAACTGCTGTTATAAGTAAAAAGGCATTGTCTATAAATAGGTTTAAAAAATTCTGCAAACTGAAGAATCCTGTATATTTGACTGACCCAAAGGTAAACAACCCCATGAGCAGCAGAAACGTAATCACTAAAGGTAGATATTTAGTTTGAAAGAGTTTGGTTTTCAACTTGATCCCCCCTCTTTTTCTGTAATAAACTGCTTAACATACTTCTAAATTCACTAGATTGAAGAAGACAAATAACAATAACAACTGTCGCCTTAACCACAAGTGTAATTTCCGGCGGAACGCCTATTGAATAGATAGTTGTTGTTATACTTTGAATAACAAGAGCTCCAACTATACTTGCCGGTATAGAGAATTTACCCCCGCTCATATTATTCCCGCCTAGTGCTACAGCTAAAATGGCATCCAGTTCAATAAACAACCCTGCATTGTTAGCATCTGCAGATTTGATGTTGGAACTAATTAGTATCCCTGCAATCCCCGCACACAATCCTGAGAGCGTATAAACAATGAGTTTAATACGATCTACTTTTATCCCAGCATACTTACTTGCACTTGAATTACACCCGGCTGACTGCACAAATAGTCCAAGTGCCGTCTTATTTACCAAAAGCATAATAATAAGAAGCACAAGACCTACTATAAATATCGCAAAGGGCAGTCCAAGTAAGTAGCCTCCACCAAAATAAAAATAAGGCTTATAGTAAATGGTAATGATTTGTCCTTTTGTAATCAGCTGTGCGATTCCTCTGCCTGCAACCATTAAAATCATCGTTGCAATAATTGGCTGTATCCCTAGTTTGGCGATTAGTGTTCCATTCCACATCCCAAGCAGAATAGCTATAATGAGTGTTGCAATAATAGCAAGGGGCATAGGAACAAGTGTTACATATTCCTGCATGCCATCTACGAATACCATTTCACCACCCACTAAGCTGGCAACTACTGCCGCACTAATGGCTATTGTAGACCCAACAGAAATATCTGTTCCACCGGTAGCTATAACAAGGGTGAGTCCAATCGAAAGCAGCATCAGCGGACTTCCCCTGTTAATAATATCAATTAAGCTGCCAAAAAGATGTCCATCCTTTATCTCCAGCTTAAAAAACCCCGGGGTAAAAAAGAAATTAAACAGCAGCACTAATAAAAGTGCAGTAATCGGCCAAAACATCTGATACTTTTTAAGATTTTTTATACTGCCCATATTAGTTTCCTCCCGCTATAGTATTCATTACCACATTTGTTTCTAACTCCTGATCTCTTAATTCTGCAATTTTCACACGATCCCTTAGTACAACCATACGGCTGCAAGTCCTTATCATTTCATCTAATTCAGAAGATATGAAGATCACCGACATCCCTTCTTTTGCAAAATCCACCACTAGCTTTTGGATTTCTGTCTTTGTGCCTATATCAATTCCTCTAGTAGGCTCATCTAGTATGAGCAGCTTAGGCTGAGTCAGCAGCCACCTGGCTAAAATAACCTTTTGTTGATTTCCCCCGCTTAACTCTTTGACCATTTTTTCCGGAGATGGGGTCTTGATACTTAGGAGTTTAATGTACACATCAGCAATTTTTTCTTGTTCGCTACGTTTAATATATTTCATCCAGCCACGTTTGCTTTGAAGCGCTAGTATTATATTTTCTCTAATAGAAAGATCAGGAATAATCCCATCAGATTTTCTGTTTTCTGGACAATAAGCAATCCCATGCTTGATCGCATCAAGCGGCGTTGTTATATTTCTTTTATTTCCTTCCATATGCAATTCCCCCGTATCAGGATGATCTGCACCAAAAAGTAATTTAGCCATCTCAGTTCTTCCTGAACCCAAAAGCCCTGCAAGCCCCAATACTTCTCCTTTATACACTACAACATCATAAGGCTCAATAGTCCCTTTCTTACCCAGTTTCTTGGCTTCAAGCAATACCTCTCCATCATTTTCATGTGCTACACTGCTCATATTTTTAAACGATGCATTAAGTTCATCAAAATCTTTACCAATCATTTTAGCTACAAGCTGCACTTTTGGCAGGTCTTTAATTTCATATTCTCCAACTAGTTCTCCATTTCTTAAAACAGTGATCCTGTCACATACCGCATAGACTTGGTCCAAAAAGTGGGTAACAAAAATAATGCCCATTCCTTCATTGCGAAGCTGTACCATCGTTTCAAAAAGCTTATTGGCTTCATTTTCATCTAAACTTGATGTAGGCTCATCTAATATGAGTACTTTTGCATCCACATCTACAGCTCTTGCAATAGCTACCATTTGCTGAATGGCTACTGAATAAGTATCCAGGGTTTTTGTTACATCAATATCAACATTTAATCTTTTTAAAGCTGCAGCAGCCCTGCGGTTCATTTCTGTCCACCAAATGCCTCCTGCTTTCATTGGTTCTCTTCCTATAAACATATTTTCTGCTACAGAAAGATTGCTGCATAAATTAACTTCCTGATAGACTGTACTGATTCCTATATCCTGAGCGTCTTTTGTAGATTTCGGTAAAATCTTCTTACCGCATAAAGCAATTTCTCCTCTATTCAGCTTTTCTACCCCTGTAAGTACTTTAATCAGTGTTGATTTACCTGCACCATTTTCTCCCATCAAAGCATGAATTTCACCTTTCCTTAAAGTAAAATCAATGTTTTCTAATGCATTAACGCCAGGAAAATACTTACATATCCCGCGCATCGTCAAAACAATATTGTCATTTTTCATGGCTCTCTCCTTCTTAAAAAAATACTGCCTTTTTGAGGGCCTGCCACGAGGGCAGGCTCTCATTCTTTACTTGAGTCTCACATAAAGAAGGCAGCCTATTTATAAATCATTTAATTAATATTGACGAGATGGAAGATCTGCTGCTGCAGTTTCTTGACGGTATACGCCTTCTTCTGATGGTATGTATTTTGGTACTGATTCACCATTCATAATTTTTTGGCATACATCATAAAATTGTGGTCCAAGAAGAGGGTTGCATTCTACAGTTACATTTAATTTTCCTGCGATCATTGCTTCAAAAGCGCCTTTAACTGCATCTACAGAAACGATTTTAATATCTTCTCCTGGCTTTAAGCCATACTCTTCGATAGCCTGTATTGCTCCAATTGCCATATCATCATTATGTGCGTAAAGTCCTTGAATATTTTTCCCATCTGATTTCAGAAAAGCTTCCATAACTTCTTTACCTTTTGCACGGGTAAAGTCACCAGTTTGTGATTTGATGATTTTAATTTCTGGATATTTAGCTTCAATCACTTCTTTAAAGCCCACTAAACGGTCTGTTGCTGCCGCTGAGCCTACTGTCCCTTGAAGTTCTACGATACTTCCTTTACCGCCTAAAAGCTGTGCCATTTCTTCAGCCGCTTTTTTACCTTCATCTTTAAAGTCAGATCCTATACGTGTTACGTATAAGTCTTCTGGAACATCTGCATTTCTATCCACTAATACAATCGGAATGCCTGCATCTTTTGCTTCTTTAAATACTGTTTCCCAGCCCGATTCAACAACAGGCGAAATCCCTATAACATCTACTTTCTGAGCAATAAATGAACGGATTGCTTTAATTTGGTTTTCCTGTTTTTGCTGTGCATCTGAGAATTTAAGGTCAATACCAAGCTTTTCAGCTTCTCCTTTAATAGAGTTGGTACACGCTGTACGCCATTCGCTTTCTGCGCCAATTTGAGCAAATCCTATCACTAGCTTTTTATTTTCTGGTTTTGCTTCTTCCGTTTTCGTCTCCACAGTTTTTGTTTCTGCTGGCTTTGCACTTGTTTCTGCCGGAGCATTGACTGATTTTGCACATCCAGCCATTGTAAGCATCATTGTTCCTGTAAGCAACATTGCAAATAATTTTTTCATTTTTTGAACCCCCTGTATTTTTAATAGTTTTTGCTACATCCCTATTCTAGAACTTTTATCTGTTTTTGTATTTATAATTAAAATGTATAATTTGTAATTTCCTGCACTTCATGGGCTAATCCAAGTTTTTATGCCAGTACGCCCTTAAGCTTATATTATCTCACAATCCCTAAATAAAAATAGACCCTGCTAAGATTTACTTAGTAAGGTCTATTTAACCATTCTCTTTTATAATTTTCTTGTGTAAAAACTGTTTCCTCCGTAATAATCATCATAGGCATTTGCTTGCTACTTAAAATATCTCTTACAACTTTCATAAGCTGCGGACCAATAAGCGGGTTACATTCAACGGAACAATTCAGCTTACCATCCCTAATAGCTAGAATAGCATTTTTAATAGCATCTATTGAAACAACTTTAATATCTGTTCCTGGTTTCAGTCCAAAGGCCTCTATCGCTTCAATGGCTCCAAGGGCCATATCATCGTTATGTGCAAAGACTACATCAATTTGCTGTTCATCTTTTGAATGCGCGCCTAAATAATCTTGCATGATTTTTCTTCCATTTTCAAAAGTAAAATTGCCATATGCAGTGTGGATAATCTGAAACTTGTTAGAGTCTACAATAATTTCATTAAAACCGATTTTTCGCTCGACAGTAGGTGTGGAATTTTGGATACCCTGAATTTCTAGAATATTAACTCGCTCTAAACCTTTATAATGCTCATCAATCCATCTGGCTGCCCGCCTGCCTTCTTCTCTGAAATCAGATCCCAAAAATGTGGTATAAAGTGAGTCATTTTCTGTTTTAATCATTCGATCGGCGATAATCACTGGAATCCCTGCTGCTTTAGCTTCTTTAAGTATTTCATCCCATCCTGATTCAACAACCGGTGAAAAAGAAATCACATCAACTTTCATTTGAATAAAACTTCTTAAAATTTCTATTTGCCGCTGTTGACTCAGTTCTGCTTCTGAATAGATAAGTTCTATATCAGCTTCTTTAGCTGCATTTTTAATAGACGCCTCATTTGCTTCACGCCATCCCCCTTCTTTTCCTACATTACAGAAGCCAAGTACGGTTTTCTTAGTCATGTCCCTTTCCCTATAATTATAGATTTTCTCGTTTCTATATTCTTTAAGGTTCTCTCTTGTAATTTGGGTGCTCCTAAGAATAATCTTTTTGGGTATACCCTTTTGCCTACTTAGTATATCCATTGCATACTGTACAGCTTCTTTCCCTCCTGTTGGGCAGATATAAGTACAGTCTAAAACCCCTCTTTCTACCAGGTCTAACCCCCCGTTTTTCCCTTCTAAACCATCAATACCAATAAAACTGATTGGTTTTTCATATGCTGAATAGACAGAGGCTCTGTAAGCCCCTAAAGCCATGGCATCATTATGCGCAAATACGACATCTATGTTCTTGTAATCTTTATATAGATCATACATCTTATCCTCTGCACGATCTCTGTTCCATCCGGCGTCAATCTCATACAGCCTATTAATATTAACAGCTTCACTTAAGCTGGTTTGAAGCCCGAAGCTCCGTTCCTTAGTCGCATACGAATCGGTTACTCCTTTAATCTCAACAATGTTACCGCCTTCATTTCCTAAAAGTTTACCGATATATTCTCCAACTTGTTTACCAACTCTGACATTATCTGGACCTATATAAAGCGTGTAATCGTATCCCTCTATACCTCTATCCAGAACAATGACAGGCATTTTTTGATAAATCTCAGATACAATAGGTGTAATCTTTGCCGAATTGGTAGGAGAAATAATTAACAGATCTATGCTGTAAGCCTCAAGTTCTTTAATATCCTCTATCTGTTTTTCATAACTCCCTGCCGCCTCCATATAGATTACCCTTAAATTGGGATGCTTTTTAGCTTCTTCTTTTATTTCCTCAGTCATAATAATACGCCAAGGTTCTTCTAAATCTGCCTGTGATACCCCTATTACAAAGTCAATACTATTGCTGTTTTCCCCTTCCTGATTAAAGCGGTTATTATTATATGTAATAAGACTAACTATGGCCAGCATACTGATTATCACCATAATAACAGCCATAATATAAGGAAAATTTCTGTTATACTGTTTCATTTCATGCCTCCTTTTTTATATTCTAAAGGAGACATGTTAAAAGTTTTCTTAAAAACATTACTGAAATAATGCTGACTGGAATAACCTACTTTTTCAGCCACTTCATAAACTTTAATATTAGGATCCTGCATCAGCATCACTGCCTTTTTTAATCTGACTTGTGTAAGATAATCAATAAAGGGCAGCCCTAATTCCTGTTTAAGAAGTCTTGTAAGATAGGTTTGACTAATTCCAATATGATCTGCTATTTCCGTAAGCGATAATTCAGGGTTCGCATAATGTTTATCAATATACTTTTGGATCGTAATAACGATAGGCGTTTTTTGGTTTTTTTCTGCCACAATACTGCAAAGTGTCTGATAACTTGTTTCAATGCCTTTCAGCTCTTCATTTAAAAGAATGGCTTCTGTTATGATCTCTCTTTTCAAATAGTCTTCCACACATCTTTCAATCCAGCTCCCCATTTCTGTCCATCTGCCAATTGGATGTGTATCACTTAAAAGAATAACTTGATTTTTTAAGTCTTTAAAACAAGTTACAGCTTTAAATGCCCCCATAGCTTCTTGAGCAATATTAGCTATCGCATAAGTTAACAGATCATTATCCCATTCTGTTTCAATAATTCCGTAGTTTTTTTCTAAAGGCTTGATAATGATCATACCCATATTAGCAGTACGCTCAATTTGGAAGTAATTCAATCTCTCATTTATATCTTGCGCTTTTACCTTCCCGCAAATTAGTTCCTGCAAAAACATATCCTTCAGATAATGACTATTTTTCTTAAGCTGTTTGGCTATAAATTCATCCTGTATGTTTTTACTTTTAATTTCTATCATATGTTCTTTAGCTTGCAGAATACTTTTTAAAAGAACCTCTTTCTCTACAGGCTTTAGTATATAATCAAATACTTTAAGTTTGAGAGCAGTTTGTGCATATTCAAATTCATCATGACCAGAAATAATAATAATAACAGCATCTTTGAGCATCGTTTGAAGTCTGGCAATAAACTCTAGGCCATTTAGAAACGGCATACAGATATCTACAAGCAGCAAATCCGGCAGTTTTTCACAGGCCAGTTCCAAAGCCACTTCACCATCTTCAGCTTCTGCAACAATTTCAAACCCAAGCTGCTGCCAATCTAAAATACCTTTTATGCCTTTTCTTATTTTGGGCTCATCATCAGCAATCAGTACTTTAAACATCATAAGCCTCCCCTCAATTTTATCATGTCTCTACTAAAGGCAATAAGATATGCACTGTCGTTCCTTCGTTAAGCTGATTGGAATATTTAAGTCCATATTCATTACCGTATGTCATTCGAATTCTGGTATGTACATTGGCTATGCCATATCCGGAGCCGCTCTCTGAGGAAATAGTGCCGGTTGTTTCTCCGTTTAACATGGCATTAATTTCACGTAATTTTTCTTCTGAAAGACCCGCTCCATTATCGCTTATGGTAATTAGCATACAGTGTTCGTTCTTTGAAAACACAATATCAACCTTGCCATTCCCTCTCTTTTGTTTGATTCCGTGATAAATGGCATTCTCAACGATAGGCTGGGCTGTAAGCTTAAGTACCGACATATTAAGCAGTGCCTCATCGTATGAAATGCTGTATTCCAATTTATCTTCATACCTTGCTTTTTGAATGATCATATAGCTTTTGATATGATCAATTTCTTCTCTTACAGTTATAACTTCTCTGCCTTTACTAAGTGCAATTCTAAAAAGCTTTGTGAGTGCAGCAACAATTTCAACAATATCTTTTGCCCCATAATCCTGTGCCATCCACTGAATAGTATCCAGTGTATTATAAAGAAAATGGGGTTTTATCTGTGCCTGAAGAATTTTAAGCTCCGCTTTGCGCTTGCTTTTTTGCTCTTTGTAAACCATTTCGATCAGCTGTTTAATTTCTTTAATCATATGATTAAAGCTCCGACCCAGTTCTCCAAATTCATCCTTATATTTATGATTTTCAAAGCTTACTTCCAAATCCCCTAGTTCGGCCTGCCGCATCAGAGCCGAAAGTTCTTTAATCGGGGTAACAATTGTATTGGTAAACATAATAGCTACCATGACCGCTAAGGCAAGTGTTATCATACTGACCGCCATAGCAAATGTCTGCATCTTAAGTACATCTCCCAAAATTTCTTCTATCGAAAAAACGCCGATAGTACGCCAGCCCGTTTTGTGACTTGTCTCCCACATAATTTCAAAGGTTTCTTTGTTGATGGACTGAATCAGCATACTGGTATTTTTTTTAAACCACTCATTATTAATCCTATAAATAATTGGATTAATTGGGGCATAAACAATGTCATTATTTTTATCCAAAATATAAAAAAATCCCTTTTGTCCTATATTGTTATTTTTAATAATTTCTTCAAACTTCCCAAGCTTCATATCAATTAAAATGACACCTGTTATCTCATGAGTCTTTGGGTGCCTCATCGTTTTGGATATAGAGATGACTTCATCTGCACTATATTGTGAATAGGAATTTAGATTTCGCCCTATAGGCTTACTCCTGTACTGTGAAGTGTCCTCATGAGTCATTGCTGAGATATACCACTCTTCTAGAAGCAGTGAATCACGGTTATTCTTAATCAGTTCATTACTTAAATATTTGTCCTGTCCATTGACAATAAGAATGCCGGATATTTCTGGGTTGGCTTCTGTATAAACATTTAAAAGTTCTCTTACTCTTATCTCCAGTTCATCACTTTCTTTAGATAGATCCGTTTCTGTAAGATACCGCACAACGTCCGGTGACTGAGAGATATAATAAATGACATTATCAATAGACTGAAGGTAGTATTCAATATTGTTTTGGATCTGACTAATCATTTGAGCTGTATGCTGATTGGCGTTTTTTTCAATAGATTGCGAGTAAACCGTATTAGCAAATAAGCCTAATGTTACGATTGGAATGAAAATAATAGCAAGAAAAAAGATAAGTATTCTATTTTTAATACTGCTAAGCCCAGTTATCATGATTATACACACCTTAATCTAATCTATTTACCTTATTTATTCTTAATTATATTTTAATATGCTATTTTAATCAATAACTTGTAATTATCTCCTCTTGTTTTAGCTATATTATCTAAAATTCATTTCTTCTTTTATACTCAGTATAAACGCTCCTTCCATCAGCAAATTATTTTGACAAGCAGCTTTATACACAGTGACTTTTAAAATACATCATCTTCATGAAAGTAAAGCTATCATCCAATACGGTCTTAAAAAAATAAGCTTTGCAAAACTGATGAGTAGTTTTACAAAGCTTATTCATTTTAATCTAAATCCTATAAATCTCACACCTTTGGGTTTAAGTATTCAAGGGGGATCTATGATGTGAAATCATTGTGTAAAATAACTGTTAGCAGATGATCGAATGAATTTCATAGGTTATTTCTCGATAAAACTAGTTGACTTTAAAACGCATAATTAGGTGATGCAGCGTCTCTGCAAGTTCAGCCAATGATTTTGTAGAACTTACTATTTCATGAATGGCTGCTGTCTGCTCTTCAATACAAGCAGATGACTCTTCTGTGGCTGCTGCATTTTGTTCAGCAACAGCAGATAATGCATCCAGGGTGCTGTAAACCTCATTTTTCTTAACCTCCATTGCACGCCCTGACTCATTAAGAAGACTTGCTATTTCTCCAGAGTGCTTAATAGCCTCTGCAATTTCCATATACTTTTCTTTCGTTCTATCCATATAGCTTACCTGCTCATCTAAGCTGTATTTAACTGCCTGCGTCGTATTAACTGCTCTTTCGGAATCCATCTGCAGGTTGCTTACAATTTCATCGATCATCTTCGTTGAACTTGCAGACTGCTCTGCAAGCTTTCTGATTTCTTCTGCAACAACTGCAAAACCTCGGCCATGCTCTCCTGCTCTTGCCGCCTCAATCGAAGCATTTAACGCTAACAAATTGGTTTGTTCTGATATGGATGTAATCACATTACTGGCTGCACTGATTTTTGCTGAGCTTTCATTCGTTTTAAGAATGGTATCATAAACATGTGTTGTCGCATGGCTGCTTTCTTCTGTCTTTTTAAAGAGTGTATGAATCTCTTCAAGGCCTACTTTTATAAGCTCCCTAATGCTAAGTGATACTTCATTTAATTCCTTAACATGTGTTTGATCAGCCTCTATAAGTTTTTCAAGCGCTATAAGCTTTTGAAGTCCCTCCGCAGTGCTCCGTGCCTGATCTGTAGCGCCTTCGGCAATTTCACAAATTGTCTTTGCCACTTCATCAGTTGTTGTTGCAGTCTGCGACGTCATGCTATTAAGTTCTTCTGAAGAAGCGGATACCTGTAAGGATGCATCGTTAACTTCTCCAATCATATATTTTAAATTTTCCTGGATAGCCGCCATAGCTTTTGCCAGATCTCCTACTTCATCTTTTCTGGTTTTGAACTTTTCTTCTATAGTCTCTGCTATGTTATAGTTTGCAATAAGTTCAGCATGTGCTATCACTTTTTTAATCGGTTTCACGATAGAACGTGCTAAAACCCACGCAATAAGAAACCCTAAAATCATAAATAAAAGGACAATGCTGATTGTTACTAATGTTCCTTGATTTAATTGTTTTGCAATAAGCTGGGCTGATGCCTCTTTGGATATGCCAATAAATAGAATGCCGATTACGCTTCCTGAACTATCCTCCAAAGGTTCATAGGCTGTCATATAAGATTTGCCTAATATTTGTGCAGTACCTACATAAAGCTCCCCATTTAAAACAGGGCTATACGCTTTACTTTCTTTTCCAAGATATGTACCAACTGCCCTCTCACCTTTTTCAGTCATTACATTAGTAGCAATTCTAATAAAGTCTTCTCCTTCTTTTGCAAATAAGGTTGCTGTGACATTAAGATCTTTTTGAAGTGCATCTACCATATCATAATGTTCTTTGATACTTTTTCCGCTTTGATCTATAAGCTCATTGCCTTTAAGGCTAATACTGCCATAGTACTGCTCCATATATACTTTTGCCGACTGAATATCTCCAGAAAGCTTTTGTTTAATAAGAACTTCTTGCAGACTTAAAAGATTATTATTTGAGGCCATTAAATTAATCGCTCCGATAATGATCATTGGAAGAAGTCCCGTTAAAATGAACAGATTCATCAACTTGTTTTTTAATTTTATGTTTCCTGTTTTAATCCCTTTCATTATTATCCCCTCTCGTATGTACTTCCTCTAGTTTAGTAAAACACATTTAGAAATAGATGCCTACTATATGTACTGCTCCGTTATATAATATTTATCTATAGCCTAAATCTATTATATCTTATCTCTTTTCAAATTGTAAGATTTATTCACTGACTGTAATTTATTTACACCTTTTGTTTTTATTTCTTTTTACAATATTCCTATGCTATAATTATTTTGATAGCAGTAAATTTAAATAATAACTTCACTTTCTAACAGATAATTCTAGTCCATCTATTAACATTTTTAAATTTTCTGCCGATATAATGAGTAGATATTGCTAACTGTCTTATTTGATAATGAAAAGAGGGATCACATGCAAAAAATCATCTTACCTATCTCTAAATGTATTCCAGGAATGATTACAGCACAGCCTATAGTTGATATACATACCGGAGCAACTGTTATCGGCCCAAATCAAGTGCTGACATCAGAGAACCTTCAGAATATGCGTAAGTTTGTTCATACAGATATCTGGGTTTATCTTGATTCTTTCAGCAAAGTCTGGAATCTTCCTGCTGAAACAATAGAAAATTATAAAAAGTACAGCAAAGCCCTTACAAAGGTTATAGGGAATATTTCTCCTTCAGATGAAAAGAGCATCAAAGAATTCGAAGAAATGTGCACCCATCTTTCCTCTGACTTCAACGATAATCATAGCTTGGTCGGATGTACAAACCTTATTAAACAGTTGGATTATGATACATACACACACTCTTTAAATGTTGCTTTTTTATCTAAGCTTATCTGCAAATGGACTGAAGTTTCTAAAGAAATCAGCCTCAATGTAACTAAAGCCGCACTTCTTCATGATATTGGAGGCATCAATCTCGCTTTTGATATGATTAATAAAACGGATAACCTTTCTTATGAAGAACTTGCTGAATACGAGAAACATCCAATTTATAGTTATAACATTGTTAGTAAAATGAGGGACCTTGATCCTACTATCAGTAAAGGGATTCTAGCGCACCACGAACGCTGTGATGGAACAGGCTTTCCACTTAAACTTACTGCCCCGTACATTAATGATATTGGCAAAATAATAGGTATTGCAGACAGATATGAAATCTTAAGAAAGAAACACCACATATTTGATACACTGCAAATCATGCTGACAAATGAACTTACAAAGTTTGATACGCATATGCTGCTTACTTTCTGCAATAATATTGCTAACTACTATATTGGCGTATATGTTACTTTAAACACTGGTGAGATAGGAGAATTGGTTTTTATCCATCCCAAATGTATCTACAGACCTATTGTCAAAATCAATGATAAATACATTAACCTCTATGAAACTCCGTCTGTCAAAATTCTTGACATCCAGTAATAGTTTAAGTTCTCTATAAGCAAAAAACATGCACAAGCTACGTATATTTATGCAAAAAATATAAACCTTTGACTCCGCACTGATCAAGCAGTTTTTTTATATCCTAAAAAGAGTCCTCAAAGTTATCATTTCTAACCTTGAGGACTCTTCTCTATTACATACACATTATTTTTTTATAAAACTTATTAAAGAGTTCTACTCAATAACAAATCTTGCTTCTTTTGTAACCGGATCAAATTCTACTTTCATGCCTAATATGTTAGCGATATGAGCGATTGGAAGAACGGTTCTGCCGTCTTTTACTTGCGGCGCTACATCAATAGCTACCTTTTGCCCATTAACTATCGCATACTTTTGCCCAATTACAAGTTTTATCTCTTTATCTGCTGTCTTTATGGAAATAGATTTAGCTTTAGCGTCCCAAGCAATGTTTTTACTTTCTACATTGAGTAAAGAGACTATATCTCTTACCCCTACCATTGTACGCCCTTTTTCAACATATGGTTTAACATAAAGTTTAATATTTTCAGTTCCATTTGATGCGTTTCCAGTAGATAAAGCTATTGTCACGATTGTACGTACTGGCATCGCTGGCGTTGTTGGTGCTGCTGGCGTCACTGGCGCTGCTGGTGCTGCTGGTGTACTTCCGCCGCCACCGCCGCCTGATGATCCGCCTGAACTTCCGCCTGATGATCCACCGCCGCTACCGCCTGACGACCCGCCGCTGCTACCGCCTGATGACCCGCCGCCATTTGGCTTAGCTGCAAGAACGACTGTTCCGCCATCATCTGTACTAGGCAGCGTAAGTGTTACTACGTTACCTGATGCAACGGTATATTCTGCGCCGCTGTATTCATCAATCACTTTGCTTCCTGCTGCAAAAGGAACTGTAAGTGTTATTTCTTTACTTGACGCGGTATTAACGGCAACTACTACTTTATTGCCTTTATAAGCTCTTTCAAATGCGAGATATTTATCAGCATCTCCACCAGCTATTTTAGTTCGTGTTCCTTTAGCAAATACCTCTGAATACTTAGCTCTAATATTAATAATTTTGTGGTAATGTGCAAACATAGGATTATCTTTATTGGCAATATCCCAGTTCATATTATATCTTGTAGTATAGTATGGCCAGTCAGTTGTACCTGTAAGTCCAATCTCTTCGCCATAATAAATAACCGGCTGCCCTTTTGCTGTCATCTGCATCGTTGCTGCAACTTTCATCTTGTCTTCATTACCTGCCCCAAGATTGAATAAAAATCCTGGTTCATCATGACTACTTAGGAAGTTGCCATAAGTATAAGCACTATTTGACTTATTGTGAAACTCTTGAAGTCTAGTTTCTGCGCTGTCAATATATCCATCTACAAAATCTCTTACGATATCATTAAAATCAAAATTAAGTGCAGAATCTCCCATCCCACTATTTAAAAACTCATCTAATTCTGGTCCATTAATCCAAGCTTCAACAATATATTTAAAGTTTGGTTTCACTTTAGTAAGCTCATTTTTAAGCTTCATAAGCGTTGCATGTTCTACGTGTCTTGCAGTATCAATACGGAAATAATCAATTGTATTTCCACTTGCTGTTTTAGCAATTTGATCTACCCAGTTTACCTGCCACTCTACAATCTTATCTCTTACCGCTGGGTCTTCCGTCATAAAGTCAGGCAGGTTAGCCAGTTCTCCCTGAATGGTATCTGTACCGCCAGCTCTAAGCATTCCTGCAAATTTTGCTTGTTCTTCTTTGGTTGGGAAATTTTTGATTTCTGCTGGTCCGCCAAGTGTAGTAGGTGTATCCGTTTCCTTCATGCCGTAGCCTGCATGGTTAACTACGATGTCTACCATAATTTTCATTTCTCTGTTATGGGCCTCATCAATAAGCTTATGTAAATCTGCTACTGTGCCTAAGTGAGGATTTAATCTTTCAAAGTCTTTTGCCCAATACCCATGGTAACCATAATAGGAGACATCATTTGCTATTCCTCTGGCTCCATATGCATTTTCATAGGCGAGTACGTTCATACCTATGTTCTCAACTACCGGCGTAATCCATATTGTATTAACGCCAAGATCTTTAAGGTAATCTAATTTTTCTGTTACACCTTTTAAGTCACCGCCTTGAGGGGTTCCTCTGTCTTCTTTTTTGTAGTTGTTTCCATATGGATCATCATTAGTTGGATCACCATTATAGAATCTATCTGTCAGCATAAAGTAAATGATTGCTTCATCCCAGTCAAAATGATCTTTTCCAATAGAGGTCATTGTTTTAACTTCAACTGTAGCTTCACCTTCATAAACGTTTGAAGATTCATCGGTAACATAGATTGGTATTTTTTTGATACCTGCAGTTGTATTATCTGTTACTGCTATTGAAATCTCTTTTAATCCTGTATCAACTTGAACATTGCTTTTGCCGCCAAGTGCTGTTAAATCAACTGTAATCCCTTTGATAGCGACTTCTTTACCTTCGTCTTCACCTGCTCCAACTGCAGTAATTTCAAGTATTGCATTTTCTTGATAAGTGATAGCTGCTGGACTTACCTTGCCGCTTACAGCTACATCCATTTTTGTGTATTCGATCACTGATTTACCATTTTCAGTTCTCTTATTTTTGCGGTCAAGAAGCACAGCTGTACTGCCGTCTTTATAAGTTACCTTATAGACATATCCATACTTGCCTGGTTCTAATCCAGTATAAGTATAGGTATACAGTTCATTAACAGCATCATAAATCATATCATAGTCTTGACCATTAATTTCTACTTGTACCCCTTGCAGTTCATGCATTTGATCAAGTCTAAATAATTCATCATCTCTGTAATAAAACTGAATGGTACCATTTGCTGGATTAACCTGTGGTGTAAGTGCAGGCGCTAAAATCTGAGTTGGTACTACACCCGATGTCACTCTAACTTTAGTAATCACTTGGTTTAAAGGTGTAGGCACAGTTCGATTACCATTAGGTGTCTCTGCTGCTTCTCGATCTACCCAACCTGCTTTTCTTACAATGTAATTCATTGCTTGTGTAGCTTGCCCTATCTCAATATAAGTAATTGCTTTACCATCTTTAAATTCTGTAAATAAAATTTGCCCATCTCTAGCGCCTGTTCCCCAAGTCCACAAATCCCAGTCAGTATAGTCCTCATCTGATCTAATGTATTCAAGTATAACATATCTGGTTGGAAGCGGCTCTAGGTCTTGTTCTGTTGGATAAGTATAAAATGGTTCTGGAAATCCTTGAACAATCCATACTTCTACCCCCGTCTGCCCTGTTGGAACATTAATCGACCGTGTCTCTTCTTGTGCTGCCCAATCATTTCCTGGTTCGCTTTTACGAGTGATTAAATTAATTGATTGAGTCGAAAATCTATACTCTGCTTGTATGTATTCATCAGTTTGAACACCATTATTAAACTCAAATCTCGCATCTGGCCTGTTTGTATCAAACATCCATAAGTTCCAGTTTGAATAGTCTCTATCATTACGAAGATAGTTAATGGTGTATGTATAGATTTGCTCTACAACATTTACAGTTATAACTGTATCAATGCCTCCAGCAGATACTCGAACAGCAATATCATCTTCTGTAACCGCTTCATCAACTGCTAACACATTATCAGTTATTGTAACTCCTGGTACGCTTACGTTCAGTGCATAGGATGCACTTGTTTCTGATACATCTCCAGATGCATTGTATACCGTAACTATCTCAGGAAGCGAAATAGTTGATCCTCTCTGTACATCCTCATAAAATGGCATTACTACGCCCGGTACGATAACAACACTGTTTCCGCTGGATTGATTTGGATTTTCAGGGTCATTGATCCACCCATCATCTCCAACAATAAACTTATATTGACTGGCCCCATAAGGCAATGGCATAGTAACAGACCATATATCGTCTATTCCCTTAGTCATGCTGACTGCGCCGCCCCCCCAATTTGTGAAGCCTCCTGCTACTCTTACTCGATCTACAGATGTTTCAGAATAATATCTGAAAGTTACCAGATTTCCATCTACTTCTGGGCTTGTATAAACTACAGGACCTGTTGTCGATTCTGACAACGTTTCCAAAAGCAAATCACCAGAACCACCTTCAGCGCTCGCTGCTGCAATGCTTTCAGCCACAGGCTCGATGTAATTTGCAACTAAATTCTGGCAGATTCCCAGCATCATCGTAAATGCCAAAAGCCAAGCAGTCATTCTCTTTTTGTTAAAATGCATGTTCATCCCTCTCTTTACTTTTTAATATTTATATTTACATGTTAAGACATGTAGATATCACAGATTTACAATTTATTACAGGTATCGTTACTGACATCGTTACTGGTAACGATACCAAATCAGGGTAAAAATATAGAATTAAAGATTCATCCCTAGATCAGATCAATAATTCCATTAAAAACTTAAAAACATTATTTAGTTGTTCAACTTTACTACTATTATAGTAATATATTATAGTTTTAAGTCCAATTTGTCAATATCTTTCTTTTTTATATTACCTATAATTATTAATAATGTTAAATAATCTACTGCTTAAGCCTTAATTTCATTGAAAACTACTGGAATGGCTTCTATCTGCCTCAAAAACTAATTGTATTTGGCTTCGCATAGCATCAAGCATCTGCATAACATTCTGTGCCAGTTCGTATCTGTAGATTTGAGATTCATGCTTTTCGGCCAAAATTGTATCGACAAATTCTCTTGCTTCATAGTACATTGGTTCATGTTCCAGCGCTTTTGTCAGCTGAACAGGTTCTCTCCCATTTAATCTTAATTCGACCTTTTTGGGTGAAGAAATGAAATCAACAAACAAGCTTCCTGCTTCCCCCATAATTTCACTTCCAAGCGTTGAGCTATTAATCTTTGAATAGGTGAGTACTGCTTCATGGCTTTCATACTCTAAAAGCAACGTGCCGCTGCCATCAATGCCATTATCTAGTTTGTGTGCTGTCCCTTTTAATGCTTTCGGCATGCCAAACAGGTCAATGCATGGATAGACGCAGTAAACGCCAATATCCATCAGCGCCCCTGTTGATAATTTCAAACTGAATATGTTAGGACTTTCTCCTCTTAAATAAGCCGGATACTTGGACGAATACTGACAGAAGTTAAAAAGTACCTTTCTGACGGGTCCAATTTTATTTAAGTTGTCTTTTAATATGGTGTATGCAGGCATCGCTAAAGATTTCATTGCTTCCATCATCAGCAGATTTTTTTCCTTGGCCAGCTGGATGAGTAGGTTCAATTCTTTGATATTTGACGTAAAAGGCTTTTCACACAGCACATGTTTGCTATAAAGCAGAGCTTTTTTTGCATGTTCATAGTGACAGGCATTAGGAGAAGCTATATAAACGGCATCAATTAAGTCCCCTTTGAGCATATCTTCATACTGAGTAAATAGATGTGGAATGCCCATTGCTTCTGCAAACATGCCTCCTGACTCTTTTGTTCTTGAATAAACTGCATGAATTTTAATCTCTGGTATAGCCTTGCATGCTGCTATAAAACTTTTTACGATCGGTCCTGTTCCTACTACTCCTAAACGAATTTCTGTTTTCACCTGATCCTCTCCCCATCAGCCTATTTGATCTAAGTTTTTTATATCATAAACTTTTATTTTCCCGCGTTCAAGTGCTATCAAGCCACTTTTTTCAAGCCCTTTAAGCGTCCGGCTTACAACTTCTCTAGAAGAGCCTATGTCTACTGCCAGCTTTTCATGTGTGGTATAAATAATAGCTGAACCTGATTTTTTAGATGCCATCTGCCTAAGACGCTGACCAATTCTCTTTTCAATGCTGTCAAAGGTAATTTTCTCAAGTGCACCAATGACGCCTTCAAATTTGCCGTATAGGTTTTTAAAAATATATTTAAGAAAAACTTTATCTTCTAAAACATATGCTTTGAAAATCTCCATAGGAATAATGCCAAGGGTCGCATCTTCTTCTACTTCTGCAAATCCATAATGCTCTTCATCCGATAAAATACAAAGTGTTGTCAAAAAGCAGCTGTCTCCCTGATGCAGTCTATAAAGCGTAACTTCCCGCCCTTCATCATTGATACGGTAGACTCTGATTACACCTTTTAAGATAAAGGAAAAACCAATGCAGGTTTGTTTGCCGCTTATCAGCTTATAGCCTGCCTCATAGTCATATATCTTCAAATACTCGGCGATTTTATCTTTTGCCTTTTCATTTAAGCTGTTGATAAATTCATAGTTATCAGCCAGTTTTAATATAAGATCCATAGTCCTTCCTTTCCATGCTTAGTACGCTTTCTGCCCTTAAGCTGAAAGCGTACTAAGTCCTACTCATTAATGTGTGGTTTAAAAGCCATTAACTGTATCGTTTTATAGCCCCCGGTAATATTTTTGCACTTAAAGCCTGCTTGCTTAAGAATTCTTTCTGCTATATAAGCTCTTACGCCTACAGCACAGTGTATCCAATATTCATTGTTTTTATCAAGACTGCTCAGGTGACTTCTTAATTCATTGACATCTATATGAATGGAGCCTGGGACTTTTCCCTGCTCCCTTTCCGAAGCTGTTCTAACATCAAGCACCACAACATTATCCTCTGAAGTTAGATGCTGGATTGCTCTTGGATGCACAACATCACTTTTGCCAGTAAGAACATTTTCAGCAACATACCCTACAAAGTTGATTGGATCTTTTGCTGAGCCAAAAGGAGGCGCATAAGATAATTCCATTTCTGATAGGTCATAGACAGTTCCTCTAAGTCTCATCACTGCAGCCAAAACATCTATTCTTTTTTCAACCCCGTTATATCCTACAGCCTGAGCACCCAAAATGTGCCCCATTTTATCAAAAATCAGTTTAAGTGTAATCGGATTTGCTCCTGGATAATACCCTGCATGACTGTTTGGGTGAATAATGATTGCTTTATAATCACTATTATTTCTTTGTAACAGGCTTTCATTATTTCCCGTGGCTGCCAATGTTAAATCAAATACCTTAATGACTGTAGTTCCCTGAGTCTTTTTATAAGTTGAATGAATACCACATATATTATCCGCAATAATTCTGCCATGCTTATTGGCAGGTCCTGCAAGTGGAATGGCTCTTGGCATGCCATTTAGAAAATCTACAACTTCTACAGCATCTCCTCCAGCATAAATACCTTCAATGCTCGTTTCCATCTTTTCATTAACTAGAATATGTCCTCTTGATCCTAAAGTGACGCCTGTATGACTTAGAAACATTGTGTCAGCAGTAACTCCAGCTGCCAAAACAGCCATATCGGCTTCAATGCATTTCCCGCTCTGGAGCTCCGCTTTTATGCTGCTGCCAGTATCCTCGAAGGCTTCTACCCCATCGCCAAGTATTAGACGCACCCCATGATCTGCCAGTTCCTTTTCGGCTGCTGGAACTATATCATCATCAAAGGGCATCAAAATATGCGAAGAGGTTTCCACAAGCGTAACCTTAAGTCCCTTTAATATTAAATTCTCTGCCATTTCTACACCAATATAGCCTCCGCCGATAATTAACGCAGACTTTGCGTTTTCTGCTGCCTCTTTAACCTGATCCGTATCTCTTACATTTCTTAATGTGTATATCTTTTCACTTGCAACTCCTGGGATATTAGGAATCAGCGGTTTTGCTCCCGGCGCCAAAACAAGAAAATCATATGTTTCTTCATAAGTTCCCTGCTCTGCTGATTGCACGATAACCTTCTTAGCTATGGGATCTAAGCCAGTTACCTCACTCTTAACTCTTACATCTATTTTAAAACGATCTTTCATTAACTTCGATGTCGTCACTAAAAGTTTATTTCTATCCTTTATAACGTCTCCTATATAATACGGAAGTCCGCAGTTAGCAAAAGAAATATACTCCCCCTTTTCAAACATAATAATTTCAGCGTTTTCGTCCAGTCTCCTAAGTCTTGCCGCCGTTGAAGCGCCTGTGGCAACCCCCCCGATAATGAGTATTTTTTTCATTTTAACCCCTCCTAAGCTCTCTTTCTATAATATACCATTTATTCTGAGTGAATGCTATGAAAAGCCTCTTCTTACACAAAAACTCTTATAGTCTTATATTATTCTCTCTGTATTGTTTTTTCTGTGATCATATCACATAGGTCATATCACTTAAGGCCTCATTAAATCACTTATCCTAACTGCTAAATAGAGCATACAAAAAAACAGATTAAAGTTTATATCCTCTAATCTGCCTGTTTAGTTAACGTATAAATGACTCACTAAGCTTTAGAAAGGTCTTTTACCCTCATTAATCGTCATCTTAGCAAGCTTCCTTAGAAGAGATTTTATCAGACTATTTCTACAGAAAAACATGCTGCTGTTAAAATAACCGCTGATCCCAAGAAGCTTTCAAGAGCACTTATTAACGTGCTGTCAAATTGCATCAGGCATGCTAAAGAAAATGTCCATGTAGAGACAAAACTGCAGCATAACCACGTGTTATTAGCAGCTAGTGATGACGGAGATGGGTTTGCTGAAGGAGAGATAGAAAACATCTTTACGAGGCTCTATAAAGGAAAAAAAGGTGCCCTATTTGAAATCATTCTTCCGCTCTAACACTAATCCCCTAAAGTCATTTTATCTTTAGAAAACTTTAAGGGATTATTATTAAAACACCTAGTCCCGTTTTACCTCTTTGCCAATCCTTTTATTCTTCTACTACGATTGGATCATCCTAAGCTGGTTAATATTTTCAAGGGCTGTATTGATATCATAAAAATAGCGCTGCATGGCGTTAAATCTTTCAATGTCAGTAGTCGCTCTTAAAAAAAATTGCAGCTCGCTTAATGCCATCTGAAAATGGTGCAGCGTAATATGCAGAATGGTTGCATTACGGCTTTCCAATGTGTTTGGCGGAATACTTGCAATATAATTAATAATTTCTCTCTCAAGTGTTGCAATTTGAGTAGAATTGAGGTCTATAAATCTAAGCAGCTCTGTACTGTCTGTCCGATTAACGACATTAGCAAGAGCAGTCTGCCCTGCATAGTAAACCTGGTTTAAGAGGCCGCTGGCCCTATCAATATAACCCCTTAGTGTTGGGCTTAATGTATAGGTTTGACTAAATGTTAAAGTACTAGATGACAGTACCCCACATATTAAAACAAGTATAATAATCTTTTTAAATGTTTTTCTCACAGCTGCACTTCCTTTGTAAACTTATTGATTTAGGTTATGCTAAATCTAATATTCCTATGTATAAAAAACATGAATTTTGCTTTGCCGCACTAAATCCCTCCATACTCCATCTTCTCTAAATCGAAAAAACGAGTCCTAAGTCAAAGAAACTTTTATAATCTGCCATGAAGCCTATATAAACCTATATGATAAGTACTCATTTTTTTAACCGCTCTAATCATGACTGATTTTCTCAAATCCTAAAAGTATAAAAAGAGGATGTAATCCGTCCTCTTTTTATGAGCAATAAAGTGCGCCTTTTCAGTTAGTGTCTAAACTTTTCTATCTCAGAATGATTTCAAATCATCCCCCAGATTCCTTAACTTTCACGATGTGCAATCCATAATCATTTCTATTCAAATGACCTTATAACCTCATAAGGCCAGCTGCTTATTCCTCCTAAATTGTACACATTATGATACCCTAACTTAACTAATTTGCTGCAAGCAGACTTACTTCTTACTCCACTTTGGCAGTAAACATACAGCAGTGCATCTTTATCTAAATTTAGCTTTTTAATCTCTCTCTCAATTTCACCAACGGGTAAAAGCAGTGCCCCTTGAATATGCCCACTTTTATATTCATACGCTTCTCTTACATCTAACAAGGTGATTGAGTGATCACTTTTTAAATTTTCGTAAGCTTCCTTTGGCGCTAAGTTCTTTGTATCTTTAAATAAATGAAACATCCTATTTTATCCTTTCCTTGTAATATTTTGATCTCAATCTCTATAAGTAGGATTCCAGCTTATTTTTTAATAGATGTTTCGGCTGAGCCCCTACTATCTTCTCAACAGCTTTGCCATCTTTAAAAATCATAAGAGTTGGAATGCTCATGACTCCAAAAGTTCCTGCAATATCTGCACTGTGATCAATATTTAGCTTTAATACCTTTGCTTTATTAGTCATTTCTTTACTCAGTTCATCAATGACAGGTCCTATCATCTTACAGGGCATACACCAGTCTGCATAGAAATCTACTAAACTTACACCCTTGTGCTCTAATACTTCTTGATTAAAATTAAGACTATCTACTATTTTTGTCATGATAATGACCTCCTTATTCTAATATATTATAAAACGGAACGAATTGCTTAAAGATAGGCTTCTGCATATTTGCAGGTTATCCTTTACGTTAAGCCGTCTTTTTAAAAAAATCTTATTTTAAATACCTTTTATAGTGCTATTATATGCGCTTACCATCATGTCTGAATGTAACAAAGTTACACTACTAGTGAATCACACGCCTTAGTTAATAGTTCTTCTCTAACCTATAGATTCCACATCTTTAAGTTAAGGTTATCCAATAGGATACATGATGTGAAATCATTTTAAAAGCAATTTCATATAACTAAATAACTTAAGTATATATGTTGTTTCTCTATAAATATTATCCGTGAAAAAAAGAGATCCTCTATAGACTGCTAAGAAAGCAGCCATTATAGAATATCTCTTTTAACTTTATCTTTATATTATTCTTTTTTCGATTAGGGTACATCCTGAAAGTTTATACTGCGTCTGGCATCAATCCTCTAAAACAGCAACTGCTAAAAGTCTTGGTCCTGAATGAATCCCTACTACCGGAGTAATTGTACCTATGTGCAGAAAGGTGGTATTGACATGACTTTGAAGGGCTTCCTTGAGAGCTTCTGCTTCTTCATGCATCGTTCCAGTCATAATAATAACTTTTCCCTTAGCACGGTCAAGTATATCCTTTGCAAGACCAATCAACTTATTCACCGCTTGCTTTGTTCCTCTCACTTTGGTAAACGTCGTATATTTCCCTTCATCATTCATGACAATAATAGGTTTAAGATTTAATAATTCTCCTATACTTCCCGATACTTTTCCTATACGCCCTCCTTTAATAAGGTACTCTAACGTATCTACCGTAAAATACATCTGTGTTTTTTCTCGGAGCTTAGGAATCCACTCACATAACTCTTCAAAACTTTTGCCTGCCTGAATGGCTTTGCCTACCTCAATAACTGAAAGGCCGACTGCCATTGATAAAATTTTTGTATCAAATACAAAAGTTTTAATTTGATCTTCATAATGCTCCGCAGCAATTCTAAAACTATTAATTGTACCAGATAATCCTGAGGATATAGGAAGAACAATGGCATGGGTATATCCCTCTTCAATAAGACTTTTAAACAGATCATCTGCTTCAGCCGCCGAAGGCATAGAAGTGGTAGGCAGTTCCTTGTCTAGTCTTTCATAAACTTCTTCCGGCGTAATATCTATACCATCTACATACTCTCGATCCTTATAAATGACCTTTAACCTAAGAATATGTACGTGATACATATCAACATATTCTTTAGGAAGGCCGCAGGTACTATCTGTAATCAGTGCTATTTTTTGCATTGTATCCACTCCTAATTTTGTGTTATTAAGTATATTATGCCCCATCCATTGTTATTACATGATAACTTATTCAGACATTATTTACATACTTATATTATAGTTTACAATTTCAAGAAACTCAATATATAGTTTTAAAAACTATATATTGAGTTCCTATATGCTTAGCTATTTATTTACCTATATAGAGAAACGACCTATAAACTTAAGGCCCCACTCTTTAGCTGCATAAATTGCAGTTCGAGCAATCGCCACAAGCTGTCTGAAAAAATAGATAATAGTGCTTAACAACGAATGAGTATTTATCTAAAGCATATTCAATTTCCTCATTTATGCTGACTTTATGGTTATAAAAAGCGATGTATAACGGAACAATTTCTTTTTTATCAGGATTTAGTAAACTTTGTGTTTTCTGCGGAGAATAAATAGTCTTGATATTGTTTTCATCATAAATTTCAATTAAATCCGTAGAGCATACTACTTTTCTAGCCCTGCCCTGTTCATCAAATACTAAAGAATTATTTTCACCATGAATACCAATTGCCCTTGTATCATAAGCCATTACTTTTCCAATTGGTGTTAACACTTCTGTCGGCATAGCTGGCTCACAGGATTTTATTTTTCCGCTTTCATAAAAACTAATGCCTGTTCTTATCTGAATTTCCTGCTCCTTCATCTTGACCACTACCCGTTCTTTAGGCCACAGTGAAATGCTTTTTAGCTGCCAGGATGGATAAAAATGCAAGCTTATTATCTTTCCCTTGATAGCTCCGCAGCTTAAGTTAAAAGTGTATTCTTTGGCTAAAGTATATTCGTTGTCTTCTGTCCAATAGCCTGTTATTTTGCCGTCTAGCGGAAAGAGGCGCTTAATTACACCATTTTCATAAAAAGTAATTTTCTCTGCAGCAAATTCTCCATACATCGTATGAATTACAGTTTGATCATTGAGTACTATTGATTTTAGCTTCCCGCTTTCATAGAAAGATACTGAAGATGTATATTTGCGTCTTACCTGATCCTCTTCATACTGCGGGATGAGTTTCCCATATTCAGTCTCTAGTTCACTGTATATGGTTATAATACATGCTTTAAGCTTTCCCTGCGGATAGAACTCCGCTGAAACTACCCCTTTTAAAGTACCATACAGAGTATCTATTATTCTCATTATACTCCCCCTCTCTCTGGCCTTCTATTAATAAAATAAGCTTACGCGGTGCAAGTCTTGCCCTAAGTACTCTATTTTCATCTTCAGTCCATAAAACCCTATCTGCTTCTCAAGCCAGGGCGGAATATGGTCGCAGATAATGTCCAGCTTTATAAAGGATCCCTGCTTTAATAACGGCATAATAATCTGCTTAGAGGATAAATTTCTGCATCCTGACTGCGCCTTAAGAAGATCAATAACATATTCGTTTTTACTGGTCTTTTTGACAAGGTCTTTATCCTGCTCTTCATGCGAACCTTCAAGCCTATTTTCCTTCCTCTTTGCATCCTGGTATTTCTGAATGCAAATATGCCGTTCTTCATCTTCCTGGGATGCAATGCTATCTAAAAAGCTTTCTGGCATCCCTTCAAACTCCCAAATATCAAAGTGCATTGTTTCAAAAACATTGTATGCTATGCCCGACGCTTCTTTTACTGCAATGACTTTGCAGCTCTCAAGCTGATTTGCAATGTTTAACAGCTCAGCTCGCATCTCTTTTATCCCTGAATTTCCATCTGGCTCATAAACCATTTCCTCTATGACTTCCCACTTTTTTTGTTCATTTCTTGTAAAAACTTTTATCATGCCGGAATCCGAGAATGCTATCGTTTCTCCCTTCTCCCCAACAAGGACAGCTATTTGATACATAGTCTTTCCACCTTTCTAAATGGATTATTAAATATTTAGAAACACGCAAAAAGGTGCAATAAAACATTGCACCTTTGCAAATCTAGGCTATTTAATAACTCTTCTTACTTATTATGCTACTCTTTACTCCCGTGGCTTTCAATAGTTCAATACTTACAATTAATTTGTATCATCCACACTATAACTTATACAAAACAATCAACCATTCATTATACAAATAGCTTTTAATAATAAATGTATTGATTCTCTGGCGTCTTTAACTTAGTGACTTTTGAAAGCTGAATAACAGGGATGCGACTTGTGCCCCCATCTATTTCATAATCTTCACACATCAAAACGCCTTCTGCCACAATCCACTGTTCATCTCTTACTATAGTACTTTTATCCCATCTGCACATCAGTCCTGTAACCTGTGCATCTGCAGCGCAACATAACATATACATACGAGCTATAACAAATTCATCCTCATCAAACTGAGGATCTCTATACACAAACCCCTCTAATTTTATTTTTTTCCCAATATATTTTTCTGGATTTTGCTCGATGTCAGATATAATTTTCGTATAATTATCACTATTAAGTTCGATTTTCTCTAACAGCCTATAATCCTCCGTTTTATTTTCTTCTCTCTCAGAATTTAGGCTGGGTTCATATAAATCTTCTTGTCCGCTGTCAGGGTTAAAAGCTTCTTGGCTCGTGTTATTTTCTTCACCTGACTTTTCATCAGGTAAAATCTTTTCAACACGCTCTTTAGTCCCTGCAGCTGCTACCACACTGCTTTGCACTTTGCCCGGGCTAAACCTGTCTGTTTCTTGCAGCGTTAAAGTCATTATGCTGCATAAAATGAGAAATCCTAAAGGCAGATAGCTAAGATAATTTGTTTTTCTGCTGGGGGTTGTGAAAACCTTCATACTCTGATATCCCATCAGCAAAATAAGCCCCCCCAAAGCTGCCCACATTAAAGGGATTCTCTTAGGATGAATATAACTTACAATATTTCCTTTTCTTAGAAGGTATCCTAAGTATAAAGTCAGTCCCATTAGAAAGATAAACCCCAGCCATTCTGATTTATTAAATCGTTTCATCCCTACCCTCCTATATTAGTAAATTAGCAATAAACCCTGTCAATATACTTATCAGGGTAATATACGCCATGAGTTTTATAACAAATTTTGTTTTAAAGTGTCCAAGCAGCATCATCATATTTTTAAGATCCAGCATCGGCCCAAAGACTAAAAAGGCTAAAACAGGCCCTGGTCCAAATTGATTAATAAATGTTCTTGCAATAAAGGCATCTACCTCTGAACAAATTGAAAGTATAAATGCAAGCGCTATCATAAAAAGAATCGCAATGCCCGAATGTGTACTTATATAATTTATGATTCCTTTATCCATATAAGCCTGAAAGAGGGCAGACAGCAATGCCCCGAACACAAGATACCGCATAATACCGAAAAACTCTTTCGTTGTATGCTCTAAAATACTTGTAATATAAAGCGTCCTGCCATATCCTCTATCTGGAGACTGACAGCCGCAGGCGCATAACTCTTCAAAATGCTCTTCCTTATCTTTCAAAGTTTCCTTGCCTTTTTCCTCCCCGAAGCTTACAAGCATGCCAATAGCCACTGCTGCTAAAAAGCCAAATCCTGCCCGGGCAAAAAGCATATACAATTTGTCATTAAAAGCATAATAGGTAGATAATAGTACCACTGGATTAATAATCGGTACTGCCAGCATGAAAGTCATGCCCATTCCCAGCGGAACGCCTTTTTTAATCAGTCTTCTGGTGATAGGAATGATTGCACACTCACAAACAGGGAAAACAAGCCCCAGAAGTGCAGATATAATATAACCCATCCATCTTTGTTTAGGAAGCACCTTTTCTATAAACCTTTCCGATACAAAAAGATGAATACAGGCAGATACAAAAGCCCCTAAAAGAACAAAAGGCAGCGCCTCAATGATGATACTCATAAATACAATCAAAAATGGTTTCATTGTCCTTCTCCCCTATACATCAATACTTTTTCCAAACCTCTCTTTAATTTAATTTTTAACGTCTTGTACCATCCTTTTTCCAATAAAGCGCATGACGCCATGCACTTTTCCATATGTAAGCTATCCTCTGTAAAAAGGATATGCCCATGCTGATTATGGGTTTCAAAAAGCTTGTTAAGCTCTGCTCTTCGCTCTTTATTTATTAAGTGAGATTTTGTAACAACAATCATATGGCTTTGCCGAAGTGCTGGTTCCAAAAAAGGTTTAAGATTATTCCAATAAATGCTGTAACTTTGAGCTTCAGCCAAATGAAAAACAGCAGTAAGCTCGGCGTGTTTACGCCTTACTGGCTGATTCAGCAGCCTAAGTATTTCATTTACAGGCTGCATGCCATTACACTCAATAATAAGACGGTCTGGATCATACAAAACTAATATATGATTAAGCAAAGAGACCGTGAAATCTTCTGGTTTTCGTATGAGAGAAATAATATCCGCCGGTCCTTTATCCATTTTCTTGATAGGTTCTTGTCCTTCTTCCAGCTGTAAAATAACAATCTTTTCCCTTGTAACAGCCGTAAGTTTTAAGTAGCAGTTAAGCCAGGTCGTTTTTCCTGAACCAATAAAACCAGTTACGAGTTCAACTTGTGCTTTTGCCATCTTCCTCCCCCTTTCTATTTCTGAAAAAGCCTTACTAAAGCTTCTTTTTTTAGTCCTTTGCCTATGATGCAAAGTTTACTTGTATAATAAGGCTGTGTTTCTCTTATTTCATACTCACCTGGTACGTAATCAAACTGATACCATTTTCCTTGCTGGCTGCTGAAAATCCCTTTAGCTCTTAATATCTCACCATATGTATTACTGTTTTCAAAAGTGCCTAGTATCTGCTCCATTACAGTTTTGTCATGGGGATTAAGCCCTTCTATGCCAACCGAATCAAAAACCTCCCTAGCTGGAGGCTGCTGCATCCCCGTAACGCTTTTTATATTTCTTCTTGTCATACTTACTTTTCTTATAAGCTCTTCTTTGATACTATCTTTTGAAGCTTCAGCAATAGCCCTGCCATGCAGTATTTCCCACGGGGTGGTTATAATAGCCGCTTTGCTATTCAGCTTTTCAATTTCACTTATAATATGCTGAATCTCTCCCGCCCCTAAAAACTGTGACCTACTTACTATAAGCGTTTTAGCATGCTGAATCTGATTGAGATAAAAGGCACTGAAATTGTTCCTATACATCTCAAAACGCGTTCCATCTATAACAGTAATGACTCGGTTTAATATCAGCTTGTCTTTAAACGAGCCGTCTTTTATAATCTTTAGTACATCAGATAAAGAAGCTACCCCTGAAGGTTCGATAATTATTTGTTTAACAGGATAGTTTTTTATAACCTCCCCAATAGCCTGCTTAAAATCACCGCTCACTGAGCAGCAGATACATCCTGAATAGATTTCTTTAACCTGAATGCCGCTTCCTTCAAGATAAGCTCCATCTATGGCTACTTCTCCAAATTCATTTTCTATAATCGCTGTATCTTTATTATAAACTTGATTAGCAATCATTTTTTTAATCAGCATTGTTTTTCCTGCCCCTAAAAATCCTGAAAAAATATCTACCTGTATCATCAATGGATCACTCCTTATAGATTACTCTTATATATTACTCATACCAATTCCCATTTTTTACCTTTTTATTATATACTATAAACTGAAATAATGCATAGGATTATTTAAATATATAGTATATAATAAACTTATACTCATTCGGTTTATCTCTCTCGAAGTGCCATAAACACTTGTTCATCCTAAGAAAGGATATGAAAAGCTATGCCTAAACACTATACAGATTTTCTAGCAAAACATGGTATCAAGTCTACTCATCAAAGAAATCTTGTTCTTGATCTCTTGCATCAAATGAATAGTCCGGCTTCCGCAGAAGAAATCTACCAAAAAGCCGCTTTGCTTCAACCTACGCTGAATCTATCTACGATCTATCGTACTTTGGAACTGTTCTCTTCAAAAAATATTGTAACAAAAACAATACTTTCTGAAACCAAAAAGGCCATCTATGAGCTTAATACTGCTGGGCATAAGCACTACATGGTCTGTGTAAAATGCAAAGCCCTTCTGCCGCTTGAAAACTGCCCTTGCGCTCTTATCGAGGAAGCAGTGTCCAGCCAAGGCGGTTTTGAAATAATTGGTCATAAATTAGAAATAATGGGGTATTGCTCTAGATGCAAATAACCCCATTTTTATTTTGCTCCGCTTAATATAATTTTAGTAAAATAAGTAAGTGCAAAAATTAATCCTAATATCAAAACAATTGTAGCCCCTGCTGCCGATCCTAGAAAATAAGAAAGAATCAGTCCACTTATGCCTGAAAACAGAGCTATTGTGACAGATAATACTGTATATTGTTTGGTATTAGAAGCAATATTTCTGGCAGCCGCAGCAGGGAGGACTAACATCGAGCTGATAATCAGCGTTCCTACCCATTTTATAGACAGCGTAACAATAAAAGCTATCATAAGGGCAAAAGCATATTCCCATAAGTGAACATTGATGCCTCTGCTTTTTGCTAAAGAAATATTAAGACTGACCAAGAAAATTTTGTTATAAGCTATAATCCATATTAAGATAACAATAAAAAAAGTTATCCCCACCAATACTAGGTCTTCAGGGGTGATGCTAAGTAAATCACCTATCAAATAAGAAGCATATTTTGCAAACCCTCCCCTAAAAGACAAAATAACAATACCAAGTGCTACTGCTGTTGATGAGAAGACTCCAATGATTGTATCTATTGACGCCGTATTAGCCCCTTTGACTTTGATGATAGCTAAGGTCAGAAATATACTAAATCCAAGCATAGACCAAATTGGATTGCCTATTCCTAGTATAACCCCTAATGCTATTCCCGTAAGGGCAGAATGTCCTAGTGCATCTGAAAAAAAAGCCATCTTATTATTGACAACCATCGTTCCAACAAGTCCGAACATTGGCGTAACAAGAAGGACCCCCAGCAGTGCGTTTTTCATGAAATTATATTTTGCCCATTCAAAAGGGATAAGCCATTCTATTAAGTTGTACCAACCTGACATGTATACTCTCCTTTTGCATGTACTTACTTCCTGTACATGTACTCGTTTCCTGTACATGTACTCGCTCCTTTATTAGAAATCCATCTGGAATAGTTTTCTAACTTCCTGACTTCCAAAAACTTCTCGGGGCGTTCCACAACATTCAATCGTCCTATGATTAAGAAATGCTACTCTATCTGCATATTTGGCAACTAAAGGCAGATCATGAGATACTAAGATAATGGACAAATCATATGCTTGGCGCAGGCTTGCAACGATTTCATAGAAAAGCTTGAGTCCATTGTGATCTATTCCCGATACCGGCTCATCCAGAAGCAAAATATTGGGAATAGGATCAAGAGCCAAGGCCAAAAGTACTCTTTGCAGTTCTCCTCCTGATAAAACCCCAAGTTTTCTGTCTATCAAATGCTCCGCCTGTACGCGTTTTAGATTATCCAGCACCCGCTGCCTTGAAGCTTTAGAACGTTTCCACCATACCGGTGCCTTAAAAAGGCTGGCCGCAAAAATATCACAAACACTTATAGGCGCACTCATGTCAAAATCTAGCTTTTGAGGTACATACCCAATCACCGGGCGCTTTACGATCTGATCTCTTACTTCAAGATAGGTAATTTCGCCGCTATGAGGTAGCTCTCCTAAAATAGCTTTAAGCAGTGTGCTCTTTCCTGCTCCATTGCTGCCTATGATTGCTGTAAGTTCTCCGCAGTGAATATGAAGGTTGACATCTTTAAGAATCTGATGGTTCCCTCTTTTCACACTGATATGACTAATATGGGTGCAGCATACGCCGCAGCCGTGCTGGCTGCAGCTTTGGGTTTTACACTGTTCCTGCATTATTTAAGCGCCTCTTTCAATACTTCTAGATTTTTGCTCATAATTTGAATATAAGCATCTTCTTCCATTGGTCCTGTTGCTGCTGGATCAAGGATATAAACTGTGCTCCCCGTTTCATCAGCTACAGTCTTAGCTGCTTTTCCTGGATACTGCGGCTCTGCAAACAAGGCCTTTATGCCTAAATCTTTAATAAGTTCTATGGACTCGCTAAGTTCTTTTGCACTAGGTTCAGATCCTGGTTCTCGCTCAATAACACCTGCAATATTCAGGTTAAATTCTTGTGCAAAATAAGGAAAGGCTTCATGGAATGTAATAATATCCCGATTTGCAATATCCTTTAGTTCTTCATGCATCCGAACCTTTAAGCCTTCCAGTTTTTCAATATACTCATCTGCATTTTTTTGGTAAGCTTCCTTATGAGAAGGGTCAAACGCTTCCAGGCCCTTTTGGATATTTCTTACTTGTGTAATGGCATTAGAAATACTTACCCATACATGAGGATTGAACGTTTCTTCGTGCTCTTCTTCCTCTTCTTCCTCTTCTTCCTCTTCTTCCTCTTCTTCCTCTTCTTCATGTTCATGTCCAGCTTCCAAAAGACTAATGCCTTCTGCTGCTTCAATAATATTAAGATGCTTCATTTGACTGGTTACTTCATCCATAAATGATTCCATGCCAGCTCCATTTATAATGAAAACCTTAGCCTCTTCAAGTAGTTTCATATCTTTAGGTGTAATGGCATAATCATGTAAGCAGCCAGTAATGGGCGGTGTCATATTGACAACTTTTACCCCTTCAATATCTTTTGTAACATTTAAAGCTGCAATATACATGGGGTAAAAGGAAGTTACAATCGTAAGTTCAGCTTTGCTCATTGCCTCATCGCCCACTGAAGCTGCCTTTTGCCCTAAGCTGCTGCAAGCAGTTAACATGCCTAAAAGGGCTATGCAAAGCACACCACATAGACTTCTTTTAATACGCTTTATACTCAAATCCATCCCTCCTATTTGTTGCAAATGATATGCACTTTCATTATAGATGCTTTACGAAAAATTTACAAGTAAAATTTTGGAAAAAGTGGAATTGGTCTAATTTTCGGTTCCGAGCTCCAGTGCGGCTGTTATAGGCCTATTTTCTTTATGATCGGCTTTGAGCCTTGCCATAATTTTTAAAAACACAATAAAGGCTATCACAACAATAATCGTATCTGTTATAACCTGTGCATAAATGAATCCATAAAATCCAAATAGATGATTAAGTATAATAATTGCCGGAATATAAACGATCCCCTGTCTGGCAATTGATAAAAAGAGCGAAGGCAGGGCTTTCCCCATAGCTTGAACTGCATTACCTATAACCATCTGAATTCCTACAAACGGGAGCGAAAAAGTCATTGCATTTAAAATGATCATCCCCGTGTCAATCACTTCTTCATTTGTACTGAATATAACGATCAAGTATTTAGAAAAGCTAAGGAAAAGTATCGCAAAGAATAGACCAATGGCAGTATTAATTGTCATTGCTTTTTTAATAACTTCTTCAAGTCTTGCTATACGCTGCGCGCCATAATTGTAACCAATAAGCGGCTGACATCCTATTGCAACCCCTATCATAATAAAAATAGCAATTGTCGTAATTCTCATGGCTACGCCAACAGCTGCTACAGTAATATCTCCATACCCAGCTGCAATATTATTGCTGATTACACTTGCCACGCTCATTAAAATCTGATTAAGTGAAGCTGGGATTCCAATCATAATAATCTGCCAATAAATCTTCTTATCGAAAGTGTAATTTTTAAAGGCAAGAGAAAACATGCTTTTTTTGCTGTAGTAATAAGTCATATAGTAAATAAGTCCTGCAAAATTGCCTAAAACAGTGGCAACAGCCGCTCCCGTTACCCCCATCTTAAATGCAAAAATAAAAACGGGATCCAAAACAATATTCACAATCGTTCCAATCAGCATGCCAAACATTGCTTCTTTAGCAGCCCCTTCTGCCCGCAGCAGCTGTCCGAGCGCAAAGTTGCTCATCACAATCACACCGCACACAATAATAATAAAGGAATATTGATACGCATACTGAAAAGTATTTGCGCTAGTGCCAAGCATCCTTATAAGCGGTTTCAAAAAGATTAGGCAAGGTCCCAAGAGAAGTATTGCCAAAAAAACGCAGGAATAAAATGCTATTGCTGCTGTCTTTTCTGCAAGTTTTATATCTTTTTGCCCAAGAACCCGAGATAAATAGGATGCTCCCCCATTCCCTAATATTCCACTTACAGCCATAAGCAGCATAAAAAGAGGCATAGTAAGGGATACTGCTGCCAGCTGATTGGGGTCATTGAGCTTCCCAATAAAAAAAGTATCTGTAATGTTATATAAGATTTGAACAATCATTCCCAGAACCATTGGCAGTGCAAGTTTTGTAATCGCCTTATATACTGGTTCATTTTCTAGTATATGTAATCTATTTTTTTCCATGACTTTACTCTCCTCTTCGTTCCATTTTATGAATACACTTTGAAATAATCCCCAGTGCTTTGATAAACGCTTCTTTTTCTTCTAAACTAAGAACATCAAACTGCTTTTTGGCATAAGTATCTACTGCTTCAATAATCTCTTCGGCGACTTTATTCCCCTCTTTGGTCAGTGTTAATGAAATAATACGCCTATCCTTTTCTGAGCGGACACGTTCTACAAGGCCATACTTTATCAAATGATCTGCAGTTGTGGTAAATGATCCTTTCTCTATGCCGGTCATTTTGCTGATTTGACTCATATTGCTCATTTCATGGTGCTTAATAAACATAAGTACCTTTTGCTGTGTTAAGTTAATAGGAAGCTGCTGATGCATCATAGTCTCCTGATTAAAGAGAGATTTGAAAAACCTGTGCATCATCCCAAGATCACCTATTACACGCTTGATTTCCATCCACTTCCTCCTTTTGTAAACACATTAAGTATATTGCCTATTATTTAGATTTATGAAAGTTAGCTAACTAACAGTTAGATTTCTAACAATTATATTAGTCTATCACATTCCAATTGTCAAATCTTTTTAAGTCCTATGATCAAGTATTTTGAGTTAAAAGTCTAACCCTACTTTCAAATAAAAAAGTCTGGGTCTATCGTAAGCCGCTGTACTTACCGATAGACCCAGACTTTTTAACCTCTGTCATTTCTGATGTTTTTAACGCCTCTGCATTTAAAATCCCTCTGCGTTTGCAGCCATATTCCCTAACTTTGTATCTTTTTTAATGATGACGTAGATGCTGACTATAATAAGTATGAGGCCTAAAACATATTGCCATACTATTTTTTCTTTTAAAACAAAGAGCGCAAGCATCACTGAACTTACAGGCATAATGCCCGAAAAACCAGCAGCTGTACTTACTTTAACTTTTTCAATACCACTGAGCCAGCATATGTAGGCTGCTGCTGATCCAAAGATGCCATAGTACAATAAAGCTGCAAGCTTGACGCCATCCAGCGCTTTCCAATCAAAATAAAAAGCCTGATAGAAGGCAGGAATACAAAATAATAAAAAAGCAAAAAGCATAATAAAAGCTGAAGCTGTGATTGGCCTGTCACTAAAAGACTGCTTTTTTCTTAAAATAGTAAAAAGTACTTCTCCGATGACAGCTAAAAAAATAAATCCATTGCCTATAAGCGGCCAAGCACCTCCTAGGCCCAGTTCCCCTCTCCCATAAGTATTAATAAATAAAATACCAGCTGTTCCAATCACAATGCCAATGATACTTTGTTTATGAATCTTTTCTTTTAAAAATACTGCTCCGAATAGGGCTAAAACAATTGGCGTAGTACTCATCACAATACCACTCGCTACAGCAGTGGTATACCTTAGCCCAAGTAAAATAAAAATCCTAAATAAAAAAAGTCCTGTAACAGCCTGCAAAAATAGCAGACGTCTGTCAGATGCAAGTAATTTAACCTTTGTAAGTGGACCTTCTTTAAAATGCGCCGTTGGAAATAGTATTAACATTGAAAAAATTATACTTACTGCCTGAGACAAAAATATCGGAATATCCATAACGTATTTCCCGGCTATAACAGTACTTCCTGCTAAAAACATACCCATAGTCAGCTGTAAATAAGCTGTAATATTTTTTTTCATACCCAAATTTCCTCTCTTCCTCCTCATTATGCTATAATGATATCATCAAAAAGCAGTACCATGTAGTTCCACTATTTGTTTTTTTTATAGTGCCACTTTTTTTCTTATAGGGAGGTTATCATGTATCTACAAATTAACCGCAGCAGTGATAAAACTTTAACCCAGCAGGTTTATGAAGGCATCAAAGCTAATATTCTTACGGGTATTCTAAAGGCTCATACAAAGCTTCCTTCAACAAGGCAGCTGGCTAAAGAACTTCATATATCGCGCAATGTTATTTTAGAGGCCTATGAAAGTTTGTTTGCTGAAGGCTATCTTGAAGCATCTAAAGGATCGGGAACCTATGTAACCGAAGGGCTGCTTCTTGAAAACTATGCTCTTGGAACAGAAACTCCTAAAGAGCCCTTACTTGGGCTTCTCCATGAACCCAATAAATCTATTATTGATTTTCGAACCGGTGTTCCGAGTCTTTCGCTTTTCCCAAAAGAAAAATGGGGACGTCTCTATAAAGAAATCTGCGAAAGTCTCCCTGCTTTTTCTTTGGATTATCACGAACCTAGAGGGTGCTATGCCCTAAGGTATGAGCTTTGCAGCTATTTAAGACGCACACGAGGCGTTACGTGCAGCCCCCATGAAATGATTATTACAACTGGCGCAGCACAGGCATTCAACCTTATCACCCAGTACTTTACAAAAATAAATCCTGATGTTATCGTTGAAGACCCGCTTAGTCATGGGATTACAGATATTTTAGAGCAGGCAGGTATGTCTATTCACCCTGTTTTGGTGGATGCTATGGGACTTAGTACAGCTCTCCTGCCTTCGAATCTGACTCCTTCTCTCGTTTTTACAACACCTTCTCATCAGTTTCCGCTTGGCAGTGTACTGCCTATAAGCCGCCGCATCGAGCTTATTCGTTATGCCCGAAATAAAGGCGCTTATATTGTTGAAGACGATTATGACAGCGAATTCAGATTTGAAGGGGCACCTATACAATCTATGCAAAGCCTTGATCCTGATCATGTTATTTATGTAGGAACTTTCAGTAAGATACTTTGTCCTGCGCTTAGAATGGGTTATCTGATTCTCCCGAGGCATCTTACCTCAAAGATTTCCTCAGTGAAATATACTGAAGATATTCATTCTCCTGTTCTAGAACAGCTTACTTTATCCAAATTTATAAAAGAAGGTCATCTTGACGCCCATATACGTAAAGCTAAAAAATACTATCATGCCAAAAGCAAGCTTCTAATTCACGCTCTTCGGCAGAAATTTGGCACAGAGGTATCTATTTTAGGCCATAGTGCGGGTATTCATCTTGTAGCTTCTTTTACTGATATTACTTTTGATACAGATCTATTATCCAGACTTGAAAAAAACGGACTTAGGCTTCCAACTCCCGAAGCACATGCCATGGTCAAAGGCCGCCATATGCATGAAATAATGATTGGGTATGGTAATCTCACTGATGAAGCCATAATAGAAGGCATTCATATTCTTTATGAAACAGCTAAAAAACAGCAAAAAAAATAGCTATTGCATATGCAATAGCTATTTCAATTCAGATATTATAATTTTACAACGTTTGCTGCTTGAGCTCCGCGGTTTCCTTGTGTAATATCAAAACTTACTGCTTGGCCTTCTTCAAGAGCTTTAAATCCATCTCCTTGGATAGCTGAGAAATGTACAAATACATCATCTCCGTCTGCTCTTTCAATAAATCCAAAACCTTTTTCTGCGTTAAACCATTTTACTGTACCTTTATTCATAAGGCACCTCCTATTATTAAAAAATGTGTACTTTCATTGAAACAAAAAATTCACACGCTACTACAGATTATATTAAAGTATATAATCTCTAATAACATGTGAAAGTTATGGTTACATACGAAATACTTTATTAGTATAACTTATAACGGGCTCACTGTCAACTCCTTTTACTCAAATTTTAACTGTTATGTTATTACAGCCAGCTTATCAACCTGCAGCTTGAGATGAGCCAGCTATAATAACGTAATATTTATAACCGAGCCAGCAGTTTATTTATCTTTTCACTGATAACACTTCTTTCTCTATGAATCCATCCTTCATCAAAACTGAGTCCAAGGTTTTTAGAAAATGAATAATAGAGATTAACTTTTTGATAGTAAATTTCCAAAGCTTCCAAATGTTCTTCTATAAGATGCGGCTTACAAAGTTCATTTTTGTTTCTGATAAAATGCTCTTTGATAAATTGCAAAAAGCATAAAAGGAGCTCTTCTTGATGTACATCAAAAGGAAGCCGCATAAGCTTCCATTCATCTTCCTCTTTCAGCTTATACTTTTTGATTTGGTCAAGGATCAAAAGATAATCTCTGACATCCATCTTTCTGTAATAAGGAAGTTTCTCTTCTCTTGTACTCCAAAGCGCTAACTTTTCTTTCAGCGGAAGCTTTGTAATTCTCAGAAGCGCCTCACTTGGCCCAACCACAGCCTCATTAATAAGTTGATCCGGCATCTCTAAATTCTCTTTAATAAACTCTCCACCGCCCCCATAACCTTCTACATAACCCGTATCGTAGATCCCTTTCCGACCTGCTCTTCCTGCTATCTGTTTAATCTCCTGTGAAGTTAAGTACCTCACATCATCGCCATCATATTTTTTGATATTCATAAAAATAATCCGGCGAATTGGAAGATTGACGCCCATTCCGATGGCATCTGTAGCAATTAAAATTTTGTTTTCACCACTGATAAAAGCCTGATACTGCATTCTTCTTACTTCCGGAGGCAGGTCCCCATAAATCACACTGGCCTCTAAGCCCTGTTCTTTGTAATATTTTGCTAGTTCCAGCACTCTCTTTTTTGAAAAGACAACCAGTGCATCGCCTTTTTCAGCATTTCTGGTCTGAAATGCTTTAAGACTCGGCACCAGCGGTGTGCTACGGACATATTCTAAAATTTCATAGTCATCTTCGCAGTCCGCTATTATTTTAAGCAGTAACTCTTTTGCATTATAGGCCCCGCATACGTGAACTTCTTTGCATCTAAGTCCAATCAGTGCCCTTGTCCAAGCAGCTCCCCTTTGGGCATCTCCTATCATCTGTATTTCATCAATAACAGCTACATCATAATCTCTCGTTAAATCAAGCTTTTCTACTGTAGAGCTTATATGTTTGGCATCTCCAACTAGAATTTCTTCTTCTCCTGTCAATAGACTGCACTTCACTCCGTCTTGATTAAGGGTTTCAAAAATTTCAAGAGCCAGTATGCGAAGAGGTGCCAGATAAACGCCATTTTGACTTGCCTTTAGCCTGAAGATTGCATTATAGGTTTTGCCCGTATTAGTCTCCCCCAGGTGCAGATAGATTTTTCTTTTCATGCTTCTGGCTAAATGGTACTCATTCTTAGGATTTTGCGGAAAATATCTGTTAAATTCATCAGCAACCAGATCAGGTATATGACTAGTCATGAGTACAGCAATAATGCCAGAATTTAAATATGCTTCTTCACGCCCTTTAGTAACCGTTTCAAAAACATAATCCGTATCGTTTCTTTGGTTGTAGTCATCTAGTAGCCTGTAAGAAATCTCATCCAACAATACTCTGTAATCTGAATAAACTTGTTTGAAATCCTTAAGTTGCTTAGCGTCCAGTTCTTTAAGAGCTTTAAGCTTTTTTCGAACGGCCGCTTCATGACTCCAAAGGTTTGAGGTTCTCGTGCTATTTACAATTTCTTTCATATGCGTAAGCTGGCTTTTCAGTGATTTAAAATCCCTTTGCGCTTTATGATTCTTTTTCATATTTCCCCTCTGTCTTTACATTTTTGAATATTAACTAGTATTCGCATTTAGATTATTTTCTTATTCTTATTTAGGTCTTACACCCTGCTATATATTACAAACATATACTATTTTATATTATGCAGTATAAAGGAGTATTTACATGAAGAAGATAAACCTTAATAAAGTGTTTACAGAATATCGTGATCAAATTCTTCCAACTTCACCTATTAAAGATAGAAAATATACGATAACACACTCTGATGAGACTGGGGATCTTTTTGTAACAATAGGCCTCAAATATGCTGAAGATCAAATTACCCCCATAAGAGATGAAGTAAAACTTAATTGGCGTATTTACAATAAGAAACTCTTTTTATATGGAGAAGTTTTAGTTGATGGAGCGCATTTAAAAGGGAATGAGATAATCCGTAATGCAATTTTTATCAAAGAAATGCCTACAGCCCTGCAAGCAGCAAGATATGCAGATCAAGCTTTATTTGAAAAATATCCCCAATTAGATCATATTCCTATTTATATTCAATTTTATTCAAAGCGTCCAGAATTTAATAAACTACGCTATTTTGGAACAATGAAAAGATATCGTCATTAATTATTTATTCAACTATCCTGGTAAATGAAAAGACATATGTTGAATTTTATTATATTATTGAGTATAATCCATCTAGACCTATAAGAACGTATTTTTGTTAATGCCCTTTCGGAGTTATCCAAAAAGGGCTGTTTATATCATTTTGTCGCTAACTAAAGGAGGTTATTACTATTATTCATAAGTTTTCTCAGGATTATCTTGATTATCTCGATACACTTGGAAGCCATCCTGGCTTAGAATCTGTAACTGAGCTATTAAACCGCCTTGATAATCCCCATCAGCATTTACAATGTATTCATATAGCCGGCACCAACGGCAAAGGATCTACTGCCGCTTATTTAACTTCTATTCTTATGGAAGCTGATTATATGGTAGGTACCTATACCTCTCCCGAGTTAATTACCATTCGAGAAACTATTTGTATAAACAATGAATGGATTACAGCTGATGCCTTAGATACTTACCTTAAACGAATTAAAAAATGCTGCGAACGTATGGTGAAGGATGGTCTAAATCATCCTACCCGTTTCGAAGTCCTAACTGCGCTTGCCTTTTTATATTTCAATGATCAAAACTGCAGTATAGTGGTTTTAGAAACTGGTATGGGCGGAAGACTGGATGCAACCAATGTTCATCCAAGTCCGATCTGCTGCGTCATTACTGCCATCGCAATGGATCATATGCAATTTTTAGGTGATACCATTGAAGCCATTGCTTATGAAAAAAGCGGCATTATTAAGCCATGCTCTCCGGTAGTGCTTTATCCAGCTGCTCCATCTGTTTATAATGTTTTTAAAGAGGTGTGCAGACAAAACGAAGCCTCTCTTACCATTCCAGATTTTGATGCTATTTTTCCTTTAAGCAGTAGCTTAAGTGGACAAACTTTCTCTTATAAAAAGTTTTCAAACCTTCATATCACCCTTCTCGGAAAGCATCAGCTTTATAATGCTGTTCTTGCCCTTGAAACTGTTGAGGTCTTGAAGCGAAAAGGCTTTTTAATAGCTAATGAGGCTATTTACAAAGGTTTCGCTAAAGCCAAATGGCATGGACGATTTGAACAGGTATATGATAATCCTTTACTATTTATCGATGGGGCTCATAACGTACAAGGGGCCTTATCCTTAAGTGATACGCTAAAAACTTATTGCACAGGCAGAAAAATTTATTATATTATGGGATTACTTAAAGATAAGGATTATGTTTCAATTTGTCAGCATACAACCTCCTTAGCTGATGCTGTTTTTGTTGTTAAACCGTCAAGTCCTAGAGCCTTAGAACCTCATGTTCTTGCTGATGAAGTGCGTAAATACTGCACAGACGTTACTGTCTGCCCCTCAGTAGAAGAAGGTGTGCATTTGGCTCTTCATGCAGCTTCGCCCTCTGATATTATCATTGCTTTTGGCTCTTTATACTTTATAGGTCAAATCCCTGATATTCTTAAGCGTTTGTAAAGCTATAAAAATCAATTTACGTCACTATTCGCCCTGTCCTACTTGGGCTAAACGCTGCTATCAGTTTTATTGATTCTCCTGCATTATCCTCAAGTCATTTGAAATAAACAGCTTGAGGGTAATACTATTATATATTCTGTTTAAAAAGATAGGTTATCTTTTAATCTGCCAGATTCCCCAGACAAATCTATTATGCAGACATCTTTTATGCTATGCTGTATGCAGTATGCACCTAAGTTAAAGTAGCTTTTACAAGCATCAAGAACTATAGCATCTGATGTCACAATCCTTTCCTTTTGGCTTAATAATTGATCTGGATTGTTAACAACCTCTGCTTTTACTTTAGATGACCAATCTTTGCTGTTTTCTAATAATTTTACTTTAAGCCTTCCTGAATTGGATAGAGGTGCATCTAAATAAAAATGAACTTCTTTAGCTTTAAGCGTCTCAAGAATTTCACCTAAAACCTTGATGGCCTCATCTGTTTCAGGAATCAGCCTATAGTTTCCTCTAAGTCCTGCCAGATCCCGTATACATCCATCCTGTCCCTTGAGGATAATGCCTTTTGATAACGCCACTTCCAACGTAATGATCAAATTAAAACCATCAATATAAACAGCTCCTTCCGCTATACTGGATATAGGCAGACATTTAGCTTGTCTTAATACTAGGCTTTGCGGACTACATGTAGAACGAACAAGGGCAATCCTTTGTCTTTGCGTCAGCTGATACCTATCTCCTATTAATTTGATAACGGAAGAAGCCGGATAATTTCTTCCTAGTAAAAAACTTAATTCTTCTTGAGCATAAAGGAGCTTTTTCACTTCACTCTCACTGAAAAATCTTACATCCTGTATATCCCATCCACGCCTCTTTTGTAAAATTCCTGCTTCATCTGATGGCACATTTAAATAATCTTCTTGTTTCATAGTTTCTCTACCACCTATTTAATTGCACTACAAATTTTTTTTGATAACACATGGGTTATTCTATTCTTAAAAAGCTTTATTAATCTTATAAACTCACTCAAAATCTGCTTTGACATCCAGAAAGCGTTCAAAAAAATACATGCGTATATGAGATAGAAAAGTTTGCTACCTTTCCTACAAGACGAACTTTCCTCCCTCATCAAAAAACTGCTTCTATCTTATTAGATTAAGAAGCAGTTTTTTAACTAAAAATTAATTTTTTTCATGTTTCCCGTTATGTGTCCCCATTTTGTGCCCGTTAATAATCCCTGCATCTGCATTATCCTTAGGCTGCATTTTTCTTAGTTCTGGATTGCTTTTTGGTCTGTCTTTCATTCTATTTTTATTATTATCCATTATCCATTTTCCTTTCACATGATGAATTCTCTGTCTCATTTAGTATGAAATGAAACCAAAGGATTTATTCAAGATCAGAAGTCATAGATAAACATTAGTTTAGTTGAATACTGTATGTAGAAATTCACTTACTAAACAACCTGTCATATTCAACAAAAATCATTGCTATATTATTATAATTCTTTTGGTCTGTTCCTTTAGTCTCCTCTTATTACTAAACAATAGGCTGTTTTCTAGAATCTGAAAATGAATGGATTGCATCCCTAAACAGGCAATGCTATAATAAGGACAACACAAAACAGCTGTTAGTAGTTTGTTTTTATTATTACTGTGACATTAATAAGGAGATGAAAGACATGAGCATTAAGGCAAAAGTATTAGAAGTAATGAAAGAAGCAGGAAAACCTGTAAGTGCCGGAGAAGTTGAAAAACTTTCTGGATTAGATCGCAAAGAAATTGATCAGGCTTTCAAAGAATTAAAACAAGAAAACGCAATTATTTCTCCAGTGCGCTGCAAATGGACTCCAGTAGAATAATATATTAAAAAGCCAGTCTAGTTTTCACTAGCTGGCATTTTTATTAAATAGGAGCGTTCATCTTATTGGAGATAACAAATAATCATCTTGTATATGCCTATGCCCATTAAGTACTTTTATTTGTTACCTATCAAGCATTAAAATTATTCTTCTGTATAAAGTGTAGTTGATAAGTATCTTTCTCCTGTATCTGGAAGTAAAACAACTATATTTTTGCCTTTATTCTCTGGTCTTTTAGCAATCTGTGTTGCAGCAAAAGCTGCTGCTCCTGATGAAATACCAACTAATAATCCTTCGGATTTCGCTAAAGCTCTTGAAACCGCAAAAGCTTCTTCGTTTTTCACTTGGAAAATTTCATCTACCACTCCCAGATTTAGAATATCTGGTACAAACCCAGCACCAATTCCCTGAATTTTGTGAGGTCCTTTTGCCCCTCCAGATAATACAGGTGAATCTGTTGGTTCAACAGCAATAACTTTAATGTTAGGATTTTTTTGTTTTAAAACTTCTCCTACCCCTGTTATCGTTCCTCCTGTACCTACGCCGCCAACAAAGATATCTACCTGTCCATCAGTGTCTCTCCAAATTTCTTCTACTGTCGTACGTCTGTGAATTTCTGGGTTAGCTGGATTCTTAAACTGTTGAAGAAGTACTGCATTTTCAGTTGTTGCTGCAATTTCTTCAGCTCTTTTAATGGCGCCCGGCATGCCTTCAGCTCCTGGCGTTAAAACAAGTTCTGCTCCAAGTGCTTTAAGAAGATTTCTTCTTTCAATACTAAAAGTCTCTGGTAAAGTAATAATAAGTTTATAGCCTTTTGCAGCTGCTACAAAAGCTAATGCAATACCTGTATTTCCGCTTGTTGGCTCAACAAGCACTGTATTTTTATTAATGATTCCTCGATCTTCTGCATCTTTTATCATAGCATAGCCAATTCTGTCTTTAACGCTTGAAGCAGGATTAAAAGACTCAAGCTTTGCTATGACTTTAGCTTCTAAACCATTTTGGGCATTATAATTACTAAGCTCTAATAAAGGGGTATTGCCTATTAAATCCGTTAAGTTTTTTGCTATTTTACTCATGTGACCGCCTCCATAAAAATTAAGTTTATGTTTTAACTCCTTATACTCACTTGTATTAGCATATGCAAGTTGATAATTGAATACTCATAAATTCTGCTACCTTATTATCTTTTACTCCTCAATACATAGTTTTTATATATTTAAACTATATGTATAAGTAAATTATTAACTTTAGTATAATACTAAAAAATTTTTCCGTCAATAGTTATTTCCTACTATTTTTATATATTTAGTTGGTTTTATATTATTCTATGTGTCCCTCTCGTATAAGTTGACATATTAATACAACATCAGATCTTTTTAAAATAAAAAACTCTTTTGCCGTTATACTTTTGTATGCCCGCAAAAGAGTTCTTTACTTTTCTATTATTCTACTCTAAAGGTCTGTACGGATTCATTAAGCGCTTCCATACTTTTATTTAAGTCATCCGCAAGCACCTTTAAGCTTTCAATATATGTTTTTTGTGCTACGCTCACTGCACTTACCTCCTGAGTACAGGCGGCTGATTCTTCAGTAACCATGGCTATATTATTCATCTTATCAACCATTTGGTCTTTTAAGGATTGCATTTCCTTCATTTGGGTACTGACATCTGAAAGCTCAACGTCCATATTTTTTAAGTTACTTATAATATTTAAAACAATACTATAAGTTTCTTTGACGGTTTCTTCCTGCTTATCAAAAACATCTGTTGATTCTTCTACCAGGTCTGTTGTAACTTTCGTTTTGTCTTCTATAGTATTTATCATTTTTTTAATATCAACCATAGAATCCTTAGACTTTTCAGCTAACTTTTTGACTTCTTGAGCTACTACCACAAACCCTCTTCCTCTTTCGCCTGCCCTTGCTGCTTCAATACTTGCATTAAGTGCTAACAAATTGGTCTGTTCACTGATATCATCCACCAACTTCATCACCGTTTCAATATTGTGAGTCAGCATGCTTAATTCATTGATCCTAGATTTAATCGCCTGAGAGATCTGAACAGAAGATGTCATCGTTGTATTTAAACGTTCAATCGTACTCGTTGCTGCCTGAATCATTTCTTTGGCATGCTTATTATGCAGAAAAATGGTTTCTGATTTTATCATAACACCTTGAATACGCTTTGACAGCAGCGTCATAGCTGAAGAGCTTTTTTGAACATCTTGTGCCTGTTCAGTAGTTCCCTCTGCTATCTCTTCTATTGATAAGACTAGCTGCTCAAAAGCATCTACTGACTGTTCTGTAGAAGATCCTAGAACCTTACTAGACTTAAGTGTATCTGCAATAACATCTTTAGTCTGTTCAAGAAGTTTACGCATGTTAGCTATCATATAATTAAAACTAGTGCACAGCCTTGTCACTTCATCATTGCCTTTTTCTTTGATTCTAACCGTTAAGTCTCCGCTTTCTGCTGCTTTCATTAACTCCATCAGCTTAATAATAGGGCTTGATAAGCTTTTTGAAACAAGGAGACCCGCACCGACTGCAATGATACTGGCTGCTGCTATAAGCAGCCATACGAAACGATTTACCTCGTCAATCTTCATGGTGAGGGATTTCTGCGGTATTTCCGCAATAATCTTCCAGCCATTAGTAAGGGTTGAATAGGTAACCAGCTTGTTGTGGTTCACCATAGACCCAAAGTCTGTTTTTAGTTCAACGGCCATCCATACCTTTTCATCTATCTTCTCCTGCATTAAGTTGTTATAGATGATGCTTCCACTATGATCTACTATCGAAAGATTTGAATCTTCTAAAAGCTCAATTTCTTCCAGCGCTTCTATCATCTCATCCAATTGAATGCTTACAACGGCAGTCCCTAAAAACTTACCAAACAGGTTGGTAACCCTTTTAATATAAAATATCTTTTGCTGGCTTTCTTCTTTTACCCATAGGGCATTTTCGCCTAACTCAAGATTTTTATAGCTTAGCAAAAGCTCATGATCAATTTGCGTGGTATTGCCCAATACTTCGTCTTCTGCAGTAATCAGGCTGATGTCCCCAATGCTTTTGTTCATTCCTGTTATATAGAGAATCTGTTTATCAATTATCCGGGTAGCATCAAACTTCCGAATCGGATCATTTGATGCGAGTTCATTAAGCAAATTCCCTTCATTAAGATCTGTGACACAAAATTTAGTAATACTTTTATCAATCTCTTTGAATAAAGTACTCGTATTAGTTGATACTTGCTTGATCATTTCTTTTGATAGTTTTTCACTTGTATCCCCTAAAGCTTTTTTGGATGCTGAAGTCGAAATACTGCTGATGATTATAACAGGAACAATTGCAAACAGCATAAAGAAAGCTATAAGCTTTATTTTGATAGATATAAACTTCTTGCTCTTTTCACCAGAAGGTAATGGGTGAAATTTTAATTCATTCCGGGATTTCTTGAAAATAAACTGCTTCTGCAATGCTTTTTCTTGCTGAATACTAACCATAATCAGTAATCCCCCTGTACGCAGGTTAATAGCTGCTCTTTAATACTTTGTCCCTACTGGGCACTTATTTAATCAATTACCTCTATAAACAACGTATCCCCATGATTTAATTTTGCGTAGTCAATCCATAGTCTTTCTTGCTGCATCTCTTCATAATACACGCCCATTTCTTCCTGTTGGTTCACTTTAAACCGTCTCGTCTTCGTACCAGCGTTGGTATAGTTAATCATCAGTTTGCATCCACGTATCGTAATAGCTACTTCCATTTTTTCAAATGGTATATCAGTTGAAGGCTGAATCCAAATCCCTTCATATTCAGGCTGTACCCCAAAAACATATTTTATAAATGTTTTAAGAATAACATTTGAACTTCCTGTCTGCCAATCCTGCATGGATTCTCCATCAATCTGCTTTTCTTCATTAAACCCATAGGAATTCGGCACAACATAAGGAGATACCGAAACCTTCTCATGGGTAAAAGGCAAGGCCTTAGCAAGCTCTTCCCAAGCTTTTTTTGTTTCTCCCATTTTAAAAAGTGACATGATTCCAAAGGTTGAGGCATGAATATAAACAGCACCATTTTCAGCAGTCCCTTTAGGTAGGTTAGGGATACGTCCTACACCACTTGTTCCTTTTTCAAAGTGAGGGTGAAAGGTCTTAAGTCCATATTTTGACTCAAGACGTTCATAAGCCTTTAGTATCGTCTCTTTAATGCTACGGTCCCTCTCATAGAGATTTGACAGTACCCAGAAAGCATTAGAAGTAATGCCGTCCCTCTCGTTGCCATCCGGATCATTAAAGCTGCCAACCAGGTAACTTCTTTCGTCTCCCCAGCCATGAACGATCTTTTTCTCACCGTTAATATTTTGAACAACAGCATATTTTAACAATCCTTCTTCAAGCTCATTTTTAGCTTTTTCATATTTCTCTATTTTGTCAGAATACTTATCTCTATCTAAATAACTAAGCAACTCAATCATTTCCTGACAGTTCTGATAAACCTGCAGCGTTGCCATAACAGATACTCCTGTGCCAAACTCTTTATCTTTATTTTTGCTGACTCCAAGCCCGTCTAAGGCATCGTTCCAGTCACCATACAGTGCATAAACGCATTCTGTATGCCCACGGTCCCTATTTTTAAGCAAAAAGCTCATAATATCGAACATATGCTGAAGTACAGTACTTGTTAAATCCAGTTTTTTAGCCACATGGGCTTTTTCATTCACAAACTCATAGTAACCGCACATTTCATCTAAAAAGCTGAAGTCCCCTGTATATTTCAGATAAGTACTGATCGTTGATATAATCCATACGCCTTGGTCAATAAAAGGCCTTAAATCCATTGCAGGCGTCGCCCCTTCAAATGGCGGAAGAGAATATTGTCTTGGTGCACGTCCGTCCGGCTGAATAAAGTTAAGTCCCTCCAGCATTTTTGCTCTTGCAACTTCTGGCTGCCAAGCGACAAGTCCTTCAAGGGCCTGGTAAACATCTCTTATTCCAATAAGAGAAAAATTAGAAAGCTGAATATAACCTTTAATAACTGAGCAAAATTCCACTTGTTTTTTAAGGTGATCAAAAAAGGCATTAAGTACTTCTTCTTTCAGCTCACCCTGAAGACGTCTGCCAAAATGTACAGTCAGTCCTTCCTGGCGTTTTTTCTCATCTGAGATAAGCAGGCATTCTATTTCATCTATTTTATGCGGCATTGGGCTTTCTGCAATAGCAAGATCTTTCTCCTCTTCTTCAAGGCAGCAGCTCATCACAGTATCGATCCTAACCTGTCCTTTTGACGGCAAGTCCAGATGAAAGAGGTCTCCTGCAATCCCAACTTCTGTAAAGGCAGTAACCTTTTTTGTCTGACCAAATGTCCCTCTATAAAGAGCTTTAGGTGTATGCAGTGAACTTCTTGTTCCTCCAACATAGTCATTTCTTGAAGTCGTAGTCTCATTAGATAATACCACTGCGCCTCCCGAAGTCTCCATATGTCTTGTAAATACTGCATAGTTAGGCATCATAGCCCCTCTGTCTCTTTCTTCATACACTTCAATTAAGAAACTGTCTAAGTTTTGACTATCACTTTTAGGGATAACCGACGCTTGCCTGAACCAGCGGTTTTCAGCACCCTCCATCACCGCATTTTTTAAAAAGGGATTATAATAAGAGGAAATAAAACAATTTTTATGGGAATCGCCAGTATTTTCAGCCGTTATGCTCCAATATGTTTTTTTGTTTTCATCGACAAAGACTCTGACAGCAAACTTCACCCCCTGAGTTTCAGTCATATAGTAGGCACTGCTTGGCGTAAAAACTGTATAACGTTCTATATGAGCCTCAGCCTTAATAACCGGAACAGCCAAAAGCGGCACAACATCATATCCATCTTCTTTTTCAAATCCTGCAAAAAAGGCAATCTTTGGTTCTTGTCCTTCAGATGCCCTAAGGTAATGGGAAAACAAGCCTTCATTACTATGCATATAGCCTGATGCATAAACCCAATAGTTAAACCCATTTTTCCCAAGGGGGTATCTGCTGTCTCCATCTTCTCTTGGCAGGCAAAGTATTTCATTATTTTCAATAAAGTAGCTGCTTCCTGGCATAGCTTTCTCTTTAGCCTGCTCTGGATGCACTTTTAAATTGTGATAAGCCCTTTGATAATCGGCAACTTTACTTTTTAGTATCATAAGCCACCTCTTTTTTCGCTTCATTAAAATCAAATGCACCATCATTAAATAACGTTTCAATAAGAGCTGTTAAAGTGACCTGAGTAAGCCCACCTGTCACAATAACATAGTCACAATACTCTGAAAGGATTTTTGCATCTTCCGGACTTCTGGTCGCCACGCCAATAATCGTTTTGTGCGGACAAAATTCTCTGATATACTCTATTGTTTTGATTTGTTCTGTAAAGCAGTATGCATTAACCGTTGTAAAAATAACAACGTCTGAGATGATTGCAATATCTCCTACCGAAACCATCTCCATGTGGGTTGGACGCCAAGGCATAATAACTTCTTTCACATTCTGATGACAGCCGCACTTTCTGATGGTGTCTTCCAGTGAAAGCTTATCATATAGATTAATGGCATCACTCATTACAAGTCTTGCTGGATTGCCCATGATAATCCCTAGCTTTTGAGACTCCTCCAGGTTAATCGGAAAATCTTGTTTTTCTCCTTTGTAGAGAATCAAAGACTTTTTCGCAATTTGATAAGCAGTCTGATCTCCTTCTTCCTTGTTAAACTGCTTTTCTTCAGGTATTGGATCAGATGCATATTTAGCTTTATACTCTAAAACTTTAAGGCATGCTTCATTAATACGTTCTTCGGTAATTCGGCCTTCTTTAATACAGGCTTCAATAAAATCTACATACCATGGGCCTGCGCAGGTAGAAATCAGAAGATCACAACCTGCTTCTAATGCATACACTAAAGCATCCTTTTCACCATAAGCATTAAGAACCGCTTTCATCACTAAATCATCTGTCACAACGAGGCCATTAAATCCTAAATCATGACGCAGATAGTCAATGACTTTTTTGGATAAGGAGGCTGGTCTTTCACTATCAAATGCGTGAAAGATGCCATGATGCATCATAATTGCATCAAGTCCATCTTCAATAGCTTCTTTAAAGGGAAGAAGTTCTACCGCTTGAAGTCTTTCCATATCTCCAGGGTGAATGTCCATCTGGAAATGGGTGTCTTCCTGTGTCAGACGCATCCCTGGAAAATGCTTTCCACACGCCATAACCCCTTCTTCCTGTAAGCCTTTTATAAATCCTTTACCCATGTCGGCTACTACTTTAGGATTACTTGAATAGGTTCTGTTATCTACTACCGGAACCCCACTTATGCGATCATAGCTGACATCTAGTACAGGCGCATAGCATAAATCTATCCCTGCATATTTTAGCTCTTTTGCAACATGTTTGCCTTGTTCATAAGCCATGCCCTGATCGTTGGCAAATCCCATTGCCATATTGCCTGGAAACATCGTTGTTCCTTTATGTACTGCAGTAAGCTGTCCGCCTTCTTGATCAATACTTAAGAGGATCGGAAGGTTAAATCTGTTTTCTTTGGCACGGGCTTTAATATTTTTGCTCATTGTATGAAGCTGTTCTATATCTCTCACATTATTCCCCGAAAAATAAATAACTCCACCAAGCTCTGTCTTTTTGTTCATTTCTATTAGTGCCTCAGGCAGATCTTCATATCCCTGATAATATTGAAGAAAGGTCTGAGCAATTTTTTCACGCAGCGTCATCTCATTAAAAACTTGTTGTATATCGAACATAGGCCCCTCCATAAATAAATTGTTTTAGATTTTAGAAATTATTAACTTCCCAAATTGCTGCGGCAGATGAAAATTAGGTCTCTGATACTGCAGTGGGTTCCAGCAGGCATACTGCTGATCGCGAAGCCCGCCGCACCTATAGAAATTTGCATACCATGTCTCTTGATCTATTGGTTTTCCCTGCATTGTTTCAAGTATGCCAAGCGGAATCGCTAGATCCAGCATCCAGCTGCTTTCATTGACAGCTGACTGAATCTTAATCTGACTTAGCAGCTCATTTGATGCAAATCTTTTCCCCTCTGTATTGTCTCTGTAAGCCATATAAATGGTTCCATTACAGCTTACTTCAATATTAAAATAATCTTCTCCTTTTTGATTAACTGGCGTTACAAACCATTCAAAGCAGCTGTCTTCATAGACCGCTTCATTATTAACCTTGGCCTCGGCCCTTATATTTTTATCTTCACTGTAAACTTTTATATGTAAAACATCTTCTCTAATCGCACACTGAACGGCTGTTTGCTGTTTTTCTCCTGTGCTATACCATGGAAATTCTTCTATTCGAAGTGTTGGCACCTTCTCCCATTCGATAACTTTATCAGTAAAATCGTACAGGATATACTCTTTTTCCATCATTATAATCCCAAAAATGTCAGCATTTCCTGGCTTACCTGCTGCGCTTCATCTTTTGTACTCATTTCTGTAAATATTCTAATGAGCGGCTCTGTTCCTGAGAAACGTGCAATAATCCACCCGCCGTTTTCAAAATAAACTTTGGCACCATCTTCATAACTTACGCGGCTCACAGGAAAATTAAAAACAGGAAGTTTTTTATCTTCAAATAGAAGCTTTATGAGTTCCTTTTTCTTTTCTAACGAAAATCTCTTATCACATTCAAGCATTATGTAATGTCCAAACTCCTGATGAATTTCATCAAGCATTTGGGCTAAATGTTTGCCTGTTACACAGATCATTTCAACTAAAAGGCCAGCAGCAAAAATGCCGTCTTTGCCCTTAATATGTCCTCTTATAGTCAGCCCTCCGCTGCTTTCCCCGCCAATAACGGCATCTGTTTCATCCATTTTAGAAGAAATATGCTTAAACCCTACTGGCACTTCATAGCATTCTTCGCCAAACCGCTTGGCAATAGCGTCTAATAGGTGTGTTGTGGCGATGTTGCGAACAACCGGGCCTCTCCAGCCTTTGTACTTTAATAAATAATAATATAATAATGCCATAATATCATTTGGATGAATAAAATCACCTTTTTCATCTATGATACCTAGCCTGTCAGCATCGCCGTCTGTACCAATACCAATATCATATCCTTTTTCAACGACCATATTGGCAAGCCGTGCCAGCGTATTAGCACTTGGAGAAGGCAGTCTTCCGCCAAAAGTTGTGTCATGCCTTTCATGAATCACATCTACTTCGCACCTGCAGCTTATAAGGAGCGCCTGAAGAGAGTTTTTAGAAACCCCAAACATAGGGTCTACTAATATTTTAAGTTCATTGTTTCTAATTGCCTCTACATCTAAGAGGTTAAGAAGCTTATCAATATAGTCATTAAAAGGATTAATCTCAACAATAAGTCCTTTTTCTACCCCCTCTTCATAGCCTATTGCTTTGACATCATCAGCACTTAAAGAAGCAATAAGTCGTTCTACCCTCTGGGTTACCTCTTCTGTTGCATCCCTTCCGCCTTCTGTAAAGATTTTGATCCCATTGTATTCTGCCGGGTTATGGCTGGCTGTAACTGCCATGCCATATGCATTGCCATGTGTTTTAATATAATACATGATAAGAGGCGTAGGCGCCATTTTACTGACAAACTGAACTTTTATACCATTTCCAGCTACAACTTCACTAATCCATCTGGCTGCTTTATCTGATAAAAACCGCCTGTCATAACCGACTACTAATCCTTTATCCGTCACTTCATCTTCAACCATCATCTGCGCCACTGCCTGTGCCACAAGAACAATATTACTTTTAATAAATTCATCGCCTATAATCGATCTCCAGCCACCTGTTCCAAATTGAATCATTTTTCCCATCTCCTTTACTTGCATATCCTTTAACCCTTAACGGCTCCAGCTGTTAAACCTTTTATAATATATTTCTGCAAGACTAAATAAACAATAAGTACTGGAATAATAACTAAAGCTACCGAGGCATTCATCAGCCCATAGTCTGTTCCATATTGTGAACTTATTTTATTAAGCAGTGCTGAGATAGGTAAATACTCATTTTTACGTATAATAGTCATTTGCATAAAAAGGTCATTATAAGACCAAAGAAAAGTAAATATCGCTACAGTCGCAAAAGATGGTTTTGAAATCGGAACGATAATCTTTGTAAATATCTGAAGCGGATTGCAGCCTTCAACCACTGCAGCCTCTTCAAGTTCCAGCGGAATAGCTTCCATAAATCCTACTAAAATAATGATTGCAAAAGGCAGATTACCTGCCAGCTGAGGTAAAATTACCCCTAAATGTTTATTGACTAAATCCAGCTTATAAAGTGCCATAAACACTGGTACAATTGTTGCAAATGCCGGAAAGAGTACGGCACTTATCAGCGCACCATATATGAAGTTTCGTCCTGGGAATTTATACCTTGCGAGGACATAAGCCCCAAGCCCTCCAAAGCACATAACCCCGATAACAACAGAACATGATATGATTAAGCTGTTAACATAAGCTCCTCCAATATTCATCCTGCTAAATGCTGTAATGTAGTTATCCATTGTGAAATTAGTTGGATTGACCAAACTAAAAGAATCTTGCAGTATCAAGGTCCGTTCTTTAAAAGAATTGTTTACAACCCATATCAAAGGAAATATCGTAAGCAGCGACCAACATCCTAGTATTGCATGTATAATGACTTTACTCGGCGTTATCTTTGTATTTATGGGTCTCGCAGCTTTACCGTTTATTTTATATTTCTTTACAATAGCATCCATATCCTGCACCTCTCTTCTACATATCTTCTTGTTTGATCAGCTTATTAACAATTACTGAGATAACAACGCCTACTACAACGATAAAAACAGCTATTGTACTGCCATATCCAACCCTTGCTGCCTCATAAACTGTTTTGTATTGATAAGTTCCAAGAAGATAAGTGGTTTGGTTTGGCATTCCTCTTGGCGCAATAGTCCATGGTAAGTCGAAAACTTTAAGTGTTCCTGTAATAACAAGAATAAGACAAGTTCTTATAACCCCTTTAATAAGCGGAAGCGTAATATATCTTACCTTTTGAAAACCAGTTACGCCTTCAAGATAAGCCGATTCATAAATATCTTCTGGTATAGCTGCTATACCCGTAAGTACAATAACAAAATAGAAACCGATATACTGCCAGATAACTGGCAGAGAAAGCATGCCTAACGCCTTTTTTTCATCAAGCCATAATTTAGGCTCTGCTCCAAACTTTGCAAGTACTTGATTAAAAAGTCCTATATTATAATCGTAAAATAAGATAAACATAAGTCCTATAGCAGTAGCCGAAATAACAACCGGGAAGAAATACACCGTTCTATAAAACTTCTGCATCTTGCCAACACTGTCTACTAGAAGTGCCAGAACAATTGCAATGCCCACTTCAAAAACGACGGTATAAATCATCATAACAAAAGTATTTTTAACTGAAGTCATAATAACTGGATCTGTAAGCATCTCCTTATAATTGTTTATCCCTATAAAAACCTTGTTTGTCCCTGCTAAATTAGGTATATTATATAAACTATTTGATATGCTGGCTAAAAATGGTAAATACAAAAAAAGAGAAACTAAAACTACAGTAGGAAGCAGAAATATCCAAACTATTTTTTTGTCTTTATAAATCATCACAGCCACTCCCTTCATCAATTTCTTATTTGTTTTTAAGAAAAGAATAACAGCTGATGTCCTTTAGACTTTCAACTGTTATTCTCAACATCGCACCAGTATTATTTATTTTTTTCCATTTCAATAACTTTATCTACTACTGCTGCTGCATCTTCTTTACCTACTGCGATAACTGGCACTTTGCTAAGTAAGAAGTCCCAAGCTTGTTTACTAAGCCATCCGTCAATTGCTCCGTCAACAGCTGTAGCTTCTCCAGCCACTTTTGAACCAGATGCTGCAAGTTTGCTAAGTCCAGTTATTTCACCAACATCTGCCGCTGGTGCACCACCGCCTGCTGCAACTACGAATTGTCTAATTACATCAGTTGTTGTTAGTGCTTGAACAAATTTAACAGCTGCATCACGTTTTGCAGGATCATCCCATGCTTTTCTTGTGATATAGTATCCGCTTGAGAAACCAGCGATGATTTCTGAAGGGTCTTTTTTACCGTTTCCTGTTCCTGGTATTGGAACAATAACTGTATTTTCTTGATCAGTCATACCGCCGATGGCCCAGCTTCCATCTAAGAACATTGCTGCTTTACCAGCATTGAATGCTTCTTGTTGAAGTTCATGTTTTGATGTCGCTGTATCAATTGGGAAAGCTCCCATATCAGCAAATTTCTTAAATAATTCTAATCCCTTTACCCATGAATCTTTAACTGCTGCAACGTCTTTATTACTGTGATCTGCAACGCCGCCTTCTGCTAGAATAAAGTGTTCAATAAAGTAATGTGGTACATGTCCTAATGCTGCTGCAAAAGGTGTAATATTGTTAGCCTTAAAGGTAGTAACAGCTTTTTCTAAATTTTCCCAAGTTGTAGGAAGTTCAAGACCATATTGATCAAAGAGTGCTTTATTACAGAAGATTCCTTCATAGTATCCACGAACTGGCACAGCATAGTTCTTACCGTCTCCTGCATATTTAGCTGATTCCATAGCTGCTTCTGTAATGTTAGGCGCATAGTCTGGATATACCGCTTTGATTTCTTCAACAGATACAACTTTATTTTGTTCTACTAATGCTTGTGCATTAACATCTGTAAAGAAGAAAATGACATCTGGCTCATTCCCTGCTGCAAAGTCAATAAGTACTTTAGATTTCCATTGTTCATCAGCTGTTGCCGATTCATCTTCAACTGTGATGTTTGTATTGGCTTTCATAAACTCTTGAATCGTAGCTTCATATACGTCTTTCATTGGATCCGTGCCGCCAAACATTGATACCGTACGAAGCGTTACTGGCTGGGCTGGTTTTTCTGCTTCTTGTTTCGTATCTGCTGCTGGTGCAGGAGTGCTTGTTCCTGTTTCTGATGGCTTAGCGCCGCATCCAGCTAATGATGATAAAACCATAACTCCAGTTAATCCTGCTGCAAGAACTTTTGAAAACTTTTTCATTGTTATTCCCCCTCATTTTTGATAAGTAATCTACTGATTTTCATCAGCTTTGTTGTTACTATGTACTTAGTATAGCACTTAAAATTGCTAATAAACATATACCTATATTGGTGTTTATTGGTCATTTTTGCTATATTAAAAACAAAAAAGCAAGATGTATTAAGAAAGACGCACAATCCTTCTTAATACATCTTGTTCCGAAACTCGTTAGGCGTTACCTGTGTAATCTTTTTAAAAGTTTTTGAAAAATAGGTCGGGTCTACATAGCCTACTTCTTCTGCAATTTCATAAACCTTTAAATTAGATTCTAAAAGCAGAGCTTTTGCCCTTTCAATCCTGACTTTATTCACGATATCAATAAAGTTATCACCTGTTTGTTTTTTAAGCAGTTTGCAAAGATGCCACGTACTTACATACAGTGCATCAGCCACTGTTTGAAGATCAAGCTTTGTATTGTAATAATGCTGGATATAGTCTAAAGCTTTGTTAACAATAAACTGAGGTTTGTCTTTGTCTGGTTGTTCCTTCGCTTCCTGATCCGCTCTATGGGATGGACTGCACGGCATCCTCTCAAGATTTTTGACAGCTTCTTCGACGGCTTCCTTTATTTCATTCATTTTCGAAGGCTTAAGGATAAACCTCAAAACGCCAAGTCTTATGGCTTCTTGTGCATACTCAAACTCCCTATGACCTGTCAGTATAATAATCTGAATATCTTTATTAATGGATTTTACCTCTGCAATCATATCAAGCCCGCTCTTTTTGGGCATTCTAATATCAGAAATAATAATATCTGGTTTAAGCTGAATAATTTTATCTATTCCCTCCATGCCGTTTTCTGCTTCTCCGATAATTTCACAGTTGTACTGCTGCCAAGGTATGATACTCTTCATACCTGCTCTGATAAAATGCTCATCATCAATAATCAGCACTTTATACATACCCATTCCTCCTTTATTCTATCTCCCCTGTAGCTGTGACAGGAAGTATAACCGTTATAAATGTTCCTTGCTCCGGTGAGCTTGTTATTGAAAGCCCAAATGGGTCCCCATAAAGCAGCTTAATACGTTTTTGCACATTAATAACCCCTACTTTTCCTGTTGTTTGCTGCGTATCAGACATTTGTGCCCGAAGATCAGCTAGAACCTCTTCTTCCATCCCCTGTCCATCATCTTTGATCATAATCATAAGCTTATCT
>CALJNR010000062.1 GCA_937981575.1 uncultured Clostridia bacterium | reverse complement strand
GAAACTGATTGCAAATAACAAAGGAACTTCTTTTATGGAAGACTATACGTATCATTTTGAGCCAGGCAATGAAATGATTTTAGGAGCCCATATGCTTGAGGTATGCCCAACGATTGCAGAAGAAAAACCAAGAATTGAAGTGCATCCACTGGGGATTGGCGATAAGGAGCCTCCAGCAAGACTTGTATTTAATGGCAGACCAGGCAGGGCTGTGTGTGCATCCCTTATTGATATGGGCGGCAGAATGCGTCTTATTATTTTAGAGGTTGAAGCGGTGGCTATTCCGAAGGAAATGCCAAATCTGCCAGTTGCCCGTGTGCTTTGGAAAGCAGAACCTTCTATGACGGATTCAGCAGAAGCGTGGATTTATGCAGGAGGCGCACACCATACAGTATTTTCTTATGAAGTAACAGCGGAAGACCTGATTGATTGGGCAGAGATGATGGACATAGAATACGTAGTAATAGACAAAGACACCAAGATTACCCAGTTTAAAAAGGAACTTCAGCTAAATGATATGCTTTGGAAATTTAGGTCATAAGGAGGAGATGATACAATGTTAGAAAGCTTAAAAAAAGAGGTTTTTGAAGCTAATTTAGAACTGCCTAAGCGTGGACTTGTTGTTTACACTTGGGGAAATGTCAGCGGCATAGACAGAGAAAAGGGACTTGTAGTTATTAAACCAAGTGGTGTTGAATATGATGAACTAAAAGTTGAAGACATGGTAGTCGTTGATTTAGAAGGCAATGTGGTAGAAGGTAAATTTAAGCCTTCTTCAGATACTCCAACGCACCTTGTACTTTACAAAGCCTTTCCGGAAGTTGGGGGGATTGTTCATACCCATTCGTTAATGGCAACGAGTTTTGCTCAAGCTGGCAGAGCAGTTAATGCACTTGGTACAACCCATGCAGATTATTTTTATGGGGCCATTCCTTGTACAAGAAGCATGACGCCAGCGGAAATTTCGGGTGCTTATGAAGCGGAAACCGGTAATGTTATTGTAGAAACTTTCAAAGACTTAAACCCAATGGATATCCCCGCTGTACTAGTTAAAGAACATGGCCCATTTACTTGGGGAAAAGATGCAAAAGACGCTGTTTATCATTCGGTAGTTTTAGAAGAAGTCAGCAAAATGGCTTTTAATACGGCTTTGCTTCTTAATAATTCAGAAAAAAACATGCAAAAAGAGCTGCTTGATAAACACTATTTAAGAAAACACGGTAAAAATGCCTATTACGGGCAATAATAAATTTCTGGCATCCTGCATGGCATCAGCTATGCGGGGTGTCTCTTTATCTTAGAGGGGGATCAAATATGGAAATAAACTTAGATAAGTTTAGGGGCTCGTGCGCTTGTGGAAGGCTTCATAGTCTGGAGGTAAAAAGGGTATGTATTCAAAAAGGAGCCATCAATCTATTACCAGCATATGTTGAATCTTCTAAAGAAGGGGAGTATCCTGTAGTAATTTGTGATACCAATACTTATAAAGCAGCAGGAGAAAAAGTTTTTGAGTTCATTACAAATGAAAATAAAACTTTGATTGTATTGCCTGCCGAGTCGCTGCATGCAGATGAACAGGGGATAAAAAAGATTAGGGAGATCATCAGACCAAAAGCTTCTTTGCTGCTGGCAGTTGGTGCAGGAACAATACATGATTTAACACGCTATACAGCAAAAGAAAAAAGAATTCCTTTTATAGCTGTACCAACTGCCGCTAGTGTAGATGGATTTGTATCAACAGTTGCTGCAATGACAATGGGAGGGTTAAAAGTTACTTATCCAGCGGTTTCACCGCTAGCTGTGTTTGCAGATACTGACATTTTTATAGATGCTCCCTATCGGCTGACAGCATCGGGGGTTGCAGATCTGCTAGGAAAATATACAGCACTTCTTGACTGGCAGACAGCGCATTTAATTACAGGAGAATACATTTGTGAAAAAGTAGCTGCTATAGAGCTTGAGGCTGTACAAAAAGTAGCTGAAAGTATAGAGGGTATCAGACAAGGGGAAGCAGCTGCTTTAGAAAACCTAATGTATGCCCAGATCCTTTCAGGGCTTGCCATGCAGATGGTAGGAAATTCTAGGCCGGCATCAGGGGCTGAGCACCATCTTTCACATTTGTGGGAGATGCATGTTATAAATCCAGAAACAGAAGCACTTCATGGGGAAAAAGTAGGCGTTGCTTTAGCGATTGTATGCGATACGTACAAGAAGTTTCTTGAATATGAAATAGCAGCAGAACCTATTTATAAAGGACTGCCTCATGGGTATTTAAAAGAGTACTTTAAAGGGATGTACCCCTCTATTCTTGAGGAAAATATGCCTGACCTCTTAGATGAAATTGATTTCAAAAAACTATATGAGCAGTTTGGGAAAATTAAAGCACTAATTGCTGCGCTTCCGTCTGGAGAAGAGATTAGAGGGGTGTTAAATGCAGTTGGGGCCAAAACAACTATGAAGGAGATTGGCCTAAGTGATGGGATTATTTATCAGAGTATTTTATTATCGCCATTTGTAAGGAGAAGACTTACACTTATGAGAATTTTAAATACATTATTAAATAGTGAAGTTTTCTAAATTGGTGTTGTATTTTATTATTATCTATTATAAAATAGAGACATGAATGCGTGCAAAAAACACACGCACATATGAGAAGGGAAAGTTTGGTCTCTTATTAGCGAGACGTGCTTTTCTATCTTAAAGTAATGGATAAATCGTTGATAAGAACAAGTAGGGTTAAGGAAGCTTTAAAGAGAGTTCCCGGGGGCTGAGAGGGGCAAAGCGGAATTGATCTGAATACATCTTTGAGTGCACCTTCGAACAGAAATCTTAGTAGAAGCTGACGGCTTTTGCACCCGTTATCGTGCTGGAGTATAACCAAAAGCTGTTTTTGGCATACTTGCAGAGGTTACTGCTGTGAGGCAGTAGCGAATGAAGGTGGTAACACGGGATTAACTCTCGTCCTTTGAGTAGGGCGGGAGTTTTTTGCATGCTCAAAATCAGCATGATAAAAAAGTCCATATACCATTAAGATACTTATTAAGTATTTATCAATTGAACAGGTAAAATGAAAGGGTGGTGCAAAATGAAAATTTTATTTCTGATTATTTTTGTTGCTTTGATGATTGCAGTAGGGCTTTATAGCCAAAAACGTGTCAAAAATGTAAGTGACTTCTTTCTTGGCGGAAGAAACATGGGGGGGTGGATTAGTGCTTTTGCTTATGGAACATCTTATTTCTCAGCGGTTATCTTTATCGGCTATGCAGGGGGAATAGGCTGGAAGTATGGGGTTTCTGCAACTTGGATCGGCATCTCTAATGCAATTTTTGGATGTGCGCTTGCATGGATTGTTCTCGCTAAGAAAACAAGGGATATGACACACAAATTAGAGGTTCACACAATGCCGGAGTTCTTTGAAAAAAGATATCAAAGTAAAGGCATGAAAATTGTCTCAGCACTTATCATATTTATCTTTTTGGTACCTTATACAGCTTCAGTGTATAAAGGACTTGGCTACATATTTAAAAGTTCTTTTGGGATAAGTTTTGAACTGGCAATTTTTTTAATGGCGCTGCTTACAACAGTTTATTTGCTTTTAGGAGGATATGTCGCTACGGCAATTAATGACTTTATCCAGGGGATTATTATGCTGGCAGGCTGTATACTTATGGTAGCTTATGTCATAAACAATCAGACAGTTGGAGGCTTTAGCCGGGGGATTATGGCGCTTCGTGAGCTGGACCCAGGTCTTGGTATGCCTTTTTCAGATGGGATGAGACGTCTTTCGCTATTCGGGCTTATTTTTATGACTAGCTTTGGAGTATGGGGGCTGCCACAAATGATTCATAAGTTTTATGCTATAAAAAATGATGCAGCTATTAAAAAAGGAACTATTATTTCTACAGTGTTTGCCCTTGTGATAGGGGGATGCGCTTATTTTACTGGATCTATGGGAAGATTATTCTTTATTGAAAACGGAGCGGCGGTGATGCCAAATGGCAATCCAGACATGATCATTCCTCTGATGCTTGAAAAAGCCCTTCCAGAAGCCTTGTTAGGTATTATGATTGTGCTCATGCTCTCAGCGTCCATGTCCACGCTTTCATCACTTGTATTAGTATCTAGTTCAACAATATCTTTAGATTTTATTAAAGGGTTTATAGTGCCCAAGGTTTCCGAAAAGAAAACAATGCTGATGATGAGAGCATTCTGCGGTTTGTTTGTTGCCCTATCGTTTATTATAGCTGTATTTCAGCCGTCTACCATCGTTTACCTCATGTCGTTATCTTGGGGCGTTGTATCTGGCATGTTCCTTGGGCCCTATCTGTTTGGTCTATGGTGGAAAAAGACAACAAAATTTGGTGCATGGAGTGGTATGGCTGCTGGCGGATTTGTAATAGGAGGCTATATCATTTTAGAAAAGCTTGGAGTGCTTTCGCTGGATATGCCGATCGTATCTAGTCTTGCGATGATTGTATCAGTTGTTACTGTACCAGTCATGAGCCTGTTTAGCAGTCAGATGAGCGCTAAGCATATAGCAGATGTATTTAATAAAGCAGAAGAAAACATAGCATCATAAAAATGATATGAATGTACTATTAAAGAAACAATCAATAAATGAAGTTATTCATCTATACAAAGTTATTTCTTGCAATGATTTTACATCATGCAGCACCATGAATAATTTAAATGTAAAGATGTGAAATCTGGACACAGTATAAAAGATAAGAGGCCGTGAAGGTAAGCTGATTTTAAACTTACCTTTACGGCCTTATTGTTATTTAACTTTTATGATCTTCTTGGCTTTAAGTTTATTATAGACAAGGGTGCGCAGCAGCTGATACAAAATACTGAAGAGCGGAATGCCAATCAGCATGCCCAAAATGCCAAAGGTGCTGCCGCCGATTACCATAGCAAGCATGACCCATAGTCCCGATAATCCAATGGAATTACCTACTACTCTAGGATAAATAATATTCCCTTCAAACTGCTGCAAAACAATAATAAATACGATAAACCATAAAGCTTTGAGCGGGTCTATAATAAAAATAATAAAAGCTGATGGTATGGTACCGATAAAAGCGCCAAAGATAGGAATAAGACTTGTTACAGCGATGATGACGCTGATTAAAAGCGGATAAGGCATCGCAAGAAGGTTCATACCGATAAAACAAAGCAGACCAATAATCAGAGCTTCAGTAAACTGCCCGGCAACAAAGCGGTGAAAAGCTACTTCAGAGATGTGGCCGATATGTATCAGCTGCACTGCAGTATTTTTATTAAAGAAGGCGAAAAGGACTTTTTTGATTTGGATAATAAGCTTTTCTTTACTAGCCAGCATATAAACAGCAAGCACTAAAGCTAAACCTATATTGACAACGCTGGCGGTAAAACCCAAAGTCATTGTAAGGAGTCCGGCAAGTGAAGTGCCGAGAAATTTGCTTCCAATTTGAAGAAAATCCTGCCATGTTGCCAGAAGTTCATTGCCAATCTGATTGACTAAATCAGAAGAGCTTAGATAGTCATTCATCAGCTTTTCCAAAGAACGGGCATAGCCGGGAATGTTATTGATCAGTGCAGCCATGCTCTCTGTAAGTTGAGGGATAATAAATAGCGTAAGTCCCACAAGAAACCCAAAAACCAAAATGAGTGTCAGTAAAATAGCTAGAGGGCGTTTCGTGTTTTTGATAAAGGAACTTTTGGACTGATCTATAAATTTCAAGCACTTAGTTTCTAAAATCTTCATGGGGATATTAAGAACAAAAGCAATACCGAGGCCGATTGTAAAGGGACTAAGTATACGGAGCAGCTTAACAGACCACAGTGAGACTTCTTTTAGATTTATCAGAAGATAGGAAAGCAAAATCACATATGTAGCAATGAATAGATATTGTTTGAATTTTGAACTAGGTTCATTCAATTTAACACAACCTTTGCATAAGAATTTTTTAACTAAAAATCTTTTCTGATAGCTTTAAATGATATTATACACATATTGGGCATAGAGTACAATAAATTAAACAAATGTATTAAGATTAAGCTGAAAAATATTGACAAGAAATTAGACTATCGTTAGAATAGCCATAATTACTATGTGTGATGTATATTAGTAGAAAGGGGCTGACCTCAGCCGGAAAATGATAGTCATAATAGGAAGAGATAGGAGAATAAAAAATGATATCCCTTCAGGAACAAGTTATAAGAATTGTCGCAGCACTGGTGGTTGGCAGTGTGATTGGAATTGAAAGAAAATATAGAGGCAAACATGCAGGCATTCGTACCCATGCTATTGTATGCATTATATGTACAATGCTTACTATTGTATCGGCATATGGATTTGAAGACTTTGAGGGGGCTACAGATCCACTCAGGCTTATTGCAAATATATTGACAGGGGTAGGGTTTTTAGCCGGAGGCGTGATTTATTCAGTTAATAGAGGACAGAAAAAAATAGTACATGGACTGACTACAGCAGCTGGGGTATGGGGAGCAGCTTGTTTAGGCATTCCTATTGGACTGGGATTATATGCTATAACCATTATAACAATCATAGCGATAGAGCTTGTTTTGCTCGTTCAGGGAGTTATTACAAAAAAGGTTAAGCAGAAAGAACACGAAGACGAAGAAGTAGATGAGTTTTGATGATTTGCTTATTGACTGAATGTTAAAAACATGGTATATATGTATTAATTAAAAAATAACTCCGAAGGGGAGTAGCTTACACTTAGGTGGTAATTAGTCGTCATCCCAGTGCACCTGCACTCGGCTAATTAGCAAGATTTTCTTGATTGCAAGACCTTCAGAATAGAATGTATTCTATTCTGAAGGTCTTTTTCATGAGATGAATAGTAATAGGCTTTTTAGGTTATTCTAATAAAAGCTTTACATAGATAAGAATAAAAAACTTCAACTATAAAATAAGGAGAGAACGAAATGGATTATATCATTTTGCTTGCAGGATTTTTGCTTCTCATTAAAGGAGCGGACTTTTTTGTCGAAGGCTCATCAAGTATTGCCAGAAGGCTAAGAATACCAACACTTATTATAGGACTTACACTCGTTGCTTTTGGAACCAGTGCACCGGAGTCGGCTGTAAGTATTACATCGGCTTTAAAAGGTCAAAATGATATGGCCATAGGAAATGTTGTGGGTTCTAATATTTTTAATCTCTTGGTGGTTGTAGGTATAGCTGCATTTATTTCCCCATTAAAGGTAAAGAAATCAATTATCTCAAAGGAATTTCCTTTTGCGCTGCTCTCGAGTTTTGTTCTGCTTATTCTTGCTTATGATACTAGGTTTCAGGGGAGTGCAGACAATCTGCTTACCCAGGCGGATGGAATGATACTTTTGGTTCTATTTGGCATTTTTATGTATTATCTGATAGAGCTTGCAATGGCTGCGCGTAGCAGCAGCAAAGCGGCGGCAGTTGAAAAGGATCAGTTAGAAGACAAGGCAATATCTACTGTCAAAAGTATAGGATTTGCTGCAGGAGGAATAGCAGGTATTATAGTTGGGGGGAATTTAGTTGTAGATGCAGCCAGCGAAGTAGCTCTTTCTTGGGGGATGAGTGAAAGCCTTGTAGGCCTAACTATTGTTGCAGTAGGGACATCACTGCCGGAACTTGTGACTTCAATTGTGGCTGCAACCAAAGGAGAAAGTGATATTGCACTTGGAAATGTCATAGGCTCTAACATTTTTAATATATTTTTCGTTCTTGGCATATCTAGTTTGATCAGCCCTGTCGCTATCAGCCATGCTGTATTTTTCGATATGCTCTTTCTGCTTATAGTCAGCATTGTAGCCTATCTATTTGCTATTAGCAAAAAAAATATCAATAAGCTGGAAGGCATTATTTTGGCAGCATCTTATATAGTCTATTTAACGTTTATTATTGTGAGAAACTAATTTTTTTAGAAAGCTTCTAGGAATTGATACCTAGAAGCTTTTTTTTCAGCTGTTTATTGTAAATTGGGGAGTGTTATCTAATTTATTTATAGTTGACAGATAATAAAAGCGCTATTATAATGTTAATATAAAATACTAATAATAGTATTAACAAATGTGAGACAGGTGCCATATTATGCTGAAGTATGAAACAGCATCAAATAGGAATAGATACTTATTTGCAGGCAGCAAATGCATTATGATACTACAATTTAGCAAAATATAAAAGTGAGGGATAGCTATGAAAAATAAGATTGGGCTGATTGGCCAGTTTAAGACCGACTGGATCAGATACAGCGATTATGATTTAAAGGAAGACGAGAAAGGAGCAGTCTATATTGTTCCTTTAGAAACAGCCACTTATACGATGTACAATCCATTCGATGTTGCAGATGAAATGGTATTTGATTTAATGATGCTGGGGGATGAAGCACTTAAAGTCCCGGTGAATTGGGAACTGTTAAAAAGTAAGGCGCTGATTTTTGCTAAAAAGTATGGACTACTTGGACTTGTAAGTGCCAGCGTTTATAACAGAAATATCATAGGAGAAGAACATGTGCTTTTTCTCGAACATAATTTTATAACACAGGATAAGATAGGAGATGCATCAGAGTATCTCAAACTTTTTCTGCCATTTGCTGAAGAAGATGATGTCTGCATTCGGACTTATAAAAGAGATATAACAGTGGTAAAAGCTGAGGACTCTCCAAAGTTCTATGGCAAGCGTCCGCTAGTTTTTGATGTTATCTTTTCAAGGTTCTATGCAGAAAAACTCGAATGGCTCGTTGCATTTGCAAAGCAGATTGTCACACACTTCAATGAGATTCTCATTTATAGAAATAATTATTTAACTGAAAGTGTCAATATTATGGCGGGAAAATTTAAAGCGGAGAAAATAGGTGTAACTATCAACATGTTGGACCATGCAATGATCGCTTGGGAATTTGATTCACTAAAAACAGCTATTGAAATTCTGTATGCCTTTGCTGTGACGGATGATAAGAGCATATTAAACCGCTGCAGTTACTGTAAAAAAGTATATTTAGCCAAAAGTGAAAGAGAAAAATACTGCAGCAGCTCATGTAGAAACTGCTGTAATGTAATAAAAAGCAGAAATAAAAAGAAAAGCCTAGAACAAGGGGATTAAAGTTATGGATCGTATGCGAAAAAAAGAACTCATCAGAGAATATTTAGAAACAAAAACACCAATGGGGATATTAAGTATAAAAAATGTCAAAGAAAACAAAGTTTTTCTTGATGTAGACAAAGATACAAAAAGTAAAATTAATCGATTATGTTTTCAGCTGGATTTAGGAAGCTGCCCTGCTAGAGAACTTCAGAAAGACTGGAAACGTCTTGGGAAAGACAGCTTTGAAATAAAAGTGCTGGAGCTTCTTGAATATGATAAAGATGAAAGTAAAACAGATTATAGTGAAGAGCTTAAAATACTCGTTTTCATGTGGCAGGATAAACTTGAAAAACAAGGGTGTATACTCTATAAATAAGAAAAGACCTGTTATCCTTAAGAGGATAATAGGTCTTTTCTTATTTATAAGTAGATATCAGAGAATTCTATGTTCATTTTGTCACTTAGTGATACAGGATCATCGTGCAAAGAAGAAGAAGGGGCTATAGGGTCAAGTTCAGATAATTTAAAAGAGAGAACAACTTCTGTTCCAATATTTTCTTTACTGGAAAGTGTTATTTCTCCATGAAGCAGCTGTACAAATCCTTTAACAAGATAAAGACCAATGCCTACTCCTTCATGGCCCCGTGAGAGGGTGTTATCAATTCTTGCAAAACGGCTGAAGATTTGGCCTAGTTTGTCAGCAGGAATGCCTATGCCGTCATCCTGTATAAATATCATAAGTTCATCAGGGCTAGTTTTAATGCGCATATAAAGGTTCCCAGAAGGCCTGGAATATTTAAGGGCATTCGAAACAAGGTTAAGAAGGATCCTTTCTAAAAGTATTTTATCGGTCATTAAATAAGCCTCGGTGGTATCTGAGGAAAAATGAATGCAGAGCCTATTGGCGGCAGCGGTGTTTTTTAAGGTGGAATAAATGTTTTCAAGGATTTCGACAATATCACAGCGCTTAAAGCATGGCGTGATATAGCCAGCCTGCAGGGCATTTACATCTAAAAGGTTGCCAATAAGTCTCATAAGACGATGACAATTTTGTTTAATAACTTTTGTGCATTTATGAAGTCCGGTAATATTTACAGTTTCAATATTAATCTCCTGCAGAGAAAGCGCACTGTAAATGACATTGACCGGTGTTTTAAATTCATGGGAAATGATGTTTAGAAACTCATTCTTGATCTGTTCATCACAATCTTTTCTGATAAGCTCAGCAGATAACTTTTCACGTTCTCGCTTATCTGAAAGATCTTTAATAAGGCCTAGTCTTGCAGACATGCTGTTGTAATGGATAAAAGTTGTTGAAACCTCAATATCATAATGATACCCTCCGCTGTCAAAGCTGACTTCAAAAACGGGAAGGGATTCTTCAAGACTGAATTCATCAATCCCTTTTTGGGAGTAAGGGTAGATGTCTGGAGGAATAATATCAATCATCTTTTGGTTAACAATCTGACTAAGGTCACTAATATGGAAAAGTTCCATGAACTTTTTATTGGCAAATAGTAAGGTGTCTTCACTGCATATACAAGCAGCTTCAGGAAGAAAATAAATTAAATTCTGCATATCTTTTAAAGTTTGTTTAAGCTGTTTCTCAGAGGTAATAAGTTCACTCGTCAAATCTTTAATCGTTATCGTCCTTACACGGGTTTTAACAAACATAAATAAAAAGTACGTATAAAGTAAAGTAAAGAAAATGCGAAAGCAGGCATTTGCTATTATAGTTGCAGAATTTATATTAAAGATAAAAAGTTTATGAAGTATATAAAATATTCCAAATAGTAAAAGATAATAATTCATTTCAGCTGAAAAGTCATCTTTGTGCCTGCGGATATAATAAAACAGGTAAAAGCTGATTATCAAAGCCACAAGGTTTAGTAAAGTGAAGAAAGAGAAAGGGAGAAAACCTGGGAAGGTTTTAACAAACAGTCTTAGCAAAAAGTGATAGCCAAATAATAAAGCACCAGAAATTCCTATAACTGTAGAAAGTTCCTTTGCATAGGCAGCAGTTTGCTTAGAATGATTAAACGCCCGAAGTAGCAGTAAAGCTTCTAAAATAATCACAAAAGACATAAGTTTCATCATATAAGAAATGGGCAGACTTTGATTAGCGAGGCGATAGCCCACAGCTATTTGATAAAATCTAAAAGGTGATAGGACAATATAAATAATACCCAGCCGCCTAGATAAATCGAGGGTTTTAATGCCAAAGGTCTCACTGCACAGTAAAGCTAAAGCTAAATAAAAAATAGAAATAATCAGATTCAGCTTGTAAAGCATATCGCTAAACACAAAGGCTGATTGGTCAAAGAAACTAAAAAGAACGCACGCTAAAATAATAAATAGTATAATACCTAGATCCTTAAAAAGCCTATTAAAGCACATGAATATCCCCCGTGATATTTGGTACATTTATCTTAAAAGTAGTATTAAAATAAGAATAAAGCCTAAAGTAGTCATAATATAAATACAGTATAAAGGTTTATGTAAAAAAAGTACATAATATATTGAAAATTGTAATTAAAAATGAAAGATTCACTATTCTATATAGAGAAACAATCTATTGGATTGCATTTTCATCTATACAAAGTTGTTTCTTACAATGATTCACATATGACCTAGCGTAAATAACTTAAATTTAAAGATCTGAAATCTGTAGAATGATGAAATGGATTTTATAAATTGATAAAAAAGGATTTTAGTGTTAAGCTACATAAAGAGCGTAGGAATAAAAATAAAGGAGTAGAAAATGAAAGAAAATAAACTGATTTATCATATGATGGCACTTTTTACAATATGTATTTGGGGAACAACTTTTGTTTCAACTAAAATATTGTTAGAACTATTTTCACCTTTAGAAATTATGTTTTATAGATTTATTATTACTTATATGACTTTGATTATCATTTATCCTAAGATACATAAGACGTCTTTTAAAGAAGAAGGAGCCTTCGTTTTATTAGGTGTTTTTGGGGGATCTCTTTACTTTATAGCTGAAAGTACTGCTTTAAAACTCACACTGGCTTCTCATGTAGGCTTTTTGCTGGCTGCGGCTCCTATTCTTACAGCGCTGATAGCCCATGTTTTTACAAAAGACGAAAAAATAAGTAAAAATACATGGATTGGTTTTGGAATAGCGATAGTGGGAGTATTTTTGGTTATTTTTAATGGCACTTTTGTGCTGAAACTGACAGCTTTTGGGGAGCTTCTTGCAGTTGGAGCAGGATTATCATGGGCTTTTTATACCATTCTTCTCAAAAAACTTGGGGCAAAATATACGCCAATCTATACCACAAGAAAAGTATTTTTCTATGCCATTCTCACGATGATTCCAATGTTGGCAGCAAACGGGTATAAATTTCACCCGGCGAAATTTAGATATGCTTATGTCATCATGCACCTGCTGTTTTTAGGGCTTATTGCTTCTGCACTGTGTTTTATTCTTTGGAATATGGCAGTTAAGCACTTAGGAGCTGTTAAGACCAATAATTATATTTACTTTAACCCTGTTATTACAATGATAGCATCATCTCTCGTACTTAAAGAAAGGATAACACTTTATTCAGGAGCTGGCTCGGCACTTATTATGCTGGGGGTTTACTTAGCACAAAACAAGATGAATTTAAACTTTTGGAAAAAGAAAACAGCAAATGGATTACATAGCAGCTAGAGCAATGCTGCAAGCTTTTACTTGATTTATGAAACTGGATGCTGTATAGGCCTTGAAGAGTTCAGGGATATTATTATCTTTGAACTGATGATAAATAATATATAAATATAAGTGAATAAATGCAGCATTACATACAGCAATTTTGGAGTAAGCATAGTCTTTTTTAAAATGGGAAACTGTCTGAATGTAACACCTTTTAGCTTTGCCAAGTGAAAGATGTGATTTGCTGAGGCGAAAATATTTAGCAGCTTCTGGATGGTGAGTATGTAGTGTACTTAAAATCTTGTTTTTACTAAGGTATTGATAAGGAAGATAGTGCCGAAAAACCTGATGTTCCAGCAGGTCTAGAGCATGATCGAAGTTTTGGGCAATAAATAGAAAAGATTTGGCAGCCTGATAAAGTGGAGCTGTAAGTGTCAGGCTGTTTTTGGTACCAGCAGTTTCAAACCGACAGTAATTTTCTAATAATGAAAAGTAGCTATGGGTGATAACATTAGAAAGCAAATCATAATAATTTTCTTGAATAGTGATAATAACCATCACAATCCTCCTTAAAGATAATGGCGACTTGAAAGCACACGAAATTTCTCATGAGGGATAGCATTTTTTTCTGTACATTTAAAAAAAATGCTATATACTATAATAGGTATATAGATTTCACATCTTTAATCTTAATCTAATTACGATGGTACATGATGTGAAACCACTCCGAGAAACAAATTTTAAGAGATGAATAATTTAGGTTTATAGGCTGTTTTTGCATAAGAATTAAAAAAGAGCGTTTAAATAATTTGTATGACAAGAATAAAACTAGGAGGATACACAATGCAGAAAAAAATAGGACTAGCACTGATTATACTTATGCTCGCAGGCATTATGGCTATTCCTTTTTTGGTGAAAAACAATCAAGCAGCTCATCAGAAGGTGAAAAAGGAAGTAGTAAATGATGCCCAGGTTAATTTGAATTTATTTGAGGCCAGCCAAATATCACGTATAGAAATTAAGGATGAAAATATGCTCATGCTGGAAAAGCGGGATAACCTATGGACCGATGCTAATTATGAGAGTCTGAAGCTTGATCATGCTGCTGTTGAAGCTATAGTTCAGGCAGCGGCGGCATTAGAAAGCCTGCAAGTGATTTACAATGTTCAAGAAGAAGAAAAGTATGGGTTTAATGATACATCAAGAATTATTACATTATATGATGCAGAAAATAATAATTATACATTAAGACTCGGAAACCATGCAGAAGATCAGTCACGCCTATTCATTGGAACAGATTTAGCGGAAACATTATATATAGTAAAAAGCGATGCAGCTAAGGCGCTTTTTCAAACAAGAGGTGATCTCATTCAAAAAGAAATGATTAGGCCGGCAGCTGGTGAAATATTTGATCTTAAAGTAGCAAAAAAATCAGAGCCCCTTATTCATATCCAAAAAAACTCTGAAACAGGAACAAAAGACCATGAAGAGTGGCTTCTTGAAGGATTTTTTAAAAACGTTCATGAACTTCGCGGTGAGGCAGTAGAGGAACTTTTTAGAATACTTGATGAATGTAAAAAAGAAGAATTTGTTGGGGAAGCAGATAATCTTATGCAGTATGGATTAGATGATCCAGATCTTATTATCACAATTAATGACAGCTGGGTCGTGAAGTTTGGTATGCGGAATGGGGAAAAAGTTTATTTTATGTATAATGAAGAGCCCTATGTTTATAAAACTTCTAAGGCATTTCTCAAAGAGATCGAGGAAATTAAGCCTATTGCAATGATTAGAAAACAAGTTTATATTCCGGATGTTTCAAAGCTTAATAAAATAGTTCTTTTAAATCCTGAGAAGGAGTTAGAACTTGTAGTTACTAAAGAAATTTTAACAGATGGAACGGTGCAATTGCAAGGGGAAATGACAGATAAAATTTTTGATGACCTAAAGACAAAAGAAATTATAACACGTATCGCAGAAAGTATTATGATTGAAGCCGTTCTTCAAAATCCTGAGATAGAACAAAAGCAGCCTAGAAAAGAAGAAATTCGGCTCGTTTATCATTATGAAGAAGGCGTGACTAAGACGATCGATCTTGTTCCTTACGATAACAGCTTTTATATCTTAAGAATGGATGACACTGTAGAGTTTGCAGTCAATAAAGCAAAAATAATGGAACTATTTAGTGCCCTTAATGAAGAGATAAAAGAATAATCCTAAAGAGATACAGGGTGTATATTTCATACACTTCTGTATCTCTTTTTTGTAGAGCTATAGAAATAAAGATATCCATAAACTTCCTATTAGAAATTTGTGCTTTGACATACACTAAGCCTTAAAGGGTTATGATAGATTTATGAGAAGTTATCAAATGAAAAGGTGGTTATATGCAAAAAGTCATTAAAGAACATCTCGGAATATTGATAGGAGCACTGCTTGTTTCTATGGGATTATATTTTTTCTGGCTGCCGTCACAGTTAGCAGCAGGCGGCATAAGTGGTTTAGCGGTTATTGTTAAGGCTGTCCTTCCGCAGGTCCCTATAGGGGTCATTATCTTAGTCTTGAATGTTGTGATGTTTGTTATTGGTTTTCTAACACTCGGAAGAAATTTTGGATTTAAAAGTATCATTTGCAGTTTAGAGATTTCATTATTAATGGTTGTTTTAGAAATGTTATTCCCTATGCTAAAACCTTTAAGTCAGGATGTTCTTGTTGTGCTGCTGTTTGGTGCGCTGACAATCGCCATGGGACAGGCTATTGTTTTTAATCTTGAAGCTTCATCAGGAGGAACAGATATTATTGCAAAGATTATAGCCAAATACAGTGGACTTAATATAGGAACATGTCTTATTATAGCAGACATGACAGTAGTTATACTGGCAATTGGCATTTTTGGGTTTGAAAAAGGGCTTTACGCTGTACTTGGTATTATAGTGACCAGTGCACTGATTGATTATATTATCTCAGGGATAACTGTTCAAAAGTTTGTAACCATTATTCCTTCAAGTTCAGAGGCGTCTTATAAAATTAATGACTACATTCTTCAGATCTTAGACCGCGGGGCAACTATTTATCATGCAGAAGGGGCTTACAGTAAGGCCCCGAAAACAGTTATTACGTCTGTTATGGACCGCAGGGAGTTTATTGAGCTTAAGCGTCATATTTTAGAAATTGATGGGCTTGCATTTGTAACGGTTCAAAATATGCACGAAGTTGTAGGTGAAGGATTTAAAAAATAGTATTGACACCGCCCTTTAGAAGTTCTAAGATAAAGCATAGAGGAATACTAGGAATTGAAAGGGGGATATGATGAAAATATCTACAAAATCCAGATATGGGCTTCGCGCATTAGTTGATCTTGCTGTTCATTCAGGCGGCGAGCAGCTGGCCCTCGTTCATATTGCAAAAAGGCAGGAACTATCAGTTAACTACCTGGAACAAGTTTTCTCTTTGCTGAAAAAAGCAAATATCGTAAAAAGTGTCAAAGGTGCTCAGGGAGGTTATATACTTGCCAAAAAGCCCGACACGATTAAAGTTGGAGACGTTATACGTGCTATAGAAGGAGAAATACTCATTGTTGAAGAAGATTCCAATCAAAATACGTCATTAATTTTAAAAAATATGCAGCAGTGTATTTATGAAAATGTATGGGAAAAAATAACACAAAGCATATGTGAAGCGATTGATTCTATGACTATTGAAGACCTAATGAAAGAGTATCAGATGCTAAGTGCTAAGGACAGCTTTATGTACTATATATAGGCCTAAAAGAAATAAGAGGCCCCATAAGGAGGAACTGCAAATGGCTAAATTTGCAAAAAATATTACTGAACTGATTGGCAACACCCCTTTGCTTCATATCTCAAATTATATGGCTGAAAAAAGTTTGGCAGCTGATATATTTGTTAAACTTGAATATTTTAATCCAGGAAGCAGTGTAAAAGACCGTATTGGCTATTCGATGATCCAGGAGGCAGAGAAACAAAATCTTATAGGGCCCCATACTACGATTATAGAACCGACAAGTGGCAATACGGGGATTGCACTTGCTTATATCTGTGCAGCTAAGCAGTACAAGCTTATTTTAACTATGCCGGATACAATGAGTGTGGAACGCCGGAACATATTAAAAGCTTTAGGTGCTGAAGTTGTGCTTACTGAAGGGGTAAAGGGGATGAGCGGAGCTATTCGGCGGGCAGAAGAACTCCGTCAGGAAATATCAGATTCTATCATATTGCAGCAGTTTGAAAATCCTGCTAATCCACTTATTCATGAACAAACAACTGCTTTGGAGATTTGGAATGATACAGATGGTAAGGTTGATTTGTTTGTAGCTGGAGTTGGTACAGGCGGTACGATTACTGGGTGTGCAGCTGTTTTAAAACAGAAAAATCCTGCTGTTAAGATCATTGCAGTTGAGCCTTATGATTCCCCTGTATTATCAGGTGGGAAACCTGGGCCCCATAAGATTCAAGGAATAGGAGCCGGGTTTATACCAGATATTTACAAAAGCCATTTGATAGATGAAGTGATTACTGTACAAAGTGAAGAAGCTTTTAAGGCAGCTAGACTGCTTGCAAAAACTGAAGGGGTCTTAGCGGGCATTTCTTCAGGAGCAGCGCTTAAAGCAGCTACTGAGATGGCACAAAGGGAGGAAAATGCAGGAAAGATAATAGTTGTTCTTCTTCCAGATACGGGAGAAAGATACTTATCTACGACATTATTTGAAGTGTAGCACCTATTTCTCTGCATTTTTTGAGGATTTGTGCAGCTGTGAATCCTATATAGCCAATCAGCAAAGAAGGCAGGCCAAAGGTCTGTCTTCTTTGCTGATTGGTGGCTGTTATAAAAAGGCAATCACGATGATTTTACATCAGGTATCATCGTGAATAACTTAAATTTGAAGATGTGAAATCTATATACTTTATAATTATTTCTTAATAGGGATATCATAAGAAAAGAAATTCAAAATGAATGAGAGGAATGAAAACATGGTTACTTTTAATAATACATGGGATGATTATTTGCAGGGAGAGTTTGAAAAACCATATTATGAGAAGCTGAGGGCTTTTTTAAAAGATGAATATAGTAATCACACGATCTATCCCAATATGCATGACATCTTCAGCGCATTAAAGACAACAAGTTATGAAGATACGAAAGTAGTTATTTTAGGACAGGATCCTTATCATGGTGAAAACCAAGCCCATGGAATGGCTTTTTCCGTACAGCCAGGGGTTCCCATTCCGCCTTCTTTGAAAAATATTTACAAGGAGCTAAATAGTACTCTTGGATGTTATGTGCCTAATAATGGTTATCTTATGAAATGGGCTAAGCAAGGGGTTTTGCTCCTAAATACAGTTCTCACTGTAAGGAGCGGACAGGCAGGGTCACATAAGGGAAAAGGTTGGGAAATTTTCACGGATTATGTCATAGAAGTTCTAAATCAGAGAGAAGACCCGATTTTATTTATACTTTGGGGAACGCCCGCTAAAAAGAAAATGAGTATCGTTACAAACGAGTCTCATAAAATTTTAACTGCAGCGCATCCGAGTCCATTGTCAGCTCATAATGGCTTTTTTGGATGTGATCATTTTAATAAAGCAAATGAGCTGCTGGCACACATGAATAAGGAGGCTATTGACTGGCAGATAGAAAATATTTAATATCCTATAAAGACTAAGCTGATAGATGCTTTAAAAATCTAGTCATAAGTGTACCAGCCGTTAGACTATAATAATATGAGCGATAGTTTAGGAGGCATGATGAATGCTTCACAGTGAAATGGTCAGTTGTACCTGCTCTTTAAGAATCCTGATGAAAGCAACGCTAGAATCCATTAATCACTATGAGCAGCATATGCAGGAATGTGATCTTGAGGACTTAAATGAAGTATGGCAGTATATGATAGAAAATGAAAAGCTTCATTATGGGATTTTAGCTAAGCTTATTCGGGAGCTAGATAAAGATCAAAGTGATGCCTATGAAAAAATATGTGCCCATGGCTTCACACTTTCTTTTAAAATTCAAGCTTCCCCCCTTATGGTTAAAAAGAGAAGATTTATTCTTTTAAGCTATATCAGAGAGGATATCATGCGGGAGCTAAGCCAGATGAACTGCAATGAAATTATTAGTATGCAGATACCACTGCCTGCGGCAGTGCAGGTCGTAAAAACCATCAATAGAAATAAAAAAGAACATATTGAACAGCTGACAAGAATTTTAACAGATCTTGATACAGATTCCTACGGGGACTTAAGTGCTCTCTACTTTGAAGGTGAAGGGGGATATTATGATTGATGTCAGACAAACACTAGGGTTTACCCCGCTTCTTATATTAGACGGCGGGCATGGGATTACGACACCTGAAAGAAGAACGCCGCCTCTTCCGGACGGCAGGATTATTCAGGAATATGAATTCAATAAGGCAGTTGCTGCTTTAGCTGATATGTATGCAAGGCAGTTAGGGTTTGCTACTTATCTTACATCTCCAGATGAGACAGATACGCCGCTCGCAGAACGTGTTCAAAGGGCCAACGCAGCTTATCAGCGGCATATTGCAACACTGAGAAATCAAGGGGTTAATACCTCTAATATAGACCCCGGCGTTTTTGTAAGCATTCATTACAATATTTTGGGACTCGAGTATCAAACCAGAGCACAAGGCGTTGAAACTTTTTATTATACGACGAGTACAAGAGGCCAAAGGCTTGCGAGAAACATTCAGGAAGCACTGCTGAGAGGAACACCGCAGGTAGATAGGGGGGCAAAACCAGCTAACTTTTATGTGCTAAGAAGGACACAAATGCCGGCGGCTCTTATTGAACCAGGCTTTATGGATTATCTGCCGGAAGCTATACTGATGGGAGATCCGGCGTTTAGAGATGAAGTAGCCAGGGAACTCGTAGAAGGGGTTCTGCAGTATTATGGAATAAACTATAGGATTCCAACAGCATAAATAAAAAATTATTATTCGTCAAAATATGTTAAATTTATTAAATTACTGTTATAATAAAACCATGAAAATGGAGTCTATAAACATTCACAAAATTGAAAGTTACAAGACGGTTCCTGATAGGATAGCTGATGCGCTGATAGATGGAATTTTAAAGGGGACACTTAAAGGAGGTACACCGCTAAAACAAGATGAAATAGCAAAAAAATTTAGTGTAAGCCTGATTCCAGTTCGAGAAGCACTGATACAGCTTGAGTCTATAGGACTTGTAAATTGTATTCCTAACAAAGGAGCAGTTGTTGCCCCGCTCAGCATAGAAGAAATGCAGATGATTTTTGAGCTAAGGGAAATATTAGAACAAGGGGCTGCAAAAGCAATTATAAAGGGGATGAATAGTACGCATCTGGAGAAGCTCAGGCAGCTTTCGCAGGAGATGGAAGAAGAAGAAGATCTTTATGTTTTTAATCGACTAAATACACAGTTTCATCAGGTTTTATGTGACTGCGGAGGAAATATTGCCCTTAGCAAATCTTACCATGATTTGTTTGTAAGAGTTGAAAGGTACTGCGTGCATATAATAAAAGATCCAGCTGTTAAAACAGCTATTAGACTAGATCATAAAGAAATATTGACTTGTATTGAAAAAGAAGATGTGAAGACGCTTTCTGATAAACTTCTTGAGCATGCGCAAAAGAAAGAAAAACTATTTAGAGAATATATTCTACATAAATATGGCACACACGAACTTAATTGGAATGACCTTTAGCCTTTAAGAATTTAGAAATCTTCTTGACAAAAGCTTATTAATTATTTATAATTCCATATAGAATTTAATCATAGTTAAAGACAATGATAAGAAGAGTAAATTTATGCTGAAGCTTATAAGAGAGCCGAGGAAGCTGAAAATCGGCAGCAAGGCATTTGTTGAAGAACATCTTGGAGTTTCTAACCGAAAAGCAAAAGCTTAGTAGGCTTAGACGGGGTAGACCGTTATATCTAAAACGTATCGACTAGAATCTGTACGTTTCTAAGAGGATTTAAATGCCTGCATTTAAATCAATTAGGGTGGCACCGCGATTTACCTTCGTCCCTTTGTTTGGGGATGGAGGTTTTTTATTTTATTTAATTATAAGGAGGAATAAGTGTGAAACTGCAATTACCAGAAGGATATAAACCAAAACTTGACTTAAGAGAAACAGAAATTGCAATTAAAAAGTTAAAAGATTACTTTGAAAATGCGCTTGCCTATGAACTTTACCTGACCAGAGTGTCTGCACCGCTTTTTGTTAAACCGGAGACAGGACTTAATGATAACTTGAATGGTACGGAAAGACCTGTTGGTTTTGATATTTTAGATGATAACGGAGCTTATGCAGAAGTTGTTCATTCTCTTGCAAAATGGAAACGTATGGCACTTGGAAGATATGGATTTGAAGTGAATGAAGGCCTCTATACGGATATGAATGCTATAAGAAGAGATGAGGAACTTGATAATCTACATTCCCTTTACGTTGATCAATGGGATTGGGAAAAAGTGATCTCAAAAGAGATGAGAAGTGAAGATTTTCTAAAAGAAACTGTTAAACAAATTTACAATGCTTTCTTAAAAACTGAGAAGTTTATTACATCTGAATATCCAGTCCTTGATAAATGGCTGCCAGATGAAATTACTTTTGTAACTTCCCAGGAGCTTTTAGATAAGTATCCGGATTTATCAGCTAAAGAAAGAGAAAATACTGTGTGCAGAGAAAAACGAGCTGTTTTTGTTATGAAGATCGGAAAAGAATTATCAAATGGCGAAAAGCATGATGGCAGAGCCCCTGACTATGATGATTGGGAATTAAATGGAGACATTCTGTTCTGGAATCCTGTTTTAGAAAGTGCTTTTGAATTATCCTCTATGGGTATCAGAGTTGATGAAGTATCTCTTGTGAAGCAGCTGGAAATAAGAGGCTGCAGTGACAGAGCGAGTCTTGATTTTCATAAGAAGATCATTAATAAGGAACTTCCTTATACAGTTGGAGGCGGAATCGGCCAATCAAGAATATGCATGTATTTTCTTCAAAAGGCTCATATAGGAGAAGTGCAGGCGTCTATATGGCCGGATGAAATGATTAAAGAATGCGAGGAAAACAGTATCATCCTACTTTAAGGCACAAAACGCAGCTTTATAAACATAAAAGACCCAGGGGAAGCAACTCAACTCTATTAAGGGAGCAATAAAGTTATAATAAAGAGGCATATAACAAAATATTTTAGGCAGTATAAATCCCGATCAAAAGGGATCTATACTGCCTTATCCTATTTGAGGTTCCTAGAAAAAAGATATAGCCCCCTAAACTTATTAACTTTCAAACTCGAAACTTTCTCAAACTGCAGGAAGCATACAGGGTATGGTCACTTTGAAGCGGTATAGGCATCAGACAGGCCGCATGTATAGGCTTAGGCGATGCATAAAAAATATGCTAGAAGAAAATAGAGGGATACATAGAATATGCGATACGCCTAGAACATGCGATATGCATAAAATATGCGAAAAGATGCAAAATACGTTTATATTTTATGTTTTGGTAAGGAGTTGTGCCTATGTTAATAAGCAGTTTGATGGCTATTGTCTCAGGAATTTTAATGAGTGTGCAGGGAGTCTGGAATACGCGGGTAACCGAAAAAGCAGGCATTTGGCTTACAAACAGTATTGTACATCTTGTAGGCTTTCTGTTTTGTATCTGTGTTTTGTTTTTTGTAAGAGGCAGTCATATTGATGGATTAAGAGCAGTTAATAAAATCTATTTATTGGGGGGGATACTTGGTGCAGGCATTGTCTATACAGTTGTTGTATCTATCAGCAGGTTAGGACCGGCTTATGCTATTATGATTATTTTAGTGGCCCAGGTTTTTGCCTCGTATCTTATTGAACTATTTGGTCTTTTTGATACAGAAAAAGTGCCCTTTATGTGGAGCAAGCTGATGGGAGTTGCCGTTATGGTTGTAGGAATTGTTGTATTTCAGTGGAAGAAATAAAGAGTATGATTTGAAAAGAGGATGAGCGATGATTAAACATAAGGTATGTATTATAGGAGCGGGCATGGTAGGATCGGCAACAATGATGGCAGTGCTGAATTCTGGACTTGCTGCAGAGATTGTGCTTATCGATGAGAATGAAGAAAAAGCAGAGGGAGAAGCGCAGGATGCTTTTCATACGACTTCATTTGCTTATGTGCCCAATGTAAGAATTAAAAAAGGAAGCTATGAAGACTGCAGAGATTCTCAGATTATTATCATGTGCGCAGGGCCTAGTGCAAAGCCAGGGCAAAACTTAGACCGCAGGCTCCTTTTAGGAGCGAATGCGGCTGTCAAAAGAAGTGTTATGGAACGTATTACGCAGCATACAAAAGATGCCATTATTATTATTGTATCCAACCCAGTTGATATTTTGACTTTTATTGCACAAAATGAATTTAACTACCCTAAAGAAAAGATTATTGGAACAGGAACTTTACTCGATACAGCCCGTATGCGCCGTATTATAGGAGAATATTTTTTGGTGGATACTAAAAATGTGCATGGGTATGTTTTGGGAGAGCACGGTTCCAGTGCTTTTATTACGTGGAGTTTGTGTAACCTAGGGGGGATTCCGATTGACCAGTGCGCTGAAAAGTTTGGCACAAAGGCGATTGATAAGGATAAAATTCTTCAGGATGTAAAAGAAGCGGGTATGAAAATTTTGATGGCAAAAGGGTACACGAATTATGGTATTGCGGAAAGTGTAGCAAGAATTACAAAATCCATTATACTTAATGAGCTTAGCATACTTCCTGTATCTACTACGTTAAATGGAGAATATGGTCTAAAAGATACTGCTGTAAGTGTGCCGTGCATTATCGGACAGGAAGGTATTAAATCAGTATTAGATGTCCCGCTTACATCCTTTGAAAAAGAACAGCTTATGGATAGCGGCAGAGTGGTTCAGGAAATGATAAAAACTATAATAAAATAACGGAATATTTCCGCTAAAAATTTACTACAAAAAGAGAATAAACTTTTTATTATTGAAATATTATAGAATATATACTATAATAGTACCAGTAAATGTAAAAAATTACCATTGTCTTTGGTGGAGTAGGAGGAAAGCATGGAAAACTTAAGGTATAAAATAGGGTGGGGGAGCCTTTCTATACTATTAGTGATTTTAGGCATAGGCTTTTGTATTACTTTTTCAAATGGAATGTGTATTGGGGATTATGTACTTAGAGGATTCGGGATCAAGCCCTGGTCGGAAGGTGATAGCGGCGTACATTATACATTATTTTATTCAATGATTTTTTTCATACCGGCATGGTATTTAGGGGATAAGTATAAAGAAGACTATGGAGCAGAAATTGCTAAAAGTATGGCTGTTATTTTCGGGGTACTGATCACAGGGTGGTTCATAGGATATCTTTTATAATGGATTGAGGCGTCAATACATAGCAGGAAACAGGTCAAGTTTTATGTATGAGTATGTATATACACATATATACATATATCTATGAAATCAAAAAACAGTAAGAGTTGTCTGCTCTTACTGTTTTTTGATTTCATAGGCCAGGAAAGTTTGACTGCTAAGGAACCAAACTTTTCTCTTTAACATAGGGATATGTTCCTTAGATACTTTTTTTAAGTGGATGAGTGGAATCATGCAAAAGAGCTGCAATTTTACCGGCTTCAAGTTTTAAAATCCGCTGATTGGAAGAACCGCGGAACTTTAAGGTTTCATCCCGCAGCGCTTCGATATATCTGCCATCTACAAGGACATCAATATTTGACAGCAACGAGGCTCTTAAAGGGTCAGCAGCAAGTTCTTCATATACATAACCTGTATAAACCCATACGGATAAGTTACAGGCTTTAAGCTGTTTAAGAAGGATTGAAAGTCCTTCAACCTGTTCAAAAGGTTCGCCGCCAGATAAAGTGACCCCACTGGTAATAGGGGCGTTTTTTTGAATGCGGTGCATAAGCTTAGGAATAGGAAGTGTTTCGCCGTAGTTAAAGTCCTGCAGGGCTTCATTATGGCATCCAGGGCAGTTATGAAAACAGCCGGACAAAAATATTACACTTCGGAGCCCCTCGCCATTTACAACAGAATGATCTAAAAAGCCAGCAACTCTTAACGTATTCACAGGCCTATGAATAGGGGTATTCATAGAGGTATTCATAATAGGATTACTCATAATAGGATTATTCATAAGTGGCTTATTCATAAGCGGCTTATTCATAAGCCTATACACTCAAATAAGTATTGATGTGGCTTTCATCGTGAGAGAGTCTATCACGTCTTTCAGCTACTTTGCCGCTGCCAAAGCGTTCATCAAGGCTCAGATACCCTGTAACACGGCTGATTCCTTGAATATTTCTGCTGGAACACTCAGGGCATGCCTTAACATGGTCATTCACATAAGTCCCACAGTTTTTACAATATCTTAAGTGAAAGTTGATGCCAAGATAGCTGATGTTTGAATTTTCATAGGCATAGGTAATAATGTTTTCAATTGTTTCCCCTGTAGGGTAGCCATCTACTTCAATATAGCTGATATGACCAGCGTTGCACATTTTATGGAAAGGTGCTTCGATCTGTACTTTATCAGGAATGGATATAGTATAGTTTACAGGGATATGAAAACTGTTTGTATAATAGTCTTTATCCGTTACGCCGGGGATTTCACCATATTTTACCCGGTCTTGAAGCACAAAGCGGCCGCTTAAGCCTTCAGCAGGGGTTGCATAACAGCTCCAATTCATCTGGGTGTCACTGATTGTTTTGTCTGTAAAGTCTCTGATGCACTGGACAATTTGATAGCCTAGTTCACGGGATTCAGCTGACTCGCCGTGATGGGCTCCTTTAAGCACGATAAGTGTTTCGGCAAGGCCAATAAAACCAACAGACCACGAACCATTTTTTAAAACAGGGTCAATGCTGTCATTAGGACCAAGACCTTCAGACCCCAGCATCAGCCCTTCACCTATTACAAAAGGCATATCTTTTACCTTTAATTTTTTGAGTATTTCATAACGATGGAGAAGCGCTTCCTTAAGTAAATTCAACTTCTCATCCAAAAGCTCCCAAAATCTGTCTAAATCACCACGGGACTCAATCGCAATACGGGGAAGATTGAGTGTAGCCGGAGAATTGTTCCCACGTCTGTTAGGTCCTTCAGGTCCATTGATGTTAGAACAGATATAAGTACGGCAGCCCATCGTTGCAGGCAGAATACCTTTATTATAATACTGAAGGTTGAAGTCTGCATCAATATTCATAAATGTAGGATTCATACGCAGACTGGCTACTTTGCATGCGAGCTTAAACAAATAATGATACGGGTCATCCTTGCTGCGGTTGACCCCTAGTTTTACCCTAAAGATAATATTTGGGAAAATAGGCTGTTCGTTTTTGCCAAGGCCCTTTTCATATTCCTCAAGGAAAATCTGGCATACAAGTGCCGCATCATTTGAATGAGGGATACCAATATTTAAACTGCTGAAAGGCACTTGAGATCCAGCTCTTGAATGCATAGTGTTCAGATTATAGACAATGCCCTGCATAGCCTGACGGACACGGTCAATCAGTTTGTTATGAACAAAGGTACTAAATGCTTCTTCAGATAATGTGGATTTGAGTATATCATATTCATTTTCGATTTCTTCACGGGTGGAGGATACATAAGGGGCCATATCATTATCAAAGTTTACATGAGACTGTCCGCCAAACATGTCATTTTGAGAGGCTTGAAGTAAAATGCAGGAAAGTTCAGCAGCAGACTCGATTCTTTTAGGTTTACGGATTGTTCCGTATCCGGTATTAAAGCCGGTTTCAAAAATTTTGCCTGTATCAATATGAAGACAGTTTGTTGCTAAATTATAACTGTCTAAATCATGATAGTATAAATCACCAAGTTCATGAAGCTTAGCAAGGCGCTTCGGCATTTTAGAGAGGTTATGCCATTTATTGGTTTCACTGGCGATTCTAAGCAGTTTAGATGAAAAGTTATTGCCTACATTGGCATTGTCGCGGTCTGTTTCAACGCCGATATTATGAACGGTATCCATCAGCTCAGATTTTAGATCACGAATGCGGGTTCTTTCTTTACGGTAATTAGAATAGGAATTTTTTATATCTATCAGTTTAAGATCCATTAGTGTATCTTCAATCAGATCCTGAATCTGTTCCACATTAATCTCGTATTTATAGGTGTCCCTAATACGATTTTCTACTTTAGTGGAAATTCCCTCAATATCAGCTGATAAATTAAGATTTTTTGCCGAACGTGCAATAGCATTAGAAATCTTAGATAAGTCAAAGCTTACCTTTCGCCCGTCGCGTTTAATGACATAGTACTTCATTAAAACATCCCCCTTAGAGTAATAAAATAAAAACAAAGGCATAAAGAAAGTATATACCATATATGCTTGTTTTTTAACTATTACTATACTATATGTTGCATTTGCAAATTACAAGAGAGTACTTTAAAACTTTTTTGTCAATAGGATTTTGGTAAAAAATTAAAAAAAAAGACATTAATCTAGTTTTCTAGAAATAGGATAATAATAAAGTAAAAAGATAGTTTTCAACGGGTGGCAGGTGTTGTAAAATAAAAAGTAGGGCTTAGTATATGAAGGAGAAAAAAGATGAATACATATGTAGTTGTAGATATTGAAACAACAGGGGCGCATCCCTTAACCAGTGATATTATAGAAATTGGGGCAGTCTATGTCGAAAATGGCAGCGTAGCAGGGCAGTTTAATCAGCTGATTTGTCCTACTCAGGAAATATCTCCTTATATTACATCTATAACAGGCATTACCAATGAGATGGTTAAATATGAACCGCCTATCGAAAGAGTGATGCCTGAGTTTGTAGCATTTTGTAAAGACGCTCCTTTAATTGGACATAATATTATTCTTTTTGATTACCGCATGTTAAAAGTAAAAGCAGCAGGTCTTGGACTTGAATTTAATAAAACAGGCCTGGATACTTTAGTTATCTCAAGAAAAATGCTTCCGGACCTTCCGAGCAGAAAACTGGGTGCTTTATGTGAGCATTATCAGATTAATTTGGAGAATGCCCATAGAGCTTACGACGATGCTTATGCAACTCACGAACTTTACCTTAAGCTTTACGAACAGTTTTATAGGGAGGTACCTAAGCTTTTTGACCCCGTACCTATGGTATGGGAGATTCCCAAAAGCGTGCCGCTTACCAAAAGACAAAAATCTTATCTCTTAAGCTTGTGCAGCAGACATCAGATTACCCTCAAACAAGATATTGACGGGCTTACAAAGTCTGAATGCAGTAAGCTTATTGATAACATTATTTCAGAGCATGGAAAAATATAAAAGAATAATAATGTACAAACATCCTGCATACATATATAAAGGAGAGAAAGTGCCCAAAATCTAAAGAATAGGTTTTGGGCACTTATTTTGTAAAGGGAGGTTGTATGAAATTAATTGTTGAATATGATGAAATCATGAAGTGCTATCTAAGACAGTATGCCAATACAGTTGAAGCTTTAGGTAAAGGGTTTGCAGCACTCGATATAGATGAAAAACATCTTAACTGGCTGAGAAAAATGACAAGATGCATGGAAGAGAACAAACAGATAGAGTTAGGCTTATCAGAGGAAAATAAGGTGCCTTTGGGGGTAAAAAAAGAAGACAGTATTTTAGCGTATATTGGAACAAAAATGTCTGATGACTATATAACGCACCATTATAATTTTGAGGATCAAGTTATGAAGGAAAAACAAGGAACTAGGCCTTCAAATATGCAGATGCGTATCAGCTGCAGCAGCAAAAATAATCGTACAGATATGATAAGCATTATTAAGTGTATGCATGCACTTAATGAGACAGCTCAGAAATTTCACAAACCATTAATTATTTATGCCAATATGAAAATAGAGCAAAATGGCTGCAGGTGCAAAAAGCTTCTTTATCAAATACTTAATCAGTATCTCGATACATCTGATAGTATGTTTATAATAAATACCGACCAAGAAGATAAAGTATATGAAAATGCTTCGGGATATGACACGCTCAAAGAAAGCAGCATATATAAAGAAAAGGCTGATGAAAAATCAAGACAAACAGCAACACTTTATAATGATGTGTTTTATATGAGAATAGACCCTAATGAAGAGATTTATATCATTCTTCTTACAGAAGCCATTTCAGATCCGAAGTATTATGAAGCATTAGGCCTTAGATATGTCCGTTTAGAAGGCGGGTTTAATATGCTGTATGGCAGAAAAGGCGATTTTGACAGGAACCAGGAGATCATAAGGCCGCAGGTTCAGGCAGATTACCGCATCAATATCTTAACCTATGCCCCTTGCCAAAGAGATAATGCAAATCCTCAGGTGCCCTATTACCTGCCACCTGAGGATTTGCGGTATACAGGCAAGGGCGTGTATATAGGTGTTATCGCAACAGATGATGTAGACTATACGAACTTAGCTTTAAGAACTAGGGATGGAACAACGAGGATTGCCTGTATCTGGGAACAGACTTTAGCCGATCAGGGAATTTACTATCAAGCTGAGCAGATTAATGCTGCCCTTGCAAGTCCAAATCCTGGGGAACTTATTCGGCTTCCGGTAGATGAAAGCATGAGTACAGCAATGCTGGCAGTTGCAGGAGGATGGAGTATAGAAGCAGGATATAGGGGCATTGCACCAGAAGCAGAGCTTTTAGTAGCTAAAATCAGGCCGGTATCTGAGCATATGCAGCGTATTTATGGAGGGATGCCTAATCCTAAAGCAGCTATAATGCAGGATGCCGTTATAGGCATGCAGAAGCTTATTAACCTTGCTCAAAATCAAGGACGTCCTATAGTCCTCTTAATGCCTTTCAACGGAAATATTGATTCTCATGACGGGTCTTTGATTATTCAAGAAATGGTATCTCTTATAGCCCGCAGGCCTAATGTTACGCTGATTGTGCCAACGGGAGAAGAAGCAGATAAGCAGCATCACTACAGTATTGAAGGGGAGCAGGAAGGACAAAGAACGATTAACCTAAGAGTAGAACAGCCAGGACAAAATGTAGTTGGAGTTATTTATCAATGGGAAGCAATATGCTGACCACAAACCTCTATCCACCACCTGGCATCTTAGGAGGGCCTATTAATCTTAAGCAAGGAGGAGTAATAGAGCTTGGCAATACAAGGATATACTCGTCAGGTGAACGCATTAGCTTTTTAAATGGGACACTGCGAACACTGTTTAGGATTGAAAATCCTGTTAGCGGGCAGTGGCGGATAGAAAGTAGCGTAAGGATGGGGGTAGCTGATCGGACGAGTATATGGATTTCACAGGAGGAACTTAATCTTTATGTAAAGCTTAATCCGTACAGTACGCTGATTACAATGGGGTCAACATCGGCCATTCCAAATGTAATGAGTGTGGGGGCATATGATATCAATACCCATACAGTGCTTAGAAGTTCAGGGAGGGGAGACATGCAAGGAGTACGCATCGTTCCAACGCTTGTTACTTATGGCAAAAGTATTATTGCACCCTGTGTGAGGGGAGAGTGGACAGGAATCAGCGGGACACTGCCGGCGGCCAGCATTATGGCAGGCGTAGCTGCTGGCATATATCAAAAGCATATAGAAATAAGACGTTTTCCGCTTCCTAATACCATTGTTATGAACAGTCTGATTACTCGGGTCCTCAGACAGTTTGATACGCTGCAGTACCCGAACCCCAGTCAAGGATTTGGGGTATTTAGATTATCCTCCTATATAGAACTTTTGAATAGGCTTGTATAACCTGTCAGAAAATATTAAATATTAATAACTAAATAAGATGCCGCATAAATATAACATAAGAGAATAAAATACTCAAAACCTAAAGAATAGGTTTTGAGTATTTTAATATAGCGAAATAGCAAGTGAAGAATGGGGGTTCAACTGGAAGCGTTCATACATAATATTTTTGTTTGAAAGCATTATGAAAGTATATTCAGCCTAATAGGCATCGATTAAGGAGGCGCTATGAAAGTTATTACAGCCTATGAAGAACATGAAACCAGTTATATTGAGCAGTACGCCCTTCAGATCAGGCACTTAGGCGGACAGTACAAAGCAGTTGAAATTAAGGCCCAGCATTTATCTTGGCTTCAAAAGGTTACAGGGTATATAGAACCTGATTTTAGTATTCAGATCCATAAAGAAGCAGCATATCTGGAACAGGCGATACTTGGAGAAAAATCTGTTATTCTGGCAGTAATTGGCGTAGAGTTTGAGCAGAATGAAGCGGTAGATGCCGTTTACCACTTCGATGATCATAAGCTTACTGAGCTTGCGAAGCCCGAAGACCATAAGCCCTATACATTAATTCAGTGTGTGAGCAAAAAAAACAGCATAAATGCTGTCAGTTATATTCGGTGTATTGATGCGTTATGCTGCTTTTCACAGCAGCAAAACAAACCTATAGTGATTTATGCCAACATCCATATACCTGATGAAGCTTACAGATACAGAAGTCTTACTTCAAAAATCATAAATACGTATTTATCTAAAATCGATGGAGTACTCGTTATAAAAACGACTCAAAAAGATTTTCATTATTATTATAGCCCTGGGCACTCCCCTTATGAGTTTTATGCAGATCAAGCGCTGTACCTTCAGGATACATTTAGTGAAGCACTACGAAAAGTTTTAATGTTTTTAGACACACCAAAAGCCCCTGCGAGATTTAAAAAGGTGTATGGCTTAAATAGGCAGGTAACGCCTCTATATAGTGATTTGTTTTATAACAGCATCAGCCCAGGTACAGAAATTTTTATTGTGCTTAATCTGGCTAATTTTAAGCGTCCTGAATATTATGAAGCCTTAGGCTTTGAAGTGGTCCGCCTTGTAGGCGAGTATGGCATGCTTTATGGCAGAAAAGAACAGTTTGATGCTTTAAGTGAACTTTTGAAATCTGATGTTGTGGCTGAATACAGACTCACGGTTTTGAGTTATCCATCCTGCTATCAAATGCAGAGTGTTCAGGTGGCGAACTCTCATTTGATGATGAATCCTTCACAGTATAGAGGCGCTGGGGTTTATATAGGAATTATTACTACAGATGATGTGGATTATACAAATATGGTATTGCGAAACCCCGACGCTACAAGTCGGATAGCATGTATCTGGCATCAGGTTAGGGGAGGGACTGGTACTTATTATTTAAAGGATCAAATTAACAGTGCTTTAGAAAATCCTAATCCGGCAGCAGTTATTCCGCTTCCAGAGCATGAAAGTGTAAGTACGATGATGCTGGGAATTGCAGGAGGAAGGGGAGAAAATGGAACTTATAATGCACTAGCGACTGAGTCAGAGTTTTTAGTAGCAAAGCTTCAAACTGCTTCGGAAGAACTTCAGCGAATTTACGGCGGCAATCCTATCAAGGAAGCATGTATGCTTCCAGAAATCATTGTGGGTATGAGTAAACTTATTGGATTTGCTGCGCAGCAAGGCAAGCCCCTTGTGCTTTGTATACCGTTTAATGGAAATATTGACTCCCATGACGGATCGCTTATTCTTCAAAGAATAATGACAGAGATTGCACGGACTCCAGGGGTTACGATTATCGTACCGGCAGGAGAAGAGGCAGATAAGCAGCATCACTACAGCCTTCATGGCAGGCAGGAGACTTTAGGGCCTATTAATATTGATGTCAGACAGTCTGCACAAAGTGTAGTTGGCGCCATGTATCAAAAATATCCGACACTTTTATCAGCTTTTTTGATTCCTCCTAGGGGAACAGTGGGAGATTCTGTTAATCTTAGGCAAAAGGGGATGGCACAAGTAGGGGCAGCTGCTATTTTCTGTGATGGAGAGAGTATTGATTTTCTAAATGGAGCCAGAAGGATTCTTTTTAGAATCGAAAATCCCGAAGTTGGGCAGTGGCAGATTCAAGGAGAAGTTCGTGCCAATATTGAAAGCCAAATAGATTTATGGATCACACAGGAAGAGCTGAACCCTTATATTACATTAAGTCCAGCCAATACTTTTATGACAGCAGGTTCTGTAGCTAATGTGAATAATATAATGGCCGTCGGAGCCTATGATCAAAGGAATATGATCGTGCTTCGCAGCTCCGGGAGAGGGATGACATGGGATAATCGGGTAACTCCGGTTTTTGTAACCCACGCCAGTGGTATTTTAGCACCATGTGGCAGAGGCATATGGACCAGTGCTTCAGGGACACTGCCTGCTGCAGCAATTATGATGGGAGTGACGGCATGTCTTTACAGCAAATTTGTGAGAGAAGGGGTAATGCCCCTTCCAAACACTGTTGTTATGAATACAACAATTTTAAGTACGGTAAGACAGTTTGAGAGCATAAGTTATCCGAACCCAAGCCAAGGATATGGGGTATTTGAAACGGGGATGCTTGGAGAACTGCTGGGAGCGCCGCAGTTATTATAGAATAGATGATAAAATAAGGTGCATAATGCTCAATATATTTTTAAAAGATTAACAGGAAAAGTACAGGATATAATAAAGCACGGAGCAGGAGGAAACTGATGTGAAAGTCATCGTGGAACATGATGAAAGCATTAAACATTATTTAGGGCAATACAGTACGCATCACGAAATATTCAGCGGGAAGCACATAAGTTTGGAAATTGAAGAAAAATATCTGACTTGGCTTCAAGAACTTACAGTATATGTTGAGCCGCTTTTTTCGATTAAGCTTCGAAAACAGAAAAAATTTTTTGACTGTTCTTCTTTTTATACAACTCCTGTTATTTTAGGAATGATAGGACCGAGCATAGACAGAGAAAAGGTTCGAATTATTTATGATATGAATAGTCATAAAGTTCAGTATCTGTCTAGGCAGGAAGAGCAGATAGCGTGTGATGTAATAAGCTGCTGCAGCGCAGCGGATGCTATAGATTCAAGGCAATATATTAAATGTATAGATTATTTGACAAATCTCTCGAAGGAGCTAAATAAACCGGTTATTATTTACGCAGATATTGAAATCCCTGATGAATCCTGCCGCTACAGAACGTTAGCATACAAGATTGTAAATGGGTATATTTCACAAGTAAATGGCATAGTCATCATCAAAGCAAATAAAAAGGAAGTTTATAAATATTATAATCCTGTTCCAAAAGCCTTTGAATTTTATCTTGACCATACTATTTATTTGGAAGAAGAAGCTGGTGATGCTGTCAAAATGGTAATGCCCTTTCTGTATCCGGAAGGAAATGCCCAAAGAGCCAAAAAAGTTTATCGCGTCCATGGTCGGGCTGATACACTTTATCATGACGTTTTTTATAAAAGCATTCCAGACGAGGAAGAAATATATGTGATTATTGGATCAGGAGACATTAAGCCAAGCTGCTATTATGAAGCACTAGGGTTTACCGCAGTCAAGCTGTTTTCGGATTACTGTATGCTATATGGTACAAAAAAACAGTTTGATGCGGCCAGTCAGCTTCTAAGTTCAGATGTTGTCCCCCAATATCAAAAAGCTATTTTAACGCCTGGCGCTTCTAGTCAGAAACAAGCTGGACAAAAGCCTATATTCAGTCTTGTTCCAGATAATCTAAAGTATAAAGGAGAGGGTGTTTATATAGGGGTGGTAACTGCAGATGATGTGGATTATACCCATGAGGCGCTTCGTTTGCCAAACGGAGAATCGCGGATTGATCTTATTTGGCAACAGCAAAGGGCAGACAGCGGAATCAGTTTCACTAAAGAGCAGATTGATGGAGCCATTAACAGCCCTCATCCAAATGAAATAATCAGCCTTCCTGAAGAAAACAGCTTAAGTACGATGATACTAGGGATAGCAGGGGGATTAAACAAGGATAGAAGCTATAGGGGGATTGCAACTCAGTCAAAATTCATAGCAGCTAAGATAAAATGCGCCGGAAAAACGCTTCAACATATTTATGGAGGCATGCCTTCAAGTAGTGGGGTTTTGCTGCCTGATATTATTATAGGAGCACTTAAATTGGCAGAATTTGCAATGCTTCACAAAAACCCGCTGGCTTTATGTATTCCATTTAACACGAATGTTGATTCACATGATGGCAGCTTGATTTTGCAGCAAATACTAAGTTTTCTGGCGAGAAGAATGGGGCTTACGCTCGTTATTCCCTCAGGAGAAGAAGGAGACAAAATGCACCACTACGGCATAGTGAGAGAGCAGAAGCCGGTAACAGAAATTACCTTGCGGTGGAAAAACCAGGACAAAATATCGTTGGCATTATCTATCAAAAGTTTTCAAATGTTATTAGGGTGACTTTATCACCCCCTGGAACTTTGGAGACTGAAGGCGTTGATTTGAAACGAATGGGGAGCTATCCAATTGGATCATGTATTATTTATTCAAATGGAGAGCAGGTGAACTTCCAAAATGGAGCCAGTGTCTTTTTATTCAGGATGCATCAACCGATTGAAGGCAGCTGGAAGCTAAGAGCAGAAATAGAAACAACTGCGGCAAGTCAAATGGATATATGGCTTTCACAAGAAGAACTTAACGGTCATGCAACACTTCAGCCTTCAGAGGCACTTATGACGGTAGGGGGACTGGCTTCTATAGACAATGTCATGTGCGTAGGTGGATATAATCAATCAGATTTGGTTGTCCTTAAGAGTTCAGGAAGAGGGTATACATGGGATAATAGAGTAAGACCCTATTTTGTAACCCATAGCTATGATATTACAGCTCCGGGCAGTAAGAATGAATGGATCAAGGTTTCAGGGACGCTGCCTGCTGCCAGCATTATGGCAGGAGGAGCAGCAGCGCTATACAGTAAATTTAGCGCTGAAAACATTCTGCCTTATCCTAATACGCTTGTTATGAACAATATCATTCTTAGTCAGGTGAAACGATTTCCAACAACAACTTACCCCAACCCAAGCGAAGGCTATGGTATATTTGATATGAAAGAACTTGAAAGGATGCTTTTAAAGCCTTATGCGGAAACTGTAAGAGATGAAACGCAGCATAACTCTCACATGTAAAAGCGTAAGAAGGGGAATATGAGTCTTTCAATAATATTTAAACCTGTATAGGCATAAATTAGTAAAAAGTAACAAGTGACTGAGGTAAAGAAGAGAGGACTTAGGCACTTAAGGAGGGAACTATGGGGGAAACGTTTAGACAAAATATAAATTTAACAGTGAGAGATTATATCCTTCAAAGTATTCAGACACTAGAAGGACTTAGAGCAGCCTATCCTAGACTGCTGTTTGAGAGCCTTGCGGAGCAGATTTATTATGTCGAGGTTCCTCTGGGGGCAGAAGATGAATTTCTAAGGTTAAGAAGTGATGTGAGTTTTTTAGCTGTTCCTTCTTTGTATGGACTTAATGCTACGGAAGCGCTTATTGAATCTAACATTTTAATGTTTCATGATTATCCTTTTGGAGAATTAAGAGGGAATAATATTATTATTGGTTTTGTGGATACTGGTATTGACTATACCCATCTTGCTTTTTTAAATGCAGACAACACGACAAGGGTTGTAAGAATATGGGACCAAACCCTTACTGGAACGCCGCCCGCAGGTTTTACATATGGCACAGAATATTCGCAGCAGGATATTAACCTGGCTCTACAATCTCCTAATCCTTATGAAGTTGTTCCGAGCCGGGATGAGATAGGCCATGGGACATTCCTTGCGGGAGTGGCGGCAGGAGATGATAAGATGGGAACGAATCTTTATCGAGGAGCTGCTCCAGATGCACTGATTGCTATGGTGAAGTTAAGACCCGCAAAGCCTTATATTAAGACTCATTTTCTCGTAAGGGAGCAGGCTGTTGCTTATCAGGAAAATGATTTTATAGCAGGTATTACTTACCTCGTTCAAATGGCTATAACGCTTCAAAGGCCACTCGTTATCTGCGTTGGAGTCGGGAATAACTATGGAGCCCATGATGGCACCACCATTACAGAAAGATACCTGGAAGCCTTAACGACAGTTCAAAATTTGGTTATTGTTGTGGGGGCTGGCAACGAAGCCAATAATGGGCATCATTTCGGTGGGACAATCGCTGGGGGGCAGAGACAGGATATTGAAGTGAACGTGGCAGAAGGAGAACAAGGGTTCTTCTTAACGGTTTGGGCAAGGCCGTCTGATCTTCTATCCGTATCCCTTAGAAGCCCCATTGGTCAGATCGTAGAAAAAGTTCCGGTCATTCCAAATCAAGTCCGGACTTATTCTTTTGCCCTAGAGCAGACGCTCATTTCTGTAACTTATAACTACCCGGATATCCAAACAGGAGCGGAAAATATTATTATAAGTTTTAGGTTGCCAACCCCTGGACTTTGGGTTGTCTCCATTTATGGTGAAGAAATTATTCAAGGTAATTACAATATGTGGCTGCCACGAAGCGGTTATATCACAGAGGGAACACGGTTTTTAAGATCGGATGCACTGGTTACGATTGGGATCCCCTCTACAGAAGAATATATTGTTACAGTAGGGGCCTATGATTTTATTGATCAAAGTGTTTATGTAGGTTCAGGAAGAGGCCCGCGGGCAGATGGACTCATTAAGCCAGATCTTATTGCCCCAGGGGTTAACGTAGAGGGGCCACGGACAGGGGGAGGCTTTACAACGTTTGTAGGAACGAGTACAGCCGCGGCCATTACAGCTGGAGGCGCTGCACTTCTTATGCAGTGGGCAATCGTTCAGCAAAACTTAAGGGAAATGAATACGAGAATAGCAAGAGGTATTTTGATTCGGGGGACCGTAAAACGAAGAGGTGTAGAGTACCCTAATCCCGCAGAAGGCTATGGCAGACTGGATCTTCGAAGCACCATAGCCAATATTTAGTAAAGAGGTGATTTATGACACCATTATCCAGACAGGTAAGTGAAATCTTTGTAAGAGATTATATGCTGCAGAGTCTGCTGCCTGCTGCTTTTTTCAGAGAAGAATATCCCATGCTCAAATTTGAAACCATTGGTCTAAATCTTTTTTTGGTAGAGGTACCTATAGGGGCTGAAACAGAATTTGAAAGGCTAAATGCTGCGGGGTATGCTTTAGCACTCCCTTCAGTATATGGGTTAAATGGAAGGGAAAGAATCGGAGCAAGCAATATATCAATGTTTCATGATTATCCCTTCGGGGCTCTTAGGGGAGAAGGGACTATGATAGGTTTGGTAGATACAGGGATTGACTATACGCATCAGGCTTTTAGGAAAAGCGATGGAGCTACCAGAATTGCAGCAATATGGGATCAGACAATAGATGGCAGTCCCCCTCATCCTTATACATTTGGAAGTGTTTACAGCGAAGAGGTGATAAATACTGCGCTTAGGCAGACAGATCCTTTCAGCATTGTACCAACAAGGGATGAGGTTGGGCATGGAACATTTTTAGCCGGGCTTGCAGCAGGTGATGATAGGGCAGATGCGAATAGTTATAGAGGAGGAGCGCCGGAAGCAGCTATTGCGGTAGTTAAACTTAGACCTGCAAAAGCCTACATAAATGACTATTATTTGATCGAAAATGTAGATCTTGCTTATTTGGATTTTGATATCTTAATGGGGGTTAACTATTTGATTCAGCTGGCCGGTGAGCTTAAGCGCCCTATTGTGATTTGTATTGGACTTGGATGTAATACGGGAGCTCATGATGGATCAACGATTGTAGAGAGGTATTTAAATGCATTAACAATTCGTAAAAATGTTATTCTGATGATTTCAGCAGGCAATGAAGCAGGGGCTTATCACCATTTCAGGGGAAGATTAAATCATGTAGGCCATTCTCAGGATATTGAGATTAATGTGTCAGAAGAAGAACGGAGTGGGATTGTTATTTCATTGTGGGCAAGTTTATCCGATAAGTTATCAGTTTCACTTCAAAGCCCCATCGGGCAGATGATTGAAAAAGTACAGCTTACCCCTCAGGGCAAAACCGTTTATAATATTGGTCTTGAAAATACACGTATTACTGTTATTTATGATTATCCTAACAGACAGACTGGGGCTGAGGGCATTTATATCTGGCTTGAAAATCCTACACCGGGCGTTTGGCGTATTACTGTGTATGGAGAAGAAATCGTAACGGGTATTTATCATGTGTGGCTTCAGCGGACGGGGTTTTCAGCTGAGGGAACCGTGTTTTTGAAAGCGGATACCCAAACGACAGTTGCTATTCCAGGGACAGAGGAATTTGGCATTACAGTAGGGGCATATGATGCTGTGAATCAAAGCATTTATATGTCATCTGGGAGAGGTCCTACTACAAGTGGTGTTGTTAAACCTGATTTTTTAGCCCCTGGGGTAAATGTCGGAGGACCAAGACCGGGCGGCGGGTACACCACTTATACCGGAACCAGCACAGCGACAGCTATAGCGTCAGCTGCAGGGGCCCTACTCATGCAGTGGGCCGTTTTGGAGGGCAACCTTCATGATATGAATACAAGAATAGCCAGGGGAATTTTTATACGGGGGGCAGCGAAGCAGCCGGGGATTAATTACCCAAATCCTATAGAGGGTTATGGAAGGCTTGACCTAAGGAAGGCGATAGCTGGCATTGGATAAAAATTTAAGTAACATTAATAATTGAAGGAAGAGCTGCATAAATATGATAGTGTAGAATAAGTGCTCAAGGTCTAAGTGAATAGATTTTGGGCCTTTCATTATTTTAAAGAGGTGACCTATGGCATTTTCATTCAGGCAACTTGCTCAAATCATAATAAGAGATTATATATTGCAAAGCTTGCTGCCTATTGAAAACTTTAGGGCAAGTTATCCTGCTTTAGTATTTGAATACATAGCCAGTAATTTAATATTAGTGGAAGTGCCAACTGGAGCAGAAGGAGAAATCGAGCGCCTTAGAAATGCAGGGTTTTCTCTAAGCATACCAAGTCTTTATGGTCTTTATGCAGCAGCGGCTCTTACAGCCTCTAATGTTCTGATGTTTCATAATTACCCCTTCGGGCCGCTCCGTGGCGATGGGATACTTATTGGGTTTGTAGATACAGGCATTGATTATACCAATAATGTTTTTAGGAATATAGATGGTACAACGCGTATTGCCAGAATATGGGATCAGACCATACAAGGGAATCCACCGCCTATGTACAATTATGGCAGTGTGTATACAGCTGACAATCTTAATGCTGCACTTGCCTCAGAAAATCCTTATGAGGTGGTGCCGACTCGAGATGAAATTGGCCATGGAACCTTTTTGGCAGGCTTGGCTGCCGGAGATGATAAAACCATTCCTAATGAATTTACAGGAGGGGCCCCCGATGCACTGATTGCTATGGTAAAGCTTAGACCAGCCAAGCTTTATTTAAATAGATACTATCTAATAAGAGATACGGATGTGGCCTATCAGGATAATGATATGATTGCAGGCATTAACTATCTTCTGCAAATAGCCCTTGAACTTCAAAGACCTCTGGTGATCTGTATTGGAATAGGGAATAACGATGGGGCCCACAATGGCACGACCATTGCTGAAAGGTATCTGAATGGGATAAGTATATTAAGAAATGTTATAGTCGTTGTCGCAGCAGGCAATGAGGCTAACAGCGGACATCATTTCAGTGATACGATAGGGTTTGGTCAGAGGCAGGAAATAGAAATTAATGTATCAGCGGAAGAACAAAGGGGTTTTTTTGCTTTTCTTTGGGCCGATCTGTCTGATAAGCTCGCAGTGTCTGTAAGAAGTCCTATAGGGCAGGTGATTGACAGAGTCCCCATTATTCCTAATGAAACAACTTCTTATACCTTTGGGCTTGAGCGCAGCATTATTACGGTGACCTATAACTATCCAGAAAGACAGACCGGAGCTGAAAATATTATCGTCATTTTTGAAAACCCAACGCCAGGACTATGGACAATTGTCGTTTATGGGGATTTTATTGTAAGCGGCAACTATAATGTATGGATTCAAAGAAATGATTTTACAATTGAAACCACCCGGTTTCTCCGTGCTGAAACTTTAACCACAGTAGCTATTCCATCAACGCCGGAATATATTATCACGGTTGGGGGATATAACCAAGCTGATCAAAGTATTTATGTTGGATCAGGGAGAGGCCCAAAAACGGATGGACTCATTAAACCGGAGATTGTTGCACCGGCAGTCAATATAAGCGGTCCGCTGCCAGGAGGGGCCTATGGAACTTACACCGGAACCAGCGTAGCAGCGGCTATAACGGCGGCAGCAGCAGCGCTACTCATGCAGTGGGCAGTGGTTAACCGGAACTTGCCTGATATGAATACCCGTATTGCAAGAGGGATATTTATCAGAGGGGCATTAAGGCGAAGGGGCATAGCTTATCCCAATGCAGTAGAAGGCTATGGCAGGCTTGACCTTAGAAATGCGATAGACAGTATATAATAAGGAGGACTTTATGAGAGTGCTTGTTGAGCATAATGAGAATATAAACAGCTTAATCACACATTACCAGGCAGACAGCCAGATGCTCGGCAAGCATTACACACTGCTGGATATTCATGAAAAATACCTGAGGCAGTTAAATGCCGCCGTGACTTATGTAGAACCTAACTTCAAAATAATCCTTAATACTGTACAGGAAGCAGATGTCCTGAGTTTTAAAGAGCAGGATATCATTTTAGCTGTCATTAGTAGAAAAATAAACAGCAGCCAGATTAGTAGATATTATGATATGGCAGATGGAACTATGATGCAGAGTGAAGGCATAGGAGATGGGCAGCAGCTTTTGTTTATTAACTGTTTCAGTGAAGCTGAAACAATAGATGCCATCAGTTATATTGACTGTATCCGTGCACTTTGCAGACTTTCAGAAGAAATGAATAAGACACTTCTCGTTTATGCAAGTGTGTACATACCAAGAGCAGCCTACAGATACCGCAGCTTATGCTGCAAGATTATCAATAGTTATTTAAAAGCTGTAAATGGGCTATGGGTTACTAAGTGCAGTAAAAGAGAGATTCATCACTACTACAATGTGCTTCAAAAAGCTTATGAACCTTATGAGGACGCCTGTATTTATCTTGAAGATGACATGCATGCTGCAGTCAGCCGCATTATTTCCCACCCTAAATATTCATCCATTTTTAAGATACATAGTGAAGCAGCAGACAAGAATCGATTGAAAAGGCAGGAGATATCTTTATATGATGATGTTTTTTATCAGAGCATTCAGCCGGATGAAGAAATATATGTCCTGCTGAATCCAGGAAATTATAGAAAACCTGAGTATTATATTGGACTCGGACTAAATGCTGTTCCAATTGTTAATGACTACAGCATCTTATATGGCAGAAAAAGTCAGTTTGATGTCCTTAGCAGTGTGCTAAGAGAAGAAGTTGCTCCGGGTTATAATATGCCCATTGCAAGCCATATATTTTGTTATAGAGATCCTATGCCAAGTGCCTCTTTAGGGGAATTAGTCCCTGGGGATCTGCCTTATAAAGGAGAGGGGGTCCTCATTGGAATCGTAACGGTGGATGACGTAGATTATACGAATGAGGTATTAAGGTACCCTGATGGCAGCAGCAGAATAGCCTGTATTTGGAATCAGCAAAGAGCTGGTGAAGGAATCTATTATTTTAAAGAACAAATAAATAATGCGCTTATGAGCCCAGATCCAAAGCAGGTTGTTCCGCTCCCCGAGGGAGACAGCATGAGTACCATGATGCTGGCCATTGCAGGAGGAGAAAGCATTGGGACTAGATACCGAGGGGTTGCATCTCAGGCTGAATTCATAGCAGCTAAAATCAATCCAGCCTCTCCGGGCATACAAAGTATCTATGGGGGGACCCCAACTGACCACGGGGTTACGATGCCGGATGTTTTGATTGGGGCAGTGAGACTTATTGAGTTTGCAAATATTCAGAGAAGGCCGCTTGTGCTTTGTATTCCGTTTAACAGCAATATTGATCCGCATGACGGGTCCTATATTCTTAACCAAATATTAGGATTTATGGCCCAAAGAAATTATCTGACGATTATTGCACCAGCTGGTGAAGAAGCAGATAAACTGCATCATTATAGTATTACTGGAAGACAACAGGGGACTAATATTATTAATATAAGAGTAGAAAAAGAAGAGCAGAATGTAGTAGGCATTATTTATCAACGTTTTGCTGAAATTTTAACAGCTTTTTTGTATCCGCCGGCTATTAGCGGCGCTGAGCCTATTAATTTAAAGATCCCTGGAATTATCCGTATGGGCACTACAACGATCTTTAATAATGGAGAAAAGATTAATTTCCAAAATGGGGCGAAAAACCTGCTTTTTAGGCTAGATAACCCTTCAGTTGGGGGATGGCGCATAGAGCTTAATCTGCTAAGCCAAAATCTTACGCAGGCTGATTTGTGGCTGGCACAGCAAGAGCTGAATCCTTATACAACGATCAGGCCGCCAGATCCTTTTAAAACAGTAGGCTCGACAGCTGCGAGCTCACCACTTATGAGTGTTGGCAGCTTTGACAGGGAAGGAATGGTTGTGCTCAGAAGTTCAGGAAGAGGCTATAGTTGGGATAATCGCGTACAGCCTCTTCTAGTTACCAATGCCAGAAGTATTTTAGCGCCCTGCCGCATCAATGAATGGGTAAGCATATCGGGAACTATGCCAGCAGCCGGTATTATGACAGGGGTAGCCGCCAATTTGTTCAGCAAATTTCTTGCAGAGAGGGTCTTTCCCTTTCCGAATACGCTCGTTATCAACACCATTATACTTGGGGCTCTGCAGCAGTTTGAGGGAAGAGAATATCCCAATCCAAGTGAAGGGTATGGCATATTTAACCTCGCTATACTCAGAGAACTTTTGGCTATGCCTCTTATTTAGAGAAACAATCTATAAACTTAGGTGTTTATGTATTAAGATTTGTTTCTCAGGGTGATTTCACATCATCTGCCCCCCTTAAACGACTGGAACTTAAAGATGTGAAAGCTATATAACTATGAAGGAGGAAAGATAAGATGTACAGCAACAAGCTTAGTCCCAAGGTGCAGCTGGCCCTCAGGTATCAGCAGCTTTTTAATCAGGCAGCAACGCAGATCTTCGTTGTAAATGGTGATCCTAATAGATGGGAAGTTATTGTTGAGTATATAGGGGATATTATTGCTCTTCAGCTTACCTTAAATATTGAAACCTTTTATTTAAATAATACCTTCGCAATTGTACAGGTCGACAAGCAGGATATCATGACGCTTGCACAGCATCCTAATGTGATTTATATTACATTTGCAAATCCTATGAGCTATATCAGCGCTTCGCTTAATCAAGTTTGCGCAGCTAATATAGCGAATCCTATAGGGGCGTATAATCTGACAGGCAGAGGAACATTAATAGGCATCATTGACACGGGAATAGATTATGCACATCCTGATTTTATCAGTGAAACGCAAGGAAGCCGCGTGCGGTATATTTGGGATCAAACCATTCCAGGCAATCCTCCGGCAGGATTTATAACAGGAACAGAATATACAAACGACCAGATTAATGCAGCCTTGATGCAGCCTACAAGAGAGATGCAGCTGGCACTTGTTCCATCCAGAGATATAATAGGACATGGAACAGCCATGGCAGGGATTGCTGCGGGCAACGGAAGGGGATCGAACAGACAGTACTTAGGCGTAGCGCCAGAGTGTGAACTGGTCATTGTGAAGGTCGGCCGTGAAGGCGGAACCGGCGCTGTGCCTACAGATACACAAGTTATGCTCGGTATAAAATATGTCCTCAGCAGAGCTAGAGAAGAAAACAAACCTATTAGTATCCTCCTTGGTGTAGGAGATAATTTAGGAAGTCATGACGGCAATGCTGTCCTTGAAAGATATATTAATCAAATGGCTGATGTATGGCGGAGCAACTTTGTAGTTGGAACGGGGAATCAGGCGAATAAAGGAAGCCATGCCAGTGGCATCATAAATCCTAACGAAACGCAAATCGTTCAATTTTATGTTGATAGTGGTCAAGTTAACTATTCTCTCAGTTTGTGGAAACAGTTTGCAGATACCATGGAAATTGCTATTGAATCCCCGCGAGGGGAGCAAACAGAATTTTTGAGCATCTTGACACCTAATAGAGCTTTTATCTTTGGAAGCACGATAGTTCTTGTTAACTATTCTTTAGCAGGGCTTAAAGGTACAAGGCAGGAAGTATTTGTATGGCTTCAGGCAGAGACGGCTGCTATTGACTCGGGCATATGGACCATTCTTATTCGCGGAGTAGATGTTTTAATCGGATCGTATAATATATGGGGAAATATTATTGAAGTGCCAAATAACCAAACAAGGTTTTTGGCTGAAGATCCTTTTCTTACGCTCACTATTCCATCGACATCAGATCGGATAACCAGTGTGGGTGCATATAATGGCGTATCCGGACAGATTGCAGCCTTTTCAGGACGAGGATATACATCTCTTGAAGAGATTAAGCCAGATATTACAGCGCCAGGGGTCAATGTGATGACAACCTCAATAAGAGAGGGCGTGCTTTATGAAGCGGTATCTGGAACAAGTGCGGCTGCGGCCTTTGTTGCCGGAGCCTACATGATTTTAATGCAGTACAGTATAAACCAGCTAGGAGAGCAGTACTTGTTTGGTGAAAGTCTAAGACTATATATGCTAAGAACTGCCAGGAAACCAATAGCACATGTACCTTATCCTAACAGACTTTGGGGATATGGCATACTTTGTATTGAAGCAGCGCTTAACTATATGAGGGAAACTCTAAGCTTTATTGTGCAGGGATAGGAGGAGCTTATGGAAAATAAGACGGATGCAACACTCGGGATTGTTTCGGCGCTGCCGGCTCAGGAACTTCAGAATGTAAGCATGTATTTGCAGACATTAGGATTTGATGTAGAAACCAACTGGCAGATTCTTGTGAAATATAACGGTGATATCGGACGGGTAGCAGCCGAGCAGGGCGGGTTTGCACAGATTATTAGTCAGCAGTTTGCAGTACTTACAGTGCCTCCTCAAAACATAAGAAATCTGCTGCTTTATACTGAAGTTGAATATATGGAAACCCCAAAACGTATGGTATATAACATACAAGCAAGCATGCAGGAGGCGTGCATCCGGACTGTCCAAGTAAATCCACCCTATCAGCTCAGCGGGAGCGGGGTTCTCCTTGCTATTATCGACTCCGGTATTAATTATGCACATCCAGACTTTAGATACGAAGACGGAAGTACAAGGATTACTTCCATATGGGATCAGACAATAAGCGGCAATCCGCCGGCTGGCTATCTTATAGGAACAGAATATACAAGAGCACAGATTAATGAGGCGCTTTTGCAGCCGACAAGAGCCGAGCAGCTAAGGGTGGTACCAAGTACAGATACAATAGGCCACGGCACCCATGTTGCCGGCATAGCTGGGGGAAATGGAAGGGGATCACAGGGCAGAAATGTTGGGGCGGCTCCAGGGGCAGAGTTCGTTATTGTAAAATTGGGGCGGCCGGGGTTTGAAGCCTTTATTAGAAATGTAGAAATCATGTTGGGTGTAAGATATGTGATAGAAAAAGCGATGGAGCTGGGACGCCCGGTTGTCATTAATATCAGTGTAGGAATGAATGAAGGCCCCCACGATGGCAATGCCCTTATTGAACAGTATTTAGATGATGCGGTTACCCTTTGGCGGACGAATATCATCGTTGGAACAGGGAATGAAGGAGAAGGAAGAAGTCATACGAGAGGGGTGGTTCTACAAGGAGGCGCAGCACGTTTTCAGTTTCAGATTGGGACCAATACATTTTTATACAACCTTTCAGTGTGGAAGAGTTTTATTGATGAGTTTGTTTTTGAAGTGATTGACCCTGCGGGAAATAGGACGCCCCTTATTTTATATGCGCAGGGACCTGTGCAGTATATGCTGGGAAACACAAGGGTATTTGCAACTTTTGCAGGACCATCTCCACTGAATGGGGATGAAGAATTTGCAGTTTTTTTGCTGCCTATGAACAATATGCCCATTACAAGCGGTGCATGGACAATTGTTATTCACGGCAGAAGTGTCATAGATGGCAGATACAATGCGTGGGGACCTACTACTGAAGTAGCAGGGCGCACCAGTTTTATGCTGAGTCCGATGCCGGAAACAACACTTACAACCCCATCTTCTGCGAGACTTGTTATATCAGTTGGAGCATACAATTCAGTAACGCAGCAGATTGCACCGTTCTCGGGGCGGGGATTTGGAAGGAATATGAGTGTCATTAAACCAGATCTTGTAGCCCCAGGGGTTGATATAACAGCTCCCAGCCATACAGGCGCAGGATACCGTGTGCTCAGTGGTACCAGTATGGCAGCGCCCCATGTTACAGGAGGGGCTGCACTTTTAATGGAGTGGGGGATTGTAAGAAGAAATAATATTTTTCTTTATGGAGAAAATCTAAGAACTTATTTGCTAAGGGGAACGAGAAAAGACATTCCAGGAGTGGCTTATCCTGATCCCAGCTGGGGATACGGGAAACTGTGTATTGAAAATTCCTTGAATATCCTTAGGCGACAGCTGATTTTATAGGTGCCACCTTTTGGCATTTAATTTTTTGTTTTAATATGCAGATAAAATAGATTTGAGTAGAGATTATCTATTAAGACTGATAGCTAATAATCCTTATAAAAACTTAAAAAGCAATAGATTAGTTCTTTTATCCAAATAATGTAACATAATAGTCACAATAGTTATTGGAAAATTAATGGTATTGTAATGCATAATATATGGAAATGAAATACCAGCTGTGATATACTCGATATTATAGGTTTCATATCAATAAGTTTGTGTTACTTGCGATGGGACGATGTGAAATTACGGTGAGAAACAACTTTGCATAGATGAATCATTTAAGTTTACAGGTTGTTACACTAGATAGATGAGCCAAAATATAATTTATACAAAAGGGGGATAAAGGCTCTGGAACCAATAATAGAAGTACATAATCTAAGAAAAATATACCGAATGGGTAAAGAAAAAATTATAGCACTTGATCATATTGATCTTGAGATAGAAAAAGGTGAGATATGCTGTTTGTTCGGGACATCGGGTTCGGGGAAATCAACACTGCTTAATATGCTGGCAGGCCTTGAAAAGCCTACTAAAGGAACGATTAAGATCAAAAACATACATGTAGAACGACTGGATGAGTCACAGCTGGCCATCTTTAGACAAAAGTATATTGGATTTGTTTTTCAATCTTATAATCTGATCCCATCTTTAACAGCGCTGGAAAATGTGGCGCTGCCACTTATTTTTCAAGGGGTTTCAAAGAAAGAGAGAGAAAAAAGGGCAAGAGAAATGCTTGAAGCGGTGGGGCTTGGAGCGCGCCTTAAACATAAGCCTAAGGAGATGAGCGGTGGTCAGCAGCAAAGGGTAAGTATAGCCAGGGCTTTTGTCAACAGACCTAAGATTCTGTTTGCGGACGAGCCTACAGGGAACTTAGATACTCATACAACACTTGAAGTGATGGACATGATCACAAAAATTGCGAAGGAGTATCAGCAAACACTTATCATCGT
>CALJNR010000061.1 GCA_937981575.1 uncultured Clostridia bacterium | reverse complement strand
AAATATCCCAATATAATTATGCGCAAAATAGCAGGCATAATTATAATAAGCTAAGTGACAGTGTCTTATTTAAGACACTTACCGCTTAGCTCATTTTTTTCGTATTTAACTTAGACTAGGCATTATAGGAATGATATTTTCCTTCTTCACGCTTTTTTTCAGCCCCTTTACTTATGTAAGAGCCTTCAACTACATTGCTATAACCCTTCTTTGAAATAATCCCTTTAATATAGTCTATGTGCGGACATCTGTCGTAATGGTAGTTATCTGTTGCCATACAAGAAGATAGATGGATGGCAATCTCCTCTTTAGTTACTGTAGTATGCTTTTTTAAGTGTCTGCTGAAATGCTCAAGTTTTGCAGCAACGCCTTTTCCGCAGCAGCCTCCGCATGTAAAAGAGATATACTGCACATCTTCACCGCAGCCCTCAAATGCACCTTCTTTATTGTAAAAAGACTTTGTGCAGGCAAAACCGCTGCATCTGCGATGTGCGATATCACATTGAATAATAATAACATATTTAACAGCCATTTTCTGGACCTCCTTTTAATACTATATTGCATGAATAGTTTAATGAAATTGAGCAGTTAAAACTAGAAGAATCAGGTAATGTCAAGTGATAACAATATGGACAATCATACATTAGTATAAATAAAAATTCAATATTTAATTTTAGTTAGTTACTATAGAGAAACTACATACAAACTTAAGTGATGCATCTATGTAAAGTTGTTTCTTACAATGATTTTACATGATGTATTATCGTGAATAACTCAAACTTAAAAATATGAAATCTATAAATATTCTAGCGAATAAAATGGCCACTATGCAATAAGGAAAGTTCCTCTATGAAAAGTGGTCATTTTGATTTTTAAATTTGATCGGCAGGCAGGGTGGTGCTTGTACATGGCACCTTAGTATTGCATTAACCCTGTGCACGGATTTGTCTTAGTAAAAATATTTATGTTAGTTATTGGCAGATACTAGGATTTTATGTTAAGATTTAATCAATGATGTAAAGTAATAGATAACTTATTGTAAGTCATGGCAATCTATTTCTTTCATTAGCAAAATAGACAAAATGTTAAATACAGCGTAAATTTAGCATACAGGGGGCGCATAGGGCTTAATAATAAATAATGTATTCAACTCATGATTTTACATAAACTAAACCAAAGGAAGATGCTTATGAAAAAAATATCAGCTCGAATTGTTTTAATGTCACTAATCAATACAATAATTGTTGCAGTCTTAAATGCAACCGCATCTATTTATATGCATAATACCCGCCAAATGCCAATGAACGCGGAGGCAGCAGAAGGAGCTGCGATGCAGGGAGAGAAGTTTTTACTGCCTGTTCCGGTTTTAGTAGGGTTATTAATCTCTCTTGTTTTAGGCGTAACTATTTCTTATTTTTTAGGTAAGTACATAGCAAGGCCTATTATCAAAGTAACAGACTTAACTAGAAGAACAGCCAACTTAGATCTTACAATAGATACCACTTTTGATGAAGCGCTTAAATACAAAGATGAAAGCGGCAAGATGGCAGAGGCTTTAAGAGACACGAGACAAGTGCTAAGAGAAATGGCTGTTAAGCTTCGCGGCGTATCATCAGATCTTGCGTCACACTCAAAAAATCTTAGCAGAACAACAGATGAAAATGTTCAAAGTATTAATCAAGTTGTAACAACTATCAGTGAAGTAGCAGAAGGTAATAGCAATCAGGCCAAAACAATCAGTGATATCAACATGATACTAGCTGATGTAACCAATCTAATTGACAGCATCACAAAAAAAGCTTTCTTAGGATCAGACCATGCGGCGCAGTCTCTTGAAATGGTAGAAGAGGGACAAAAAGCAGTAGACATTCAGGCGAAAAAAATGGAAGAAAATATTAGAATATCGAGCGAAGCCAATTGCTCTATGAATGAGCTTAGTGAGATGATCAGTAAAGTTGCCGAAACGATTAATATTATCACTTCTATAGCAGATCAGACTAATCTCTTGGCACTGAATGCGGCGATAGAAGCTGCAAGGGCGGGAGAAGCCGGCAAAGGCTTTGCAGTTGTTGCAGATGAGATTAGGAAGCTGGCTGAAGAATCAGCAAAAGCTGCCAATGTGATTAATAATATTATTAGTGAAACAACAGAAAAAACAAAACAAGTGGTAACCAGCATCAGCACAACTAACCGATTAGTAGACGAACAAAAAGATGCTCTAGGGATTACACAAGCAGCTTTTGATAAGATTAAATCATCTTATAAAGAGATTGTAAGAAGCTTTAAACAAACAGCAAAAGATATAGAAACGGTTAATGATAAAGCAAAAGGAATTTCTTCTCAGACACAGGACATGGCAACGATTGCACAGGAGTCTGCAGCAAGTATGGAAGAAGTATCAGCAGCAGGTGAGGAGCAGCTGGCTTCTATAGAAGTGATCGCACAGTCTTCAAAAGAGCTTTCCATGCTGGCTGAAACTTTGAAAGCTGAAATAGATAAATTCAAAATTGAATAAAGTTAGAGACCAATAGTGTATTAAGCATTTAAAAAGACCGCTGACTAGGGCATCAAGCTGCCGCTAGTTAGTGGTCTTTTTTTATAAGTACCAGCTGATTATTTGTTTTTGGTGATAACTCCGTTTCCTTCAAGATGATGCTTAGCATTGTGCGTGGTATCATGAGTATTAGATGGATAAGCAGCAGATTCAGGATTTGCCTGTTTATGATCTTTCTGAAGCATTTCTTTTGTATAAGTGGACATACCGTTTCCTTTAGACATCAAGTCACCTCCTTAGCTTTAGGTTGCCAAGGAGGTGATTATCATATACTGGAAATCATTGATAAGCGCACTTGCAAAGAAGCATGTGAAAAAATGCACGTGTATGTGAGCTAGGAACGTTTGGTCCTTTGCCAGCAAGATGCGCTTTCGCATCTTATAAAAAGAGCAGCAGACTTATAGACATAATAATCATTCCTGCGATAAGGCCATAAATCGATAAATGATGCTCCCCGTATTTCTCAGAAGCAGGCAGCAGTTCATCGAGAGAAATATAAACCATAATTCCGGCAACAAGTGCAAAAAGAATGCCAAATGTTGCCTCGTTAAAGAACCTTGAAAGCAGAAGGTAACCTACAAGAGCACCTATTGGCTCAGAAAGGCCTGATAAAAATGAATATTGAAAAGCTTTTTTCTTGCTGCCAGTTGCATAGTAAATAGGAACAGAGACAGCAATGCCTTCAGGAATATTATGAATAGCAATAGCAACAGCAATAGGAAGCCCAATATTGATATCCTTAATAGCTGCCATAAAAGTGGCCAACCCTTCTGGAAAGTTATGAATGGCTATGGCAATCGCTGACATCATTCCCATACGAAGCAGCTTATGGTTTTTGCTTTTATCAGAGGCAGAAAGTTCTTCAACACCATGGGCTTCATGGGGATTTTGAGAGCTAGGCACAAGCTTATCAATAAGAGCGATTAGAAACATCCCTCCGAAAAAGCCGAACACTGTCATCCATGAGCCTGCTTTCATTCCAAATTCCGCTGTAAGAGAATCCAAAGCCTTCCTAAAAATTTCAACAAACGATACATAAATCATAACTCCGGCAGAAAAGCCAAGAGCTATAGAAAGAAATTTAGTATTTGTTCTTTTAGTAAAGAAAGCAAGAGAGCTTCCAATCCCTGTTGCAAGTCCTGCAAATAAAGTGAGGCCAAAAGCTACAAGTATCGTATTCACATCTGCCGACATTCTAAATCCTCCTTTTTAACTAGTATATTTGCCTGTTATATCAATCTATGCCCATTAAATTTAAAGCGTCTTTTGATTCTCTTGCAAATATTCAACTTTCCCCTTAAAAAGTTTGATTGGAGCAATCTTAATCTTAAACTCTCGCTCATAAATTCTGATAGCTGCCAGTTCTTTTTCAGCAATGATGCCTATAGAAGTTCCGGAAAAGCTGCCTCTGGCTGTTCTGCCGGCTCTATGAAGATAATCATTAGCCGTACTTGGATAATCCAGATGAAAAATATGAGTTACTTCTGGAACGTCTAACCCTCTTGCAGATAAGTCTGATGAAACAAGAAGTTTGATTTTGCCGCCTCTAAAGCGGGTAAGAGCCGTTTTGCGGTCTTCTTTAGATGTTTTGCCGGATATACTGGCTGCGCCAAGCTTATGAAAGTTTAACTTATCAGTTATCTCCTGAACTTCATTGTTTTGGCTGATAAAAATGAGAGCTCTTGCCGGATTCGTTGCAGCAATGAGTTTTCTTAGGGTTTCAAACTTATCTCTTCGGTCAACTAAAATATACATATGCTCAATATTAGGGTTGAGTGCAGTTTTAGGTGCCGTCTTAAGCGTAACAGGATCTTTCATAAAAGGGATGATAACATCTACTGTTTTTTTATTGATTGTTGCAGAAAAGATACCAATCTGTTTATCGCGGGAGGTACTGTGCAAGATAGCCTTAATCGTAGCAGCCTCATTGCGCTCAAGCAGGTGGTCGGCTTCATCGATAATCATTGTTCTAATTGTGTGATGGGTTATTTTGCGCTTTTTAATAAGGTCCATAATGCGTCCCGGGGTTCCAATGATGATATGGGGCTTATCTCTGAGCTTTTTAATCTGTCTGTCAATATGCACTTCACCCATAATCGTTGTTGCAGTTACAGGCATAGCAGCATTGGAAGCTAAGAGTGTTACTTGATTGTGGATTTGCATCACAAGCTCATGAGTCGGGGCTAAGATAATAGCCTGCATTTCTCTTTTGCTTGTATCAATTTTCTCAAACAGTGGTGTTAAAAAGGCAAGCGTCTTGCCGCTTCCGGTATAAGATTCCGCAATAATATCCTTTCCTTCTAAAAGGGAAGGAATCGTCAGCGTTTGAATCTCGGTAGGTACAGTGATACCTTGCTTTTCCAGACCACTTGTTATATTTTTAGAGAGTTTTAAGTCCTCAAATTGATTATTCATTAGAATCTCCTTCATCATCAGTAATAAGATACATTTTATTATACACTTATTAAGAAAGTTTAAGCAAGGAAGCAAAGGTTATTTGATGAGTATTCAGTCTGGAAAGTAGAAATAAAGAACGACTAAGTGATGTATTTAAAGCAATCTGGCAGTTAATAATGAACAAGTGATAACTTTTGATTTTTTATTCTATCAAGCAATTGAAACATAGAGATTTATTACATATAATGATTAAAAAAGAACAGGTGAACTTTTATGCAAGTTAAAAAGGAAGATTTAAAAGAAAACATTATAAAGGCAGCCGAAGGAGAGTTCTTAAAAAAAGGATATAAGGCTGCATCAATGCGGACTATTGCAAAGAAAGCAAATACTACTTTGGGAAATATCTATAACTATTTTGAGAGCAAAGAAGAACTTTTGGATGCGATAGTTGGAGATCTTCCCTATCGGATTAAAATACTTTTAGAAGATCATAAAACCCATCCGGTAGATATTACAGATATGGATGCAGTGAATCAGGCTTTAGAGGAGATGGATCCTAAAGAATTAGGCATCGATATTTTTTTGAATCCTAAATTTGTTATTTTGATGGAAGGCTGCAAGGATACAAAGTACAGCAAGTACAGGGATGAAGTTTTACTTCGGGGTAAAAAGCATATCGTGGGGCATCTTAAGTATAAAGATGAGGAGCATGAGCGGTTTTCAGAAATGCTAGTGATGACTTTTTTCAATGGCATACTGTTTATTGCAAAATCATCCTGCAGCATAGAAGAAGCAAAGAGTCATTTTATTAGGTTATTTAAGCTGGTATGCAGCGGATTTATTAAGGAATGTGAAATCTGGGGGGAGTATCATGATTAAAGTAGAAAAATTATATTTTGCCTATCCAAAAATGAAAGAAGATGTTTTAAAGGGATTAACCTTTGAAGTACAAGAAGGAGAAATCTTTGGTCTGTTAGGCCCTTCGGGAGCAGGGAAAAGTACACTTCAAAAAATACTATTAGGACTACTTAAAGGGTATAGGGGCAGCGCCAAGGTGATGGATCATGAAGTAAATGTGATCAAAACAAGCTATTACGACAAAATAGGGGTAGGCTTTGAGCTTCCCAACCTCTATGAGCAGCTTACTGTAACTGAAAATATGGAGACCTTTTCAAAGCTTTACACAAAGCCGGCAGATAGTGAAGCATTACTAAAAGATGTGGGGCTTTACGAACACAGAAATAAAAAGGTTTCACAGATTTCTAAAGGGATGAAAATGCGGCTTAACTTTTGCAGAAGCCTTGTAGGCTCTCCTGATATATTGTTTTTAGATGAGCCCACTTCCGGGCTTGATCCCAACAATACAGAAGTTATCAAACAACTGGTAAGAAAGCAGAAGGAGCAGGGACGTACGGTGGTGCTGACTACCCATAACATGAGTTTTGCAGAAGAGATCTGTGACAGGGTCGCCTTTGTCGTTGAGGGAGAAATCAAAAAGATAGGAACCCCACTGGCTCTAAAAAGTGAGTACGGAGAAAACAGAGTATGTGTTATAAGAGATCACGGCGAACAAGAATTTGATCTTAAGGGCATAGATAAAAATCCGCTCTTTCTAGAGGCGCTCAGCCAAAAGGATGTTAAAGAAATTTATACAAAGCAGCCTTCTTTAGAAAAGATATTTACTATCGTCACAGGGAGGGTGCTTGTATGATGAATATAAGCTGGTTTAAACACGAGATCAGGCTTCAGCTCAAGAATGGCCTCTACGGCATTTATATTTTAGTCAATCTTATTTATCTTTTTCTCTTAGGGTATGTGCCGGAAGAATTTAAGAATCTCGCAGTAAGTATCATTATTTTTACTGACCCAACCCTATTAGGGATGGTTTTTATAGGGGCTTTTATACTGCTGGAGAAGGTAAGCGGTGTGATTGGGGGAATTGCAGTCAGTCCCTTAGGGGCGGCTGATTATATAAAAGGGAAAGTTTTTTCTATGCTTATTATTTCTCTTATAACGTCTTTGGTTTTAGCAGGGGCTGTTAAGGGAACGAATTTTAATATTCAGGGCTTTATCTTTGTTATAGTACTAAGCAGCATCCTATTTACACTGGCAGGCATCATCATTGCGGTCTATACTAAGACAATCAATCAGTATTTAATCGTTATTACAATCCTAGGGGCCATAACGGGGATTCCTTTATTAGACTACTTCAGATGGATTGAATTTCCAATTCTTAGAATTATTCCGACTTATCAAGTGTTTGTGCTTATAGAACGGACGATTGCAGGCAGAAGCATCATGGGATGGCATATGGTTTTATTAATAGGATGGCTCATTGTTTTTGGGCTGGCGGCTATTTCGTCAGTTGATCAGAAGTTGTTTAGGGGGTAGGGATATGCTGAAAGAAGTACTTAAAAATGATATAAGATATATGAAAAAGGACCCTATGGTATGGATGATTGCAATTGCACCTGTTATGCTTATCCTTGTTTATCACTTTGCCGTCCTAAGGTTCGAATTTCTGCTGACTTTCAAAAGCGCTCTGCAATATATTTTTACGGTCATTACTTCCTTTTTAGTAGGTGTTGTGCTTGGATTTAGGATGCTGGATGAAAAAGATGAGCATATGCTGAGTTTTTACGCAGTCAGTCCGTTGGGGCTTAGGGGATACATTATGCTGAGAATTATGATGTCCATCGTTTTGGCAGCAGTGTGCACCGCCATCCTTGTCCTCTTTAACATCATCCCGAGAGCTTATGTAGTGTTTATAGGACTGCAGGCTGTGCTGATTGCTCCGTTAACTTTTTTGATTATTGGAGTATTGGGACTTAACAAGATTCAGGGGCTTACACTCGTTAAAATAATGGGGATGCCGATTATTCTTCCTGTGCTGAAACTTATTAAAGAAAATCCACTGGATAAGATATTTGTACTTGTTCCAAGCTATAATCTTTTTCAGCTTATTGTTTTAGAAGAGTTTAATTTTTCGGTAGTCATTTATAGTGCTGCATTGCTGATAGGTATTTATCTCCTAGCTGATTCATTTAGTCATAAGTGTCTAAGTGAAATTTAAAAGGCTGATGTAAGGAGCAATCATCTGAAGGGATATCAAAGAAAAGGGCTTACTATAGACTAGCTATAAACTAGTTTGTAGTAAGCCCTTGTTTTGAGATAGGAAAGTTCGCCGAGGCTTTCAAGGGGCCAAGCTTTCCTAGCTCGCATGCACGTACGTTTTTTTGCAAGCTTTCTTATTTAGTAACGAGGATCTTGTGGTTTGTTATAAGTTAAATGTTTTCTTTCAAACTCAATGAGCGAAAAGGCCTTTGCAAGATAAACGCCCACAATGACATAATAAGCCACAAAGAAGAATGGAATGGAGATTGGCAGAAGGCTGACCAAGACTTTGAGAAGAGATGGAAGAGTCATTGCATAAACTCCTGCCCTGAATATTTCACTATATATAAGAGTTGTTTTCATAACTGCATTGATGATAAGGCCTAAAAGACTAACGACAAGAGCGCCAATTAATTTGCCGATTATTGTGCTGATGATAAACCAAAGGACGATAGCAATAGAGAAGTATTTGAAGTAAGGAATAAATCCTGCAACTTGACTTTTGGTAAAACTAAGTTCTCTTAGTTCGCCAAAATCAATTCTTTCTGTTTTAACAGCGTTTTCTTTATTAACTGCATAATTTTTTGTAACCACTACTCCAGATTCATATTGATTTAAAATCGATTCATCATATTGTCCGGAGGTATCAATGATAATTATTTGACCGCCTTCGTTAAAAATAATAGGTTCATCAGTTTCTATAGATAATTCACCATTTCTAAATGAGAAGTCAGGAACTTCAGCTTGGAAGACTTGTGAAAAACCATTTAATCCGTTAGTAAAGTCTATCGTAGGCTTTATGGAAGCCAGTAAGCTGATCAGTAATGAAAATAAGAATAAGTAGCCTATTGCTTTGCCGATCGTTTCTTTAACTACATCCTGATAAAAGGTAAAGTCCGTTATACTATAAAATAATCGTTGGAAAAAGTTTGTTTTTGTTTGTTCCATCGTCATAACACCTCCAATGATAAGGTTATTATAATGACCTATATTTGTCAATAAGATACAGAAAAAACTTGCGATTGTGATACTTTGGTATATTCTGCTATAATAAATATATTCGTTTGGGATGCACAGATGAGGCTCTCTCATAATAATAAGTTTGGTTTATAGAAAACAGAAGAACGCATGATCTAAGAGGAGGAAAACATGGAAGATAGGGCTAGAGTACTTATACTGTATCATTCAGGGTCGGGCAGTACTAAGATGGTTGCAGAACTTTATGATATGTCATTAAAAGGCTATGCTGTTCACATGAGCCTTGCAGACAGTTCATTTGATTACAAAAGGCTTGAGGAATATGATTTTATAATTTTGGGTTTCCCGACTTACCACGCCGCCCCTTCTGAGTCTATGATCGATTTTATTCATGCCGCGCCGAGGTTAGCAGCTAAGAAAAAGTGCTTTGCTTTTACTACTTGCGGGCTATATTCAGGCAATGCACTCAGAATTTTTGTGAAACTATGCGAAGCTAAAAATCTCTATATATGTGGGTCGGTAGAATATAGGGGGCCAGCAAGTGATGGGGCGTTATTGCTTCCGGCTTTTCCTTTTATGTTTCGTTACCAAAAAAATATTGCTGATAAAATAAAAGCTGATACGGATCAAATAAAAAGATTAATCCATGAGGATAGTTGTGAGATTAGGATTCCAAAGTTTAAGCTAAGTTCTATTATCAATTATCCTAATAAAACTTTAGGAAAACGCTACAAGCATAGGCTAAAGGTGATTGAGCAGTACTGCAGCAAATGTAAGAAATGCATCACTCATTGTATGCGGAAGTGCTGGAGTATGAG
>CALJNR010000060.1 GCA_937981575.1 uncultured Clostridia bacterium | reverse complement strand
TACAATCTATCGATGTATAATATTATATTTAAATATTATAGTAAATATAAAAGGAGAGAAAAAACATGGCAAAGAAAATGATGACCGTAGATGGTAACACCGCAGCCGCATATATTGCATATGCCTACACAGATGTTGCAGCAATCTACCCAATTACACCATCTTCAAACATGGCAGAAGCTGTTGATGAATGGGCAGCAAAAGGTACAAAAAATATTTTTGGACAAGCGGTAAATGTAGTAGAAATGCAATCAGAAGCAGGAGCAGCAGGAACATTCCACGGCTCACTTCAAGCAGGCGCTTTAACAACAACTTTTACAGCTTCACAAGGACTTCTTCTTATGATTCCTAATATGTACAAAGTTGCTGGAGAATTATTACCAGGGGTATTCCATGTAAGTGCCCGTGCTATCGCGGCACAAGCTCTTAACATTTTTGGAGATCATCAAGATGTTATGGCTACAAGACAAACAGGATGTGCGATGCTTGCAACAGGTTCTGTACAAGAAGTTATGGACCTTGCACCAGTAGCTCACCTTGCAGCTATTAAAGGAAGAGTACCTTTTGTACATTTCTTTGATGGATTTAGAACTTCACATGAAGTACAAAAAGTTGAAGCTTACGATTATGAAGACTTAGCAGCACTTGTAGATCAAAATGCAATACAAGAATTCAGAAATAGAGCATTATCTCCAAATCATCCAGTAACACGTGGTACAGCACAAAATCCAGATATCTACTTCCAAACAAGAGAAGCTTCTAATAAATTCTATACAAATTTAGTTCCTATTGTAGAAGAATATATTAATAAAATGAATGATCTTACAGGAAGAAACTATGGATTATTCAACTATTATGGTGCACCAGATGCAGAATACGTTATTGTAGCTATGGGTTCTGTAACTGAAACTATCGAAGAAACAATTGATGAACTTAATGCAAAAGGTGCAAAATATGGTCTTGTTAAAATTCACTTATACAGACCATTTTCAATTGAGCATTTCTTAAAAGTTATGCCAACAACGGCTAAGAGAGTTTGTGTATTAGATAGAACAAAAGAGCCAGGTGCAATCGGTGAGCCACTTTATTTAGATGTTCGTTCAGTATTTTATAATAAAGAAAATGCACCTATGATTATTGGTGGACGTTATGGTCTTGGTTCAAAAGATACAACACCAACAACTATCAAAGCTGTCTATGATAACCTTGTAAGTGCAACGCCAAAAGATCAATTTACAGTAGGTATTGAAGATGATGTAACACATACATCTATTCCAATGAATGATACGCTTAAAATAGCACAAGAAGGTACTGTAAGATGTAAATTCTGGGGTCTTGGTTCAGATGGTACTGTTGGCGCAAACAAACAAGCTATCAAAATCATTGGTGATCATACAGATAAATATGCACAAGCTTATTTTGCATATGACTCTAAAAAATCTGGCGGGGTAACAATCTCTCACTTAAGATTTGGTAATGCACCTATTCGTTCAACTTACCTTATTGATGAAGCAGATTATATTGCTTGTCATAATCAATCTTATGTTTATCAATATGATTTATTAAAAGGACTTAAAAAAGGCGGCGTATTTGTTCTTAACTGTATTTGGAATGAACAACAACTTAATGAAAACTTACCAGCTAGAATGAAAAACTATATCGCGAAAAACGATATTCAGTTCTATACGGTGAATGCAACTAAAATAGCTGAAGAGATTGGGCTTGGAAATAGAATTAATATGGTTATGCAGGCAGCATTCTTTAAACTTGCGAATATTATTCCACAAGAAGAAGCGATCACATACCTTAAGCAAGCTGTTGTTAAAGCATACGGCAATAAAGGTGAAAAGATTGTAAATATGAACTATGCAGCAATTGATCAAGGTGTTGACTCAGCTGTTAAAGTTGTTATTCCAGCAGAATGGGCAAGTGCTCAAGATGCACAAACAGCAAAAGTAGATGAACCAGCATTTATTACTAACATCTTAAGACCAATGAATGCTCAAGAAGGAGATATTCTTCCAGTAAGTGCATTTAACGGTATTGAAGATGGTACATTCCCATGTGGAACATCAGCTTATGAAAAACGTGGTATTGCCATTAATGTACCAGAGTGGATTCCAGAAAACTGTATCCAATGTAACCAATGTTCTTATGTATGTCCACATGCAACAATCAGACCATTCTTATTAAATGAAGAAGAAGTTAAAAATGCACCAGAAAACTTCCCAACACTTAAAGCTGTTGGTAAAGGCTTAGAAGGACTTGCATACAAGATTCAGGTTGCACCAATGGATTGTACAGGATGCGGAAACTGTGCAGATATCTGCCCTGCTAAGAAAAAAGCGCTTGTTATGAAACCTCTTGATACGCAAACTGAAAAAGAAATTCCAAACTGGGCATATGCTGCATCTAAAGTTTCTATTAAAGAAGATCTCGTATCAGCTGCTACAGTTAAAGGAAGCCAGTTCAAACAACCGCTTATCGAGTTCTCAGGAGCTTGCGCAGGTTGTGGTGAAACACCATATATCAAACTTGTTACACAATTATTCGGTGATCGTATGATGATTGCTAATGCAACAGGTTGTTCATCAATTTGGGGAGCTTCTGCACCATCAACTCCATATACAGTAAACTGCAAAGGACAAGGACCATCATGGGCTAACTCTTTATTTGAAGATAATGCTGAGTATGGCTTTGGTATGCACCTTGGGGTTAAACAAATGAGAAACAAAATCCAAGCAGCAATGGAAGAACTTATTGCTATGGATATTGATGCTTCAGCTAAAGCAGTCTTTACAGAATGGATTGACACAATGAACCTTGGAGAAGCTTCAAAAGCAGCTTCTGCAAAAGTAGTGGAAGTTCTTGAGAATAATACAATTACAGACAGCGCTGCTAAAGCACTTCTTAAAGAAATCGAAGACAGAAAAGATTATCTTGTTAAGAGATCAGTATGGATGGTCGGAGGAGATGGATGGGCATATGATATCGGCTACGGCGGTCTTGACCATGTACTTGCATCAGGAGAAGATGTAAATGTACTTGTATTCGATACAGAAATCTACTCTAATACAGGTGGACAGTCTTCTAAAGCAACACCAGCTGCTGCTATTGCTAAATTTGCAGCTTCAGGTAAAAAATCACGTAAAAAAGATCTTGGTATGATGATGATGTCTTATGGCAACGTATATGTAACACAAGTTGCTCTTGGGGCAGATAAAAACCAATTAATTAAAGCTGTACTTGAAGCAGAAGCATATGATGGGCCATCTATTATCATTGCTTATGCACCATGTATCAGCCATGGATTAAAAGAAGGTATGGGACGTACTATTGCTAACGAAGAACAAGCTGTTAAAGCTGGTTACTGGCACTTATACAGATTCAATCCTACTCTTAAAGAAGAAGGGAAGAATCCTTTCAGCTTAGATTCTAAAGAGCCAACAGAAAGTTTCAGAGACTTTATCATGGCTCAAGTAAGATACTCAGCTCTTGCAAAACAGTTCCCAGAACAAGCTGAAGAAATGTTCAAAATGGCAGAAGACAGTGCAAAAGACAGATACGAATCATACAGAAGACTTACAGTGTAATACGAATATTTAGTGCTATGTGCTAAAGGGATTCTATAATAACTCTTTAGTATATAGCGAAGATAATTAAATCGGATTCAACTGGCGGCGAATACGAAACCCAAAACAGCCCTGTATTTTATATGATTGGTCATAAAAATACGGGGCTTTTTTTATTAGCCAATGTGTGGCAAAAACTGACAGCAAATTATTAAATTTCTATGAAAATATGTATTTACATAACATACTAAATGGGTGTAATATTTAAGAGTTGGTTTAATTCTATTTTATAATAACATTTAAAGAAACTTAGGAGGAGAATTTCGTGGAAACAACAAAACAAACAGAAGGAACACTTGCAGACCCCTCAGCATTAGGACTGCTTGGGTTAGCACTTGTAACATTAGTAGCTTCATCACAAAAGTTAGGGTTAACTGAAGGGGTATCTTTAGTTATTCCATGGGCCATTTTTTTAGGTGGTTTTGCCCAGCTTATGGCTTGTATTATTGACGCAAAGAAAAATAATGTATTTGGAGCTACAGCATTTGGCGGGTATGCATTATTTTGGTTCAGCGTAGCAATGACATGGTTTATTCAAAATGGTGTATTTGGGGAAAAACTAATGGCTGCAGTAGATTCAAAACAATTAGGTTTTGCATTTATTGGCTATTTAATCTTTACACTATTTATGACAATTGGGTCTATGGAAACCAATAAGGTATTATTTATTATTTTTGTGTTAATTGATTTCTTATTTATCGGGCTTTCGCTGAGTACTTTTAAAGTTGCTCCTCATTTCACACACCAATTAGCTGGATGGAGCGAGTTTTTAATCGCTTTAGTTGCTTTCTATGGATGTGGTGCTAACGTTTTAAACAGACATTTTGGAAGAGAATTTCTGCCTCTTGGAAAACCATTTGGTATTTTAAAAGAACAAAGTGGACAGATTAGAAGTACAGGTGCAGCACTGCAAAGATAAATTGAAGATTTTATTAATTGATGTTAAAATGAATTAACTATATTATTTAGCAGATTAAATCATTTATCAATCAATCATTTAATCAAGACTCATAATAATTTAATTCTTCATGGTTGTTTACATAAATATTATTATAGTATATTGATTACTTAAAAGAGGGATTCCTATGCATAATATTTTTGAAGAATTAAAATCTTTGGGATTTGATAATTTAGATAAGGCAGAAATCTTTTCTGCTGAGGCAAAAGGGAAAAAAGCAGAAGGTACGCCAAAAAGCCAAGAGGTTTCTCTGGATGCTATATTATATGATAAAACTTATATTTGTCCTATTTGTGATAAAGTATTTACAAGTAAGGCTATAAGATCAGGCAAAAACAGGCTGATGTCAGTTGATACGGACCTAAAGCCAAAGTATGATAGGGTAGATCCTAATATCTATGAATGTATTGTATGTCCCAAATGTGGATATGCTGCTTTAGGAAAAGCATTTACAACTGTTTCACCTAAACAGCTATCATGGGTTAAAGAACAAATCTGTTCCAAGTATAAAGGACGTGACTATCCCGGTATACTCACTTATGAGGACGCTATTGAGCGTTATAAGCTGGCACTTCTGACGGCTGTAGTTAAAAGGGTAAAAGATGGAGAAAAAGCTTATATATGTCTTAAGATAGCGTGGCTGTATCGTGAGATAAATGATGTTAAGAAAGAAGAAACCTTTCTGCAGTATGCACTTACTGGGTTTTTGAATGCTTATAACAACGAAAGATTTCCTATTTTTGAACTCGATGAGCTTACAACAGCTTATATTATTGCAGATCTATATAGGAGATTTAAAGAATATGATAAGGCGCTGCAATGGGTAGGCTTTGTCATTCTTGAAAGAAATGTTTCGCTGAAACTAAAGACAAGAGGGCTGCATTTAAAGAGTCTCATTAGAGAAGAAAAAGCCAAAGTTTCAGGCGGCGAGCCTGGAGCTAAATAATTATTAAAATTGAACTTTTAGAGGGTATCAAAAGGTATAACAGACCTTGATATCCTTTTTTTGTGTGGCGATCTAATAGAGGATTCTTACGAAGCGGCATAGGAAAATAAATTTTATAGATTAATAAAGAAAGATTACTAAGCAAAATAATGATTATTTACTTGGTGATAAACACTTTTTTAAAAAAAATGTTTATAGAACATTTGGTGAAAATGAATTATTATAAATATGAAGTTGAATTTTAATAGGCTTATATTATATAATAGCAATGTCACATCAAGTGGAAATTTAAGGTTTTATTCTTGAATAACCATAGAGATTTATGCGAAATATAAAATATAGCGAGCTATAAAGCAAAAGTTTCAGATCTTGTAGAATAAAAAATGATTAAATGGTGGAGATAAAAAGATGAGAAAAACAAAGATTATTTGTACATTAGGGCCATCTACAGATGATGAGCAAATATTAAAAGAGTTAATTCTTTCAGGAATGGATGTAGCACGTTTCAATTTTTCACATGGAGATCATGTAAGTCATAAAGAAACCTTTGATAAGCTTATTAATTTAAGAAAAGAACTTAATAAACCCATTGCTACTTTATTGGACACAAAGGGTCCGGAAATTAGAGTTCAAAAGTTTGAACAAGGAAAAGTTACTCTAAACAAAGGCGATCTCTTTACACTAACGACCAGAGAAGTATCAGGAAATGAAAAAATGGTCAGTGTGACCTACAAGAATCTTCCTAGAGACATTAAAGAAGGTTCAGTCATTTTATTAGATGATGGACTTATTGAGCTCTCAGTTTTGAAGATTGAAGATACGGATATTACATGTAAAGTTATGAATAATGGGGTCCTTTCCAATAATAAAGGGGTTAATCTGCCAGGGACCAGTCTTTCGATGCCCTATATCAGTGAAAAAGATAGAGCAGATATTATATTTGGTATTCAAACAGGGTTTGATTTTATAGCAGCTTCTTTTGTCAGAAATGCGCAAGATATCTTGGATATCAGAAAAATATTAGATGAATACAACTGTCACACGATCAATATTATTGCTAAGATTGAGAATAGGGAAGGCGTTAATAATATTGACGAGATTATCCGGGTTGCCGATGGCATCATGGTTGCTAGAGGAGATATGGGTGTTGAAATACCGGCAGAAGAAGTCCCTGCGCTTCAAAAAATGATTATTAGTAAAGTCTATAACAGCGGTAAACAGGTTATTACAGCTACGCAGATGCTGGATTCTATGATGAAAAACCCAAGACCTACAAGGGCAGAGACAAATGACGTAGCCAATGCTATTTATGATGGAACTAGTGCTATTATGCTCTCAGGGGAAACAGCAGCAGGGCTTTATCCAGTGGAAGCAGTTCAGACAATGGTTAGAATTGCATTAAGAACAGAAAATGATATTGATTATATTAAACGCTTTAAACATATAGGAGCAGATGAACTGCCTAATGTAACAACAGCTATTTCCCACGCAACTTGTACAACAGCTCATGACCTTGGAGCAGCAGCCATTATTACTGTCACAAAATCAGGAAGAACAGCCAGAATGATATCAAAATACAGGCCCGTTCCTCCAATCATAGGATGCACCAGTTCACCGCATGTCTATCATCAGCTTAATTTATCATGGGGAGTGACTCCGCTTCTTATTCCAGAAGAAGATAACAGCGAGACATTGTTTGAACATGCCATTGAGGCAGCTGAAAAGACAGGGATTGTCCACAATGGAGATTTAGTTGTTATTACAAGTGGTATTCCACTAGGTATTTCAGGAACTACCAATATGATTAAAGTTGATGTTGTAGGCCACATTCTGGTATCTGGAACAGGCATTACTACAAAAAATGTCGGGGCAAATGTCTGTGTATGCAAGACAGATGAAGAAGCAATCAAGAATTTTAATGAGGGAGATATCTTGGTTATTCCGCAAACATCTAATGAACTTCTGCCGATTCTTAAGAAGGCCTCTGGAATCATAACCGAACAAAGCGGACTTAACTCTCATGCGGCAATAGTTGGTCTTGCACTGGATATTCCTGTTATCATTGGAGCGACTCAGGCTACGGATATTCTTAAATCAGGGACTGTAGTGCTGATCGATGCTTTAAGAGGGATTGTATCCAGCAAATAAAGTTGCAGGTGAGAAAGAACCTATTAAAAATAAGAGGATACTAAATAATAGATATCCTCTTATATTAATTAGAATAAGATGTATAATATGCAGAAATGCAGCGTGCTGTCTTTTATACAAAGGTCCTGCAGCCAGAATGTAAAAGAAATTTTAAAGTATTCTATTTAAGGAGAGGTCACAATGGCACAGTTTGAGAATGTAACAGTTATAAAGAAAGCGAATGTATATTTTGATGGGAAGGTAACAAGCAGAACAGTTATTTTTGAGAATGGAGAAAAGAAGACTTTAGGGATTATGCTTCCGGGAACATATACTTTTTCAACAGGAGATAAAGAAATCATGGAAGTTTTAGGCGGCAGCATGGATGTTAAACTACCAGGAAGTGACAACTTTGTTACATATAAAGAAGGGGAAAGCTTTACTGTTCCTGAGAACTCCAGTTTTGATCTTGTTATTAAAGAAGTAAGTGATTACTGCTGTTCATATATTAAAGCTTAGTTATTTTATAAAAGCACATGGTTTATAGTACGCTGGTCAAAGAGCATATTATAAGCTATGTGCTTTTTGAGTTAGACAGCTTTTAAGAGCATGCAGTAACTGACTTAGGGAATCAGGTTCACACTCTCCAAGCTGCCTATCTTAATGATTTCCCCCTCAGTAAGAGACATCTTAAGCTGCAAGTCGTTATCATAAAGAGAGTGCGCTGTAAGCACCTTGCTAAGTCTTACAGATAGAGTCGCATCATAAATCATCAAATGGCCGGTTCCCTTGGAGGTGATGGCTGTATAGTCACCAGGAGGCACATCTATTCCAACAATATGTTCGCCGCATGATAAAGTAGTCTTTGGAAACCTAGGAGCAAGCAGGCAGGTTACACTGCTTAGGTCAGTTATTTGAATACGATCCCCTGCGTTTAGGCAGGTTTCTATTCTTGTAACAGCAACAGTAGAGTCTATATTATCAGGATGCGTCAGGAGCTCGCTAATATAGGGATATTGGCCTTTATAGATATAAATGCTGCCTGTACCAGAATGAGTAGTCATGATATATCTGCCAGGCTGAATGTCACTGCCCACTACGTAGGAACCGCTGGATAAAATAATTTCTTGCGTATCCATAGGCTTTTCTTGAGCATAAAGGATAGGAGTGACCTTCGGCGAATCAGGGAGACTGCTGGCTTTAGAGTCTGTTTTAGGTGAAAACACACCTAACATAACAAATGTAAACACAATTGGAATAACCCATAGCCAAGTACCTTTATGAGTAGAGTGATGAATAGGGGTGCCGCATCTTGTACAGACATTATGTGCGGAAATAATAGGATGCTTACAATGTTTGCATTTCATATATAATCCTCCATAATTAAAATATATAAGTAGTATTGCCAGTAGTTTATAAGACATACTATCTGCAATATATGAAGTTGCGTGTTTTGCTGCTTTGATAAAAAGAATATATTTGAAAGTATACATAAAGGAAGAGGGCATATGTTAGGGAGAAAGGATCTAACATATGCCCAGGGAAAGGATACTACAAAGCAGAACACAATAAGCATACAGCTATTTTTAATGTAAAACAAGGCGGTGGGGGTAGTCAAATTCAAAGATTATATTTTAAACATAATCCCTAAAGCAGCTGCGCCGAGAATATAAACGATAGGATGCTTTTTAGTGATATTTGTGATAAAGAGCAAAGCTGCAAACAGAAGGATGGATTTCATATCAACTAAATGCGCGATCTGTTTAGTCACGCCATAGCGCTCAAGTGTAAAAACAGAAGCTTTAAAAACTTCAAAGCCTGCAAGGGCAATAAGAGCTGTTACAGCAGGTCTTAGGCCATAAAAGGCACTTTGTACGTAGAAGTTTTCATTAAATCTGTGGAGAAATTTAGCGATAATAATAATCACAATAATAGAAGGCATCACCAGTCCTAAAGTTGCAACAATGCCTCCAAGGATACCCGCTGTTGAATATCCTACATATGTAGCCATATTAACACCAATGGGACCAGGAGTAGATTCAGAAACGGCAATCATATCAGGAAGTACAGCTGGGTCAAGCCAAGGATATTTATCGGCAAACGCATAGAGAAACGGCAGTGTGGCGAGGCCGCCTCCAACGGCAAATAAGCCCATTTTAAAAAACTCAGAAAAAAGAAGTAGGTAGATCATACGTTATTCACGCTCCTTATTTTTTTAAAAAGAATGCCGAAAAGTGCTGAGGCAATAATGATATAGATTGGAGAAATATCAAATAATATACCTGTAATCAGTGCGATGATAAATATAACAGCTCCTAAGTAGTCTATAATCGAGGTTTTGAGCATTTTAATCACTACGTTAACGACTAATACGGCCACGGCCACTCTAATACCTGAAAAGGCATACTGTACAAGAGGCAGGCTGCTAAAGTTTTTGAGAACAGCTGAAATAAGCATAATAATAACAAGAGAAGGAAAGACCATACCTAATGTTGCAGCAATTCCCCCTAATATACCTTTTCGTTTATAGCCAATAAAAGTTGATGTATTAACAGCAATGACTCCAGGTGTGCACTGCCCTATGGCAAAGTAATCTACAAGTTCCTCTTCAGTTGCCCAACCGTTTTTATCCACAATTTCCTTTTGAAGCACGGGCAGCATGGCGTATCCGCCGCCAAAGGTGAAGCAGCCAACTCTTGCAAAGGTTAAAAATAAAGTCCATAATTCTTTCATTTGCTTAATCTCCTTTGAATTTGGTATGCGCTATTATTATAACAGCAATATAACATATTTATAAGATCAAACTAAAACTTATATGAGAAAGAGAAGTGGCAAAAACCAATAAATATTAAAGTGAATGGCAAAAGATTCTTTCATTTATAATAAAGATCAGGCTATATATGATAAAATAGGATAAAGAAGAATGTCAAAAAGGAGAATCCCATGAGAACATTTGATAAAATAAGATCAGGCCTCGAAGGAATAGATACAGCACTTCAAAATATCCGTATAGGAGATAATGTAGTATGGCAGATATCTGACATCAAAGATTATAAATATGTGGCAACGGCATTTGCAAGAGCAGCTCTTAGTGAAAAGAGAAAAGTTATTTATATTCGTTTTGCTGAGCATGATGCTATTTTAGAAGATGGGTGTGGGGCTGAGGTTATCAAGCTGGATATCGAATCTGGATTTGAAGGATTTACTGTTAAAGTTAATGAAATTATAACTGAAGCAGGCCGGGAGGCTTTTTATGTGTTTGACTGCCTTTCAGAGATGCAGACGGTATGGGCTACAGATCTTATGATGAGTAACTTTTTCCAGGTAACCTGCCCTTACCTGTATGAAATGGATACAGTAGCTTATTTTGCCCTTCTTAGAAACCGTCATTCTTATTATTCTATTGCTAAAATTAGAGAGACGACGCAGCTCTTTATTGATATTTACAGTAAAAATAAAGATAGGTTTATTCATCCGCTTAAAGTATTTAATAGATATAGTGCAACGATGTTTTTACCTCACATTTTCAAAGATTCAGAGGGCAAGCGGCTGGAGCCTTTGGTAGATGGAATCAGTGCCAGCAAGTTTTACTACATTGTGTCTGATAGTTATGAAACGCAGACAGAGAAAGCACTGGATAATTGGGATAACTTTTTTATTAGAACAAAAGCAGAACTTCATGAAGGGGTAGGTGATAAACCGCTTATATTAAAGAAATTATGCAAGATGTTTATCGGAAAGGATAAGAAAATCATTGATCTTGTAAAAAGAGAACTGAGTATAGGCGATTTCTTCAAGATTAAAGAAAAAATGATTGGAACAGGAGCGATAGGCGGAAAAGCTGTCGGGATGCTTTTAGCGCGTAAGATCATTGAAAATCATCTACCAGATCTAAGAGCAAAGATGGAACCCCATGACTCATTTTATATAGGGACTGATGTATTTTATACCTTTATCGTGCAAAATGGCTGGTGGAAGTTAAGAATCACCCAGCGAACAAAGGCAGGTTACTTTTTGGCAGCAAAGCAGCTTAAGGAGAAGATTGCAGAAGGGCAATTTGCAGAAAGCATCAGAGAACAATTTAGAAGAATGCTTGAATATTATGGGCAGAATCCAATTATTGTCCGTTCCAGCAGTCTTTTGGAAGATGGCTTTGGAAATGCCTTTGCAGGCAAATATGAATCGATTTTTTGTGCGAATTCTGGGACTTTGGAAGACAGGCTGGCGGCCTTTGAATCAGCAGTTAAAAAGGTGTATGCAAGCAGTATGGATGAGTCAGCACTTGTATACCGTAAGCAACGGGGAATGAGCAGTCAGGATGAACAAATGGCAATTCTGGTTCAAAGGGTGTCAGGATCAAGATTTGATGATATTTTTATGCCATGTGTCGGGGGAGTAGGACACTCCCATAACGCTTATGTATGGCATAAGGATATTGATCCTCATGCAGGTATGGTACGTATGGTATTAGGGTTGGGTACAAGAGCTGTTGACCGAACTGATGGAGATTATCCAAGAGTGGCTTCGTTAGATAAACCGGAAATGACAACTGCCGTTACAGCTAGTGAAAAATATAAATTTTCTCAGCATTATATAGATGTCATCAGTACTACTAAAGAAAAGCTAGATACAATAGGCATTCAGGAGCTAAGCGAAAAAGTACCGGAGTGGATCAAACGTTCGCTATTTGAAAGTGATTATGAAGCAGAAAACAGACTAAGGGAATTAGGCAGATACCGCAGAGTTTTTGCTATAACCTGTGATAAGGTTCTAAAAAAAGAGGATGTTGTAGCAGAGTTTAGGATCATCATGAGTACACTTCAAAAAGTATATGAATACCCAGTAGATATAGAATTCACCATTAATTTTAATGAAAAAGATGAGCATGTTATTAACCTGCTGCAGTGCAGGCCGCTCCAAGTTAAAGGTATGGGAAAAAACATTAAACTGCCTAAAATAGACAGAAGAAAAGTATTGTTTGAACTTACAGGTTCAACCATGGGGGGGCCGACAATGCAAAAGATAGACTGCGTAGCCATAATTGATACGCACAGCTATTATCAGGCGCAGCTTCATACAAAGTATAGCGTTGCAAGGGCTATAGGACAAATTAACTTATGGGCCAAAAAACAGGAGAAGTCAGTGATGCTGATTGGTCCAGGAAGATGGGGAACGAGTTCGCCAGAACTTGGCGTGCCTATTCATTTTGCAGAGATAAGTTATATTAAGGCTTTATGCGAGGTCCCCTATGAAGGATTAGATATTATGCCGGAACTTTCTTATGGAAGTCATTTCTTCCAAGACTTAGTAGAAACAGATATTTTTTATGCTGCAATCCTAAAGGATCATGACGAAAACTTCTACCAGCCAGGCCTTCTTCAAGAAACGCCAAATATTTATCCAGAATTTGAGCAGCATAGCAGTGAACTGGATACTATTATTAAGTTATATGATGTCAGTGAGAGCGGACTTACGTTGCTTTCAGATATAGTTACCCATAGGACTGTGTGTATGATATTATAAAAAAATAGCGAATTAGGCTGTAAGAGAAGACTGGTTTGCAGTATAATATGTAATAAATAGAAAAAAAGATGCAGTCTGTGAGGAATACACTATGAATAGATTAAAAGAAGAACTACTGCGCTATAAGTGGCTTTGGTTAATAGGTATAGTGATAGCTTTAGGCATGGGGGTACTTGCGGCCAATATTCATGTTGTTCAGTTTATCACTTGGCGGGCGCAGGGAGATACAGATAAAATTATTCAGTTATTAAAAAGAGACATAAAAAGAGAAACAAAGCAGGCTGACTGGCATTTTCAAGAAGGGATCAAATATCTTTTAGAAGATGCATCAAAAGAAAGTTTGGATTTTTTAGAAGAACACTTAGGGGAACTAACCCCAAAAGGGCAGTATGATGTGATTGGAGGCTATAATAAGAAAAATCTGATGTTAAAAGATCATAAGATTTTTATGCAGCTCTTCATGAAGGATCTTAGTCAAGGGGCAGTCCAATCTTATTTAAAGAGAATAGATCCTATAGTATTAGACCAAGAGCTATTTTATTATTTTGGAAATGATCCAGAGATAACAGAAGAATTTATTAATACACTTTATCATATGCTCTCGATTTATCCGAAGCAGCTGCCTCTCATGCAGTTTCAATTTAAGCTGTATCCGATCTTAATACTAGATGAAAACGACGAAACAGGAAAAAAAGGTCAGATATTTGAAAAGCTCGATTCAAGTAAAGCGCAGATGCTGCTCTTTAAAGAGCTAAAAACTAAACCTATTGATATGGATGAACTCAGCAGGTGGATCGAATTTCTTCATAATCATAAAGTGCTTCTAAACAAAGATTATGCAGACTTTACGAAAATCTACAGAGAATTTCAGATTGTACGCACGCAGTATATGGGAATGGATGAAAAAGAAGTAGACCTCAAAAACAAAAAACAAATGATAGAAGTTGAATTAGGCGATAAGCTAGCGAGCTTAGAAACCAATGAAGGCAGAATAAATGGCCTGAAATATGATATCCTGGGACTGGAAAAAGAACTTCAGAAGCTCACTGATTATGCCCATATGGCCTTTTATATCGGCAAATCTTACGGCAATGGAGAATATGAAGCATCTGTTCCCAAAAAGAGCTTTTTCGGCAATTATACAGCATCAAGCCAAAAGTATGTACTAAAGTTAAATACAACAACTTTCTACCAAGAAGGCATTTATTATTTAGATGTTTATCTAAATGGCACAAAGATAGGAACTGGCGGAAAAGAATATCCTTATTACATAGAAGTGCCTAAAGAAAATCTAGAAAGAATGAACACATTAGCAAGGTCCAGAGAGCAGCAACTGCAAGAATTAGAAGAGCTTACGAAACAAACAGCCATTTTACAAAAAGAAGTAGATACTATTAAGAAAGAAAATGGATACGAGGAAAATGAGGCTCAGCTTCAAAACTTAGATAAAGAAAGAGAGAGCCTAAGAAGGAAGATCGATGAAAAAATAGTTCAAGTTAAAAATTTATTTGAGCTAGGAGATATCAGCATGCATGATCTATAATACTATAAGAAGGCTAAAGGATTGAGTTCTTTATTGTTAAGGGTTCAGTCCTTTTTTATCTAAGCTTTTCGTGTTAACTATTCTCAAGAATAAAGTGAGGGTTCTGTAGATATTTTAATTCTGCTAACTCTGATAAGATGCTTGGGATAAGAGATAGAAGAGCCATAGCTAAATAAAAGGGTGTTTTACAAAAAAAAGAAATATGACAAATGTAATGGGGATCTTATGACATAATGCATATGAAAAGATTAAACTTATAGCTTATAATTTGTTTGAGTGTTACTTGGCTAAAAAACGTTTAATGCGTTAGAAAATAACGACTATACCAGATTAAAGCGGTGTAGATTGAAAGTATACCGTAAATATGGTATGGTATTTATAAAAATTAAACATATTCTTATGAAAGAACTAGCAATTATATACAAATGGGATGTGCTGATTATGAATACTAAGCTTAAAGTAAAATATCTTTACTGGTTTATTTACATGATGAACCTACTAATCATAATCTTTTTATCCATAAGCATTTATAATACCTCTTATAAAATCTGCGAAGATTTTAAAGCCCGCAGTTTTTTGGAGTCAGCAAAATATCTGCCGCTGATTCCTTCTAAAATTCCTTTATATACTATTTCTTTAATGCTTATATTAGGTTTATCTGCAATTGTTAAAAGCTTTTTTCATCAAAAAAACATTTATATCGTTATACTAACTATTTTATTTGATATTATTATTTGTATCTATATTACATACTACCTTAATTACAGTTATAAAGGGATGTTTTTGTTTTTGGCAGCCACTATTTTGTTGTATGTTTCGCTGACCGATATAAGGATGATTTTGCTTATATCGACACTCATTACATATATTTTATTGGATTATGACTTGCTATCTGTCAATGCAAATATTGTATCTTTCCAAAACTATATTAACTATTATCCAGAGCAAACCAGAATGTATTTGTATAGTATTAAAAACATTTTAACATCACTTAATGAGATTTTATTTTTCTTTTTGGCCATCTCAATGCTGCAGGCTAAAATAAGAGAAAATAAGATATACATAGAACTTAATAATCAGTTAAAAGAAGCCAATAAAAAGCTGGAGAGCTATGCACAAGAATCGATGCAGAATGCAAAAATGAAAGAAAGAAATAGGCTGGCAAGAGAAATACATGACATTTTGGGACATTCCTTAACGAGTATTGCAACTGGACTTGAAGCAGTTCTTGAGCTCTTGGAAGTTAACTTTGATGTAGCTAAAAGTCAGCTTATTAAAATACAGGAAATCGCCAAAAAAGGGTTAGTAGACGTGAGAAGATCGGTTAAGGAACTAAAAATAGATTCTATTGAGAAGTATGCGCTGATACCAGCTGTCGAAAAGTTAATAGAAGAAGTCAATCAATTTCAGGGGACTAAAGTAACCTTTTCGCTAGAAGGCAATGTGATGAAAATGAACGGAGATGAAGAGCAGACCATTTACCGCGTGGTTCAGGAGAGTATTACAAATGCCATACGACATGGCAGGGCGCAGCATATAGAAGTCAAATTTTCTTTTGAATATTATCAGCTTAATATTGTTATAAAAGATGACGGAATAGGGTGCAGTGCTATTCAAAAGGGTTTTGGACTTATGCATATGGAGGAAAGAATAAGAATGCTTGATGGAACGGTTGAATTTGACAGCTTAGAAGGGAAAGGCTTTACAACGAAGTTATTAATTCCAATAAGGTGGGGGAATGCATATGATTAAGGTTCTTATTGTAGATGATCAGGAGCTTATTAGGCAAAGTTTAGTGCTTATACTTAATAATCAATCGGGAATAGAAGTTGTGGGTGACGCAAAATCAGGCAATGAAGCTATTGAACTGACAAGAAAGCTTAGGCCAGACGTTATTCTAATGGATATCCGCATGCCAGGAATTGATGGTATTCAATGCATAAAAATTATAAAAGAACACCTTCCTCAGATAAAGAATATTATTTTAACAACTTTTGATGATGATGAGTATATTTATAAAGCCTTGAAAAATGGTGCAGATGGCTTTCTGCTTAAGGGCATTTCAACGCAGGAGCTAGTTAAAGCCATTAACGTTGTATATAACGGCGGGGTATCTATTGAGCCGGATATTGCTCACAAAGTTTTTCACCTTTTTAGAAGACTTGCAAATTATAATTTTATCAATGAAGTAGAAAATCAGGATATAGAATCTTTAACGAATAATGAGCTTAGGATTATTCAGCTTATTGGACAGGGATTATCTAACAAGCAGATTACCCAGGCTATGAATTTTAGCGAAGGGACAATCCGCAATTATATCAGCAGTATATTAAGAAAATTAGATTTAAGAGACCGCACACAGATTGCAATTTTTGCCATTCAATCAAGTATCATGCTAAGGACTGTGGACTATGAAAAAGAAGGTTAAAATAGGTACCGGCATTATCCTAATCTTAACGCTGATTATAGGAGCGTATCAATATGATACCTATAATAGACAGAAGACAGTGGAAATTAAGTTTGGTGTTTATTCAGGGAACAAGTGGAAAATACCCCATATAGATACTTATAAGATTTATGATGAGGCTATCAGACTTTTTGAAGAGCAGTATCCTAGTGCGAAAGTAAAGGTAACCTATAGAAGCGGGACGCTTATGGAGGACTATTCTGAATGGCTGGCTCAAAAAATCGTAAAAGGTGAAGAGCCTGATGTATTCATTATTTTGGAAGAAGATTTTAATACTTATGCTTCTATTGGGCTTTTTGAAGATTTAAGAAGCTTTATGAGAGAAGATAATAGTTTTAATCAAAAGGTATTTTATCAAAAAGCACTGGACAGCGGTAAATATGGACATCATCAGTATGGACTTCCGATGGGGATTGCCCCTACCTTTATGATTGTCAATCAGACGCTTTTAAACAAAGAAAACATTACCATTGATAAAGAGCATTGGACGTGGGATGCCTTTTATAACATATGTCAGGCAGCTACGGAGGATACGGATGCAGATGGTATGGTAGACCAATTTGGAGTCTATGGGTATGAATGGGATGATGCTTTTTATACGAATGATGATATGCTCTTTAGTGACAATGGTCTTAAGATTGCTTTTCAAAATGAAAAGCTCTATGAAACGATTGATTTTATGAAAAAGATGTACGTGCTTAACAAAGGAACTGTGGTTAAAGAAAATTATTTTGACAAAGGCTATGTTGCCTTTAAGACATTTTCACTTCCCGAATATAGGGCCTACACTTCGGATACTTACAGGCTGCTGCGCTATAAAAATTTTGAATGGACAGGTATTCCTTTTCCAAAAGGAGCTAGTGGAGAAAGCATTTCAAGGCTTGATACAATGCATTTAGGAATGAGCTCAAGGTCTAAAAATAAGGCAGTTGCATGGGAGTTTATGAAGTTTCTAACCGCTAATCCAACCATCCAGGAGAAAGTGTGGAAAGATACGTATATGCTGCCTGCTAATAAAGAAGTTGTAGCAGATATTTATAGCTCAATTTCTAATAGAGAAGATAAAAAAATACTGCAGCCTGAATTCTTAAACCACATTATAGAAAATTCTTACAGTGCGCCAAGGTTCAAAAAGTACCAGGAACTTAAAAACATTTTAGACCAAAATATCTTTTTAATTATTGCGCAGGATAAAGATATTGCTAAAGGCATTACTGAGACCAAAAGAACACTGAGAGAAAATATAAAACAATAAATCATACCAAGATATTTGGCTTTTTATAGAAAAGGTTTAAACATATAGTTTAAACCTACTGGCCTCTCTTCATGAACCTAAATATTTAAAGGGGAAAAAGTTAAGGGAAAAATGAGTATCTATTAAGCTCTAACACAGTGGCATCCCTCAATTCTCGTGAGAACTTATTATCCCAATAGGATTATGCTGAAGTGTTAGAACTTTTGAACTTGTAATCTTAATTAGTACAAAAAACTAAATAAATGTATAATATATCGATTAGTAGCTGTCTAGCTTATAATAAGCTAGACAGCTATTTTAAGGTTATGTATAATCAACTTATATAAGCAAAGAAGATACCCAAATAACCGACCCGCAATTCTAAAGAATCAGGTGTATGTTTACAACTGGATTTTAAAATCCAAAATTTAAATTCAGTAGTAGCAATTATGGAATGCGTAAAATAAAGTGAAAACTACTAAAACGTAGCTCCAAGGTTTCTCGATAGTTCATAAGAAAACATCATAAAACAAGATAGACCAGTTTCTAACTAGGTGATTACGTAATTTAGACACATGTTGATAAATGTAATGGAACATAGGGGACACACCTAGTTGATCATAAGTTGGTGAACAAACTCTTTTGAAGGTAGTAATATGTTGGAGTAGAAAAATAGAAGATATCAAAGTTTGCAGTATTTGGCAATTAATTAGACATTTATAGAGAATGAGATGATATAAGGAGAGGGACAATGGCAAGTATAAAAGATGTTGCTAAATTGGCAGGAGTTGGAGTTGGCACAGTATCAAGAGTCATTAACGGAAATGAGACGGTTAAGCCTGTTACAAGAGAAAAAGTAAACTGGGCTATTGAGCAACTGAAATATACACCCAATGAAATAGCTAGAAATTTTAAAAAGCAATCAAGTCAACTTGTAGGGATGATGGTTCCTACAATTGCACATCCTTACTTTTCAAAACTTGCATATTATGTTGAAAGTGAGCTTTATGAAAATGATTATAAGCTATTAATATGTAATTCAGAAATGCAAAAAGAAAAAGAGCTGCAGTATATAGAAATGCTTAAAATGAATCAAGTAGCAGGAATTATTGTAATATCGTATCATGACTTTTACAATCATATGCAAATTGATTTTCCGGTTATTTCCATAGATCGTTATATAGCGCCACATGTTCCTCATCTGTCATCAGATAATTATATGGGAGGAGTCATTGCTACAGAAACCTTGATCAAAGGAGGATGTAAGAAATTAGGCTATGTAGGAGGTGGTTCGCTGATACAGACTTCTGTTACAAAAAGAAAAGAAGCCTTTATTGATGTTGCAAAAAGAAACAATTTTGCATATGTAGTTATGGAAGAAGTCCTTCCTCTAAATAAAGAGGATAAATTAATCAAAAAATTTCTAGATCACTATCCAGAAGTAGATGGGGTATTTGCAAGTACTGATATGTTTGCCGCTGCGCTCGCTAAAGAGGCAGTGAAAAGAGGAAGAAGAATACCTGAGGATTTACAAATAATTGGATTTGATGGGATTCAAGATAATGATTTTTTTTATCCTTTTCTATCAACTATAGAACAGCCAATTGAAGAAATTGCTAGAGCTAGTGTAAGATTGCTTGTTGATACTATAATGCATAAAGAAGTACCCAAAGAAACTATTTTTAATGTACAATATAGAAAGGGCCAAACAACTATTTTGTAAAAGAACATAAAAAGAATATAAAAAAAGGTATAGAGATAGTTGACAATGCACAAACCTAATGATATATTTAAAGTGTAAATGGAAACGTTTCAATTATTAACCCGGACGCGTACGGGTTTTTATTTAAAACATAAATGGAAACGTTTCAAAAATGAGGAGGAGATAAATATGAAAAAGTTTTTACCAATATTACTTATTTTATCATTAGGCATTTCTATGACGGGATGTGGAAAAACTGACAATGTTTCTAATCAAGGAGGAACTCCGGAAACTAAGAAGGCTACTGAGGCAGCGCAGTCTACTGAGACAGGAGGAGTAGTAGATCTTAAGATGTGGGTTCATGTAACAGATGAGACCGATGAAGGTAAGGTATATGCTGAACGTGTAGCTGCTTTTAATGAAGCACATGATAATATTAATGTCAGCGTAGAGTTTATCCCACGGGCTGGTGGAGGATCAGGCTATGAAGATAAAATTAATACAGCAGTTACAACTAATCAGTTGCCAGATATTATTACTTTAGACGGGCCAAATGCAGCAGCTTATGTAGATTCGGGAATCATTGCTCCTATAGGAGACTATATTTCTAAAGAGTCACTAGATGATTACTTACCATCTATTATAGAGCAGGGGACTGTTAATGGCCAGTTATATGGATTGGGAGCAATGGAATCTACAGTAGGTCTTTACTATAACGAAGATATACTTAATAAATATGGTATTAAACCAGGGAGTATGGATAATATATGGACATGGGATGATCTGTTAGCAGCAGGTGAAAAAATTACAAAAGGTGAAAACTATCCTGCGCTAGAAGTACAGTTCAATTGGACAGGAGAATGGAAAATATATGCTTTTGCACCATTTGTTTGGTCAAATGGGGGCAATGTTATTTCAGAAGACGGTTTAACGGCAGCAGGTATCTTTAATAGTCAAGAAAATGCTGAAGCACTTGGGTTTATAAAGAAACTCGTGGATGGCGGGATAGCAACGGCTACACCAGAAGAAAACAGCTTCCACTTAGGCAAATCTGCATTTATGTTAAATGGACCATGGGCTATGCCAGATCTTGAGAAAAACTACCCAGACATCAAATGGGCTGTAATGCCTTATCCGGTTAGTTCAAAAACAAAGGAATTACATGTGCCTACTGGTTCTTGGCAATTTGCTGCGACTTCTCAATCTAAGCATGTAGCAGAAGCAGCACAAGTAGTAGAATGGATGACAAATACAGAGTCAGTTGTGGCTATGACAAATGCAATTGGAATGCCTCCAGCAAGAAAATCTGCAGTTGAATTTTTACCAGCATATCAAGAAGGGGCAAGAAAAGTAATGCTTGATCAATTAGCACAGGGAGGACACGCAAGACCTGTTTCACCTATTTATCCGGTGGTTTCTAGAAACTTTGAAGAAGCAATAGATGCAGTTATTTATGGTGAAGATCCACAAACTGTTCTTAATCAAAAAGTACAGGTTATTGAAAGAGAAGCAAAGAGAAAAAAATAGAATACATAGTATAACAGAGTCTAGGGGCACCTATACTCTGTTATATTAACTTAATAGGAGTGGGGAATATTGGAAATGAAAAAGCTCTTTGGTAAATATAAACTTAAAGAAACATTGCTTGCTTATGCATTTTTGGCACCAGCACTTATATTTATGCTGATATTTATAGTTGCACCAATTATTGCGTCATTATCATTTTCTTTTACAGATTATTATTTGCTAAAACCCAATGAAATTGATTTTATAGGATTAGAAAACTTCAAGTACATACTGGAGGATAATCTTGTATGGTTATCTTTTCTAAATACATTTAAGTTTATTATTATGGTTATACCGCTTCAGGTAGGTACTGCATTAGGGCTCGCATTACTAATTAATAAGAAGATTAAGTTTAACTTATTTTTTAAAGTTTCGTTTTTTTCACCAGTTGTTATGTCTCTTGTCGTTATGTCTATTTTGTGGATGGTATTGTTAAATCCTCAGTCAGGTTTAATTAATGCTGTATTAACGTCACTTGGCTTTGAAAAACAACCTTTCCTAACGAGTACTACTCAGGCACTGCCAACTATTGTTGTTGCATCAGCATGGCAAGGAGCTGGATATCAAATGATGATATTTCTGGCAGGCCTTAAAAATATACCTGAGATGCTGTATGAAGCCGCTGGCATTGATGGGGCTAATAAATGGAAACAGTTTTTATATATTACGTTGCCATCACTAAGAAATGTAACCGTATTTGTTATGATTACGACACTTATTGGAGCATTTAAGTTAATTATTCAGCCTATGGTTATGACAAGCGGAGGGCCTAAAAACTCCACATTAACCATTGTATATTATATCTTCCAGACAGGGGTAAGATATCGAAATGTAGGTTATGCAAGTGCCATCACCTTAATATTTACACTAATAGTAACTGTTTTTGTTATGATGCAGCGTCGGTTTTTAAAGGAGGAGGATTAAGATGATCAAGATTAGTAAATTTACGAAAAATATTATTTTTTATACACTAATGTTTTTATTGGCGTTCCTATTCCTCTTTCCTAGTATATGGATGGTGTTTTCAAGCTTTAAGCCACAAGCACAGCTAGCCGGCGATATTTCATCATGGGCAGCGCTACTCCCACCATTAAATATTCCTATTAGTGATTGGTTTATACCTTATAAAGAAGTATTTAAAAGATTTGATTTAATTCGTGCAATGGGTAATAGTTTTTTTTATGCGTTTAGCCTTCTGGCAATCAATTTGTTTGTAACATCAATGGCTGCATATGCCTTAGCAAAATTTAAGTTTCCACTTAGGAACTTTTGGCTCATGATGATTATTTTTATTCTCATTATCCCTGTAGAAACCAATATAGTACCTTTATTTGTTATTGTACATCGATTAGGACTAGAAAACACTTTACTAGGGCTACTTGCTCCAAATATTGCTAATGCTATTAATATCTTTCTTTTTAGGCAATTCTTTTTAAGTATACCTAAAGAACTAGAAGAAGCAGCAGTACTTGATGGAGCGAATAAACTAATGATTTTCTTTAAAGTTGTCATGCCGTTATCTAAGTCAATTTATGCAACGACTGCTATTTTAACATTTATTCTTTCGTGGAATGACTATATATGGCCAGTACTTATTTTTGCAGATAACAAAAAAATGCCATTGCAAGTCATTTTAAATGTCCTCAATAATACAGAGCCTGTTTATATCAATCAAGTACTTGCAGCGTTAACTGTAGCAACAATCCCTATCATGATTATTTACGCAGTATTCCAAAAGTACATCGTTGAAGGCGTTTCACACACAGGCATTAAGTAAGTCTAAGAAGATAATATAATAGCATATAAGCAAAACCTGTTTCGTTAAAAAATATAAACAGAATAAAAATAATGGAAAGAAAGAGGAAATAAAATTGACAGTTAATCAGGCCAATGAATATATAAAGATGAATAGAACTAAAGTGAATGACAAATATCGTCATGTTTATCATGCCATGGCACCAATAGGCTGGATTAATGACCCAAACGGATTTTGTGAATTTAAAGGTGAACATCATTTGTTTTTTCAATATTATCCGTACGACAGCCAATGGGGACCTATGTATTGGGGACATGTGAAGTCAAAAGATTTTATTAAATGGGAAGAACTTCCTGTAGCCCTTGCGCCAGACCAAAGTTACGACGAAGGAGGAGCTTTTTCGGGAAGTGCCATTCAAGTTAAAGATGAACTTTATTTGATGTATACAGGACATACGAATCCCGAAAAAGAAAATCCTACAGCAATACGTCAAGTACAGTGTTTAGCAAAAAGTAATGATGGTATATCGTTCGAGAAATTAGAAAGTAATCCTGTTATTACATCTCTTCAAATACCAAAAAATGGATACATTCAAGATTTTAGAGATCCCAAGATATGGGAGCAAGATAATCACTATTATGCAGTTATTGGGTCAAAAACAAAAGAAAATAAAGGACAAATTGGATTTTATGTTTCAAGCAACTTGATCAATTGGGAGTACTTAAATAACTTTACACTAGAAGAGCCATTTGGTTCGGTATGGGAATGTCCGGATTTATTTGAACTCCAAGATCATCGGGTACTTTTAATCTCGCCTCAAAATATGAAGTATGAAGATGGCGGGAGTGAAAACATTCACTCAACGATTGCTATGTTAGGAACGTTTGATACAAAAAGTGGCAGTTATGAAATGCAATGTTATCAAACTATAGATACTGGTTTTGACTTTTATGCGCCGCAGACACTTAAAGCTGATGATGGACGTAGAGTGATGATAGCTTGGATGAATATGTGGGAGAGAACCTCGCCGCTCCATGATTTAGGACATCTATGGGCAGGATCCATGACACTTCCAAGAGAAATATACATAAAAAACAGTAAGTTATACCAACAACCCATTAGAGAAATTCAAAACTATCGAAAAAATGATGAAGTGGCATACAATCTAGAAATAAGTGGACAGCTCTTATTTGAACATATAAAGCTAAGGAGTCACGAATTATACATTGAACTTGATGATATGACAGATAAAGTTTTAGATATTGATCTATTTAAAAATGATTCGGAGGCTTTAGGATTGACAATAGATGGCATCCATAAAGAGATTATTTTAAATCGTTCAAATATTGGCTATGCAATAAAAAGTCTTAGTAAATCTCATGATTTTAAGAGGAGACAAAAGATTGCTGCTATGGAAGACGGCGTAAAGTTGCAGATTTTTATAGATGTTTCTTCTGTTGAGATCTTTATTAATGGAGGGGAGCATACAATGACAAGCCTCGTCTATCCTAAAGAACCAGGGTGCATTTGTTTTACAACAAAGGATACTGTAAAAATTAAAACATTTAAAAAATGGGACATAGAGGTTTAAAAAGATATGGGAAGAGTAATTGCAATAGGCGAAGCATTAATTGATTTTATACCAGGGCAAAAAAACTGTCTTCTTAAAGATATAAAAGAATTTGTTAAAAAGCCTGGGGGGGCCCCTGCGAATGTAGCTGCTTGTGTCTCAAAACTCGGAGGAAAGAGTATGCTCATTACACAGGTCGGAAAAGATGCCTTTGGAGAGTATCTCATTGAGACTCTTTTTAAAGCAGGGGTAGATACGAAGGCTATCTTACAAACCCATAAGGCAAATACAGCTTTGGCTTTTGTATCTCTCCAAGAAAATGGCGAAAGGGATTTTAGTTTTTATAGAAAACCAAGTGCAGATATGCTGCTAGATGAACAAGATATTGATGAAGAATGGTTTGATAAAGATGATCTATTACATTTTTGCAGTGTTGATTTGATTGATGCACCAGTAAAGAAGGCACATATTAAAGCACTAAAAATTGCTCGTGAGAAAGGTTGCATAGTCTGTTTCGATCCAAATGTCCGTTTACCCCTTTGGGAGAGCAAAGAAGAATGCAAAAATACAATAAAAGAATTTCTACTTTATGCAGATATACTCAAAGTAAGTGAAGAAGAGCTAGAATTCATCACTGATTTGAAAGAAGAAAAGGCAGCTGTTAAGGCATTATTTCACAAGAGACTGCAATTACTTCTAGTATCAAAAGGGGAAAAGGGAGTAAGTGTTTATTATCAAGGAGGTTCTTTAGGCGTCCCTGCATTTTCAATTCATGCAGTTGATACAACAGGAGCAGGAGATGCGTTTGTTGGTGGATTTTTATACCAATTGAGTTTATTAAATAATAATTTTTTAAAGGAAGATATAGATAAAGATAAGCTTTATGATATTCTTTCTTTTGCAAATGGCGTGGGTGGAATAACAGCTTCGAGATATGGAGCTATTTCAGCATTGCCATCATATCAAGAAGTTATTGAGTTTATAAAAAAGTAGCAATATAAAAGTTAATAGGATGCAGTGAATTTGAGATATATAAAAAATACTCTATAACAAAGAAAATAATGAGGGAGAGACCACTATGAAAACAAAGGCAAATAACATTATTTTAACTAAAAAAATTAACTTTAGTATACATAGTGTTTTTTTGAAGATTACTGCATTAATTTTACTTATTGTTATTATACTTACACTATTTAATATAAGTATTGCCAATTACACAACCTATAACACAATGAATAACTTGTATAAGGATAATGTCAAAAGTTTGACTTTAAGAGAAAAAGATTTTTTTGATGCAATTACTAGTAATATTGAGAACCTAACGTTATCTTTGGCAACTGATAAAGCATTTCTTGAATATTGTGGAAGCGTTGATATATTAAAGGGTTCGGAAAAGGTTGAGGGATTAAATTTTATTAAAGATACTTTATCAAGAGCCGTTAATTCCAATAAATTTATTGCAGGGGTATATGCAATTAGTGCAGAAGGACAAGTTATAGGTTCTGGTAGTATAGGTAAAATTGATATTACCAAAGAAGAAAAACCAGAGTGGTATACAAATATAATGGACCAAAACGAGAATAAGTGGTTCATGATGGAAAAGTCAGAACTTCCCTTTGCCATATCATCAAATAGGAGTGCTGTTTTTGGAGTAAAGCTAACACCACGTGCAGGGAGTGCATTCACTTTATTATATGTTATAAAGGATAGTGCTTTCACTGATTCTTTAAAAAACATGAAAATTGGCGATTCATCTAAGTCATACATTATCTTACCTAACCAAGATATTATATATGGAGAACAGATAGGTATAGAAGACCAAGATAAACGCCAAGTAGAAAATGAGTTGATTGGGGACTTTTTACGTGTACTAGGTGAAGAGAATGAAAGGACATTTTATGATGAAAAGGGTGAAGTGCTTGTATCTTGTGTAAAATCTCAAGAAACAAATTGGATTTATATTAATACAGTAGATAAAAATGAAATTCTTTCACCTACTCGAAAAATTAATATAAGAATGATTTTTAGTTCACTCATCTCAGGAATCCTATTTATTATAATGGGGATGTTTTTTTCAGATAAAATATCAAAACCTATTAAAAAATTAATCGATGTGATGAAGCAAGCAGAAAAGTGTGATTTTACTAGGGAAGCGGAAGTGAAAAGTAAAGATGAAATAGGACAACTAGGGATTGCTTTTAACTCTATGATAAGGCAATTAAAGGAACTCATTCTCCAAAATATGAGTATAGCAGAAACAGTAAAAAGTTCTGCAGGAAACATTGCCATACTCTCAAGAGAAACTGCCACTGTTACAGAAGAAGTAAGCAAAGCTATTGGAGAAGTAGCTGATGGAGCAGGAGACCAAAATAAAGAAATTAATGCAGGAAGCAGGTCGTTTCAAATTCTATCAAGCAAAATTGTGGAGATGAATAGTAATATTCAACATATAGATGTCATTTCAAGTGAGGTAGAAAATATTACTTATACTGGGTTAGTTATTATGTCTGAGCTTGAAAAAAATTCTTTAAAAACAGCCCAATCTTCTCAAAAAGTAGTAAGCTCAATGGGGTCACTAGCCACTAGTATTAGAGAGGTTATCAATATTATTGGCATGTTAAATAACATTTCAGATCAAACCAAATTATTAGCTCTTAATGCTAGCATTGAAGCAGCAAGAGCAGGTCAATATGGTAATGGTTTTGCAGTAGTAGCGGGAGAAATAAGAACACTTGCAGAGCAATCTACTAGCTTTACAAAGAATATTGAAAGTCTCATTAATCATATTATTTTCCAAGCCAAGGAATCTACAGAACTGGTTCATGAGTCTGAAGAAATTATTCTGGAGCAGCAAAAGATTGTTAAGCAATCTAGCGGTGCATTTAATGATATTCAAGATATAACGCATCAATTCATTAAATATATAGAAGAAATTTCTAAAGCTATTAAGGATACAGATCTACAAAAAGAACATGTTTTAAAGAATATGGCATACATATCCACAGTTTCTGAGAAAACTGCAGCTGCGACACAAGAAATTGCTGCTTCTATGCAAGAACAGTATGCTAATACTGAGAATTTTAGCAATATGGCGTTACACCTAATGACATTGGCTGAAGAACTAACGAGATCTATGGAGAAATTTAAAATAGATCATAATAGATTTGAGTGATAAGAGTATTTGAGATAGTTACATAATAGAATTGCAATATTGATATGGAAAACCTTCTCCAACTAGGCAAATGTGTTAATATGGTTTTTCATGTCTATTTTGCTATTCTCAAAATAATAAAATTATGTAAATAAGTGATGGTTTTGAATCTTACATTTGACTAAAAAGGAGGGATAGCTTAGAAAATATATTTTAACTGAAGGTATTATTGTAACGATTTAGGAGGAGAGGATGAACTGTATGAGAATTAAAAAAGTTTTGATATCCATGTTATCATTAATCATTTCTATGGGGCAGATATACCCAGGAAGTTATGTGATGGCAGCTGCTGTACCAAATACAATTGAAAACCCAGGGTTTGAAACAGGAGATATGACAGGATGGACCATAGTAGAGGGGGAAGCCTTTAGTGAAAATAGTGTATCAGGGGATACTATATGGTGGGCAGAAGCCATTCCATATCATCAAGAAGGGAATTATCACTTGAATGGATGGAAATGCGCTGAATCTGCAACAGGTAAGGTTCGTTCAAGTGTCTTTAAACTGGATGGTAGTGGATGGATTACCTTTAAGCTTGGAGGAGGAAAAAATCTCAATCTAGTCAATATGAAAGTTCGTGATGCATATACAGATGAGATTATTGCTATATATGGCAATACAGCCTTTGCAGATATCAATTTTCCAAATGTAGATAAAGGTCTGCGCCTAGCCAATATGGAGCAGTATAGAGCTGACTTATCAGAGTATATCGGAAGAGAACTCTATATAGAACTAGAAGATTATGCATCCAGTGACTGGGGCTTACTCTTCGCAGATGCTTTTTTTACCTATCATGAGAACATACCAACAGAAGGCCTTTTGGCTACAAATTTTATTATAAAAAATGCTGGGTTTGAAACTGGAGATATAAGAGGTTGGACGGTTGTAGAAGGTGGTGCCTTTGGAACGGAGAGTGTGTCTTCGGATACGACTTGGTGGGCAGAAGACATCCCATACAACCAAGAAGGGAATTATCACTTGAATGGATGGAAGTACCCAGAATCAGAGAAAGGTAAACTTCGTTCGTCTACATTTAAATTAGTGGGAAGTGGATGGATGACTTTCAAACTTGGCGGAGGCGGTAATCCAAATGAAGTTAATATAGAAGTATATGATGCGGATAAAAATGAGCTGATTGCAGTATATGGAAATACTGAATTTGCAGATGTAAACTTTCCGCATGTGGACCAAGGAATGCGTTTAGCCAATATGGTGCAGTATAAAGCTGACTTAACAGACTTTATTGGTAAGGATTTATATATCCAAGTTGTAGACAATGCAACATCAGGTTGGGGAATTGTTTTTGCTGATGCCTTCTTTACATATTACCCGAGTATACAAAACTTACCAACAGATGCAGTGGAAGCTGTAAATAAATACATACTGCCAACAGTAGTATCCAAATACGGCATTGCCAATCCAGACTTTGAAACGGGAACGCTAGAAGGATGGGAGGCTACCACAGAGAGTGTTTTTACGGTATCTAATGAAAATGCAGAAGCTTTAAAAGCACAGAATTCCTATTATGCAATCTCTCAAAAAGAGGAAACGGGTGAAATGAAATCTATGAATTTTGCAATTGGAAATGCTGCGCAGATAGAATTTTTGCTTGCGGGAGATAGTGATGCAGACAATTTATATGTAGCATTGGTCGATGCAGATACCAGCGAAGTAATCAAGAAAGAGACACCGACTTCCGAAACATTCAAAAAAGTAGTTTGGGATATCAAACAATATCTTGGTAAAAAGGTTTATATTAAAGTAGCAGATGAATCCAACACAGGAAAAATACTTGTGGATGGGTTTGAAGTGAACAAAGGAATATTGTCCCACTGGAACTTTGATGAAACAGCAGGAAAAAAAGCAAAGGATAGTGCTGCGGATATTGATGACTATGTAAATTATACTTTTAATGATGCTAAATACAAGCCTTCTACAGACCCATTGTGGCGAAATGCAGGTATAAAAAATGGAGCCCTTTTATTTGATGGGTATTCTACATGGATTGAAAGAGATACAGCTTCATTTGGAGAGATATCCGATGAAGTAACTATTGAGGGATGGGTAGCTCCAAGATCCTATGAATGGGGAGACGGCGGAAAATTATCAGCCATTGCAAATCAACACAGTAAAGATAAAAAAGAAGGATTTATACTAGGAATGTATCGTCATGGCACATGGTCTTTCCAATTAGGGATTGGAAATAAATGGGTAGAAGTATGGTCTAGGGATAAAGTTTTGGAAAAGAACAAATGGTCTCATGTAGCAGCAACATTTGATAAAAAAACTTCTACTGCAAAAATATACTTAAATGGGGAGCTTATTGCAGAAGAGAAAACCCCCGAAAACAGAGGAATTAATATTTCAGCAGCAAAATTACGTGTAGGAAAAAACAATGAGGCATTAAGTTTAAATGGGGTGTTTGATTATCATATGTTCAATGGCTTAATAGATGAATTAAAAATCTATAATAAAGCATTGACAGAGGAAGAAATACAGAATCAATATCGTGAAGATTTAACAATACATAACGGTGTTATTCCTACAATTGACTATAAAGACATTGGCCTAGATGCAAGGGTTTACGATGGCGATAGATATCGTCCGCAATACCATGCAATTCCAGCAGGACATTGGATGAATGAACCACATGCACCAATTTACTATAATGGGAAATATCATTTGTTTTATCAGCATAATCCACAAGGGCCTTTCTTCCATCAAATTCACTGGGGACACTGGGTAAGTGATGACATGGTGCACTGGGAACAGCTGCCTGTAGCATTAGCGCCGGAAAAAGGAGATATAGCACCTGACGGAGTTTGGGCTGGTGATGCGACTTATGATAAAGATGGAAATCCTGTACTTTTATTCACAGCAGGGAATGACAGCAAGATACCCAATCAAGCAGTGGGATTAGCGACTCCAAAGAATTTAAATGATCCGAAGTTGATAGAGTGGGAAATGTACCCGCAAATTGTGAATGAACAGAAAACAGGGATGGGAAAAATTGGTGAGTTTAGAGACAACTTTACATGGAAAGATGACGGTAAGTGGTATCAGATTATTACCTCTAATTCTCCAAGTACAGGAAGCGGTACAGCGCTGATTTATGTATCGGAAGATTTATATAATTGGGAGTACAAAGGAGAGTTATATACAGCAAATGTAAGTAAATATCCTTACCTAGGAACAGTATGGGAATTGCCAGTACTTCTTACGATTCGAGATCAAAAAGGAAATGAAAAACATATTCTTACAGTACTTCCTGCTGGAGCAAAAGCAGATGTAGAAGTATTTTACTGGATTGGTGAATTTGATAAAGTAAATTATCGTTTTATACCAGATCATGAAGAGCCAAAGCTTATGGATCTTGGAGATTCTAAATTTACAGGTGGATCAGGTATGGTAGATCCAAAGACAGGAAGAACGCTCTTTTTTACCATTGCACAGCTGATTAATGGAACAGGAGGCAATCAATTTTATTACGATTTAGGATGGGCGCATAATGCTGGCTTACCGATAAGCTTGAGCTTGGGAGATGACGGAGAACTTCGTTTCGATCCAATAGAGGAACTGCAATCTCTAAGAGGACAGCAAGTTGTGTCTTTTACAGACAAGAGCCTAGAAGAAGCCAACCAACTCATTCAAAATGTAAAGGGCGACACATTAGAAATCCAGTTAGAAATTGCAGCGCAAGACGCAGACAAATTCGGTATCAAAGTAAGACGTACGCCAAATGGACAAGAAGAAACGCTATTATATTATGATAAGCAGCAACAAAGCTTTTATGTAGATCGAAACAAAACAACAGCAGATGCAGATATGAAAATGAGTTCAGGCGTGCAGGGAGGAAAAGTAGATTTAGGAAGCGAAAATTTAAAACTCCATGTATACTTAGATCGTTCAATGGTAGAAGCATATATCAATAGCAGAAAGAGCTTAACAACACGGGTATTTCCAAGCAAAAGCGATGCAATGGGCTTACAGCTTTGGGCAGATGGAAATATTAAGATTCAATCCATGAAGGTATGGGAAGTGAAATCAGCTTATGGTGACGGAACAATTGTCCCAGCATATTGGGGAGAAAACTCTGGCAGTACACCTTCTAATGTAGGTGAATTGATTAACCATGATTTTGCTTCAGGGGATTTAACAGGATGGATTGTAGCAGAAGGGAATGCCTTTAGTAATGAGCATGTAACTGACCTAGATACATTCTGGGGAGGACCCTTTAATATTTCAGGTGAGATACCAGGCAAGTATCACTTGTGGGGTTTCAATCAGGCAGCTGGTGGAGACAGCCTTACAGGGGTATTAAAATCTCAGAATTTTGTCCTTGGAGGAAATGGGCAAATAGATTTTCTTATTGGTGGCGGGCAAGATATTGATAAGCTCTATATATCTCTCGTGAGAGCTTCTGATGGAGAAGAATTATTTAAAACAACGGGTAGAAATTCGGAACAATATTATCGTGCTAAGTGGGATGCTTCGCAGTATATCGGGCAAGACCTATATATCAAAATAGTGGACCAACATACTGGAGGGTTTGGACATATCAATATAGATGATGTAAATGTTCCTGTTGAATTAGGAGAATTTACAATAGAAGGTATTCCAGATACGTTAGGCATTAATCAGAAGGCACAGATTCATGTGAATAGAGTATTAAAAAATAACTATGCGAAAGATGTAACGAAAGACTGTACGTTTAGAATAGTGGATACCAGTATTGCAGAAATAGACGTAAATGGACTGATTACAGCTAAAAAAGCAGGAGATACTGTTTTAGAAGTAATGTATGAAGGGAATCAAGGAGTACAAAAGGCGACTCACAAAATCATCGTGAAAAATACCACAGGGGGAACAACAAATAATGGTGGCGGTTCTTCGGGTGGAACAACAAACAGTGGCAGCAGTGCTTCGGGTGGGACGATAATTGCTCCAAGTAAGCCGACTGAAAGTTTATCAGATACTCAAAATAGAGAAAAAATAAGCATCAAATTATCTTTAACAGAGGGGACGGCAACAGGATCGGCGGGAAATATTTCAATATTAGTCAAACCCTATATACAAAATGGCCGTACTATGGTAGGGATAAGAGATATCGCATCATTACTTCAAATAGAAAGTAAGAATGTTGTATGGAATGCTAAAGACAAAACGATTTTAATTAAATCGAGTGATAAAGAGATTAAGCTTATAATTGGACAAAACTATGCGTTAGTTAACAATGAAAAACTAACAATGGATGTTCCACCGCAAGTTAAAGACGGCAGAACAGTTTTGCCAATAGCATATATTGCCAGACTTTTTGGGGTTGATGTCGAGTTCGCTAAAGATACAAAAGAGGTTATATTTTCTATTAGTCAATAGGAAAGAGATAAAATAGCAATCATATAGAAGTAAGGATAGCTGAGAGTGATATATCTTGGGTATCCTTACTTTTCGTTTATGCTATTACTTAATAGTTGTCACTGGAGCAGTGACAATTGTCATAGGCGTTTGGTGACATATTTCAATTATACAGCCTCTTCCATCACGGTATACTTAAATCAAAAAGGGCAACCAAAAGAAAGGAGTAAATAATGTCTAGGGTAATATTAAAAATGAATGACATACACAAACAATTTCCTGGCGTTTATGCACTCAAAAATGCTCAGCTTGAATTAGAGTATGGGGAAGTCCATGCACTGCTTGGAGAAAACGGAGCTGGTAAATCAACGCTCATTAAAGTTTTAGGAGGTATCTATCAGCCAGACCAAGGAGAGATATTCTTTAAAGACGAGAAAATAGACATTAATAGTGTCCATGATGCACAGGCAAGGGGAATTAGTATTATTCACCAAGAAATCTGCCTTGTTCCTTATATGACAGTTGCAGAAAACTTTTTCTTAGGAAGAGAGATAGACCGCCGGGTATTTGGAAGTGTTGACGACCATACGATGAACGCTGAGGCGCAGGAGATCCTTGACCAACTGGAATTGGATATTTGTGCAACAGATAAGGTTGAGAGTCTGAGTATTGCAAAGCAGCAGATGGTTGAGATTGCCAAGGCCCTTCTTAAAGAATCTTCAATTATAGTGATGGATGAGCCGACCGCTTCGCTTTCAGGCAAAGAAGTTGATAAGTTATTTGATACAATAAAAAAATTAAAGAAAAAAGGGATTGGTATTATTTATATATCTCATAGAATGGAAGAACTTTTTCAGATATGCGATAAAGTCACCGTTATGCGTGACGGAGAGTACATAGGCACAAGAGCAACATCCGATGCGACTATGGATGAACTGATTATGATGATGGTAGGAAGGGAGTTAAAAGACCTTTACGTTAGAGGCGATCATGAAATAGGAGAACCCATTTTAGAAGTACACAACTTATCCAATGATAAGCTTAATCATGTCAGCTTCAAACTGCATAAGGGAGAGCTGCTTGGGATAGCTGGACTTGTAGGGGCAGGAAGATCAGAGCTTGCTAAGGCCCTTTTTGGAATCGATGAAGTAGCAACAGGGAAAATCATATTAGAAGGCAAAGAAGTAGCCATCAAATCGCCGCTGGAAGCCATGAAAAACGGCATCGCACTGGTACCGGAAAACAGAAAAGAAGAGGGGCTTGTACTGATTCAAGAAGTAGGATTTAATATTTCACTTCCTGTTATCGACAGATTTGATAAAGGATACACACTTGATAAGGATCATGAGAATGTGCTGATTAATCAATATATTAAAAGCTTAAATATTAAAACACCTTCAGTAAAGCAGATTGTAGGGAATTTAAGCGGAGGCAATCAGCAGAAGATTGTTATAGCTAAGTGGCTGGCTGCGAATCCTAAAGTACTTATATTAGATGAACCAACAAGAGGGGTAGATGTGGGTGCTAAAGGAGAGATTTACTCGATTATGACGGATATGGTAAAAGAGGGGGTATCGATTATTATGATATCTTCTGAGCTGCCGGAAGTCATCAATATGAGTGACAGAGTACTTGTTATGCATAATGGAGAAATCACCGGGGAACTACAAAGAGATGAGCTGGAACAAGAGAAAATAATGAAACTCGCAACAGGAGGAATATAAAAATGCAGATGGAAGCAAGAGCAGTCATAGCTAAAAAACAGGGCATCGGAGGCAGAATATTAAATAACTTTGTAAAATACCTTAAAGACAATATGGGGATTTTAATAGGGTTTGGCGTACTTTGCGGAGGCCTCGCGATCATGTCAGATGCCTTTTTGACACCAAGCAATATCATGAATGTATTAAGACAGGCAACAACGAATGCTAACCTGGCAATAGGGTTAACATTGGCTCTTATTATTAATGGAATTGATTTATCTGTTGGGCCAATTTTGGCGCTGTCAGGAACAGTTACAGCAGGGCTTATTGCAAATAATGGCGTGCCAATACCAGTAGCTATTGCGATAGGGCTTGTACTTGGAACAACCCTTGGATTTACCAATGGAAAAATTATTTCCAAAACAGGGATACCACCTTTTATCGTAACATTAGCGATGATGCAGATTGCAAGAGGAGCTGCCTTTGTTTATACAAACGGAATGCCTATCCGCGTCATGAATGATTCATATAACTTTTTAGGAAATGGTTATTTAGGGCCTCTGCCACTTCCTATTATTTACACAGCAGTACTCATCATTGTTGCAAGTTACATCCTTAATAAGACTAAACTTGGAAGACATATTTATGCGGTTGGAGGTAATGCGGATGCAGCGAAGTACTCAGGGATCAGCATTGCAAAGGTTCAACTTTTTGTTTATACAGTAAGCGGATTTTTAGCAGCTTTTTCAGGGGTTATCCTTTGTGCAAGAATGTATTCAGGTCAGCCGACAGTCGGAACAGGTTATGAGCTTGATGCCATAGCGGCTTCAGTACTTGGCGGAACAAGTTTTACCGGAGGCGTTGGCAAAATAGGCGGAACGCTTATAGGGGTACTCGTTATATCTGTATTAAACAATGGCCTTAATCTGATGAATGTGAATTCATTTTGGCAGCTTATCGCTAAAGGGTTAGTTATTCTCATAGCAGTATATTTTGATATGATGAAGAAAAAAGCTAAGCCAAAAAAAGCATAGTTATTAATTTTCTAGTAAAATTAATATATAAGAACATTATTCAATCATTATGAGGAGGAAAAATATGAAAAAATTATTTGCAGTTTTAATGGCAGCAACAATGATGATGGGGCTTATGTCAGGATGCGGAACAAAAACAGAAACCAATGCAGAGGCAGCGCCAGCTAAGGCAGCTGAGCAAGCAGCAAGTGAAAGTAAAGGTGAGGGAGCCAGCAATAAGAAAAATTATAAATTCGGAGCTACATACATGACGCTTAACAACCCATTCTTCGGTGCGTTAAACGGAGGGATCAAAGAAGTTGTTGAAGCAAATGGAGACAGCTTAGTAGCACTTGATCCAGCTCTTGATGTTAATAAGCAAATCAGCCAAATTGAAGACTTAGTGGCGCAGGGCGTAGATGCTATCTTTGTTAATCCGGCAGACTGGAAAGGGATAAGACCAGCACTAGAAGCAGCTCAAAAAGCAGGCATTCCTATTATTAACGTAGATGCACCAGTATTTGATGTTGAACTTGTAAGTTCAATCGTTGTTTCAGATAACTACAATGCAGGGGTTCTTTGTGCAAAAGATATGATGAGCAAAATGGATAAAGCAAAAATCGTTATCTTAGAACATCCAACAGCTAAATCTGCAATTGACAGAACAGACGGATTCATTGATACGATTAAAGATAATCCAAATTATGAAGTTGTTGCAAAACAATCCTCAGATGGACAGTTAGAACAAGCAATGCCAGTTATGGAAAATATCATTCAGGCAAATCCAGAAATTAATGTTGTTATGGCTTTAAATGATCCAACTGCAATGGGAGCACTTGCTGCTCTCCAAGCTGCTAACAGAGCTGAAGGGGTTCTAATCTATGGGGTTGACGGCGCACCGGAAGCAAAACAAATGATCAAAGATGGCAAAATGACAGGATCAGCAGCTCAGTCACCTATTGGTATCGGAAAAACAGCTGCAGATATTGCTTACAAAATATTAAAAGGTGAAGCATTCGATAAAGAAATCTTTGTTCCCGTTATCTATATTGATAAAAATAATGTTGATCAATATGGAACAGATGGATGGCAATAAGTCGGCAATACGAACACTCCTACTAAGAAGGGCAGCCTATGCCCTTCTGTTTTTAAAACCTAAAATCCTACGGGGAAATATACCAGTTTTGCAATAACGGCTATTAAGATAAAGGTAAAAAGTTTAAGGGCTGTTGCGTATATAAAGAAATAGTTGTTATTGATATCAAGTATTAAAGAGATAAGAGAAGATATACTTTATTTTCGAAAGGGCTGATGACATGAAAAAAGGGGCATTTACAGTTAAAGCTAAAATTAATTTAGTAGCGGTATTAATAATAACTATTTTTTTAACCATTACAAGCTTTTTGCTTATACAAATGAATGCAAT
>CALJNR010000059.1 GCA_937981575.1 uncultured Clostridia bacterium | reverse complement strand
TTTTTTTATGTAGTTATATTGTTTACGTATTAATTTTTTAAAATCCTCATCTGATAAATTATCATATAAGGCAATACCTTCTTCATATAGACACTCATATATAAGCTCACCATAATCATCATCTTCTCTAAGCATTTTCTTATATCTTTTTTCCAATTCATATGGAAAATCAAGTGTATAAGCTATGTCATCAACTTCACCTTTCAAAAAACTCTTTGTCATATTCATCATAAAGTCAATATTAGGCAGACTCAAGACTAGATTCCTCCTCTACAATTACTCTACATTCAACCTGCATTTTCTCTGACCAAGGCAAATACTCTTGAAGTATAGCTGGATTTTGAGCAAAATTGCTGCTAGGTAGATTTTTAAATATATATTCAAGATATTTATAGGCATCTAAGTTATTGGCTTTAGCTGTATTTATTATACTAAATATAAGTGCCGATGCTTCTGCGCCTGCAACTGAATCCGAAAATAAAGAGTTCTTCCTTGTGATTGCAACCGGTTTAACGGCTATCTCGGATAAATTGTTAGAAAGTGGTATTCTTCCATCCAGTAAAAAATTAGTGAAATACTTTTTATGGTTTAGTGTATAATTCAAAGCTTTTCTTAAATACTCTTGGCTAGTATGAGTTTTTTCAGCCCATGCAAAAAAGGCATCCAGTACAGGGACACTTTCAAGTAGTCTTTTTTTCTTCCTCTCATCAGGAGATAGATGCTTCCATTTTCTTTCTAGCTTAAAAAGTTTATCACAATAAGCCCTTCCTATTGCTCCACCAGATCCTTCAATTTCTTTTTTCTTAGAATCTAGTGGAATAGCATCTAGATAATATCTCCTTAAATGGCTATAGCAAAGGCAGCGTGTGATTCCCTCCACCTTTTCATAACCAGCATAAGCATCTGAGACATGAAACCCAGTAAAGGTTTCAAGAAAATTTTTAGCATGGTCACCAGAACGCGTGCGGGTATAATTATATAGAATTATTGGAGGCCCTCCATAATCGCCTGTTCTGTGTACCCATATATAGGATTTGCTAGATGCCTTTTTCCCATTTTCCTTATTTACTTGCCAGGTCGTCTCATCGCTCATAATAATACTGCTGGTTAGAAGCTGTTTGTGCATCTCATCAAATATTGGTTTAAGCCAATACTCTGAACTTCTAATCATCCAATTTGCCATCATATCTCTTTTAAGAAAAGCTCCCATTCTCTTAAAGTCATTCTCCTGGCGGTATAGTGGCAGTGACATCATATATTTTTGATACATCACCCAAGCTACGATTGATGGCGACGCAAAAGAATGTGTAAGCACTGGTGCTGGCACAGGGGCTAAATATATGGCATCATAAGGATTAGAGTCATTTTTCCCGCATTCAATACACTTGTACACATATTGGACATAGTCCTTTATTACAAGCTTTGCTGGTATATATTCCATTTCAGATCTTACTTTTTTCTTGCCTATTTTTATAAGATCACTGCCACATATTTCGCAAGTAGCTCCATCTTCAAGAATACACTCTACTACTTCATGCGGTACTGATTTAATCATTTTTTCTCTATCACCTTTTTTTCTTACAGGTCTTTTATGTTCTTTAATGTTTATTACTTTATCTTCTTCAATTTTGAACTCTTCTATAGACTCACCAAAAATTGAGTATTGATCATATTCTTTTTGTGTTTTTTCACTAGAAGCTCCAAAACGCTGTTTTGCTGCGTGTAACACCGCTTGTGTTAGTATTTCTACATTATGCTCCAGAGATTGTACCCTTTCTTGCAGCTCTTTATTTTCATTTTCAAGTTCTTCAATACGCTTATCTTTTTCATCTGAATGCTGCATTTTTTAGCTCCTTTCTCTGGTTGATAATATATTTATATTATACCATCAAAGTGGCTATTTTACTAGCTTTCGTAAGGATTTAAAAAATCATTTTTTCAGTATCGACAGTTTCTTTAATAGCTTTCTTTTGGTCAATTTGTAATCCTTCTAAGAGCCACTCAAGCTGACGCTTTGTTATATCCCTTACTTCACCTTGAGTTTTTGGCCACTGAAATTTCATTTCATCGGAAAGAAATTTTGTAACTAGAACAAAACCATTTCCGTCCCATCGTAAAGCTCTGAGTGAATTATGTTTTTTATTGCAGAATAGGAAAACGCTTTTTCCGCAATAAGGATTTAGCTTAAACTTTAATGAAATTAAGGCTGCCAAGCCATTTTGCTGTTTTCTAAAATCAGTTGCACCTAATGCCAAATATATGTGCTCTGCCTCATCAGCTATATACTTCATCATAACTGAACGATCACTTCCATTAGCTCTTTAAAGGAATCTTTGTTAAAGTTACTTGGAACAGTTATTGTTACATTATTTAAGTACACTTGAAAGTCATCTTTTTTGCTTAACTCGGTTGTCTTATTTAGATGTGTTGAATTTGAAAGGATTGAACTAACGTCAGCAAATTCTGCTTTGTTATTAATTGTGAGGCTTTTATTTAGTTTTCTGTTCCAGTATTGATATTGACCTTTGTTAATTTTATTTTCTTTGCACCATTTGGCAATTGACATTCCACTTTGATTTCTTTGATTAATCCTTTGTTCCCATATTGCTATAGTTTCAGGTATTGCTCTCAAAATTATAACCTCCCATTTCTTACTTGACTAAAGTATAGCAAATGGGAGGTTATCTTTCATGACGGTATTTGTTTCAGCGCTTACGGTAATATATCCAGAATAGAAAGCTTAATGAATCAATACCAAAAAGCAATAACAGTATTCGAAAATAACTATCTCAATCTTCCAAGTAAAAAGACAGTGTATGTAGCAGCAGATAGTATATATGGAAATAATTCTGGTAGCATGGGGTTAATAAGCCTTGTTACAACCTACACTTACGATAAAAATAAAAACTTAAAAACAGAAACAGCTCCAGATAATGTAACAACAACTTATGTATATGACAACATGAATAGAAGAACTGAAGTAAGTGAACCAGGTATTAATGAGAATGGAGTAGCAGTTACAATAATAAAAAGGACAAGCTATAACTTCGAAGGTAAGATACAAACTGTTACTGATTCAAATGAAAAAATTACAACCAATGTCTACAACAAAAGAGGCTTCCTAGAAAAAGTAATAAACCCAGATACAGGAGTAATAGCATATGCCTATGATTTAGCTGGAAGAAAAACACGTGAAATAATGCCAAACAGCTATGATGTAAGTAAAACAATTCATGCAATGAATGGAAAAGTATATAAATATGACAGCATGGGTAGAGTTCTTACAATTACAGAAGTATTTGACGAAAGAAAATATGTTGAAATAAATGGTGTATGGATTTGGTCTACAGGCTTAGCCAACAAGGTAACAAAAGCCTATAAATATGATGAAAAAGGCCGAGTAGTAAAAGAGCTCGATGGAAGCGGTTTTGATACTTCAACAGGAGAAGCTGCCATAGAAAGAATAAATAATGGCTATGGAATAGAATACAAATACAATCTATCAGATGACATAATAGAAGTTTTAGACCCAGTATGCAAGGATAAAGGCCTTATATATACCATGAAAAATGAATTCGATGGCCTAGGCAGAAAAACAAAAGAGACGGATGCACTAGGTAGAGTTAAAAAGCTTGAGTATGATGCAGCAGGAAATATAAGATATATAAAACATCAAGACAATGTAGTAAGCCCAGAAATAATTCTAGAGAGCAAGACCTATGATCTTCATGGAAATGTACTTTCTGTAACAGATGGAAATGGAAGCATCATAACCTTTACGTACAACGAAATAGATAAGTTAACATGGGAAAAGCATCCTTCGGATGACATAATACCATCAAATTTAATAATATACCAATATGATGTATTAGGTAATTTAAAAAGCAAGGTGGATAGCTCTTTAAGACAGGAATTATTTACCTACGACAATGAAGGTAGAGTTCTCACAAAAGTGCAGCAAAAGACTGATGGTACAAATACAATTAATGTAAGCATAAGATACGATAAGACAGGAAACCAACGCTTTGAAGTTGATGGAAATGGAAATACAACAGAAAAAACTTATGATTCAATGAATAGGGTTAAGACTACTACAACAAAGGTAAAAAATATAAACAATGTTGAGATAATTCATACAACAAGCATTGCCTACGATAAAAATGGAAATAAGACAAGTGAAACAGACTGGAGAGGCAATACAGTAACCTTTGTATATGATGAAATAAATAGAATAGTAGAAAAAATAGATCCATATGCAAAGAAAATAGAAAGACTAGAATACAACAAAAATGATGCTCAAGTAAAAGCCTTTGATGTTCTAAATAACGTCACTAGATTTGAGTATGATAAAAATAACAAACTTATAAAGACAACGGATGCAGAAAACCATACAACAGGTCAGAGCTTTGATGTGGTAGGAAACCTAAAGACAAAGACCGATGGAAGAAACAACGTAACAACTTATGATTATGATGGACTAAATAGACTTAAATCTGTATTAAATGCAAAGGGAGAAATAACCTCTTATACTTATGATGCAGTAGGAAATGTGCTTACAGAAACCGATGGAAAAGGTAATATAACAACATTTGAATACGGAGCACGGAACTACGTCAAAAGAAGAATAGATCACGGCGGAAGAACCCTAAATGGTAGCACCTTTACCTATGTAAATACAAAGGTAGAAAGCTACACATACTTCCAGCATGGAAAAGTAAAGAGTATTGTAGACAGAAATGGTATAACAACAAACTTTATATACGATATTCATGGA
>CALJNR010000058.1 GCA_937981575.1 uncultured Clostridia bacterium | reverse complement strand
GTCTAATGAAAATAACAATACTTTTGATAAACAAATAATCATACCGACACAGGGGGTAGGAAATCCAGATTTAGTCGTTACAGATATTACATGGACACCAGCAAATCCTATAACTGGCGATGAAATAAGATTCAGTGCAGTCATTAAGAATCAAGGTACAGGTGCTAGTCCAGCGGGTACTATTCACGGAGTTTTGTTCTCGGTAAATGGTACAGCAGTCAGTTGGAGTGACAACTATAGCGCATCGATTCCGGCCGGAGGGTCTGTAACAGTTGCTGCTACAGGAAGTGCCAGCGGCAAAAATACTTGGACAGGACTTTTGGGGACACATACAATAAGAGCGTTTGTTGATGATATCAATAGAATTCCTGAATCCAACGACAATAATAATACATTTGAAAAGAGTATAATAGTTAATCCACCGAGTAAACCTGATTTGGTTGTAACGGATCTTACATGGTCACCGGCCGTGCCAAAAACAGGAAATGCAGTATCTTTTACTACAACTGTTAGAAATCAAGGAACAGCGCCTGTACCAGCCGGGACAAAATGTGAAGTAGGCTTTTTTGTTAATGGTACTAAAGTCACGTGGGTAGGTAATTATACCTCTTCTATTGCGGCAGGAGATACAGTAATACTTACTGCAGATAGTGGAATAAGTGGTGCAACATGGACAGCTGCTCAAGGCTATCATTCAATAAGAGCAGAAGTTGATGGGGGCAATCTTATTAGTGAATTAGATGAATCAAACAATTCACTAAGTAAACCTTTAGAAGTTGACATTACTACTTCAAATCGTGGAGCAACACTTCCATTTATTACACACGAAGCAGAAAATGCAGTTACCAACGCTGCTATTTTGCCATATAGTACTGCGTATAGAACGGCTATTCAATCAGAAGCATCAGGAAGAAGAGCAGTAAGGATGGATAAGACAGGAGACTATGTAGAATTTACACTTACACAGCCTGCAAATTCTATAGTAATAAGATACTGTATACCTGATGCACCAAACGGAGGCGGAATCACTGCTCCGCTCAGTATCTATGTAAATGGAACACGTAATCAAGCTATTTCGCTAACTTCAAAATTTGCATGGCAGTATGGAAGCTACCCATGGACGAATAATCCATCTGCTGGAAACCCACACACTTTCTTTGATGATAGTCGTATGATGTTCTCAACTACATATCCAGCTGGAACTAAAATTAAATTACAAAAAGATGCTAGTGATACAGCTGCTTACTACATTATAGATCTAGTTGATTTTGAAAACGTAGCAGCACCTTTAGCACAGCCTGCAAATTCTCTCTCTATCGTAAGTTATGGCGCTACCCCAAATGGAGGAGGAGATGATGCTAAAGCGATAAGAGATTGTATAGCAGCAGCTAAAGCGCAAGGAAAGACTGTTTGGATACCAGCAGGAACATTTGATTTAGCAACAGGCCCTATTAGTGTAGACAATGTAACTATTCGAGGGGCTGGAATGTGGTATTCGGTACTCAGCGGAAGAGGAGCATCCTTTGCATTAAATGGGAACAACTGCAGATTTTATGACTTTGCAATTTTCGGCGGAACAATGGAACGTATTGATAGTGCTCTTGAAACAGGATTCGATGGCAACGCAGGAACTGGTTCTATTATTCAAAATATATGGGGAGAACACTTGAAATGTGGGGTATGGGTTAATGCACCTACCGATGGGCTCCTAATTACCGGATGTAGATTTAGAAATACATTTGCAGATGGCGTAAACATATGTGGAGGAACAAAAAATTCTACAGTCCAACAGTCTCACTTTAGAAATACAGGGGATGATTCTATTGCTATTTGGTCTGCTTCTTGGATAAGCAACAATCCATGTCAAGGAAATACTGTAAAATACAACACAGTACAGTCGCCTTGGCTTGCAAATGGTATTGCTGTATATGGCGGGGCTAACAACACTGTTGAATATAATTTGGTGAAAGATATCGTTGCTTTTGGAGCGGGGATAAACGTAAGTTCGAATTTTGATCCTGTTCCATTTAGCGGAACAACTACAGTACGACATAATACAATAGAACGTGCGGGCTCGTATGAATGGAACCATAACTATGCAAGAGGCGCAATATGGATGTTTGTTGCTCAAAAAGATATAGATGCTGTAATCAACATTAATAATATTGATGTTTATAACAGTACATATGATGGCATTGTTATTGAAGGACCATATACACTAAGAGGAGCTACTACTTTTGATCGAATCAATATTAATGGTGCGGGGGCTTATGGTATAAACATCCGTAATTCTGCTAGAGGTAGTGCAACATTTACAAACGTTAATGTAACAGGGGCGAATTCTGGTGGTTTGTTAAATGCTGCAGGAGGAAACTTCACAATTAATAAAGGTACAGGAAATAGTGGCTGGTAAAGTACGAACTGATTTTGCATAATAGATGGAGTAAATACTAAAAACTCATATTACTAAGGCCTGATTTCGATATTTTATCGGAGCAAGGCCTTTTGATATTTACTATAATTTTCTCATATTGTAGAAACCTATATATTGATTAGTGTTCAGGTTAAGTTATTATAGGTATAAAACTCTTTAGATGACTCATCCTAATAGATAGTTGATGATCTTAGATTTATAAAATGTGTTAGGAGGAATGAATGTATTTGGAAGAGAAAGATTTTGCGCTCGTACTGGCTGGGGGAGGCGCTAAGGGAGCCTATCAAATTGGGGTATGGCGGGCACTTAAAGAATTAGGCATAGATAAACGCATAACTATTGTAGCAGGCACATCTGTTGGGGCATTAAATGGAGCTTTGTTTCTTACTGAGGAGTACGGCAGGGCAAAGGGGTTTTGGGATCGCATGACGCTTAGTGACATGCTGGATATAGATAATGTGCTTAGGAAATCGCTTACGCAGGTGATCGCAAAAAAACGCAGAGTAAAGAAAACGGCAAAAATAGCTTCGCGGGTAATTGAACGTTCAGCAAATAAGCTGTTTGGCAGTAAGTCTATGATAAGAAGGGGTGTGAAGCTTTCCAAAACATTAAAAAAGATGGTTTTCGCGGCTGAGGCCCTAGGACATGTTTCGTTAAATAAAGTAGGAGAGCTTATTGACAAACTTATTTTAGAAGTCTTAAACTCAAACATTGAACTGATTGTATGCTGTACAATAGAAGGAACTAAAAAGCCGAAATATTTTCTGCTCAATAAGTATAGAGACAAACCAGAGCTGGCCAAACAGATCCTGCTGGCTTCCTGTGCTCTGAAGCCTATGTACAAGCCCGTTACCATAAACGGGGTTAAATATGCCGATGGAGGCTATTCAATGAATGTTCCGGCTGCTGTACTCTATAAGGTGACAGAAAAAAGACCAACCATTAAAAATATTATAGTTGTCCGTTTCGATGATGATTGTATTTGGTATAATGCCAAAGAAAAACCGCCCCACATTATGAATTTATTTGATATTAACTGTGGAATCAATTATCCTGTTAAAAAATACTTAGGAGTCATTGATGTTTTTCAGAGGACCAAAGTTAGTCTTTATAAAAAAGGATATGAAGATGCTTTAAAGATGCTTAGTACTGCAAAAAAAATAAGTAATTCATAAGAGACTGCATAACCTGCGGTCTTTTGTGGATGTGAAGAAGATGTTTGCTAGCAGTTTTATATCATTTCTTTAGTTTAAGTACATAAAAGGCGTATTATTTTGGATAAATGAGGAAACCTACTTCCTATAAAGAGGTAGGATTAATCCAAGTTTATGACATTTATTTACAATATCTGCTTCGTTCGAGGATAAAAAAATGAAGAAAAACAAGACTTAATAAACCTTTTTGTTTTATAATACCAAATAATAGTAAAGAAAGAGTATTTTAAATCCCAATAAAACATAGTATAATCTAAAAAGAGCCTTAATGATACATATTAATAGAAGGGATAACGTATAAAATGAAATATTATATCAACTCAGGGAACAGACGTAAAAGAAATACTTTTTTAGTTATTTTAATTACTATAACGCTTATTGGATTGGCGGCCACATTAGCATTAACAGGTGGTTTTTTTTATGTGAATCAAGAAATTGGAGAAAATCAAATGAATATAGAAAGCATTAAGCAGAATACGCTTAAGCTGCAAGAAGAGATTAATGAGGCAAAAAAGAATTTAGAACAGTATGAAGGGCGTCTCAATGAACTTAGTGAAGAGGCGGTTAAATTTGAACCAGTCATCATTCCTGATTCTATGATTAATCAGTAGATAACTAGAAGAAGAGCATGCAGTATTAAAATGAATCTATAATTGATGGGGAAAAGGTGATAGCTATGAAATTATATACACGCAAAAAATCTCAGGCGGGAAAAGTTGTTATTTTCTTATTACTAGCGGTGATTTTCTGTACTTCGGCATTTTTTCTTGGCAGGGAAACATTAGCTAAGGTAAATGAGCTAAGTGCGGTTAAAGAACAGCTTATACTAGCAGAAGAAGAAAAAAACACTTTGGAAGCTAGCAGTAATGAGATCAAAGGAAAAGAAGAAGCGCTTAAAAAGCAGGTTGATGAGCTGGAAGACAAATTAACGACATTAAAAAGAAATAATCCAGATATTAATTTGAATGATAATATAAAAAGATATGCCTATCTTACTTTTGATGACGGACCTAGCAAAAATACATCTAAGATTTTGGACTTTCTCAAGGTTAATAATATAAAAGCCACTTTTTTTGTGGTAGGCGCGCCGAATGAAGCGGCTGTTTATAAAAGAATTTTTGATGAAGGACACACGTTAGCAGTACATTCCTATACACATCAGTATAGTAAAATTTATAAAAGCCCAGATGCCTTTATGGCAGATATCCATGAGCTTATAGAACTGCTGGAGGGCATAACAGGAGAAAAACCTAATATTCTGCGTTTCCCGGGAGGATCTAATAACAGCATTGGCAGGCGATTCGGCGGACAAGGCATTATGGGGAAAGTAATTGACAGGGTAAAAGAAGAAGGTTTTATCTATTTTGACTGGAATGTTGATTCAATGGATGCTGCAAAAAACAGCCAAGAGCCTCAGGCTATCGTTGATGCTGTTTTAGAAGGGGTTAAGGGCAAAGATCATGCCGTCATATTACTACATGATGCTGCAGTGAAAACAACAACTGTAGAGGCACTTCCTAAAATAGCTGAAGAACTTAAAAAGCAAGGATTCATTTTTAAAGAGCTTACAGCAGAAGTAGAACCTATACAATTTAGATAAAAAAAGATGGGAACAAGAGAGAAAATATGTAACTTGTAGTTGGGTTGATTTGTGGTTTTTATATTAGTATACTAAAAAAGACAGGAAATGATTGTGATAAGCGACAAAAATGGTTATAATTAAGATATAAGACATTACATTAAACAGAGCGGTTATTTTAATCGATTGTTTCAAATAAGGCTATATCTACAGAGGAGGGTTAAGATGGATAGAGTACTCAATATTGCGCATAGAGGGTTCAGCGGGAAATACCCGGAAAACACAAATATTGCATTTGTTAAGGCGCTTACAGAAGGATATTGTGATGGTATAGAAGTAGATATTCATATGACCAAAGACGATAAGTTAGTTATTATCCATGACAACAAGTTAGATCGTACGACAACAGGAACAGGGTTTATCAAAGATTATACACTGGATGAAGTTATGCAATTTGATGCGGGTGTCAAATATAATCCTAAATATAAAGGAGAAAAGATTTCTCCTATTGAGGTTGCACTGGACTTAGTAAAGAAATATAATGTAAGGCTTTATGTTGAAATTAAAAACAGTGAAGATGAATATAAGGGCATAGAAGAAAAGGTAGTTGAAAAGGTTAAAGAATTTGGTCTTCAAGATAAAGTTGTTGTGCACTCTTATAATGCAGAATCAGTAAAAAGAGTTAAACTGCTTGAACCGCAGATCAAAACAGGTTTTCTGTGCAAGGAAGTGCCTTGGGATATTAGAAGTTACAGATATGCAGACAACATTTGTTTTGAATATGGATCTGCTACATTAGAAGCTGTTGAGACTATTCATAGTATAGGTAAAAAGGTTACAGTATGGACAGTTGATACAGCAGAAGATATGAAAAAAATGATAGCACTCGGCACTGATGCCATCATTACAAACTATCCGGATACATTAAACGATATTATTAATGGGCTGTACTAAATGAGACAAAAACAAAAGCTATGAAGAGGATCATAGCTTTTGTTTTTTAACACTTTTTTTATAGAAAAACAATCCATGAGCTTAAGTTATTCATTTGCTGCAAGGTGTTTCTCACAATGATTTCACATCATGACCATCCTAAATGACTTATATTTAAAGATGTAAAATCTATATTCATATTATAATCTTAAAGAAGATATATTAGTAGTGTGCAGAGAAATTAACTTGAAACTTATAAATAAGCTCATGTATAATAGGGATGGTAATTATTTGTACTAGAATTTCTGCGGTATAAATGAAGTAAATGAGTTGATACAATGAGAGGGGGGATAAATATGGAATCTCCAATTACAGCAGTAGGTTTTTCAAAAGCGGACAGTGATTATAAGATTGAAGAAATCGTAGGTGAAATATTAGATAATCCTACAAAGCAGATAGCAAGTCGGATGGCAAATAATGATATACTGGCTGAGTACTCTAAGCAGTTTGCTGAAGATACGTATATGATGGTAAGGATTGTAGTCAAAGCAGGACAGAAGGATACTAAAATTCAGGTGGAGCAATGCGAGCCTTATGTTGAATCCCATCATATTGTACAGGTTGAAGATTTAATGGTTGAATGTATAGATGATGAATATACGTACTATGCAGTGTGTGAAGAAAAAGAAACGGGTATGCAGTTTATATTCTGGCTTCAAAATGTTGTAGAATATACAGAATCCCTGGAAAAGCAAAAGGGGTTCAACGCTATCAAGATAGCGGGGCTGGCAATGGAGGGAACCATTATCCTCCCTATTGAAAAAGATGAAGAAGAAACAGTTTTTGAAAAAGAAGAAAGAGAAAAGCTAAAGGTGATGATTCAAAAAGCCAGAGAAGGCGATGAAGAGGCAAAAGAGCAGCTGGAGCAAGAAGAAAGAGAACTTGATGAGCAGCTTAAAGAACGCATGATGGAAGAGGATTTTCTTTCAATTATGAGTGGCTATTTTGTTCCTACTACTTTGGTAGATGCAACTTATGCGGTTCTTGGAGAAATCACAGATATTAAAATCAGAATAAATACTAAAACTTCTGAGGAGATGTACCTATTTATCTTAAATGTCAATGATATGCCTTTAGAAGTTATGATTAACAAGAGCATTCTTGTTGGAGAGCCGAGTGTAGGCATGCGTTTTATGGGAACCTGCTGGCTGCAAGGCAGTATCATTGTCAAGTAAATAAATAGAGTGACGTAAGTATTTGCTTAAGATTTATGATTAGGCCTTTATTTGATATGGGGTAAAGGTCTAATCTTAAATAAAGACTTGACGAAAAGCATTTAAAAATATATACTAAATCCGATGTGTTTCCGTAGCTCAGAAGGATAGAGCGACCGCCTCCTAAGCGGTAGGCCGTGGGTTCAATTCCCGCCGGGAACACTTTTTTTGTACAGAAAATAAAGGCCTGCAATAATTTGCAGGCCTTTATTTTGAGACGCGATGGTTCGTCTTGCTGGCAAGAAGCCGAACTTTCCAATCTCACATACCCGTGCGTTTTTGTACGCTTTCTTGTGAGATATAGAGACAAGTTTAGGAGATGTTAATAGAGATGATAGAAAAGAGATGTCCTTGGTTGTTATGAAATCAATAAGGTTGATGATAAAAGATCAGGATATTTATTAGAGCATAAATGTGCATGGCGCGATGAACTTTCAAAGAAGCTGGGCAAATGGGCATTCTGAGCGTTGCAGAAATAAAATAGAAAAGGATTTGAGGTGACGGAAGATGAATTTACCAATGGCGTTTTTAGAGAAAATGAAAGCTATGCTAAAAGAAGAATATGACGCTTTTGTAAAAAGCTATGAAGAAGATAGGAGCCAAGGGCTTCGGGTAAATACTTTGAAAATATCAAAAGAAGAATTTCTAAAGATAAATCCATTTACGCTCATGCCTATCCCTTGGACAGAGGAAGGATTTTACTATAACAATGAAGAAAGACCAGGAAAACATCCTTACCACGAGGCCGGACTATATTATATTCAGGAACCTAGTGCGATGGCAGTTGGTGAACTGCTTGATCCAAAGCCAGGAGAAAGAGTATTGGATCTATGTGCTGCCCCAGGAGGGAAAACGACACATATCGCAGCTAAAATGAAAGGCAGAGGATTTTTACTGACCAATGAAATTCATCCCGTTCGTTCTAAAATTTTATCACAGAATGTAGAGCGAATGGGAATTAAGAATACTGTTGTAACGAATGAAACACCTGAAAGGCTTGCGGATAGGTTTGAAAGTTTTTTTGACCGTATTTTAGTCGATGCGCCTTGCTCAGGGGAAGGGATGTTTCGAAAAGATCCTGATGCTTGCAGGGAGTGGAGCATCGGCAGTGTAGGAGTCTGTGCAGTACGTCAAAACAGTATTTTAAAATGTGCAGACAAGATGCTAAGGCCTGGAGGAAGAATTGTGTATTCTACCTGCACTTTTTCACCTGAAGAGAACGAAGAAACAATAAGTAGATTTTTAAAACAAAATCCCTATTTTGAGATAGAAGATATAAAGGTTTATGAGGGCTTTGAAAAAGGGAGAGAGGATTGGAGTAAAGAGTCAAACATAGACCTTAGTAAAACAATTCGTATCTGGCCCCATAAAGTGCAAGGAGAAGGTCATTATATAGCTGTTTTGAGAAAAAGAGACGGTCAAGATGAGAAGCAGGTTAAATTTACAAAGTATTCAGCTGATAAGAAGTTGTTAAAAGAATATTTCCGGTTTTCAGAGGAAAACTTAAATGTTGTGCCGGAAGGAAAATTTGTTTTGTTTGGCGAGCATCTCTATATTGTGCCGGATGAAATGATTGAACTGCAAAATCTTAAAGTTCTTCGTCCAGGATGGCATTTAGGAGCGATTAAGAAAAACCGTTTTGAGCCTTCTCATGCACTAGCTCTAGCGCTGCAAGAAAACGAAGTGCAACGTAAGCTGAATTTAGGAACAGATTCCTTAGAACTTTTTAATTATTTAAAGGGGGAAGTGCTGGAGGCTCCAGGAGAAAAAGGCTGGTACCTCATTCAGGCAGGGGCCTATTCGATAGGATGGGGAAAACTCACAAACCAAATCATGAAAAATCATTATCCTAAAGGACTAAGGTGGACAGGAACAAGATAAAACTAACGATTTAGCAATAGAAAAATAATAGATAAGCAGAAAAATGCTCTAAGGAAAAAACCTTAGAGCATTTTTGCCCGGGAAATAAACTGAAAAGTGGATAATTTGTTACAAAGTTAAAAATATTGATGTGTGTTTATGCTAAATAAACTGAACAAATTTCTACATCAACTAGCAAGATATGGTTGTTTAAATTCATTGAAATTATGCTATCATTAAGTAAGATGTTATTCATTTTGAGAAGTCCAGGGGGTAGATAATGATGGAAGAATCAGTAAAAGTCATCAATAATGTAATAGAAAATGTAGAGAAAGTAATAATTGGTAAGCGGGGCGTAGTAGAGCTTATTGTTACAGCTTTTATATGTAAAGGGCATGTGCTAGTTGAAGATGTACCAGGGGTGGGGAAGACCAGTCTTGCTCTTGCTATGGCAAAATCTATTGATAGTACATTTAAACGTATCCAATTTACACCAGATATTCTGCCAACGGATATTACTGGTTTTTCAATTTATAACCAAAAAACAGGAGACTTTGATTATAAAAAGGGAGCCATACTGAATCAGATTATACTAGCGGATGAGATCAACCGGACATCGCCTAAAACACAGTCTAGTTTGTTAGAAGTTATGGAAGAAGGACAGATCACTGTTGATGGAAATACATACAAGATGCCAGAGCCTTTTATGGTTCTTGCGACTCAGAACCCTGTAGAATATCTAGGCACTTTTCCGCTTCCGGAAGCTCAGCTTGATAGGTTTTTTATGAAAATCAGCATTGGTTATCCATCGGCTTCAGAGGAAGCTTATATGCTTGGTCATTTTAAAACCGAGAATCCGCTTAAAACCCTCGAAGCGGTAGCGAAGGGGGAGGACATTATACGCATACAAAATGAAGTTAAGGAAATATATGTGGAAGAAAGCATCTGTCACTTTATTGTAAGCATCATGGAAGAAACAAGAAGACACCCGCATGTGGTCCTTGGAGCAAGTCCAAGGGGATCCCTTAATTTATTAAGAGCAGCGCAGGGGTGGGCGCTTTATAACGAAAGAAATTATGTAATTCCGGATGATGTTCTGAAAATGGCAGAGCCGGTACTTGCTCATAGAATCTTACTGAAGCAGGAAGCTAAGCTCAAGAAAGTAACAGGGGAACAGGTTATCAAAGAAAGCATTAATAAGGTTATGGTACCAGCGGTGAACCGTCATGGGAAAAAATAGGTTAATTTACATCTTATTTTTAGTTCTTGCAATAACCTTTTCCTATTTTTATCCAGGGCTTGTTTCTTCAGCTTTTTTCTATACCATTTTACTTGTTCCTATTGTTTCAATAAGTTATACTCTCTATATTTACCAAAAGTTCAGCTACATACAAAGTGTAGATAAAAAGTTTGTCACTAAAGGAGAAAAGGTAAGTTTTAAAATAGATATTGCAAATGAAACGAATATTCTCTATCCCTATATTGAAATTTTATTTTATGGTGTAGATACGGTCTTTACCAAACATTTTAAAACAAAAAAAATAGCTGTACTGCCGCAAACTACTGGACATTTTGAGTTTGAACTGGAATGCCAGTACAGAGGCTATTACGAGATGGGGCTTAAACAAATACAGATCAGAGATTTTCTAGGATTTCTTACTTTGAAATATCGGGTTTTTGAGCCTAAGTGTGTCACAGTTTATCCAAGGATTATACCAATGGCTGCGTTTCCAGTCCATACAAACAGGCTTGAAGCTGAAGAGGGACGTCTTGATGGAAGGTCAGAAGATAATGTCACGCTTTCTGATATAAGGCGATATGCCTATGGAGACAGTATCAAAAAAATCCACTGGAAGCTTACGGCTAAAAAAGATCAGCTTTTAGTTAAAAACTTTGATGGGACAGTGACAAATGGTGCCACGATCATACTAGATTTGACTAAAAATACTTATGGCATTGTAGAAAACACTATTTTAGAAGATAAGGTTATAGAAGCTGCTGTTGCTATACTTCATTATTGTTTGCTTCACAATATTGAAACACATTTTATTTATCATGAAGAAGAAATGATTTGTGAAACAGCGGCAGATTATTCTCACTTTGAAAGGCTTTATAAGGTGCTTTTTAAGGTTAAGTTTGACAGTAAAGTTGCTTTTGATGACACGATTAAGCTGGCTTTAGCAGGAGACTTTGAGAAAAACAGTGTGGTTATTATTACATCTAATCTGAATGATAAGATTTATAGTCAGATCGGCATGCAGCATGATCAGGGGTATGCAATCATTTTGATTTATATTTCATCAGAAGAACTTATGCCATCTGATGAAGAAAAAAAGAAAGAAAAAGAAGCTATTCTCTCGGCTTTAAAGGAACTGAATGTGAAAACTTACGTCATTCATATAAGTGATGATATTAAATATATTTTGGAGGGTTAATGTCTATGGGAATTAAAAAATCAGTTACCCTGCAAAAAATAATGGATGGGTTTATGTGGCTTATTATGATGAGCATTATGACGTTTAGTATAACGTACATGATCACCTATGCACTTACCTTTGCCTATTCACCAATCAAGCTTGCAGGGATTGCTTTTATTGTTTTAAGCATTTTATCGGTTATCTTTTTTAATAAATATACAATCAGCATAAGCGGTGTTTTAATAGTGATGGCTATGCTTGGGGGCAGCTTTTATCTGCAAAAAAAAGAGCTTCTGCAGATGATATGGAATAGGCTCATTAGAGAAGTAGAAATTTTTGGCCAGTGGAGCATAAGGTGTATACGAGGCTATCCGGTTAATGAGGTTTTTTACATTCATTACTTTACGGTAATTTTATGTATATTTATAGCTTGTTTTGTTTATTTTTTTACTGCAAAAAAATTCTGTTTTTCTATTCTTTTTCTGGCAGGCGTATCGGCTTTTGTGTTTGAAGTTACTCAAAAAAGAGAAATAAATAGTATAGCGCTGTATCTATTTGTATTTTCAAACCTTATCTACTTCTTTAAAAACAGATATTTTGCCGTTAAAAAACAGCTGGATGAAAATGACTTTGCAACCTATAAGGCTTTTATGAAAATAGGCACTTATATAGGATGCGGTATTTTTATTACAGCCATGCTGCTCAGCCATACAGCCCCCTACAAAGCGAAGTGGATTCATGCCCTTGTGGAAAGCTTAACGCGGAAGGAGTATTACTATACTGTAGAAAGTTTTTCAGTGAAATCGGCTGGGTTTGGGGAAGATGATAGCACTTTAGGGGGAGACATTGCGCCCAATGATGTTCCGGTTCTTGAAGTGAACGCTCCGGCACCTACTTATTTAAAAGCACTGTCTCAAAGTATTTATACGGGGCATGCATGGACCAGCGAAGAAGAAGAGAAAGCAGCTATTAATTTAAAAGAAGAGCAGCTTCGAGATACAGAGGAGATCCTGGAGACCTTCAACTGGATTAGTGACGGAGATCAAAATTTAGACACTATGTTTTTCAGGCAGAAAGCGGATATCCGCTTTGTAAACATGAGTACCAAATCTTTATTTGTTCCAGCAAGAGCTGTAAGTCTTACCATCACAAGCTGGGACCGTGAAATTTTTATCACAGGATTTGATACCCTAAGTCTTGAAAAGCCTGCCAATAAAAACTTTACTTACACAACTGAGTTTTATGAACCTCGAGTAACTCATGAAAAATTCAAAGAAATACTTAGAAAAAGTAAGATAGGCTATTATAGAGAACTAAGAGAAAATAACCCGCCAAATGCTGTATTAGCGGCTAAATGGATGACTAGGGCAGAAGAACTGACTAAAAAATATACACAGCTTCCAGAGGACCTTCCAAAGCGGGTTAGTGAGCTTGCTTATTCTGTTACCAAAGAGCAGGCTACGAATTACGATAAGATTAAAGCACTGGAGGAATATCTGGCCAAAAACTATACATACACCCTAAAACCAGGGCTTGCAGATGAAAATGAGGATTTTGTAGATCACTTCTTATTTGAAAACAAGAAGGGGTATTGTACATATTTTGCATCGGCGCTTGCTGTAATGACAAGAAGCCTCGGTATTCCTGCAAGGTATGTTGAGGGGTATTCTTTGCCAAACAGCCGGGATACAGGCAAAAATGCCTATGTTGTTACAAATAAGAGAGCACATGCTTGGGTTGAAGTGTATTTTGAGGGAGTGGGCTGGATTATCTTTGAAGCGACTCCTCCCTACAGGCAGACTGAAGGGGCCGGCGGACTGGGCATGAGTATGGAAGAAGCTATGCGATACGCGCAGGCAGGCAATGCACTGGATTATAACTTCCAAGGGCTTGATGGCATTGAAACTGCTAAAACTTACAATATACTTGTTTTATCGCTTCTTGGTCTTATTTGTGTGATTGTTTTTTGGTATGGTATAAGAAGCTATAGACTTAAGAAAATGAAGCCCAGAAAAGCGGCACTGCATTTTTATGGTTATTACCTCAAAATGCTGGCTCGTTGCAATCTAAAAATATCAGCTGGAGAAACAGAAACGGTTTTTGCAAGGCGCACAGATGAAGGGTTAATTTTAGGGAAACTAAAGTTTTTGGATATTACCCAAGTCTTCTTAAAAGCCAAGTATAGTCAAATTGAAATAACAATAGATGAAAAGGAAAAAATGATCAATTTTCGGCATGAACTTTTAAGAGCATGCCGAAGAAAGCTGAATGCATTGGAATATATTACTTGGGATATTCGGAATAGATTCTTGTAAGATAGTATAGTCATAATTAAATTTAGATGCTACAATAAATTTCAGGATAGTCTTGTTTTTCAAGGTGTCCTGAAATTTTAAATTTATATAAAATTAAGGAGAACAGAATGGCAGATAATAATATTCTGGGGAATGATACCCAGACAAATGAAATGCTGCAACATAATGAAAACTTACAAAACGACATAAGTGGACAAGACAATATGAATGAGTATCAGAGTTTTGATGCGGTGTTAAATGATGAGATGATAAACAAAGTAGAATCAGTCAATGAGACTTTGACGGAAGACAACTACTCTAAAGCGAATGCGAACCCGTTAGCAGAACCACCAAAAAAGAAATCAAGCAAACGCATCATTGGAATAGCTGCTGCTATTGTTGTTTTTGTTTGTATTGCGGGTATAGCGGCGGCTAAGGCGGCAATGCCGATAATGATGCCTAAAGTATATATAGCAGATGCTATAAAAACAACACAAAAGATTTTAGTAGAAGAGAAAAAGATTAGAGATGATCTGATAGGGGCCGATTTAACAGGCCAAATTCTAAGGAGTGAGGCGGTTCAGACTGACTTTGCCTTTACACTTAAAAATGTGGGCGGAGAAGGTGCGGAATTTATTAATAAAATCATACGGGGAATGGGGATATCAGGGCAGACTCAAAGAGATCAAGAAGGGCAGAAACTTCTGATGAGTTTTGCAGTTAACCAAAATGACCTTAGATTAGCAGGCGTGGAAGCCTATAAAAATGGAGCAGAAATAGGGATTACTGTTCCAGAACTTTTTAGTCAAAGACTTGCTGTAAACTTAGACACATTTGTTCCGGATTACAATCAGTCAGCCTTGTTTAAGTTAATTGGAGAGCCAATCAATGAAGAAGAATATAATGCATTTAGAAAATACTTGGAAGATTCTTCAAAGCCTAAAATAAGTGATGAATTGGTTAAAAAGGTGACCGGTCGAAGTGAAGAACTGTTTAAAACAGCAGAGGTGCGCTATACAGGAAAATCTGACGTTGATGTGGCTAATGAAGGGAAGGTATACCAAACCTATGAAGTAATTATAAAAGAAGCTGAACTCAAAAACTATATAAAAGATCTCCTAAAAATCAGCTTTGAAGATGAAGCTTTTATTAACTACGTTGAAACGGTAGATACTATGCAAAAAGCATCAAATGGAGAAAGCTTTAAACAACAGATTGAAGAACTTAAGAACGAGATTAACAGCACGCTTGAACAAGCTGTTATTGAAAACTTAAAGGTGACATTAAAGATAGATGACAAAAAACGCATTGTAGAATCAATCTACGAAACAGTGGTAAGTGTAGATGGAGAAAGTGCAGCAGTTAAGATGATTACGGCTTTAAGAGGCAGCAAGTTTATGACAGATTCTATGAAAACAGAGGTTAGCATAGAAGGACTTGAAGGGCAAATGGTGTTTGCAGTGGAGTCGAATAGTAATTATGGGGACAAAACTGATCAAGTGGTACATAAGATAGCCCTTTCGGCTGAGGCTGATAAACAGTCTGCTTTTCAGCTGAATTTGGATATGGATTATAATACAAAAGCAAAAGAAGACAATTTAGCACTAAAGGCAGCGCTCACGGCAATGGGACAAGAGACCTTTTCGGCTTCAGCAGCAGGAACAATGAATATTGACAAATCCAGTAAGAAACTTGGACTAGATATGAAAAATATCACGCTCGGAATAAATGATGGATATAGTGACTATAAACTCGACTTTTCCGGGAAATACAGCGTCAGTGCTATGAAAACATCAGATATTATTTTTAAACAGGATAATATGGAATATGTGTTGAATATGACAGAAGAGGAGCTTATGGCTCTAGGCAGCACTGTATCGTCAAAACTAGAACAACTTGGCAGTGCGCTTATTCCTTAATAGGTCTTTTAAATTGCCTATTGTGTGCTATAATGTAAAAAGAATGAAACGATAGGACTTTTTACATGATTAGTAATGTAGGAGGAATGATAATGAGCATAGAAAAAAGAATGCAGGATTTCGAAAAGGTCTCCGAAAAACACTTAGATGCAGAAGATGTATCAAAACGTATGGAAGGCTTTGAAAAAGTCCCTGCCGACACGAAACATATCTCTCATGATAAAACAGGCTCACTGCCTTATGGGCTAAAGCGCTTCAGACCTTGTCCGTATTGCGGTGAATTCATGGAAATACAAGAATTTATAGCAGATGGGGCCACCTATTTATGTGGGTCATGTCATAAAGTTTCAAAAGTTAAACACAGCCTATAGAGCAATAAAAGCTTTCATCACTTTTACGGGGGATGAAAGCTTTTATTTTGAGATAGGAACGGGGCATGAAACGGAAGTTTCACAAGGTATGATGAAAATCTAGAAGCGGAATAGGCAATATTCTTAAATGGTAAACACAAACTCGTAGAACTTTCTGTTACGTTGATTTCGTGTAGGAACG
>CALJNR010000057.1 GCA_937981575.1 uncultured Clostridia bacterium | reverse complement strand
ATTAAACTTCTAAAACAATCGGAAACACGCTGGGTCTTCTTTTGGTTTTTTCATATAAAAGTCTTTCCACGGCTTTTTTAATATTTATTTTCAAAACAGCCCGTTCAAGCATATGATTTCTAAGACATTCTTCTAGCTCTCTTTTTGCAGTTTCCTTAACTTCATTAATAAGCTCTTCGGAATCTTTAACGTAGACAAATCCCCTTGTGATGACGTCTGGTCCAGCTGCAATGCTATACGCCTCCTGATCAATAGCTGCAACTACTGTCAGCATACCATCCTGTGCAAGATTTCTCCTATCTCTCAGTACTACATTGCCTACATCTCCAACGCCGATACCATCTACATAAACATTTCCTGCCCGCACCTTACCATTAATGTTGGCGGTTTCCTCTGTCATCTCTAATACCTGCCCTGTCTCTAAAATAAAAATATTATTTGGGGGCATGCCGAGTTTTTTAGCCAGATCCTTATGGTGCTTCAAATGTCTGTATTCACCATGGGCTGGCATGAAATATTTAGGATGTGCGAGTGTATGAATAAGCTTAAGCTCTTCTTTATAAGCATGCCCTGATACATGGACATCTTCCATAGCTTCATAAATAACGTCTGCACCTTTTTTATAAAGTTGGTTAATCACTCTTGAAACCAGCTTATCGTTGCCTGGAATAGGCGATGCAGAGATAATAAATAAGTCATCTGGTTCTATTTTTATTTTTCTATGCGCTGAAAAGGCAATTCTAGCCAGTGCTGCCATTGGTTCTCCCTGGCTGCCTGTTGTAATAATTGTAATTTCACTGCTTTTATATCTCCCAATATCATCAAGGCTTATGCTGTCCTCATCTCTTATATGAAGATAGCCAAGTTCTTTTGCTACCTCTGAAATATTTTCCATACTTCGACCACTGAAAGATACTTTTCTGCCTTGTTTAACAGACGCATTGATGATCTGCTGAATACGATGAATATTAGATGCAAAAGTGGCAACGATAATTCTCCCGTCAGCATTAGCAACTAATCTATCAAGCGTTTCTCCTACTGACTGCTCTGAAAGGGTATGTCCTTCTCTTTCTACGTTTGTACTATCAGCTAACAATAGCAGTATTCCCTTTTGCCCAAGCTCTGAAATACGTTCAAGATTCATAGTAAGCCCATCAACAGGGGTATAATCCACTTTAAAATCGCCTGTATGGAGAATTGTTCCAATAGGTGAATGAACAGCTATGCAGCAAGCTCCCGCTATACTATGGGTACTTCTGATAAATTCAACTTTCAGCTTTTCGAGTTCAATAACCCCTCCTGGCTCTACATGCTGAAGTTTACATGTATCTATAAGCCCGTGCTCTTTTAATTTATTCCCTATAATCCCTAATGTGAGTTTTGTACCATAAATAGGAACATTGAGCTGTTTTAGAAAGTATGGAATACCTCCTATATGGTCTTCATGTCCATGAGTGAGAAAAATACCTTTTACTTTGTCTGCATGTTCTAACAAATAACTTATGTCAGGAATGATAAGATCTACTCCGTACATATCCTCATCCGGAAAGCCCATGCCGCAGTCTATGACAATGATTTCTTCTCCATATTCAATGGCTGTGATGTTTTTTCCTATTTCTCCAAGCCCACCTAATGGAATAACCTTAATTGTATTTTTTGCTTCCATTTGAATTACTCCTTTATCTTAATACATTTAACTTCCCTTAGTTTACCTTTTTACAGAACATTTCATTCTTAAATCAGTACAAAATAAACTATATGACATAATTATCTATGTTGTTTCCTCTATTAATAAATATACGCATGTATATTTGGAATATTGCACATAATTGCAACTAATGTTATACTTCAAATAAGTGTATCTTTATCTATACAAGAGAAAGCCTTTATCAGTTCGACTATAAAACAAAAAAATATAAGGAGCCAATATAATGTTGAAACTAGATCATTTTGTAATCAATGTTCATGATAAGTACCAGGGCGATGTAGATACTACCTTACAAATCAAAACTGCCGGTTTCCCTTATGAACCACACAGCGGAAAAGGCACTAGAGGATTTAAAGCTTCTAATTTATGGATCGGAAATGAATACTTTGAAATGGTAAGACTACTTACACTAAGCGGCGGTGGCTGGAAAAAAGACTGGGTGAATCTTTATAATACCGGCCACCGGGGAGCTCTTTGTCTTTTTTTAGATACTGATGATATTAATAAATTATATGATACGCTTCAGAAAAAGCATATTCAGATTACTGCTCCAGAATATTTAAAATTCAAATGGCTTTTTAATGTGTTTACCCACACAATGCCCTGGCAAAACAGTTATCTTCCATTTTTTGAAGGCATACCTATGCAGCTTGGTTTCCAGCAGATGAAGGATGAAAAATCCCGAAGTCTTATGCAGAAGCATATGGTTCCAAACAGCAGGAATAATATGATTATGGGTATCAAAAAAGTGTTGATAAGAGGTGCTTTTACCTCCAGTGACCGTATGCTGATTACTACAGTTTTTGACAATTGTATTGTACAGGATAATACAATGACTATCAGGCTTGATCATAATCAGGTGTTAGTCTTTGAAAAAAGCGAACGTTATGAGATTCTTGTCTTTACCGAATGCTGTAATGAACTCTTTATGAATAAAACACTGCAAATTGAAAATATTATGGTAGTTAATCAGGGAGACTAACTGCCCACATAGTTATTTCCGCCTATGTATGTTTCAGCAGATAATACATAAAATAAATTGATATCAAAAATCTGGTTTTATTCTCCAAAATAAAACCAGATTATATTTTTCTCCTTGGCCTTCATCTATGTTAAAATAGAACAATAACTTCAAACATAGGAGTGACTACATTGAGACTTAAACATTTTTTAATAGCTTTTTTTACCCTCTTAGGACTAGCTTTTGGCATTTCTTCTCTTATCGTTCAAAAACAAGGCTTTTATCAGCAGGATATTAAAAAAATCGATCTTATGCCTATTCTATCAAAAGCCATTTTATCCGCTGAAGATTATGCCATACTCTATCAGCAGACAGGTATCGCCAGACCTATTATTGACGAACTTAGACCTTCTCCTGACTTTTTCGATAAGATGGCTGCTTTTCAGGCGCACTATCAGGCATCTGTCAGTCTGGCTGACGAAAGTTTGACCCCTGTTACAAAACAGGAGTATTTTATAAACTCGCAAAAAGAGTCTGTTCCTGGTTTTGAGATAGCCCCCTATCAAAACGGCTATATTTTCTTAACCAAATCTACCTTTACTTTCAATTGGAGACATGGCCATGCCGGCATCGTGATTGATGCCAAACGCGGCAAAACCTTAGAAGCTTTAAGTCCTGGTACCATCAGTATGGAGCAGGATGCTAATAAATGGCGTTACTATCCGACCTTCAAAATGCTGCGTCTCAAAGATACCCCTCAAATGCAGCTTGACGAAATCGCCCGCTATGCCAGCACACACCTTAGGGATCTGCCTTATAATATCTTTGCTGATAAAAACCAAGGCAATACACCTGTAGATACCCACTGCTCGCTGCTTGTTTGGCAGGCGTTCAAACCTTTTGGCTACGACCTTGATAAAAATCGTGAATTGCTCGTTTCTCCTCAGGACATTGCCGGAAGTCCACTTTTAGAAACACTTCAAATTTTCGGATTCCACCCGAATAAGGAATGGTAATATGAAAAAATTTTATTTATTCATTGTCTTCAGTATCCTTGCCTTAGGTACTATAAGCTGGTTTTCATTTAAACCTCCCTTAAAGTTTGATATTCTCCTTGATCATCTAAAAGCAGATGAAGATTTTCAGCTTAACCTTTTTTATAGTGACATTAGGATGCGTAATATCCAGGGATTCAAAGCATCCCGCAGCCATATCACCCCTCTTCACTCAAGTCTGCAAAGCTATACCGAGGGGTTTTTGCCATCTCATGATGTTCAGCGGATCTTAACATTAGTCAATGGTTTCAGAAAAACTCAAGGCAAACCTCCTCTCTCCTATTTTCATGATTACTACGAAGATGATGCGCTTATCATTGTATCCTTTACTGGAGGACTTGAAAATATTTATGTTATTTCTAAAACCACATGGGAAGTCAGTCCTCTGCGTTATAATGAACAAGATAACCTGGGTGAAATGTACGTTTCTCACATTAAACGCATAGAAGACGTTTTTGTTCTTGCAGGCGGCAGAGTGAGTGATTATAGTGCTTATATTTACACAATAGATGCTTTTTCTTATACTGTCCTCACTGGAACAAACATCCCTACCCACCCCAGTGCCATCAGTGACCAGCACTATACCATCGATGCAGCCGGCAACGTACTTTTTATAGGCGGTACAAGTTTAGATATTCTTCCTTACGCCTCAAAAACCCCCATAAATATGCCACTTCTTTTGGAAGCGCAGTATATTTTTTCGAATGTGGAAGACTCAGTTTGTTTATCCTTAGGGGCTGACAGCCTGCATTATGTGCTTATTAATTCGAAGCTTGAAATAAAAAAATCTGGCACTCTGCCACTTCCCAATACTGATGTACTGCTTATAGATGCCTTTATCAAAAATAAGCACTTATATTTAATAACCTTTGATCCCAGCCACAAACTTTATCGCAACTCAATTGCTCTTTATGATCTGGATACAAATAAGCTTATTTATTGCTTAGGCCTTTATGCCTATAAAGATCTTGCCCTTTTGAAAGCAACTTTTTGATGTTACACTTAATAAATAATAACTAACCCTTTTATGGTTTACTTAAAAGCTTTTTTATTCCTTGGTACTCTACTAATGCACTCTACCTATTAATGCACAAAGCATAAGCTTCTGCATAAAAATGCTATTTCTAATTAGGTGTGACTTTTCTGCCTAAATTAAAATAGAATGATTGCGCTATAAATGGCAGCACAATCATTCTATTTTAATTTAGGTATAGATCATATCTATAATTTATTATATACGAAGTTACTTTTAGGCCGAATTTTCAGCTTTTATTTACTGATTAAATGTGTCACTGTATCTGCAATCGATTCACTAGTTGCAGTAATTTGTTCTAAACTTGCTGAAATATTGGATATTGCATTGTTAATTGTATCCATTCTGCTTTCCATATTCACAGATTGTTCTAAAATTTCACTAATAGCCTGAAGCACATTATGCTCATCGACTTTCGTTGATTCGACAATTGCTTTGGAGTTTTCAGCCAGCTTTCTCACTTCCTCTGCAACTACTGCAAATCCTCTGCCATGCTCTCCAGCTCTTGCACTTTCAATACTTGCGTTTAAAGCTAGCAAATTGGTCTGTTCTGAAATACTTACAATTTCTCCAGTCGCTGTAGAAAACCTGTTAACCTTTTCTTTAACCTTTTCTATATTTAGTTTTAAGTTGTTGGATACATTCAAAGTGTCTTTTACTTCGTTTGCAATGCTTTCAACATTTGCAATAACCTCTTCACTACCACCATTAACTTCATTGATTGAGTAAATAACTCTATTCACTGAATCCTTCAGTGCGCTAAGCTGCTTTTCTCGTTCCTCGCTCATGGCATTTACCTGTGTTACAACTTTTTCGAGCTGGTTATGTTGTTCATTGATAGCTTCTTTCTCAATGATAAGCTCTTTTCTATTATAATGAATACAGTTTTGCAAATGATTAGCTCCATTGTAAATTGCTTTTACCATCGTTTCACATTTTCCATACCCACACGCAAAACAATTCGTTTTTTCCTCCTCGGCAGAAGTTTTATGCAGACCTATTAAAATCGCTTTATACTCCTTAGCTGTCGGTTCACGCCACTGCGTTACTTTATCATGCTGGTCTGAATATTTTCTGATGAAATCATTTATATTAAGTTTAGCATCAAATAACTTGTACATTCCATTCAGCTTTTTTGTTAAAGGCATATTGCCCTTCTCACTGAGCTTTTCATGCTTCATACTATTAAACTTAGCATCAATATCATCGATTTCAGCATCTTTAGCTGTTCCAGTTCCTAAATTACACCCAAAAGAACAGTTTAGGATATCCACTAACAAAGGAAGTGATTTATTTTTATCGACACGTTTTGTATAGTCATTCAGATACTTATAAGCATGATTTTGTCCTTCTATCTGCCGAATCCACGCGCCTTTCACCCTGGCTTCTACATTTTCTCGCAACCCGCCTGGCCTACTGTATAACAGCCCAATGGAGCACCCCATATCATCAAAGTCGATCTCCTGATAACTCTCCAAATGGACCTGTTGACTTTCTATGTACGCTTTCAGCTTTTTAAAGGTTATATTATATTGAATGAGTCCATTGTTATTGGGATCACTTATTTCATTTTTCTTAGCTATGCATGGTGACAAAAATGCAAGTGAATCATTACACTTTTCATATTTCCTTAAATAAATTGCCGTATTCATCATAGGCGAATGAACGGGAGATAGTTTGTTTATCAGCTTAGGATTATATCTTTCGATGTAAGTTACAACTGCGGGACATGGCTGCGCTATGATTGAACTTAGTTTATCATCTTTAATCTTCTTAAGATACGCCCAGGTTGTAATATCTGCACCTAATGATACATCATAAATAAGCTGAACACCTAAGGACTTTAAATAACCAAAAAGCTTTTTATAGTCAGCAAAGTTTGCCCGGACAGCAGGAGCTGCTAAAAGTGAAATTCTCTTTCCAACTTTTAGATCACTTATAAACCGCTCTGTATCGTCATCATATTGTCTGGCCCCATGATCACAAGCTTCTATGCAGTGCCCACAAGCAATACATTTCTGAGAATCAACTTCTACTATATTACATCCATTAATAATAGCGGATACATTAGCCTCTTTAACAGGACATCCATTAATACACTTATTGCATCCCACGCATAAATCTTTCTCCGTATAGACTATCCTCTCCTTCATCCTTGCACTCCTTTACTGAATAGAAATTCATTCATTCGTTATTGGCTTTATTAATATTCGGCATCATTTACCACTAATAGTACTATTGTCTGAAAATAAACCAATATTTGATAAAATTCTACTCAAATGATAGCATATGTTTCTAATAAATTCAAGGGCAAAAAATTATATCCATATATAAAAATCAGAAATAAAAAGAGTGTTTCCCTCACATTTTTCCTAATATTTTTCTAAAAGATAAGTATAAGTTTTTTTAACTTCTATTTCTTTTAATGCTGCTTCACTTAAGAATCCACTAGCTGCGCCCTTCTCCCCAATCTTGTAGGAAGCAAATAATATAGCAGTTTGCAGAGACTGATAGGGCTCGTTTGTCTGGCTGTAAAAATAAATAAAACTTGCAAACAGTGCATCTCCTGCTCCTATTGTACTTACTACTTTTCTTGTTGAAACTGCCGGGTAACTTTGGATCTTATTTTCAGCCCTTACATAAATCATTGCGCCCTGTGACCCCATTCCTATAACAATAATATCGTTTTGGTACTTTGCAATCAGTTGTTTCATAAAAGTTGTTTCGTTCCCTATAATCCCTTCATTACTTAAAAATAAAATATTGGAGGCCTCCAGAAAATCCTTGTTATAGCTGTCATCTATATCTTTTAGTACATGGACATCTGTAGCAATTTGTTTCCCTTTTTCTTTTGCATAACGCATAATATCTCTCGAAAAATTAATATTACATGCAACAACAAGGTCTATGCCTTCAAGAGCAGATTGGATACTTTCTTCTGGATATTTGAAATCCTGAACATTTTTTAAATCTAGCTGAATTGATCTTTTTCCCATATCATCGTATAAAATAATAGAGTGGGGAGTAGCATCCAAAATAGGTTTAACATAAGCCGCATCTATCTGTTCACATTCAAGCTGTGAAAAAATTAAAGGTTCATAAATATCTTGACCTATAAGTGACATAATAATTGGCTCACTTCCGAGTATCTTAAGAGCCTTCGTTACATTGTAAGCAACCCCTGACACCGTAGTGTCTATCCCATAAAAATTATAGTTCACAGGCGTATATTCAATCGGAAACGTTTCCAGTTTTAAGGTCGTCTCAATATTAATCATTCCTGAAATTAAAATATGCTTCATTATGTACTCCTTTTAATACAATATTTGATAACCCATAAATAAACTTTTAGCTTATGGAGCTCTTTACTTATTTATAGGTTATATGCGTATTGATTTTATGCTTTTATACTTTTATGCTTCTCATCCTAAGCTTTGCACTAAAATAGTTCGTCTCTTCATCTAAGCTGGTTCCGTATACAATAAGCTCCTCCTTGTCATTGACACCCATTATTACTTTAACCTTTGTATCATAGGTAACGGAGGTATTATAATTAAGCTGAAGACTTTCTATTTCCTTATGGTAAAACGCTTCGAGCGGAATCATATCCACAACCCATTTCACATAATAGGCATTATTCATATGTTTATTCACATCAATCTCTGTATATCTTGCTTTTCTAATATCCTCTTTTACGATCCTGCAGGATAGATCAATTTTATCCAGCTTTTCTCCACCATATGGGAAGTCCAAAACATTCAGCGGCTCTTTAATTCCTTTAATTTTAACAGGTCTTCCTGTTTCTGCATCCATGAGAATATAATTGCCTATAATATGACCTACTTGTTCTCCACTAGCATCTAATATGTCAAATAACCTTACAGCAAAAAGCTTGTCATATCCTCCTGGATAAGTTTCTACGCTTATTTCTTCCTGCCAGCATGGGTATTTCTGCATTTCAAACTTAACTCTTGCTATCACCCAATAATATGTAGACTTATTTTCACTTTTGTAAAAACTAAATCCTAACTGAATAGCATGATTGGCTGCTATCTGCTGCATATAATGTACAATGCCGTGCATAGCTAGTTTCTCTGTAAAGTCAATGTCCTCAAACTCTATCTTAAACTTCTCTTTCCATCTTAACTGCATAATTTAGCTCCCTATTACTTATTTAGATGTTTTTTTTAAATCAAATCAGCCAGCTTATTTAAAACTCGATATATAAAAACTGCCTAGTGTCATAGACCTATAGGCAGTTTCGGTATACAGTTACGGGTGTATAAACATGGCGTCTCCAAAGCTGAAAAATCTATATTCCTTATTAACGGCTTCCTGATAAGCCGCTAAGGTATTTTCTTTGCCTGCCAGGGCACTCACAAGCATAATCAGTGTAGATTCCGGCAAATGAAAATTAGTTATCAGTCCATCTATACATTTGAACTGATACCCGGGATAAATGAATATGCTCGTCCATCCACTTCCTGCTTCAATTATGCCATCTTCTTTTGCACTAGACTCTAGTGTTCTCGTGCTGGTTGTTCCAACAGCTATTACTTTGCCGCCGCTGGCTTTGACTTCATTAATGATCTTTGCATCTTCAGGCTCAATACTATAGTACTCCGAATGCATATCATGTTCCAATACGTTTTCTACTTTAACTGGTCTAAAAGTACCAAGTCCTACGTGCAGTGTAACATACGCAATTTTAACCCCTTTAGCTTCTATTCGACTTAGCAGTTCATGGGTAAAATGCAGCCCTGCTGTTGGGGCCGCTGCGCTTCCTTCGTATTTTGCATATACCGTCTGATAACGCTCTTTATCTTCGAGTTTTTCATGAATATAAGGGGGAAGCGGCATTTCACCAAGCTTGTCCAGTACCTCTTCAAAGATGCCTTCAAAATTAAACTCAGCAATTCTTTTACCGTCTTCAATAATATCCTTAATCGTTGCTCTTAGAATACCACCGCCAAATATGATTTCATCTCCTATTTTGGCTTTTTTCCCTGGCTTTACAAGCACTTCCCATGTTTTGTTTTCTTTTCTAGTAAGCAGCAGAAATTCCACTTTGCCTCCAGATGGATGCTTTTCACCGAACAGTCTGGCAGGAATAACTCGTGTGTTGTTGAGTACCAAGCAGTCTCCTGGATTTAAGTGCTCTGCAATATCATAGAAATGCTTATGTGCTATAATTCCTGACTCTTTACTTAGCAGCATAAGTCTTGAAGTTGTTCTGTCTTTTAAAGGAACCTGTGCAATCAGCCTCTCTGGAAGCTCAAAGTTAAAATCTGATGTTTTCATTGCTGTCACCTATCTTTCTATTGTTATTCCATTATAGTAGTGCATCAGTATGTCACGATAATTATAGCCTGCTTTAGCCATGCCTCTCGCTCCGCTTTGCGACATCCCTACCCCATGACCAAAACCTTGTCCATAGATTGTAAGATCGCCAAATACAATCTCACTCTGCAAAACTTTATTGTTTGAAGTTCCTGTTTCTCCTTTTAATTCTTGCTGCCTATTACTTGACAAAGCGGAAGGATTTGGTGATAAACTTTGAAGTCCTGCATCGCTCATAACTTTAACGGATGAAAGGTCTTTTTGAATAATATTATCAGCTGACATAATTGTTATGACTTCTCTAGAATTGCCTCCATCAGGAGTGCCTATGAATCCTTGAAAACTAAACAATCTACTTTTCAGTGAGCCTTCCTGTGTTCCACTCAAAAAAGTTCTAACATTTTCATTTTTTACGACATGGGAGCCACTAGAACCTATGACAGTCATCACCTGCACTCTGCCTGAAGGCGTTCGCGATGTAAGTTCTACCCCTTGAACTCTTCCTATGTTAATTCCTTGCTTCACAAGGCAGCTGCTTATGTCACTTAATGTGACTGTACGTACCCATGGCTTTTGCGCAGGTTCTGTTTCAAAAGTATCTGCCACATTTTTAAGATAGGGGATTTCATTGCCCCATACGTACTTTGCATCCTCCGTGGCTCCTCCACTGGTAGAAAAGTATAATGCTTCTGCAACCTTATTATTATATTTAATGACTTCGCCTCTGGTTTCATCTACAGCTAAATTCGAATTTGGGCTTTCGGCGCTATAACCTCTATAGACTTGGCTGGCCGTGGTATCCACTAAATTATAGCCCCTGTTTAAATATCTATTGTGTTGGAAAATAGCTATCGACCTTGCTGCTACTGCCTGCGCCTTTAAAGCCTCTATCGGCCATGATGGTGCCATTTCAACAGGGACAACCCCATATAAATACTCTTCAATATCCACACTGTTTACTGCAGTAAGTCCCCCTGATTGGCCATTTACTACACCGATAGCCCCTCTGTATTTCCGACTGTTGCCTACTTGCGTCACCGGAAAGGATAAGTTGTTTTCAGACCCCTGAAAAACTAAAGGCATGTCTTTGTTTTCGCTTACAAAGATAAGCTCGCCGCTGCTATTATAAACAGCTATTCTTGTTAAAGAAGATGGCACTTTAACAAGTCTGTCATTATAAAATGCTGTATAAACGCAGTACATTCCTGGTTCTAAATAAGCTGCCGCTGCTCCACTCCCATAAGCTGCTGCTGCTTCTTGGGCTGCCTGCAATGTCCTATAGGCGTTTCCTACGAAGTAAAAGTCTTCTGCAGCCTTTTTAATGACAATACTATTGGCACTTAGTCTGCCCTCTGTTCTAAAGAAGTTGTCTTCAAAGTACCCAACAGCTATATTCCTTTGACTAGATAGAATGATGCTTGCAGCATCTTTATATACAGACTCTAATCCTATTTTAATAGCAGTTGGACTAGATGCAAGGGTCATGGCATAAAAAAAACAAAATATCCCCAACATTATCATTATTTGCGGGTAGTTTATCAGCTTTCGTCGTTTCTTCAAATCTGTTCCTCCTTTTATCAGCTTATACCTTGTTTGTCTTATTTTAGTAAGATCTGGTTAATTTATATTATATAGGTATACGCCCTAAAAATCTATCATTTATAATAATCTGTACAGATTTTTAGTTCATTCAGCCATTTATCGACCTCATCTCCATATCTGCTGCTAAAATATTCCGTATCAAAATAGTCTTTGATCTCTTTTGCTGTCATGTATGTGCAGTGAGCAATTCCTCTTTTTCTTAGCTCCTTGCTGTAAATATTTTTATGTATGCCCTTGTGAAGAACGACTTTTTTATAAACCGTATAAAACGCTTCGAAACTTCTTGCTGATGGAAACTGAACATATTCATCCCACTTGTTTTTACAAAGCCCCCACCATAAAGGATGGCTGTCTACTTTATAGCCGCCCCAATTCATATAGGTTAATAACGCCCAATGACATTCTCGATCAAATACGCCTTCAATCCAGTTACAGATTGGGAAGATGCTTAACGGCCTGCTTCGTTCATAAATAAAAATAGTATCAATAAAATGAGCCCTAGTTAAACATAAGGGCATATACACATTATGCCAATTGGATACATCAATGATGAGATGAAGCTTTTTTATCTTTCCTTTAAAACACTGATTAATGATTTTAAAAATATTTTCATAGGGCATATAAAACGCAGGGTTCTGCAGAAAATCCATAAACATTCCGTCTAAATTGCCTTGTCCTATTAGGATTAAGATAATCTCGTCATCCATAAGTCTCTGAACCCCTTCATTCAAGAAATCTTCCAAAGCCTTTTCTGAGGAGGTACTCATTTTAAGCTCACAGGTTTTAATTGTTTCAGCTCCATTATAAAAATATTCGTGCATACCTCCTTGTGTTACTTCTTGCACATTATCTTTAAGTCCCTTAAATCTGCGGTACATAGACATACAACTATTATTAAAGAGGTAGCCGCGCGCAAATATCTTCACATCTGGCTGATTGATTTGCGTAATCCGGTTAAGTTCAAAGTCTAATGCACCAGCAATCTCACAATTTGCTGCCCCATAAATTAATATACTATGACTACTCATATGGTCTTCCCCTTTATATTCTCTCTATTATAAATGGTTCTATTATTACTAATATATGTCCCTTTAGAGTCTCATATGAATTTATAGACCATAAAAAAAGCTATAGATTATTTTTTTTCTCTCAAATAATACAAATTTCTATAAATGTCAAGCAAAGTGGTTCCAAATTTATCCTTAATTAATATTATATTACAGAGATTATAGATCTCATATTTTAAATTTAAGTTCCTCACAAAGATGCATGATGTAAAATCATTCTTAAAAATAACTCTGAACCACAAGTAACTTAAGTGTATGTATTGTTTCTCTATAATAAATTATTATGAAAGGATTATCCTCCAATGAAAGACTTATTACCTTTATTATTAATACCTCTTGCTGCAGGCTTCAGAAGGAATGACTTTGCTGCGGCTGCACCTGTTTCTAATAATATGACTGATCATCACATGATGTCAGATGCTATGCCATCTGATGATATGATGCCCCACACCATGCCTCCTACCGGTATGGCTCCTAACGGCGTGACTCCTACCGGTATGACTCCTAATGGTATGACTCCTAACGGTATGACTCCTAACGGTATGACTCCTACCGGTATGACTCCTACCGGTATGACTCCTAACGGTATGACTCCTAACGGTATGACTCCTAACGGTATGACTCCTAACGGTATGACTCCTAACGGTATGACTCCTAACGGTATGACTCCTAACGGACGTTATCAGCTTCCTCCTCTTCCTTATGACTATGATGCTTTGGAACCTTACATTGACGAAGAAACAATGCGGGTTCATCACGACGGTCATCACCGCAAATATGTGGATGAACTCAACAAAGCTTTATCTAAATATCCCAGACTATTTAATTTAACACTCGAAGAACTACTGCGTAATCCAAACAGACTCCCTAGTGATATAGCCGAAGATGTGGTCAATAATGGCGGCGGGCACTATAATCATACTTTCTTTTGGCAGATCATGTCCCCCGAGGGCGGTGGTAGACCTGACGGCAACTTAAGTGCAGCAATCAACAGGACCTTTGGCAGCTTTGACAGCTTTAAAAATACTTTTAAAGAAACGGCTTTAGACCTCTTTGGTTCTGGATGGACTTGGCTATTAAAGGATGATTCAGGAAACTTGCGGCTTGCTACCACCCGTAATCAAAACACGCCTATTCCTCTTGGATTTAGGCCTATTATTGCACTAGATGTCTGGGAACATGCTTATTACTTAAAGCACCAAAACGACCGCGGAGCCTATATTGATGACTGGTTTAATGTGGTAGATTGGGACCAGGCTGAAGAACTATATAATATGTAATCAGTGCACTTCTTGTGCCTTCAATACTATAAGAGACATATTACCTTTCTTAGCAGGTAATATGTCTCTAGTATTTATTCTCTATTCTGTAACTTCTTGAGTTGTTAAAAATCTTATTAAAGCTGTTGCAGCTTCTTCTTCGTCTTCACCATCAGCCATTATTTCGATGTTTTGCCCTTTAATAGCACCTAGTGACATCATACCCATAATACTTTTAGCATTAACTTGCTTTTCGTTTACAATAACATAAATATGGCTCTCATATTTGCTGGCAATCTGAACAAATAATGCTGCCGGCCTTGCCTCAAGTCCATTCTTTAATTCTAGTTTAATAACCTCTTTAACCATTTTTAACTCCTCCTCGTGTTTGTCTAATTTCCTCTGCAATCTCACTTATTTTTTTTAACCTATGGTTAATCCCAGACTTTCCAACCGGTGGCCTAATAAGTTCTCCTAATTCTTTCAGCGTAGCACTTGGATATTCCAATCGGAATACAGCTACTTCTTGCAAGTTATCAGGCAAAGCAGAAATACCTATTGTATTTTGTATATACTCTATATCTTGTACCTGACGAACAGCGGCAGATACTGTTTTTTTAAGATTAGCTGTTTCACAATTAACTATGCGATTCACATTATTACGTACTTCTTTTATGATGCGAATGTTTTCAAGCTCCATAAGCGCAATGTGAGCCCCAATGATGTTAAGCAAGTCAACTATCTGCGTACCTTCCTTAAGATATACAACATAATTATTTTTACGCGGAACAATTTTAGGATCCATTTCAAGTGTACTCATCACTTCCTGAATATATTCGGCATGCTTTAAAGTTGGGCTTACGAATTCAAGATGATACCCTTTTTCCGGATCACTTACCGACCCTGCTCCTAAAAATGCTCCTCTTAGGTAAGCTCTTTTACAGCAAATACTTTGTATAATCGTCAAATCCACATAATCTCTTATAATAGGCTTGTCTTCGTGAGATTTAAGAATTGTAGTTGCTTTTAATATTTTCAAGGAAGCTTCATTATCTTTAACCTGAAGAATATAAGTCTGCTTTTTATGAAACTTTTTATTTATTTTAAAGACTACCTTTGTATTTATATTAAAAGTTTTTTTAATCATTGTAAAGTATTTTCTTGCGATAGCTGCATTTTCTGTTTGGAATTTAATAGAATACAACTCATTTTCATATTTAATTTCTCCTGACATAATAAGAAGTGCAGCAATTTCTGCAATCATACAATGTCTTGTTCCCAAAGGAACACATGTGAGTTCTTTTTTTACATCGGAGGAAAAGGACATATTCGTCACCTCTTTTATGTAATTTTAATAATTAAAGTCCTTAAATATACATTCAGCTAGTTTTTCTGAATCATGTCTAATAAGCTTCCGATCTTTATGAATTTTAACAAGAGGGGCTTCTATCCTTTCTGTAAACTGCCAGATCTCATGCTGACTGTCAAACTTTAAAACCTCTGCCCCCTCTTCTATATATTGATCAACGTAGATACGCGGGATCTCTTCATTGTTTACGACAACACTATTAATGACATGTTCTCCAATATAACTTTCCAAAATACTTATATGATCTTCTATCGAAAAACCTGTCGTTTCTCCAGGCTGACTCATAATATTGGCAACATAAATTTTATGTGCTTTCGATCTTGCTATAAGCGTTGGAATGAGATCAACAAGCAGGTTAGGTATAATACTTGTATATAAGCTGCCTGGACCTAAAATAATAACATCTGCTTCCTGAAGTGCGTAAATAGCTTCTTTTACAGGCCTTGGCCTTACCGGGTTAAGCATGATATCTTTAATAAGAATATGGGTTTTCTTCCCATAATCAACGATTTGGGTTTCACCTTCAATCTTTCTCCCATTTTCAAATTCTGCATAAAGATGTACATTTTCAAGTGTAACAGGAATAACCTTTCCAGTAATCGCCAGAACATTTCCAGTGACTTTCACTGCTTGTTCAAAGCTTCCTGTAATATCTGTAAGTGCAGCTAAAAACAAGTTCCCTAAATTTTGCCCCTTTAGTGCCCCATCCTTAAAACGGTATTGAAGTACTTTTTCCATAATAGGCTCTGTATTAGCTAATGCAACTAAACAGTTCCTAATGTCTCCTGGAGGCATTATTCCCATTTCTTCTCTTATTTTGCCTGATCCCCCACCATTATCTGATACTGTTACAATAGCTGTGACATGAGAAGTATATTTTTTAATTCCTTTCAGCATCGTTGATAGGCCAGTTCCTCCGCCTATAACAACAACCTTAAGTGCCTCTTCTCTTCGTTTCATATTATTTCCCTCTTTTACTATCTTTATCAATATCTCTATGCTGAATCATTACAGTATGTCCTTCATCTTGTAAAAATTTATAAAGGGCATTGGCAATCGTAACTGAACGGTGCTTTCCTCCCGTACATCCGATACCAATAACTAATTGATTCTTTCCCTCATGCATATAGTTTGGTATTAAAAAACTAATCATATCCTTTAATTTTGAAAGAAATATTTGGGTAACCTCAAACTGCATTACATAATTTTTTACGATTTCATCATTTCCGGTATACGGCCTCATTTCAGGGATATAATAAGGATTAGGCGCAAACCTTACATCATAAATAAGATCAGCATCTATAGGCATTCCGTATTTGAAACCAAAAGAAAGAATGGTTATCATCAAGCTATTAAATGCTTTTTCTTCATTATATATCTTAAACAGAACTTCTTTTGTGTCCTTTGGAAGCATATAAGACGTATCAATGATATGATGTGCCTTAGAGCGCATTTCTACTAAAATTTCTCTTTCTCTTTGAATGCCTTCTTCGACCCTTTCACTGCGTGCAAGGGGGTGAAGCCTTCTGGTTTCTTTATACCTTTTAATAAGCTCTGTGTCACTGCAGTCGAAAAAAACAATTTCATACGTATGCCCTAATGATTTTAAATCATGGAGGCTGCTAAAGAGATCTGAAAATAAAACACCTCCTCTAATATCAATCCCGAGGACAACTTTACTTAATTTATCTTTTTGCGGTACAATAAGTTCTGCGAAATTTGTAATTAAAGTAGGCGGAAGGTTATCTACACAATAGTAGCCCATATCTTCAAAAAACTTGATGGCACTGCTTTTTCCTGCTCCAGACATCCCTGTTACTATGATAAAGTTCATAACTGCCTCCTAAATATAATCTTATCCTAAGTGCCCTATTATCTTTATTTCAGGTTGTAAATCCACATTAAACTTTTCTTTGACTGTACGCTGTACATAATTTATAAGCTCTTGTACGTCTTTAAATGTAGCCGTCCCGTCACTAACTACAAAACCACAGTGCTTTTCTGATACCATCGCTCCACCTATTTTATAACCTCTTAGTCCAGCATCCATAATAAGCTTGCCTGCAAAATAACCTTCTGGCCGTTTAAAAGTACTGCCCGCACTTGGCATCTCCAATGGCTGCTTATCTCTTCTTCTTTCTGCCAGGTCTTTCATGGTAGCTAATATCTTTACTTTATCTCCTTTTTCAAGACGCAACCTAGCTCTTAGTACAATATATTTATTCGCCTGAATACAGCTTGTTCGGTAGCCTAATGCTAATTCATCTTTTGTAAGTATTTTAATTTGCCCATTCTGATCCATAACTTCTGCATCAACAATAACATCTTTTAATTCACCGCCATACGCCCCCGCATTCATCACAACTGCTCCGCCCAAGGTCCCTGGAATGCCCTGAGCAAACTCAAAACCTGTGAGTTCATGGCTAAGTGCTGTATTGGCTATTTTAGAAAGCAGTGCCCCGCTGTAAGCTGTAATCATTGTATCTTCTATCTCAATATGACTGAGATTTTTACTAATTTGTATGATAACGCCTCTAAAACCCCGATCATCTACTAATAAATTGCTTCCATTTCCTATTATATAATAATTCATTTGATTTTTACTGCAAATTTGAACGGCATTTACCAGTTCTTCGGTGCTTGTCGGAGTGATAAATACATCTGCCGTCCCGCCGATTTTAAAAGATGTATGATCTTTCATAGGTTCATCAACTAAAATATTTTCATTTGGTATCTTAGTACTAAACAGGTCTTTAATCATATTTATTTCCATTTTTTCAACTCCTTAACAGGATACCAACATTTAAAACTTACATGTTATACATTATTATAATATACATTATTTTCATTGATAATGATAGTATTTTTAGCTTACAAATATTGTATTGCCTCTATTGCCTATACTTCCGGCTCATCGCTTCTCTTATATTTCGATATTTTTTTAACTATAAACTCAAATTAATACAAAATTTATGTTATAATAAAAGAAAATCTATAATAGAAAGGTATTTATGTCATTTATTAGGAGATAGAACAATGGTAAAAAATAAAAAAATGGTGCTCGGAAAATACGGTAAAAATCAAAAAATAAACAAAGCAATATTTCTATATCTTTCACTGATCTTTTTATTTATAATAGGTTATCTTTATCAGACCTTTAGTGTTTATGCTGATGCTGATCAATACGGGCGTGTCGGCAAATTAGCTGATATAAATGGGTATAACATGCACCTTTATACGTCTTCCGGCAAGTCTGATCTTTCATTAGTCTTTACATCAAATATAGGTGCCTCTGTTCCTTATACAGAAATGTATCCTATCTTTTCAAAACTTCCTGATGAATTTTCGAAGGCTGTTTATGACAAACCCGGCTATGGCTGGAGTGATCTTACAAAAGAAGCCCGTGATATTGATACAATAGTTTCCGAAATACATGAAGTTTTACATAACGCAGAATATCCATTCCCAATTATTTTTGTCGCACATTCCATGGGATCACTTGAAGCCATTAGGTATGCTCAGCTTTATCCTGAAGAAGTTGCTGGTATAGTTTTAATCGACGGAGCGGCACCAGATTTCTGTAGTAAATTTAATAATATTATGATTGTCGAGTCTTTTCTTATTAATGGTATACGGAACGTAGGTGCTCTTAGATTATTATCCGATACAGAAATGGTCCAAAAAACTTTGAATCCTAACCCTTCTCTCCCCCATGAACTACGACTTCTAAATACTGGTATTGGTCTTGAAAAAATATGGAATAGAAATATGATTGAAGAAAAGCTTAAGCTTTCTAATAATGCAAAGGTCATTCTTGAGCATGGCACGCTAGGCAATATTCCCCTGCGTATTATTACCTCTAAAGCTAATCCTTATGGCAGCTGGCAGGCAAGCCAGACCAACATGCTGTCTCTTTCAACAAACAGTCTTCAAACTTATATAAATGGTTCAGTTAATGTTATTGAATTATCTGATATAGATACTATTATTCGTGTGATCAAAGAGTTAGCTATCGAGCTTCAGCCAGAAGAAGAATAAAATACCCCCTTGGCATAATTGTCCAAGGGGGTATTTTTATGAAATATTTTACTTTTAACGACCACGTCTTAAAGGGTAATAACTTTATCTGCTTTTAACAGGATATCTGCAATTTCTTCCATGTTTGTTATTCTTCCTACTTCAAGTGAACTATCTCTGCATGCTTTGTATACACATGTTCCACAAGCTAATAATTCAACGCCTTCGCATTCAAGTCCATCTAATATATCTATAAAGTAAGACCCTCTAATAACAAGTTTTACTCCGGAATTATAAAATATAATTGCATCTGGTTTATCGATACTTGCAAGCAGCTTTCTGAGGAATGTGCCTAACAGCGTACGTCCGACTTCAGCATCTCCTCTTCCTAAAGTATCACTATTAATTATAATTACATTTTTATACACCGCATCCTTTCCCCCCTAATGTAATCCGCTTATCAATATTGTATGCGTCTTTCAAATAATCGGTGATTATGGGCCCATGAATCAAAAAAAGATTGCTTCTTCAGCAACCTTTTAATTTAATTTGTTTTTTTTAAGTATCTGATAATGTCTATAATCCCTTTAGCAATAGATGCTGTCAGAAAAACAACATTCACAACAAATCCTGCAATAGCGATGCCTCTCATACTTTTATTTTTGATCCCCACAGCCCCAAGAACAGTCCCTACAATAGTAACTGGAAGGCCAATAATTGGCACAATCCAGCCCAGTGAACCAACTATTCCTAGAATCAAAGAAGTCCATGCATTCCATTGATTAGGGTAACTTGTCATCGGCATTGATTCTATACCATCATTTGTATCATCTATCTCATATTCATCATCTAAAAAATCTAATTCTTCACCTAATGTTGTTTCTTCCATGCCCCTACCTCCGTTTTCTATATTATGTCTTTATTATAACTTAGTTTTTCCAATTTTCAAAGAATAAATTCATACCGTAGTCTAATTTAACAGACATTTTAAAAGCGCCTAACAAACTGCTGCTTTTTAAATATTTATACTTATGAATTGGAAGCTTTTACCTGCGTCCAAATATTACTATATACTTCAATAAGATCTGATGGATCATTAAACATCTCAGTAAGAGGATTATTAATCATCTCCTCATTTGGATAAGCTACTTCACTATTTTTAACATCCTCAGGTAATAAGTCTTTTGCTGCACTGATAGGGGTAGAATAGCCTATATAGGCAGCATTTTTAGCAGCTATGTCTGCTCTGCATAAAAAGTCAATATATCTATGGGCAGCTTCTATATTTTTACTCCCTTTTGAAATCACCATTGAATCTACAAAGTAATTTGATCCTTCTTTTGGAACAGCATAAGCTAAATCAGGGTTTTCTTCTATCATAACCATAGCATCTCCTGACCAGGCAACCATAAGTGCTGCTTCTTCATTTGCCATTTTCCCCTTGCCTTCATCTCCTACGTAAGCTAGAACAAGAGGCGCTTGCTCAATCAGAAGTGCTTTTGCTTCTTCTAACTGTGCTTTATCTCTTGTATTCATAGAATATCCAAGCTTTTTAAGTGCAACCATGATCGAATCTCTTTCACTATCATACATAAAAATCTGTCCCTTATACTTAGGATTCCATAAAATATCCCAGCTGTCTACTGGCTCATTAACCATTTTTGTATTATAAACAATACCTACTGTTCCCCACATATAAGGCACTGAATAGCGGTTTTCTGGATCAAATTGAAGTGCTTTGAATCTCTCGTCAATCTGAGTATAATGTGTGAGTTTAGAAGTGTCTATAGGCTCTAGCATATCTACACTTATCATCTTCTCAATCATATAATCTGATGGAAAGATAACATCATAATTTACATTGCCTGGTTCAACAGTTGCATACATTTCTTCATTGTTGGCGTATTCAGCGTATACGACTTTAATACCAGTTTCTTCAGTAAACAAATCATTTACTTTTGGGTCAATATAGTCTCCCCAGTTATAAACAGTAATGGAAGGCTTATTTGATGCGCAGCCTGTTAGCAGCGCTGCCAAAAACATAATGGCAGCTTTCATAGTAATCTTGGTCCATTTTTTCATTTGTTTTATCCCCTTTAGCAGCATTAAAACTTAAGTTCTTTTACTTTATTTTCTAGCATTTAGTACTTTAGCTTTTTTGTTTGCTCTTATATTTATTCCTAATAAAATAACAATGATCGTTGTAAACATAATAGTAGAAATAGCATTAATTGTTGGATTTACACCTTTACGTGCCATTGCATAAATTTTAATTGGCAAAGTTTCTTCTCTGGCCCCTTTGTTAAAGAAACTGACTACAAAATCATCAATAGATAATGTAAAAGCAATAAACGCTCCTGCTATCACCCCCGGCATAATTTCAGGGAAAATAACTTTTTTAAAGGCGTATCCTGGCGTTGCTCCTAAGTCAAGTGCTGCTTCATAAAGATTATAGTTCATCTGTTTCAGCTTTGGCGTTACAGATAAGATGACATAAGGTATACTAAATGTAATGTGAGATACAATAAGTGTAACAAGTCCGAAGGGCAGCTTAAGTACAGAGAAAAGCATCATCAGTGATATACCGATTACAATGTCTGGACTTAGTAGCGGAATATAAGTAATGTTCATGATTATATTTTTTTTCCATCCTGTCATCTGATGAATACCTATAGCCGCAAAAGTACCAATAACAGTTGCTCCCAGTGAAGATAACACTGCAATGATGAGCGTATACATAAAAGCTTCCTGAACGCCTGCATTATTAAACATTTTAATATACCAATCTAATGTAAACCCACTCCAAATAGGAAGCTTAGAGTTATTAAAAGAAAAAACCATGAGGAGTGCAATAGGTGCATACATCATCAAAAGAATAAATAGAACATAGGCCCTTTTTAAGAAACGACTCAAAATAATCCGCCTCCTTTATCTAGTGAATCTTTTTTCGACATAAAAGATAATGTTCCAAGAACAATAAGCATTAGAATCATGGATACTGCGGATCCGAATCCCATATCCCTTGTTCTTGTAAATTGCTCTTCTATAATATTGCCGATTAGTATTACCTTTCCGCCTCCAAGTAACCGGGTAATAAGAAATGTTGTAAGGGCAGGCATAAATACCATAATCATTCCTGTTATGACTCCTGGCATACTTAGAGGCAGAATCACTCTTCGAAATGTAGTAATTTTATTAGCCCCTAAATCGTAAGATGCTTCTACCAGCGATCTATCTATCTTGCACAGCACATTATAAATAGGAAGAACCATAAAAGGGAAAAAATTATAAACCATACCAAATATAACTGCTCCATTGCCATATAAAAATTGAACTTTAGGAACATTGAGGGCATTTAAAATGCTGTTAATTACCCCGTTATTTTCAAGCAGACTTGCCCATGCATAAGTTCTAAGTAAGGAATTCATCCACATTGGCAGCACGACAAGCAGCAATATAATTTCTTTATTCGTCATCTGCCTGCTGCTTAAGATCATAGCAAGCGGGTAGGCCATAACAAGGCAGATTACAGTGCTTACAAAGGCAAGATGAATCGATCTTATAAGTGCTTCTATGTAGTAATCCTCTAAAAATTTTTGATAATTATGTAATGTAAATACCCCATCTTTAAAAAAACTAAAGTAAACAATAAGTAACAGCGGCGCAGCAATAAAAATGGCAGCCCATATTAAATAAGGATACGCAAGAGACTTTCTATACATACAGCCTATCTCCTTTTCATAATATGAATATCTTCTGGCTGGATAACCATCCCGGTAATTTCGCCAACTTTTGACATAAGCGTTGAGTGAACTGTCCATACAAATGCATCTGTACGAATCATCATTTCATAATGTACGCCTTTGAAAGTTACCGATTCAACCCTGCCAGAGAGCATGCCTTCTTTTTCGCTCACAAGTTGTACATCTTCTGGCCTTACGACAACGTCAACCGGTGTATTTTCTCCAAATCCCCTGTCTACGCATGGAAATACTACCCCTTGGAACTCAACTAAGTAATCCCTTAGCATCATGCCTGATAAGATATTACTTTCTCCAATAAAATCAGCTACAAATGCATTTTTAGGCTCATTATAAATATCTACCGGTGTTCCTATCTGCTGAATTTTCCCCTCATGCATGATGGCAATGGTATCTGACATGGTAAGGGCCTCTTCTTGGTCATGTGTGACATAAATAAAAGTAATGCCTATCTTCTGCTGGATTTTCTTAAGTTCCAGCTGCATGCCCTTTCTCAGCTTCAAATCAAGAGCCCCTAACGGTTCATCCAGAAGCAATACTTCTGGCTCATTAACTAAAGCCCTTGCAATAGCTATTCTCTGCTGCTGGCCGCCGCTTAGAGAATCAACTGATCTTTTCTCAAAGCCCTGAAGGTCTACAAGTTCTAAAATTTCACTAACCTTTTTCCTGATAAGCTTTTTGTCTAACTTTTTAATATGCAGTCCAAATGCAATATTTTCTTCAACATTCATATGGGGAAAAAGAGCATACTTTTGAAATACCGTATTAATCTTTCTTTTATAAGGAGGCAAGCTTGCAATATTTTCCCCTTCAAAATAAACTTCTCCTCCACTTGGCTGCTCAAATCCCCCTATAATACGGAGAAGTGTCGTCTTTCCACATCCGCTGGGCCCAAGCAGCGTAAGAAATTCATTGCGTCTTATATACATACTGATCCCATTTAATACATACGTATCATCAAATGACTTACAGATGTTTTTCAAATCAATAATATAATCTTTTTCTATCGTCTTATCTGTCATAACTTATCCTTACTCCTTTAAAAACTTGGCGGGGTAGCAACCCAGAGCACTGTAGCTTTTGTTTTACCGGTATTATGAAGGTAGTGATCACTGGTCGGCCTAAAATAAAAACTGTCTCCCTTTTTTGCTTTGAACTTTTTACTTCCTAAATGCACGTAAATGTTGCCTGTTACTACATACCCAAACTCTTCTCCTTCATGCGGCGCATCAATGGTAGACTTTCCACCCGGCTCAATCGTAATAAGGATAGGTTCCATATCATTTTTTTGTGCATTGGGGATAAGCCATGTAATCATATTCCCATCTTCTTTATCTTCTTTCTCAAAAACATCTTCTTTGGTGAAAACTATCTTTTCCTGACTCGATTCATTGAAGAAATCCTTAAGATTAGTTCCAAGGCACTCTAATATATCAATAAGTGTAGCAATTGAAGGTGATGTGAGCCCTCTTTCTACTTGCGATATAAACCCTTTGGAAAGTTCACATCTATCGGCTAATTCTTCCTGAGTTAAACCATTTTTCTTCCTGAGCTGATTAATTTTTGCACCAATATCCATGTACCGGCCTCCCTCTTCAGTTTTATCTATATGAAATAAAAATAAACTTTTTGTTTACTGACATTAAACATGTCATAAAAATTATACTCACTAATATTCAAAAGGTCAACAAAAAATTCCAAAAAATCTGTTATTGTAGTATTATATACCGGATCTTAATTCATGATGATACTCTAGCTGATAATATCCTTTTTATTAACCTGAAATATCAAAGCATTCATTCATCTCTAGTCATTGTTCTGCTTATTAAGTTATTTAAAAAATATATCTCAATACTTATACAATCTTTAGTAAAAGCCTACAAATTCCATATAAAAAAGATTATAGACAATGCTGGCATATGCAAAAAGTCTTAATAGTACTCTCACATACAATCAAATAAATATTTATATCTATAAGAAAACATACAAAAAAGAAGCTCATTTTATGAACTTCTTTTTCTATCCTTATAAATTAAAAATCTCCTGCAGCAGCTACCCACGGTTTTTCAATTCTTTCGCTAAGGCCATTATATTTATTTATGAGCTTTGCTAAGCTAAGCTCTGCTTCTTGTTTAGCCACTACTTGCTTATCGTATTCTACAACACTTATCATTCCTGCATTATAACGCAATTCGGCAGATTTTAACTTTTTCTCCATAAGGTCTATCTGAAGTTTTGCTGAACTAATTTGTTCTTCTAAACTTAAGAGGGCTGAATAGCTGGTAATTAATGATTGTTTCAGGTTCTTCTGCGTCTCTTCTAATTTAAGTGTTGTTGTCTTCGCATCACCTTTTTTAGCTAGATAATCTGCTAAAGTAGGTGGTGCATCGCCTTCTCTAAGAACATTATCCTCTTTCAATTTAGAAAGCTCCTTATCATACTGAAGATAAATCTCTATTTTGCTGTTAATATACCCTTCTACAGACCCTTTAATTCTAAATGGCTCATAGCTGATTGTTTCATCCAAAGTATATTTTGCTACATCTTTACCCGTAATCACTTTAAAATATACCTGTGCATTTTTTAGTTCTTCTTCTTTTGAAAGCTTTGTTGCCTTTAAACTCCCAACTTCAATCTCTTTGCTTTGATAAAGTACTGGATTTACGAGTCCCTTTTTGTTTTTCAGGCTCATTTGGATCAGTTCTTTTGAACCAATGTCTATATTCTTACCTAGCGTACTTATTTCTTTCTGCATAACAAGCATATCAGTATACTTCGTTCTAATATCGTGAGCTATCGTATCTTCAACAACTTTTCTTTGCTGCTCATTCTTCGCTTTTGTTAAGTAGATAGTCTGATGCTGATAATACGTCGTGTCATTTAGTTTTAACTGCTCCTTTAAAGCTTCGTACTGAATACTGTTAATAGATATTTCATTACTATATGCTATTGCTGACTTTATTGCATCTTCTACTTTTAATACTGGTTTTGCCTCAGCAGCATAAAGCGGCGTAGAAAGTGCTATAACACCGATCATAACAGCTGAAGCTGTTTTTAATAAATAATTTTTAAACTTCATAATTTCACTCCTTTATTCAAATCTTAACGCTTCAACAGGGTCCATCTTTGCAGCCTTATAGGCTGGATAAACACCAAAAGTAAGTCCAATAATACTGGATGTTCCAACAGAGAAAATAATCATCCCAAAAGTCATCTTAGCAGTTACATTGACAAGGTTGGCAATAAGTATACCGCCCAAATAACCAATAATCATCCCAATAATCCCGCCTGCTACAGTTAAAATAAGGGCTTCAATCAAAAACTGAAGAAGAATTTGTTTATCCGTGGCCCCCAAAGCTTTTCTGACCCCTATTTCTCTCGTTCTTTCTCTTACAGTAACAAGCATAATATTCATAATACCTATTCCCCCTACGACAAGCGATACAGCGGCTACGAGGCTTACGAAAATGTTGAGTGTATTAATAATCTTATTCATTTCTTCAGCCTGTTTTGTTATGGGGGCTACCTTATAAATACCTTTTTTGCCATGCCTTTTCTCAAGAATCCTTTGGATCGAGTAACTATAATCGTTAGCATCATATTCATCATGGATAATTACAAAGCTGTCATAGCTTTTACCATCTCCATTACCAATAATTCTGTCTAAGGTTGTAAAAGGTATGTAGCAGATAAGTGGAATCCGATCAACCGGAACAATAGAAGGCACTGTACTTTTGATAACGCCAACAATTTCAAAAGATTGAGGTTCTCCCCCTATATTTATCTCAACTGTTTTCCCTAAAGCATATTTATGGTTTGAACGATTGTACATAACCCTTGAAAAGTTGCTGTCAACAACCATCACATTGCTTCTTAGTCCTTCATCAGTTTCACTGATCATGCGTCCTTCAATAATCTCAAAAGGTCTTACTTCATTGATATTATAAGGAATCCCTGCCACTACTGCATCTTTAATATCTTTTTTGTAATTTTGAGTTGTTGCGTAATAACCGTTATGATAATTCATAGCCGTTTTTACCTGTGGAATTTCACTGAGGATTTCCAGATCCTCAGTGGTAATCATATTTTCCTTTGAATACTCTGTTGTGCTAATCTCAATAGTTCCTTTTCCAAGGACAGAAAATTCCTTATTAAAATAAGCCTTAACCCCTTCTCCAACACTTAATATAATAATAACTGCGCCTATTCCAATAAACATCCCTAGCATTGTAAGGAAGGTTCTTAGTTTGTTACTTTTAAGCTGACTAAGTGCACTTTTAATAATTTCATTCATGCCATCCCCTCCCTCTCTACTCGTATCTTAATGATTCAACGGGATCAAGTCTTGCGGCCTGATACGCTGGATAGACTCCAAATAACAAGCCTATCGCTGTTGATGTTCCAACTGAAAATGCAATCATCCCTATCGTAAGCTTGGCTTGTATATTGTACATCCCTCCGACAACAACAGACCCGATATAGCCTAAAAGCATCCCGATCGTTCCAGCTATAATAGTCAAGATAAGTGCTTCTATAAGGAATTGTCTTAATATCACTTTATTAGATGCACCAAGAGCTTTTCTAACTCCTATTTCCCTGGTTCTTTCTTTAACGGTTACGAGCATAATATTCATAATGCCAACACCGCCTACAAGCAGCGAAATTCCTGCTACAGCACTAATGAATAATGTAATCATATTAAGCATGTTATTCGCAAAATCTATGAAATCTGCCACCGTATTTACATTATAACTATCCTTTTGCTGATGTCTTCTGTTCAGAAGCAAACGTACTTGACTCGATATTTCTTTTTGATCATACTCCATTTTTATTGAGCCGTAAGCAAGAGATACATTTCCCCCTGCTTTTGTAATAATATCCATTGTTGTGATTGCCGTATACATAGGGTATTCACCTAAAGCATTTTCTTGAAACTGCTGAGGCGTATTACTTGGCATATCACTTTTATAAACCCCAATTATTTCAAACGTCTCTGTCTGCTCATCAATTTTGACTTCAACTGTTTTTCCAAGAACATTCTTATAATTGGTCTGCCCCATAATCAGCTTAGCATGAAGATCTGAAATGACAACTACTCTGGCTGCTATTTCTTTATCCTTTTCTGTATAAAGCCTCCCTGACAGCAACTTTAACTTTTCTACAGTACTTGTATATTCAGGTTCTGATCCAAATAATGAAACTCTTCTAGTTTCACCTTTTCGGTTATAAACAGTTCCGCTTTCCCAGATAGCTCCAACAAATGATTCGATCTCTGGCATAGACTTAATGACTTCAAAATCCTCTGGTGTCAGTCTTAAATGGGGGGATTGATCTTTACAGCTTACTTGAAAAGCCCCAAGACCAATATTACTGTAAAACTTCTTTGTATATTCTTTAAAACCAGCTCCTAAGGCTAAAATCATAATAACTGCTCCGACTCCAATAAACATACCAAGCATTGTGAGGAAAGTCCGCCCCTTATTACTTAAGAGCTGCTTAAAGCCAAGGGTAATACTTTCTTTTAAATTCATAGCTATACACCTCGCCTATTTGCTATTAGTGCATCTTCTATAATAATACCGTCCCTAAAAACGACCTTCCTCTTTGTATACTGTGCAATATCTGGTTCATGGGTTACCATAACAATTGTAACCCCTTCATTATTAAGTCCTTGAAAAATATTCATGATTTCCACACTTGACTTACTATCTAGGTTTCCTGTCGGCTCATCTGCCAGTATAATTGAAGGAGTATTTACTAAAGCTCTTGCTATAGCTACTCTTTGCTTTTGTCCTCCTGAGATTTCATTTGGTGTATGCTTAATACGATTTCCAAGCCCTACTTTAATAAGAGCGTCTAAGGCCCGTTCTCTTCTTTCCTTAGGTTTTATACCTGCATACATCATAGGAAGCTCTACATTTTCCACAATTGTAAGTTTAGGGAGAAGGTTAAATGCCTGAAATACAAAACCGATCTTTTGATTTCTGATCTTTGCATATTCAGTATCTTTTATTTCAGATACATTAACACCATCTAAAATATATGTTCCGCTGGTTGCATGGTCGAGGCATCCTAAAATATGCAGAAAGGTTGTTTTTCCCGAACCTGAGGCTCCCATAATCGAAACAAATTCTTCTTTTTCAACTCTAAAGTCAATATCGAATAGTGCTTGCAGTTCAAGTTTTCCATTTCTATAGATTTTGTTTACTTTTTGTACATCAATCACTGCACATCACCTGTCTTTTCGTAAGAGACTTTCATACCTTCTTTTAAGAATTCTGTTGGGTTAGCAACTACGATTTCTCCTTCTTTAAGATTATCTACCTGTACATATAATCCATTGTTAAGCCCTTGCGTCACTATACGCTTTTCAAGAGATCCATCTTCTTTAATGATATAAACATATGTACTGTCATCATCTTCTTCGATCGTTGCAAGAATTGGAATAATGCATACATCGTTTCTTGTTTCTGTAATAACTTTGATATCTACAGAAAATCCTGGTTTAATAATTGATCCAGGGCTTGGAACTTCTATTTCAATCGGAATCGCTGCACTGCTTCCTGATTTATCAGCAGATGTTTGTTTTACAATAGCAACAGGAGATACCCTTGTTACCTTGCCATCTACCTCTACTGTTGTTGAGCCTGTATATTTTATTCTTGCATCCAGACCTGTTTTTAAATCAGCAGCGTAATAAGGCGATACATCACAGTTGATAATAAGTTTACTTGGATCAACTATACTTACAAGCAATGTTCCTGGATTAACAAGCATCCCTTTTTCACTTGGTACTTCTACAATAACACCATCAATAGGTGCTAAAACTTGAGAGCTGGCTTTTTCAAGGTCATTTTGGGTATTAAAAATCTGATTCTGTAAATTTTTAATCTCTGTCTGTTTAAGACTAATACTTTGTTTTTTATTAGGATCTTGGATTTGATTAAGCAGTACCCCTAGGCTATATTCTGCTGTTCTTTTTTGAAGCGCAGCAGCTTCTATTGATTTTTCAGCAGACTTAATAGCTGTTTTTGTACTTTCTACTTTTTGTTCTAGATTAGTAAGCGCCGCTTTTGCATCATCTATTTCTTTTTGAGAAATAAGCCCTTCACTAAATAGCTGTATTTGTACTTCATAATCTACTTTTTGATTTTTTAAATCTCTATTTAGATTTTCAAGATTTGTTTTTTGGGTTGCTAATAAGTCTTTAGCATCCTGCTCAGCTTTTTGAGCCTGAACTACTGCACTTTGTGCATTTAAAATTTCTTGCTGTGAACCCCCGGCTATCAATTGATTAAGTGCATCTTGCGCTGTTTTAAGCTGAAATTCTAATGATTCCAGCTGTTTCTGATTACGCTCGGCATTATCTCCATCTAATGTAAGGATAATATCACCCTTTTTAACGGTATCTCCCATCTTTTTATGTATTTCAATAATTTTATTGCTTGTTTCAGAATAAATCGCTTCTGAATTTTTTGCTTCTAATTTCCCACTGGAAGAAATCTTTGTTTGTATATCATCTTTTTTAACAACTTCAACTTTAACACGAGGGCCACTTTTAAGACCTCCAATGGTATCTTCTGTTTTAGGTTTTTTTGAAAGTGCAATGCCTATAAAAATCACAATTAAAAATGCAATTAAAATACCTATCCAAACCTTCTTATTTTTCATAATATCCTCCTATAATTCTTTCCAACTTCTTGAAGAGCTTAAATTAAAGTGTTAATAACACGTTTAGCTTCACTTTAATCTATAAGGCTAATCATTCATACAAATCTCATAATAATTTTTTTCATATTTAGCAAGCTATATAGTAAATATAAATTTAGTATTTAAATTTATATATTGTATTAATGTTTATAAAGCCCATGCTTTAAAACTTCAATATATTTATCGAAATCTATTATCTTTTCATTAGCACTTCCTTGCTGATCATTTGATTTAATAGTTGTCATTTCTATATTTCTTTTTATCAGCGCTTCAAATAAAGCAGTAGTAATAAAAAGAACATCCTCTATCGTAATTCCCTCTCTCAGAAGAGATATGTCTAAATATTTTATTAAGTAATTTTTTAAAATATTAATGTCCATTTCATAATATTTCTTGAACTTTTCAAAAGGCGCATTTATGCTCTTCGGCGGATTAATAAAAAATGCTGTTACAATACGTGTTTCGTCAGGGTATTTAAAACAAACCTGATGTTTAATAAGCGAAATCTTTTTTAAGCGATCATAAAAGTCTATATCCTCAATTTTTTTAATTTCTTCTATCGCCTCCTCATTAATTTTTGTAATGGCATATTCCAATATATATAAATACAGGTTTAGTTTATTCGTGAAATAGTTAAATAAACTTCCTTTTGATATGCCTGCACTGCTTGCTATTTGATCTGTTGATGCTTTATCATATCCTAGCAAAGCAAACTCCTTTATAGCTGCGGCAAGTATAAGCTGCTGCTTTTCATGGGTTAAATTAAAAAATTTATCCTTCATAGACTAATCACCTTTAATGAGTTATTTTAAATATATTACCTGTATTTACCAAACTGACTAATCAGTCATGTTTAATTATATTCGTATTTGACTTATTAGTCAAGATAAGTCTAAAAAAATTATATAGTATTTAAAATATTGTTAATAACATCTATAAATTGTTATTAATAACCACCTAATATATTAATTTTTCTCAATCAATGCTCGTCTCTGCTTTTATTTATCAGAAAAACATGTTTTTAATTAACAGTCTTTTTTATAGACAAAGCCTATCAAAGTATGCAACAACCATTGTACTTTTTAAATAAAAACAAGGTTCTAGAAAATCACATAGCAAAAAGGCTACAAACTATAAGTTTGTAGCCTTTTATGCCCGAGACCGGAATCGAACCGGTACGGGAGGTAAGTCCCGCAGGATTTTAAGTCCTGTGCGTCTGCCAGTTCCGCCACTCGGGCTTAATATTATTTTATAAATTTGGCAGCCACCTACTCTCCCGGCTCGTCTCCAAGCAAGTACCATCGGCCGACTTAGTCTTAACCTGCGTGTTCGGTATGGGAACGGGTGTTTCCCCAAGTCGCATCGCCACCAAAAATTTTCGAGAATAAATATCCTCCAGATTTAGGCTTCGTACTGCTATAAATCTAACAGCTCCATTCACATGAACGGTCGAAACTCACTTCGTTCAAACAGTCTCCCTAAAAACCATGTGAATAAACCTGTAAGATTTACGACGCATTACTCCGCAATAAATCTTCCGGATATTATTCTCTCGGCGCTGAAAAGATCAGTTCAAAGAAAATGAATAAAATCTAAAGATATGTAAGTTCACTTTGTGAACCTTGCATTACTTATATATTAAGCTTTGCACTCTCAAAAACAAATACTACGAATGATTTATCATTTAACCTATTGTTTTTTTAGGTCAAACCCTCGAACCGTTAGTATTGGTCAGCTGAACGTATTACTACGCTTACACCTCCAACCTATCAACCTCATA
>CALJNR010000056.1 GCA_937981575.1 uncultured Clostridia bacterium | reverse complement strand
GAAACTGATTGCAAATAACAAAGGAACTTCTTTTATGGAAGACTATACGTATCATTTTGAGCCAGGCAATGAAATGATTTTAGGAGCCCATATGCTTGAGGTATGCCCAACGATTGCAGAAGAAAAACCAAGAATTGAAGTACATCCATTAGGGATTGGGGATAAAGAGCCCCCAGCAAGACTTGTATTTAATGGCAGACCAGGTAGGGCTGTGTGTGCATCCCTTATTGATATGGGCGGCAGAATGCGTCTTATTATTTTAGAGGTTGAAGCGGTGGCTATTCCGAAGGAAATGCCAAATCTGCCAGTTGCCCGTGTACTTTGGAAAGCAGAGCCATCTATGACAGATTCAGCAGAAGCATGGATTTATGCAGGAGGCGCACATCATACAGTGTTTTCTTATGAAGTAACAGCGGAAGATCTCATTGACTGGGCAGAAATGATGGATATAGAATATGTGGTAATCGATAAAGACACAAAAATGACTCAGTTTAAAAAGGAACTTCAGCTAAGTGATATGCTTTGGAAATTCAGGTCATAAAGAAGAGATGACGTCAGTGAAAAATACATCGTAAATGATTCACTGGATGTTTATAAAGTTATCGATTAGTATAGTATAAATATTACAATACTTTATGGAGGGATGAAAATTGACTATTGCAGCGAATGATATTAAAAGTTGTATTATAAATGGAAAAACAGTGCTTGGTATTGAACTTGGCTCAACTAGGATTAAAGCAGTTCTGGTAGGTGAAGATCATACACCTATTGCTTCCGGCAGTCATGATTGGGAAAACAGCTATATTAACAATATCTGGACTTATAGCTTAGAAGAGGTCTGGCAAGGTATACAAGACAGTTATCAGAAGATGGCAGAGGATGTCAAACAGCAATATGGCGTAACGCTTGAAACCATTGGTGCAATTGGTTTTAGTGCCATGATGCATGGATATATGGTTTTTGATAAAGAAGGTGAGCTTTTAGTACCATTCCGCACATGGCGCAACACGATTACTGAAAAGGCTTCAGAAGAATTAACGAGACTTTTCAACTACCATATTCCTCAAAGATGGAGCATTGCTCATCTTTATCAAGCTATTTTAAATGGGGAAGAGCATGTAGCTGATATCTGCTTTCAAACAACCTTAGAAGGATATGTACATTGGAAACTAACAGGTCAAAAAGTTATAGGTGTTGGTGAAGCATCAGGAATGTTCCCGGTTGACAGTGCTACAAAAAATTATAATGCAAAAATGGTTAATCAATTTAATGAACTAATTGCTTCTAAAAACTTCTCATGGAAACTTGATGATATTCTGCCAAAAGTTTTAGTCGCTGGTGAAAATGCGGGTGTTCTTACAGAAGAAGGTGCAAAACTTTTAGATATTACTGGAGAGCTTAGATCAGGCATTCCGCTTTGCCCTCCAGAAGGTGATGCAGGAACAGGTATGGTTGCAACGAATAGCATTGCACAGCGTACTGGTAATATTTCAGCTGGAACTTCTGTTTTTGCAATGGTTGTGCTTGAAAAGGATTTGTCAAAAGCCTATGAGGAAATAGATCTAGTTACAACGCCTGCAGGGAGTTTAGTCGCTATGGTTCACTGTAACAACTGTACATCAGATCTTAATGCATGGGTTGGCATATTTAAAGAGTTTTCAGAAGCAATGGGCATGGAAGTTAACATGGATAAGTTGTTTGCAACTTTGTATCATAAGGCACTTGAAGGAGATGCAGATTGCGGTGGGTTATTGGCTTATAATTATTTTTCAGGTGAACATATCACTCATTTTGAAGAAGGACGTCCATTATTTGTACGCTCGGCAGAAAGTAAGTTTAACTTAGCTAACTTCATGCGTGTACATTTATTTACATCACTCGGAGCACTAAAAACTGGTTTGGATATTCTTCTTAAAGAGGAAGGCGTTAAGCTTAATGAAATCTTAGGTCATGGCGGTTTATTTAAAACTAAAGGTGTAGGACAAAAGATTATGTCTGCGGCTATAGATACTCCGGTTTCTGTTATGGAAACTGCAGGTGAAGGTGGCGCATGGGGAATTGCACTGCTTGCATCTTTCATGCTTAACAAAGCTGAAAATGAGACATTGGAGAATTATTTAGCACAGAAAATATTTGCAGGAAAAGTTGGTACAAAGATGAATCCAGATTCTAAAGATGTAAAGGGCTTTGATGAATTTATGAAGCGTTACACAAAGGGGCTGGCAATTGAAAGAGCTGCTGTAGACAATCTTAAATAGTTAGTCAAGATAAAACACAAAGATTACTCAACTTATAAGAAAAATTATTATAAACATTGTAAAGATGATAGAGGAAATACTTAGGGATACTAGAGTATGCCTCTATCATTTTTTATCTGGTTGGAAAATTTTTAAATTAAGGAAATTGCGTGAGAGCAAAAATTAAAAATAAGGAGATAATTTATGTTAGAAAATTTAAAAAAAGAAGTGTTTGAAGCTAATTTGGAACTTCAAAAACGTGGACTTGTAGTTTATACGTGGGGCAATGTAAGTGGAATAGACAGAGAAAAAGGACTTGTTGTGATTAAGCCAAGCGGAGTAGAGTATAATGAGCTAAAAGCGGAAGATATGGTAGTTATAGATTTAGAAGGAAACATTGTTGAAGGTAATTATATGCCTTCCTCAGATACAGCAACTCATTTAGTTCTTTATAAAGCTTTTTCTGAAATTGGGGGGATTGTACACACACATTCTTTAATGGCAACAAGCTTTGCACAAGCAGGCAAAGAAGTGAGTGCCCTAGGTACTACCCATGCAGATTATTTTTATGGAGCAATTCCTTGTACAAGAAGCATGACACCAGAAGAAATTGCAGGGGCTTATGAAGAAGAAACTGGAAAAGTAATCGTTGAGGCTTTTAAGGATATTAATCCAATGGACATTCCAGCTGTTTTGGTCAAAGAACATGGCCCTTTTACTTGGGGAAAAGATGCAAAAGACGCAGTTTATCATTCGGTTGTCTTAGAAGAAGTCAGCAAAATGGCCTTTAATACAGCACTACTTCTTAATAATGCAAAAACCAGCATGCAAAAAAATCTTTTAAACAAGCACTATTTAAGAAAACACGGCAAAAATGCCTATTATGGGCAAAAATAATCTCTATAATTCGTTATTTAAATTAAGTAGAGGTGAAAAAAATGGAAGTAAATTTAACTAAGTTTAGTAAACCCTGTTCCTGTGGTAAGGAACATAGATTATTTGTTAAACGTGTACTTATTCAAAAAAGTGCTATTAATGAGCTTACTGCATTTCTTGCAGAGTCGAAGGAGGGTGAGTATCCAGTTATAATATGTGATACAAATACTTATGAAGCAGCAGCAAAAAACATTTTTGAATCACTCACTAATAAGCATAAATCAATTGTTGTATTAGAAGCAAAAAAACTCCATGCTGATGAGCATGGCGTAGAGCAAATAATAAGCCAATTAACTTCAAAGGCTTCAATACTTTTGGCTGTTGGGGCAGGAACAATTCATGACCTTACTAGGTACGTTGCCAAGGAAAAGAACATACCTTTTGTGGCTGTCCCAACTGCGGCCAGTGTAGATGGCTTTGTATCAACCGTTGCAGCTATGACAATGGGAGGTTTCAAAGTAACATATCCAGCAGTATCACCGATTGCAGTATTTGCCGATACTGAAGTATTTATTAAAGCACCTTATAGACTTACAGCCTCCGGAGTAGCAGATTTATTAGGGAAATATACGGCATTACTGGATTGGCAG
>CALJNR010000055.1 GCA_937981575.1 uncultured Clostridia bacterium | reverse complement strand
ATTGTTCCTACTTCATATAAATCTTCTTGTTCTGGTTCATCTACACTTGCATCCTTTTGAGCTACAACTAATAATCTCTCATCTTGTGCCATTGCTTCTTCTATCGCTTTTAATGATTTAGTTCTTCCTACATCAAAATGTATGACCATTCCCGGAAATACTGTAATACCTCTAAGTGCAAGCATGGGTACATGCTTTATTTGTTTATCCATATGACCACCCTCTTTATTTATGTCTCTTTATTTATGCATGTAATATTGTGCTTGCTCTATCTCGTATATCTTGTTCAAAAACATTTTTAATAACTTCATCTATTGTTTCAACAGGCACAATTTCTATTCCAATATCCAAAAGTAATTCTTGCATATTATCTTTTGGAATAATCACTTTTTTCACTCCAGCTTTTTTAGCTGCTAAAATCTTTTCATAGACGCCGCCTACGGGACACACTAGCCCTTGAATAGATACTTCTCCTGTCATTGCAATCTCAGCCGACACTTTCTTTTCAAACAAAGCAGAGTATAACGCACAAAAAATAGCTATTCCAGCTGAAGGCCCATCTATAGGGATTCCAGAAGTAAAATTAACGTGGATTAAATAATTATTAATATCCATATTATATCTCATTTTTAGGATGGTGAGTACATTTTCTATAGAACTTGATGCCATACTTTTTCTTTTGATCGTACTATGTTTTGTGTGAAGATCTTCTTGTTCTATAATACCCGTAACTTTAACCTCGCCACTTTCTTTATCAGTGGGTCTAGCAACAGCCTCTATATCAAGTACCATCCCTTGCCCTTGCCCCGCTACTGCAAGTCCATTTATTTTACCTATATGATAACCTTTATTAACTTTTTTATCAATCCTAGGTGTGTATTTACCTGTTTGTATGACCCATTCTACATCTTTTTTTTCTATACCTTCCCCTTGCTCTAACTTGACTAGACTATGTGCTGTTTGTAGCAAGTTAATTGCATCACGCCCATTTTCACAATATTTAGCAATAAGTTCTTTGGCACTACTAACAATATTTATTTTTTGCTTATCTAATACATTTTCAACAATAGAAATAATATGTTCATAAGATAAGTCCTTAAAAAATATCTCTACACATCTTGATCTGAGTGCGACTGGAATATCCTGTGGACTTCTAGTTGTTGCCCCAATTAATCTAAAATCTGCTGGTAAACCATTTGTAAAGACATCATGAATATGTTTAGGAGTGTTTTCATCTCCTTCTATATAGTAAGAACTTTCTAAAAAAACTTTTCTATCTTCTAAAACTTTAAGAAGTTTATTCATTTGCACGGAATGAAGTTCTCCAATTTCATCAATAAATAACACTCCCCCATGAGCTTTTGTTACGGCTCCTGGCTTTGGTTGTGGAACGCCTGCTGGTCCATAAGCTCCAGCTCCTTGATAAATCGGATCATGCACTGATCCAATCAAAGGATCTGCAATACTTCTTTCATCAAATCTAAGCGTTGTTGCATCTATCTCTACAAACCTAGCATCCTTTTTAAAAGGTGATCCCTCAGATTTTTTGGCTATATCAAGTGCTATTCTAGCAGCTGCAGTTTTTCCAATACCAGGACTGCCATAAATAAGAATATGTTGTGGGTTAGCTCCACACAAAGCTATCTTAAGTGCCTTTAGTCCATCCTCTTGCCCAATAATATCTTCTTCTTTTTTAGGTCTCATTTTTTCTGTTAAAGGTTCTGTAAGCGAAATATTTCTAAGTGCATTCATTTTTTCATACTGACGTGTGGCATCCTTGTGTATAGTTGTTTTTGAACTCGTTTGATTTTTAAGTTGTAATAAAAAATAAATTCCAATTACAAAGGAAAAAAATAATTGGACTCCTAGTAAAAATCCTTGCAGCATAAAGTATCCTCCTGTTAGTTATTCATATACTTTTCAAGTATTACCAATAGTAGTAAAAAGGATACTTCTTGATGTATTTTTTATTATAATTTTTTGAAATGCTAACATATAAAAGAGCTGTTAGTATAGACTAACAGCTTATGCTGATTCATTATCGGTCTTTTTATTTTTTACTTTTGCCTTTGACTTATCACTATAGGCAATAGTAGGCTCTTTACCTTCTTTGATAACACCTTGATTAATAATAACTTTTTCAATTTGATCAGCCATAGTAGGTGTTTCATACATAATATCTCTTAGAGCTGTTTCTAAAATAGCACGAAGTCCTCTGGCCCCTGTTTGACGTTCAACAGCAAGGTCTGCAATAGCAACAAGTGCTTCTTTATCAAATTCTAGACCAACATCATCTATTTCAAATAATTGCTTGTATTGTTTAGTAAGTGCATTTTTAGGTTCTGTAAGAATTTGTACCAAAGCCTCTTTATCTAGATTATTAAGAGAAACAATAGCAGGCACACGCCCAACAAATTCTGGTATTAAACCAAATTTTATCAAATCTTGAGGTTCGATCTGCTTTAAAAGCTCTCCAACATTTTTTTCCTTTTTGCTAATGGAAGCTGATCCAAAACCAATAGTCTTTTTGCCTATTCTGTTTTCTATAATTCTATCAATGCCATCAAAGGCGCCTCCACAAATAAATAAAATATTTGTTGTATCAATTTGAATAAATTCTTGATGAGGATGCTTTCTCCCACCTTGTGGCGGAACGGAGGCTGTTGTCCCTTCTATTATCTTAAGAAGTGCTTGCTGCACACCTTCCCCGCTTACATCTCTTGTAATAGAGGGATTTTCTGATTTTCTAGAAATCTTATCAATTTCATCAATATAAATAATACCTATCTGTGCCTTCTCTACATCATAATTTGCAGCTTGAATGATTTTAAGCAGAATATTTTCTACATCCTCGCCGACATAACCAGCTTCTGTTAAAGATGTTGCATCTGCAATAGCAAAAGGGACATTAAGCATTTTCGCAAGTGTTTGTGCAAGTAATGTTTTACCTGATCCCGTAGGTCCTAAAAGTAAAATATTACTTTTTTGAACTTCTGTATCACTCTTTTTTCGTGGCGCCTTATAAATACGTTTATAGTGGTTATAAACCGCAACAGCTAATGCCTTTTTAGCATCTTCTTGACCTATAACATACTCATCTAAATGTGCCTTTATTTCTTTAGGTTTTGGCATATCTATAGTTTCGTCTTCTTCATAGGCACCTTCTAATTCTTCTTCAATAATCTCTGAACACAATTCTATACATTCATCACAAATATATACACTCGGCCCTGCAATAAGACGCTTAACTTGTTCTTGTGTTTTACCGCAAAAAGAGCATCTTAATTGCTTTGTATCATCAAATTTTGTGGGCATTGTACACCTCCCTTTTATTGTTGTGGTTCTATGACTTTATCTATTATACCATATTCTTTGGCTTCTAATGCTGTCATAAAGTAATCTCTTTCCACGTCTTGTTTTATTTTTTCTAGAGGTTTTCCTGTATTTTCTGCTAGCATACGATTCATTCTATCCTTAATCCTAAGTATATGCTCTGCTTGGATCTGAATATCCGTCGCTTGACCTTTAGCACCACCTAAAGGTTGGTGAATCATAATTTCAGCATTTGGGAGTGCAAAACGCTTACCTTTAGCTCCACCTGCAAGCAAAAAGGCACCCATACTTGCTGCCATACCCATACAAATTGTTGAAACTGCTGGTTTAATATGCTGCATTGTATCATATATCGCCATACCATCAGAAATAGATCCGCCCGGGCTATTAATATAGAGCATAATATCTTTATCAGGATCTTCAGCTGCTAAAAATAAAAGCTGTGCAACAACAAGATTGGCTGTAACGTGATTGACCTCATCAGCTAAAATAATAATACGGTCTTTTAGTAAGCGAGAGTAAATATCATACGATCTTTCCCCTCTATTGGTTTGTTCAACAACAACTGGAACTAAACTCATTTTAGTAGCCTCCTAACATCATCTTATACTTAAATTTCTACTACTTGAGCCGAATCTTCTATAAGCTTAGCTGCTTTTTGAACTTTAACATCTGCTGATAAAGTTTCTTTTTCATGTTCTGCAAATGATTTTTTAAGTTCTTCATAAGTCATTTGATATTGAGTAGCTATAACTTTTAATTGCTCATCTAATTCTTCATCAGATACTGTAATATTTTCTGCTTCAGCTACTTTTTCTAAAACTAGACGCGTGCTTATTTGAGACTGGGCATCTTTTTTGAAGTTTTCTCTAAAACTATCTATTGTCTGACCTGTAAACTGCAAGTATTGCTCTAATTGTAATCCTTGTGATTGCATACGTCCAGCAAATGATTTAATATTTCTATCTACTTGCTCTTCAATCATGGCTTCTGGTACTTCTACTTTTGCATTTTTTACTGCTGCTTCAATAGATTTTTGTTCAGTTTGTGAAACTTTATTGGCTTCTTTTTCCTTTAACAGTTTTGCCTTAATATCTTCTTTGTATTCATTTAAAGTATCAAATTCTGAAATATCTGACGCAAAATCATCATTAATTTCTGGTAATTCTTTTGTTGTAATACTTTTAATTGTTACCTTAAACATTGCAGGTTTTCCTTCGAG
>CALJNR010000054.1 GCA_937981575.1 uncultured Clostridia bacterium | reverse complement strand
CTGGGAGAGCATCTGCCTTACAAGCAGAGGGTCATAGGTTCGAGCCCTATAGCGACCATTTATATGGCGGAATAGCTCAGTTGGCTAGAGCACACGGTTCATACCCGTGGTGTCGGGGGTTCAAATCCCTCTTCCGCTATTTTGTTAAACTTATACATTTTATAAAAATCAGGTAAAAATAAAACCTATAAGATAGACGAACTTAGTAAGGGTCTTTCTTGTAGGTTTTTTTGTTATCTGTATTTAATGGGTTTTAAAATCCTAATGTTTCTAATTGAAAACATAGGTGCTATATGTTTATAATAGAAATTAGTAACAAGTTACAATAAGCTCATAAAGATAGACTAGGGGGAAGGCAAATATGACAAAAAAGCATATAAGAGTCTTAGTGTTTATGATATTTTTAGGACTAGGAAGCTTGGGAGTTATACAGAGCTTCAAGTACATAGCAGCTAATAAGAGTAGGGAAAATGCAAAGGTGCAAGCTGCAGTGATTGGTAAAACAAATAACTTTTATAATATAGAGGTGCCGGAAAACTTTAATTGGAAAAAATACAGTGGAACCTCTCTGAATTTCATTGTAGAAAATAATATTAATGCAGATATTCTGACGAAACATGCGGCTAATTTTACTGAGCTTACAGGGATTAATATTAATATTGTTGCTCTAGATTTTGATAGCATGATTCAAAAAATCAATCTTGACTTTATCTCTAAAACAGGCAAGTTTGCACTCATTTATGTAGATCCCTATCAAACACTAAATCGTTTCACGGATGATTTAAGCAACCTTAACAAATACAATAACAATGCTTTACTTCCCCATATTCAGGGAGGACTTGATGATTTCTTTGAAGAACAAGTAATGATCGAGTCCTACTTCATTAATCAAAACAAACTTAGCAGTATTCCGTTTGATACAACAACAATGATTTTTTTCTATAGAAAAGATATTTTCAGCAAATATAAAGATCAATTTATGGCAGAGAATGGCTTTGACTGGACCCCTGGTACGCCAGAGTTTACTTGGGAACGGTTTGTCCAGGTCTCAGAATGGATTTCAAAAAATGTGCCAAAAGAAGAAGTTAAGTATGGAAGCGGCTATATGGGGCAGAAGCATAATTCACTCTACTGCCTTTTTTCTACAATCTTGGCCTCCTATGGAGGAGATTATTTTGAAGATGAAAATGTCAGTATGATTGGTGCAGAAAAGTCCCATGATATGATTATCAATAGTGAGGCTTTTGTAGAAGCTTTAAAGGTATATAAGAAGATTAATAGTGTATCAAGCCCAGAAAGCAGAGACTGGAACTGGTATGATACAGCCGAAGCTTTCAAAAATGGAGAAGTTGCTATGATGCTTAACTGGGATGAAAACATTTCGGCGATAGAAAATGCAGCGATATCTAAAGTAGCTGGAAATGTAGGCTATAGTATTTTGCCATATGGAAGCAAGCGCAGTGCCAATATCTATGGCGGCTCAGGCATCGGTATTAACAATTATGCCACAGATACAGAGAAAGAAGCCGCTTGGCTGTTTATTGTGTGGGCTACGTCACCAGAGGTTCAGGCTCTCATATTAGAAGAATCCGGAGGAGGAAGCCTTCCACCTAGAAAGTCCATATGTAACGAAGAAAATATAGGATTGTTTAATGTAGGCAGAGGCAGAAAAGGAATAAGCAAAACAGCACTTAAGCAATCCCATGTTGTGCTTGAAGCATGGAAAAAAGAAAACGTATATTATAGGCCTAAAGTTAAAGATTTCTACTACATAGAAAAAATAATTATTGATGAGGTTTATAATATGATGCAGTATGATCTAGATCCAGAGGCTACTTCACAAAAAATCTATACTAGAATTGACAATTTATCATGAAAGATAGAGTTGATAGAATGGACAAGGTAAAATTAACCAACAGCTTACGATTTAAAATAGTTATTATCATACTCGTATGTATACTTATTCCGATTACTTTTTTATATACAAGCTATTATTACAGGGTTAAAGAGATTATTACTAAAAAATATAGTGATTCAGCGGTGCAGTCCGTTTATGAAGGTGCTGAGAATATTGATTTTATATTAAAAGATATTAGGGAGTTTTCTAATATTGTCTTTATTAATAATGAAATTAATGCAGCACTTAATAACGCCAATGCAGTAAGTCAGGTGGAATTTTTAAGGATTATTAGAGGACTCTTTACATCCAGGCAGGACATTGAAGCTATATCTCTGCTAGTTGATGGCAGGCTTTATTCAGTAGGGGCCATTAAGCTGGATAAGGATCCTGAAGTATTTGACAGGCTCAGAGCAACAAAAGGAGAGTGTGTGTGGGTTGAGACAAGCATAGAACGCACACAGATATTATCCAGTCAGTTTACAAAATACTTTTTTTCATTAGGAAGAACAATTGTAGATCTTAATACGCTAGAAGCCTTAGGGGTTCTAAAAATAGATATTAATGAATCCATTCTGGAGAAATCTTATAAAAGCTTAATGACTGAAGAAGGCAGTGAGGTATTTATCTGCACAAGGGAGGGGGATGTTATCAGCCACCCTAATAAAAACATGATAGGGATTAATATCAAGAATAAACCCTATATAGAGAGTATTTTAGCTTCAAAAGAAAAACAAGGGTATATCTCATATCAGGAAGGGGGCGTTGAGAAAGTAGCAATCTATTCTACCAGTGATGTATCGGGATGGAAACTTGTAAAAGCAGTGCCGACTGCTTATCTTTATAAAGAAATTATGCAGATACAGGGACATATCACTGTGTTCGGAATCGTTTATTTCATTATTACGATAACACTTGGTTTGTTTTTAGCGGCAAGGGTAACAAGTCCGATAGAAAAACTTATGAAACTTATGAAAAAGGTGGAGAAGGGCAACTTAGATATTCATGCAGAGATAACAAGTGAGGATGAGATAGGTCAGCTAAGTAGTAGCTTTAATAATATGATAGACAATATGAACTTTATGATGAATAAAAATATTGAAGAAGAGCGGCAAAAGAAAGAAATGGAGATAGAAGTTCTAAGAGCACAGATTAATCCCCACTTTTTATATAACACACTTAATACAATTAAGTGGATGGCCAAGATACAGGGAAGTACAAGCATCAGTAATGCAGTGAATGCCCTGATTAAGCTGCTTCGGGTAAGTATAAGCATTGGAAAGGAAAAGATATCTCTTAGTGACGAAATCAGTTATGTGCAAAATTACTTGGTTATTCAAAGGCTAAGGTTTAGTGAGAAGTTTGATATAGAATATCTAATAGATGAGACATGCCTAAACTGTCTGGTGCCTAAGCTGATCTTGCAGCCTATCGTAGAGAATTCACTTATTTATAGTACCGATGAGGAGGGCTTAGAGCCGCTCCGCATTGTTATCAGAGCTTACATAGAGGAGGCGGTGCTTTATATCAGTGTAGAAGACAATGGGCCAGGTATTTCAAAAGATATATTAGATAATATATTGACTAGAAAACAAGGGATTGATAAATTCAGTACAGTAGGACTTAATAACATTAATCAAAGAATTAAGCTGCATTATGGAGAGGAATACGGTATTGAAATTCAGTCAAAAGTCGAAGAGGGAACACTGGTTTTAATCAGGCTGCCGATGAATAGAGAATAACGCATATAAAGGGATCATAGGAGGACGCAGCGGTGTACAAAGTATTGATTGTAGATGATGAGGTACTAGTAAGGGTGGGGCTGAAATCTACTATTGACTGGGAATCCATAGGGTTCTCTATAGTAGGCGAAGCATCTAATGGTGAAAAAGGATATGAACAGTATAAGCTTCATGCACCAGATGTCGTGATTACTGACATCAAAATGCCTCATAAAGATGGTATGTGGCTTATAAGTAAAATACGTGAAAAGAATAAGTGGGTAAAAATACTGATATTAACCTGTTATGATGATTTTGGCTATGTAAGAGAAGCTTTGAAGCTTGGAGCAGATGATTATATCCTAAAGTCAGAAATAGAGGATGAAGAACTTATTCAGTCTATGAATAAGTTCAAGCTTCAGCTTGAGCAAACGCCGGACCAGGACAGAGAACTTAGAGTGCTCAAAGAGCAGTTTGAAAGTAATGCGGTAGTATTAAAGGCTAAATTACTGGAGGATTTACTAAATAAAAGCAAGTTCAGTGAAGAAGCGCTGCAAAATGAATATTTAAAGATACAATTTCCGACCCACAGCTGCAATTTTTCACTCGTTACACTTGTAAAAGAAGATGAAAAAAGACATAGTGAAGACTTAAAGCTCAATCATGACAGCATCAATGATGCGGTCGTTAACTTAATCTATGATATATGCAATCATGAAAAAATAGATGTTTTAGCTAAAAGAGATGGCGAAAAGTTTGAGTTTCTTTTAGCGAAAGAAACGTTGCAGCCAGACAGTGTAAAGCAGATGATAATCTATATTCAGGAAAAGATTATGCAGTATTTTAATATTACTGTAAGCGGTATTTATAGTACTGTATTTGATCAGCTTGCTTTACTCAAAGAACATGTAGCGGCTTGTAAGAAAAAAGAAGAGGAATTATTTTATACAAGTGGGGCTAAACTGTTTTTTGCAGGAGATAAAGAAAAAGCAGAAGATGCAAAGCATGTGGCTAATATAAGTGTCTTTCACTTAGATATGGATCTCAAAAAGCTCATGATGAAATATATAGATGAGGAAAACACTGAAAAGTGCGAGGAAAATCTTACAGATCTTACAAGGCTGTTTAGTAAGTATCATATGAATCCGCTGGAAGTTAAGCTGTTTTATTCTAATCTGGTAAATACGTTGTTTGAAAAGTACGGGCAATGCTTTAGAGAAACAAAGACGATAGAGGATTACCACTATTATTATAGTCTTATTATTCACTCCAAAAAGATGGAGGAGCTAGCGGGGCTTATGGATCTGTTTACAGCAGAAGTTATAAAGGGTATTAAGTCTTATCGGCTGAATAATTCTAAGTATGTGATGAAAAAGGCTATGGAATATATTAATGCGCATTATTGTAACAAAATATCCTTAGATGATATTGCAGGACATATTAACCTATCGAAGCACTATGTTTCTTACTTGTTTAAAAAAGAGACCGGGGTTAATATATCGGTTTATATCAACGACATCAGAATCGAAAAAGCCAAAGAAATGATTGTTCAGCGGGAATATAAGATCAAAGAGATCTATGAAAAGGTAGGGTTTTCAGATCAGCAGTATTTTTCGAAGGCATTCAAAAAGGCTACAGGAATGACTGTAACACAGTATAAGGAATCTATAGAGAGAGGGAAATAAAAGTATAGCTTTCAATATAAAAACGGTAAAAAGCACTAATGCATAAGAAGCATTAGTGCTTTTTGTATATAAAAAAGTATTCGACAGACATTTATTTGTGATAAAAATACATGTTTTCAGTAATATTTTTAAAAGAAATTGTACCATATTACAAAAGAATATATGAGAGCAGTTATTTAGAAACAAAGTACAAAACAATAGAAACATAGTACATTACTTAAATCCCGCTAAAAAGTTAGAATAAATTCAGAAGTTGTAAGTCTCTTAGCTTTATTACATAGAAGGGAGGGAGAGTATGGATTTGGCAATGCCCAAACTTGAGCTTAGAAATATAGAAAAATCATTTCCAGGGGTTAAGGCACTTGGGAACGTTAACTTTTCAGTTAAGAAAGGCACGGTTCATGTGCTCTGCGGTGAAAATGGAGCAGGTAAGTCTACTCTGATGAAAATCATTAATGGTATTTATCAGCCAGATAAAGGACAAATTCTTATAGATGGTGAGGAGGTAAAGATTAATAACCCAATTGAAGCAAGAAAAAATGGGATTTCTATGATTTTTCAAGAACTTAACTACATACCAGAAATCACAATAGAACAAAGCATGTTTTTAGGTAATGAACCAACCAATAAGTTTGGAAAGATCGATTGGAAAAAGATAAGAAGTGAAACACTTAGATTGTTGCAGCAAGAAAATCTAAACTATAATCCTACTACTCAGCTAAAAGATTTAACTATTTCAGATATTCAAATGTTAGAAATACTAAAAGCAGTCTCTTATGGGTCAGACATTATTATTATGGATGAACCTACGTCAGCCATTACACGCAACGAAGTTGAGATTTTATTCGGAAAGATCGCTGAATTAAAAGCCAAAGGCGTAAGTATCATTTATATCTCTCACAAGATGGAGGAAATCTTTAGAATAGCAGACGAAATAACGGTCTTAAGAGATGGGGTCATGATTGACACTAAACCAACCCATGAGCTTACAATCGACAAAGTTATCGCACTTATGGTAGGGCGGGAAATGAGTAATATTTACCCTAAAGAAGAAGTAGCAATAGGCGAGACGATACTTGAAATTAAAAACTTAACAAATAGGCCAACGTTCAGTGATGTAAATTTTCACATTAGAAAAGGTGAAATAGTTGGTTTTGCAGGGCTAATGGGAGCAGGACGTAGTGAAGTTGCAAGGGCAATTTTTGGTCTTGATGAATTTAGCAGCGGGCAGATCTTCATCAAAGGCAAAGAAGTTAAGATCAACAAAGTAACAGATAGTATCAACCATGGCATGGTTATGTTATCTGAGGATCGGAAACGTTATGGCATTATCGGTGTACGGGGCGTTAGAGAAAATGTAGCACTGTCCAAACTTGAAAAGTTTATCTATAAAGGCAGATTACATACTAAAGATGAAAACGCTATAGTAGCTGAGATCTGTAAGCGCATGAATGTTAAGACACCGTCACTGGAGACATCGATTGATTCCCTAAGCGGCGGCAATCAGCAAAAGGTTATGCTGGCCAGATGGATGCTTTGTGATCCGGAAATCCTTATATTAGACGAACCTACAAGAGGAATAGATGTAGGCGCTAAATATGAGATCTACAAACTGATAACTGAGCTGGCGGAAGAAGAAAGAAGTATTATTATGATTTCTTCAGAACTTCCTGAACTTATTGGTATGTGTGACCGCATCTACGTTATGGCAGGCGGAAAGATAACAGGTGAACTCGAAACGCACGAGTTTACTCAGGAAAATATTATGAAGTTAGCTACAAAGGGGTGAAGCGAGAATGAATAGTAAAGAATTAAATAAGTGGTGGTCTAAAGCATCGAGTAAATACAGTATTTATATTGTTTTAGTTGCCATGTTTGTCGTATGTTCTGTGATAAGCCCAGTTTTTTTATCTACAAAAAACATCACAAACATCTCAAGGCAGATTTCTATTACAACCATCATAGCTTTTGGAGAAACGCTGCTTATCATCTGTGGTCTGATTGATTTATCGGCAGGGTCTGTACTTGCTTTATCCGGAGTACTTTCAGTTGCAGCGTATAAAATGACAGGGTCCATGCAGATCGCTGTATTAGTAGGAATCACTGTAGGGGTATTTTGTAACGCAATTAACGGAATGCTGGTTACAAAATTCAAGACTCCGCCATTTATTGCTACGCTTGCAATGCAAACAGCCGCCAGAGGGGCAGCACTTCTTTATACAAATGGACAGAACATTTATCAAATTGGTGAATATAAAGCTTTAGGTCAAAACTCCATAGGCATTATTCCGATTCCTGTAATTTTTATGATAGGAACAACTATGATTACATGGTATATCCTTAACCACACAAAGTTTGGAAGACACCTTTATGCAGTAGGTGGAAGTGAAGAAGCAGCCCGTGCTTCAGGGGTGAACAATAACAGGACAAAAATGACAGCATACCTCATTAATGGTTTATTTGTAGGTATTGCAGGGGTACTCTTCATGTCAAGGGTTAACGCAGGGCTGCCTAATGGCGGAATAGGCGCTGAATTTGAAGCGATGACTTCTGCAATTATCGGAGGAACCAGCTTCTCAGGAGGTATTGGTACTGCTATGGGAACTTTAGCAGGAGCATTTATTATGGGATTCGTTAATAATATTATGAATCTCGTAGGTGTACAATCTTATATGCAGCAGATTGTAAAAGGTATTATTATTGCTTTGGCAGTCGTTTATGACATTCGTTCTAAAAATAAGAGAGACAAGAAAAAACAAGGAAATATTAACGACAAGCTGACAGATGCTGACGGCAAAAATAAAGCTTTAGCAGCTAGGTAATCTAAGATTTATATAAAGTTTATATAAATACTACAACCAAACTAAGGGGGAATTATTTATGAAGAGTATTAAAAAACTAATGGCAGTTATGATGAGTGCAATGCTTGCTTTATCACTTTCAGTAGGGTGTGCACCTACCAATCAAACAAGTGCAGGAGGGGAGGCGCCAAAAGCTGCTGCAGAAGACTCAAAACCTGCTGAAGAAGGACAGAAAACTTATAGAATTGCTTATATCGCAAGAGCTCAAAGTGACTCATTTGCAGCATGGCTGGCTAATGCTGTAAAAGATGAAGTCGCTGCAAAATATAAAGACGTTACAGTAGATATCTTTGATGGTGAAAGTAAAAATGAGGTTATTGCAAGCCATATTGAAAATGCCGTAACCAATAAATATGATTGTATCTTGCTTCAGCCATATGACTCAGAAGCACAAGTAGCACCTGCAATGGAAGCTATGGATGCCGGCGTTCAGGTTGTAACTGTAAATAATCGTATTAACGACAATGACAGAGCGGGTGCTATTGACGCTGACCCAGTTGAACAGGCAGCTAAAAATGCAGAACTGGCACTTAGTCAAATACCACAAAATGGTAAAGTAGTTGTTTTAATGGGACCAGCTGGCAACATGCATTCAGATAAGAGAAGAATAGGCTGGCAGCAAGGATTCTTTGACAAACGTCCTGACGTTAAAATATTAGATGAGCAAATTGCAAACTGGAACAAAGATGAAGCAATGCGTTTTATGGAAGACTGGATTCAGACATACGGAGAAATCGATGCGATTATTTCTATGAATGACAACATGGCAGTAGGCGCACTTGAAGCGGCTAAGGCAGCAGGAATGACTAATATCTTATCTTATGGGGTTGATGGGACTGCGGAAGCATGTCTTGCAATTGAAGCTGGAGAAATGACATCAACAACACTTCAAAGTGCCTATGCGCTTGCAGAAGAAGCCGTAAAACTTGCTTACGAAATGATGACAGGAAAAGGAGAACGCAGAACAGTTCTTGTAGACTGTCCGCTTATTACAAAGGAAAATGCGAAAGAATATATTGAACTTCATAAAAAGGCAGGAAATCTTAAATAAGAAAAGGATAGTCCTAAATAACGATTTTTAATTAAAAGCAAGGGAGGGTTCAGCATGCATAACCAAGCAGTATATATGACAGGAACTAATAATATGGAAACCAGGGATATTCCTATCCCTGTTCCAAAAGAAAAAGAAGTATTAATCAAACTCGAATATGTTGGAATATGCGGATCAGATGTACATTATTATGAACACGGAAGAATCGGAGGTTTTGTAGTAAACGGTGATTTTATCTTAGGACATGAGTGTGCGGGCGTAGTTGTAGAAACAGGATCAGGCGTAACAACCTTAAAAGTAGGAGATAAAGTTGCGCTGGAGCCAGGTATTACCTGCGGTCAATGCGAGTTTTGCAAGAGCGGCAAATACAATTTATGCCCCGATGTAGAATTCTTGGCAACACCGCCTTATCATGGTTCACTCATGAATTACATTGCCTATCCAGAAAATATGGCATTTAAACTGCCAGACAATGTAAGTACACTAGAGGGGGCACTTGTAGAGCCGCTGGCAGTAGGTATGCATGCAGCAGCCCAAGGGAATGTTAAAGTTGGAGATACAGTTGTTATATTAGGAGCTGGATGTATAGGGATAGTAACCCTGCTTGCATGTAAAGCTTATGGCGCTACAAATATCATCATCACTGACGTTATTGACAAGAGACTTGAGTATGCCAAAAAGTTAGGAGCAACAGCCGTCATTAATCCTAAATGTGAAAATTTAAGAGAAAAGCTGGCAGAACTTACTAACGGCCAAGGGGCTGATGTCGTTATTGAAACAGCTGGAACCGAAGTAACCATTAAAGAAAGTGCTTATTTGGTAAAAAGAGCAGGCGCTATTGTTCTTGTAGGCTTAGCACCCAAAGATATTGTAGAGTTTGACTTTATGCAGATTATGGGCAAAGAAGCAGAAATTAAATCAGTATTTCGTTACCGTAATATCTATCCTGCTGCTATAGGCGCTATTGCAGATGGAAAGATTGATGTGAAAGGTATCGTAACACACGAGTTTGATTTTTCAGATACTAAAAAAGCTTTTGATGATGTGATTCAAAACAAAAACGATGTAGTTAAAGCAGTTATTAAGCTATAAGTACAAGGAGGCCTAAAATATGGAATATTTACTTGGTATTGATATAGGCACATCCGGTACCAAAACGGTCTTATTTGATCATGCTGGTAATGCAGTTGCTTCCTCAACAAGAGAATACCCTTTATATCAGCCACAGATAGGCTGGGCAGAACAAGATCCGCTGGATTGGTGGCATGCTGTATGTGAGACGATCAAAGAAGTTATTTATAAAAGCAGCATAGCAAAAGAAGATATCAAAGGAATAGGCCTCTCGGGGCAGATGCATGGCCTGGTTATGCTGGATAAAGACGGAAAAGTACTTAGAAAATCTATTATTTGGTGTGACCAGCGGACAGAGAAAGAATGCGATGAGATCACTAAAAGAGTTGGCAAAGATAGACTGATGCAGATTACAGCTAATCCGGCGCTTACCGGCTTTACGGCTTCAAAGATATTATGGGTAAGAAATAATGAGCCTGAAACTTATGATAAATGCAGAAAAATTTTACTTCCTAAAGACTATATAAGATATATGCTTACAGGTGAATTCGCCACAGAAGTATCTGATGCCTCAGGAATGCAGCTGTTAGATATAGCCCACAGAAAGTGGTCAGAAGAGGTTCTCCAAAAACTGGAGATCCCAAAAGAATATTTAGCTGATGTTTATGAGTCAGTTGTGGTGACAGGCAAAGTAAATCAAAAAGCAGCTGAGCTCACAGGGCTGATGACTGGCACAAAAGTCGCAGGCGGAGCAGGGGATCAGGCAGCAGGGGGCATTGGAAACGGCATCATAAAAGAAGGGCTTGTATCGACTATGATAGGAACCTCAGGGGTAGTATTTGCCCATCTGGACAGACCAATGATAGATGATAAAGGAAGAGTACATACTTTCTGTCACGCAGTTCCTGGGGCATGGCATGTGATGGGCGTTACACAAGGAGCCGGCTTATCTTTAAAGTGGTTTAGGGACAATTTCTGCGACAGTGAAATAAGTGCAGCTAAGTTCATGAACATTGATCCTTATGTACTGATGACCAAACAGGCAGAATGCACATCGGCAGGATCAAGAGGCGTTATTTATCTGCCTTATATGATGGGAGAAAGGTCACCGCATCTCAATCCAAAAGCTAAAGGTGTATTCTTTGGCATAACAGCTTCACATTCAAAAAATGATATGCTGCGTGCTGTACTTGAAGGGGTTTCCTATTCGCTTGCAGACTGCATGGACATCATTAGAGGCATGGGGATTACACCCAATCAGGTGATGGCTTCAGGCGGAGGCGGAAAAAGCGAGCTTTGGAGACAAATTCAAGCGGATATGTTTAACAGCACGATTTGTACGAATAAGTCAACTGAGGGCGGAGCCCTTGGGGTAGCACTTCTGGCTGGAGTAGGAGCAGGTATCTACAAAAACATTGAAGAAGCATGCAGTGCAGCTATTAATATTAATGAAAAACAAGAGCCTATTGCAGGCAATGTGGCAACCTATAAACGTTACCATAAAATATATCAGAAGTTATACTATGATTTAAAAGATAGTTTTGAATTACTATAGAGAAACAACATAAGCCCTTGAGGTATTTAACTATGCAGAGTTGTTTCTTAGAATGATTTCATATCATATAGCATTGCAAATAACTTAAACTTAAAGATGTGAAATCTATATAATAAAATATTTAATGTTATACACCCCTACATTTTTTGCAAAATAAACAGACTGTCTTCAAAAGCATATCAGCTGATGAGGACAGTCTGTTTATTTTTTTGTATAGTATTTATCATTTAGGGCAATTATTCTAATACTTAGCTAAATCTTTAGCAATAGCACGTTCGAAGGAGCATTTTTAACCTATCTTTACTAAGAAAACTTTGGAATTTATTTCAGTATAGAAAATCTTTGGGGTATCTATTTTATCTTGAAAATACTTAAGGCGAAGGATTTAAGGGGTATACAATAACACACTATAAATGGAAATATGTTGAAAATCAGCGGTACATAGGACTTATTTTAAAAAAATATATAGACTAATTATAAAATCTGTATTAAAATGTTTGTATGTCATTACATTATTACATTTGTGAGAGGTTGGGGGTGTATGGATGTTGTTTTCAAGCAATAACGTTTTAGATAAATCGATACCTGTGCCATTATATTATCAGCTTAAGAAGATATTATTTGAATATATTCAGCGTAATCATGAAAATACAGAGGAGCCTATTCCTACAGAAGTTGAAATTGCAGAGTATTTTAATATCAGCAGGCCGACTGTAAGACAAGCTATTAATGAACTTGTGGTTGAGGGGTATTTGTATCGTATTAAAAGCAAGGGTACATTTATCAGCAAGCCTAAGATTAAGCAAGAGTTTCTCGTTCATCTAGATAACTTTTATAGTGAGATGCAGAAAAAGGGACTTAAGCCTTCTACAAAAGTTCTATGCACGGAGATTATAGAAAGTGATAAGGATATTAGTGAAGCACTAAATATCGCTATTCAAAGTGAAGTTGTGAAGCTTTGCAGGTTAAGATATGCAGATGACGAACCCATCGTTCTGGTTAATACTTATCTTCCAAGAGCGAAATGCGTGGATATTGAAAATAAGGATTTTGAAAGCAGATCGCTTTATGAAGTTCTGGAAACAGATTATAGGTATAGAATTGTCAGTGCCAATAGGACAATAGAATCTATTCTGGCAAGAGAGGCAGAAACGGAAGCTTTAAATATTAAAAAAGGCAGTGCGATTCAATATGTTGAGAGCAAGGTTTACTTAATCGATGGATCAGCTATTGAATATTCACAGGCCTTTTATCGCGGAGACAGGAACAAATTTACTTTTGAAGTAAGAAGAGAATCATAAAATAAGACGCTTTGCTGCAGGCAAAGCGTCTTATTTTATAAAGCTAAAAGAGATTTTTGATGATATAAAGTAATTTTTAAAATTGTTGAAAGCCTATGGGGTTCAAGTATTTCCACTTAGATAACCTATTTAGGAAAAAATTAATAAAAAATATATACCAAAAACCTATAGACAGATGAAAAAAACTATATTATAATTTGTTATGTAATTACATAATAACATAAATACAAAAAGACATTAAAACATTAAAACAATATAACTATCCTACATGTAAAGTGAAAGCAAAATCATAAAAGCAGAAAGAGGGAGCCAAGATGAGTAACAAAATTTTAATTACACCAAAATCTTTTAAGACCTATAAAGAAAAGGCTTATTTAATGCTTAGGGAAAATGGATTTGAAATCATTGAAAACACTTATGGACGTACAATGACTGAAGAAGAAATCATTGAGTGTGCAGGTGAAGGAGTAGCTGGAATAATTATAGGTGTTGATCCACTCCCAGCTAGCGTACTGGAAAAATGCAAAGATCTAAAAGCCATTTCAAAGTACGGTGTAGGCATGGATAATATTGATCTGAATAAAGCTAAAGAATTAGGCATCAAAGTTAACAATGCAGTAGGAACAAATAACGTTTCAGTTGGAGAGCTGGCAATCGGCTTGATGTTTGCTTTAGGCAGAAACATACCAGATACAGTAAAAGGCATTAGAGAAGGCGGATGGGGAAGAAAGATAGGCGTTGAACTTACTGATAAAAAACTTGGCCTTATCGGGGCAGGACAAATTGGTAAGGAAGTGGCAAAAAGAGCAGCTGGCCTTGAGATGAAAGTATCTATATTTGATCCTTACTTTAATGATGAGGCTTTCTTAGAAAAATACAATATTGAAAGATGTCATGATATAGAGCAGCTTTATAAAGAATCCGATATCATTTCACTTCACCTTCCAGTAACTGAAAATACAAGAGGCTTCATGAATAAAGAAGTCTTTGGAAAAATGAAAAATACCGCACTTCTTATTAATACATCAAGAGGAGAACTCATTAACGAAAGAGATCTCTATGATGCCCTCGTAAGTGGAGAAATTGCAGGAGCAGCTCAGGATGTCTTTTCATCAGAGCCGCCGGAAGCAGGCGAAAAACTCCTTTCTTTAGAAAATTTTATGCTAACATCTCATATAGGAGCATTTACAAATGAAGCTGTAGAAAAGATGGTAGTTATTTCTACCCGCAACCTACTCGATATGCTGATTAGCTAAGGCTGAAAGGAGTCAAAAATGAAAGGGTCTATTGTAACAGTAAAAGGAGAAATACAAGGAGAGCAGCTAGGATTTTGTCATAGTCATGAACATCTCTTTCTGGCTGACGGGCAGTCTGCGAAAATTAACAAAGCATTAAGGATAGATGATTATGATAAAACGCTCGAGGAAGTTTTACATTATCAAAAAATAGGCGGGCAAAGCATAGTGGATGCACAGCCAGTAGGATGCGGCAGAATGGCTGATTTCCTTCATAAGGTGTCAGAGCGAGCAAACGTTAGCATTGTTGCTTCTACAGGATTTCATAAGATGATTTTTTATCCTGAAGATCACTGGATTCGCCAAATGAGTGAAGAGGAACTGTCCGAGCTTTTTATCAGCGAACTTCAAAGCGGCATGTATATAAACAGTGATACAAAGCTTGATGAAAGGATTAAGGCCAGAGCAGGGATTATTAAAACAGCGGTAGATGTAGACGGGATGACAATAGAATATCAAAAATTGTTTGCAGCAGCAGCCAGGGCCTCAATTCAGACAGGCGCACCCATTATGAGTCACTCAGAAACCCGAACAGGACTAGAACAGATTAAATTTCTAAACGAAAGAGGCATTGCATCCGATTATCTTATCATTTGTCATATAGATCGAAGCATTACAGACATGGCTTATCAGCTGGAAGTGGCTAAAACAGGTGTTTATATGGAGCTTGATACAATAGGAAGATTTAAGTACCACTCGGATGAACAGGAAGCAGAACTTATTGTAAAACTGATTGAAGCAGGTTATGAAGACAAAATCTTGCTGGGACTTGATGTAACGAGAGAGCGTTTAAAAAGTTATGGCGGAGAAATAGGTCTTGAATACATTACAAAAAGTTTTATTCCTCTCATGAAGAAGCACGGTATTACAGATACTATGATTCATAAGTTTATGGTTACCAATCCATCAAAGGCGTTTGCCAGAAGAAAATAGATCAAGCTATTTAAATTAAAGACAAGGAGATGTGGGTATGAACAAATGGAAAGTTATTAATCGTATTACAGAAGCAGGACTTGTAGTTGTAGTAAGAGCAGACAATGGAGAGCAGGCTAAAAGAATTACTGAGGCGTGTCTCAAAGGAGGAGCTGCAGCGATTGAAATTACTTATACGGTTCCAGGAGCAACGCAGATTATCGGAGAGCTTGCAAAAGAGTATGCAGGAGATATTATTATCGGCGCAGGAACAGTATTAGATGCTGAAACAGCAAGAACAGCTATTTTAGCAGGCGCAGAATATGTAGTAAGCCCATATCTTAACCCAGATGTTATAAAACTTTGTAATAGGTATCAGGTTCCTTGTATGCCTGGGGTCATGACTATAGAAGGGGTAGTAGAAGCGATGGAACTTGGGGCAGATATCCTTAAAGTATTCCCAGGGGAAGCGTTTGGCCCTAAGATTATCAAAGCGATTAAAGGACCATTGCCACAGGCCAACTTAATGCCAACAGGTGGTGTAAGTATTGATAATGTAGATGAGTGGGTTAAAGCAGGTGCTGTAGCCGTAGGAGCAGGCGGCAACCTTATTGCAGGGGCTAAAACAGGAGATTACGAAAGTATCACAAGATTATCCAGACAATTTGTAGATAAAATCAAAGAAGCTAGAGCTACTCTATAAAGGCAACACATAAACTAGCAAAGCTAGGCCGATATTAAGTAGTTAATATAATTAAACAAGCATCATTAAACCAACACAATTAAACCAACACACACTATTAAAAAAAGAGAGGGATTTAACTATGATTATGAAACCATTTTTATCAGACTTTGACTTAAAAACAGGCGCAACAAACGAAAAAGTAACTTCAAGATATGCGGAAAACATGAGAGGTATGTTTGCTGATGATGCGGCACTTGAAGAACTTATCAAAAACGGAAATCCTAAAATTTATGACTTTACAGAAATGGGATTTGAAGAAGTTATGCAGGATTTATTATACGGAACAAGTATTACTTATCCTGGAAAAGTAGGTAATGAATATTTCATGACTAAAGGACATTTTCATACTATTTTAGATACAGCAGAAGTATATTATTGCCTAAGCGGAGAAGGCTATATGCTGATGGAAACACCAGAAGGCGAATGGGCAGCAGAAAAATTATCAGCAGGTAAGGCAGTATATGTTCCAGCAAGATGGGCACACAGAAGTATTAATACGGGCAATGTACCACTTCTTACTTTCTTCTGTTTCAGAGCAGATGCAGGACATGATTATGGGACAATTGAAACAAAAGGTTTCAGAAAGCTGATTGTTGAACAAGATGGCAAACCAGTCATTATTGATAATCCAAAATGGAAAGCAGAATAAACTAATATTGAATAGTAGGCCATTAAGACTAATATCTAAAAGTTTATGTAAAAATATATTTGTAAGACAATCTAAAAACATTACGGGAGGATTCAAAATGAGCGTTAGATTACCTGAAAAAGCAACTCAGCCAACTTTTTATTTCATTGGTGTTACAACAACAAAGTCATCTATTATGAAAGTATTTCCGGAGTGGGCAAAAGCATTAGGGCTTAAAGATGCAGTCATCAAAGGGATTGATATGGAAATCCATGCACCAAATGAGGATTATATTGAAGTTGTAAACTTTATTAAAAATGATGAATTATCCTTAGGAGCTCTTGTAACAACCCATAAGCTTGACTTATTTGAAGCTGCGTATGACTTATTTGATTATCTTGACCCACATGCATTAAGATTCAGAGAATTATCTTGTATCTCAAAACGTGACGGAAAACTTAGAGGACATGCTAAAGACCCTATCTCAAGCGGACTTGCTATGGAAGCTTTTATTCCAGAAAACTTCTGGAAGAATCATGGCGGTGAAGTATTTATTATGGGAGCAGGCGGGAGTGCTCTTGCAATCAGTTCTTATCTGACTCAAGAAAAGTTTGGAGATAACATTCCTAAAAAAATCGTTATTGCTAACAGAAGCCAGCCAAGACTTGATGAAGCAAAAGAAAAATTACAAGGTATCAATGACAATGTAGCATTCGAATACCTTATGGGTGCGACAGCTGAAGATAATGACAACTTCTTAAAGGCAATCAAGCCTTACTCAATGGTTGTTAATGCAACAGGGCTTGGAAAAGACAGACCAGGTTCACCATTAACAGATAACGTAGTCTATCCAGAAAACAGCTTGGTATGGGAACTTAACTATAGAGGAGACCTTATCTTTATGTATCAAGCACAAGATCAGGCAAAAGAAAGAAACCTTACAATTGAAGATGGATGGATCTATTTTATCCATGGATGGACACAAGTTATTGCAGAGGTTTTTGACGTCGACATCACTGGAAAAAGACTTGATGAGTGCGAGAAAATCGCAATGACACTTAGATAAATAATTTATAAAGTCTACATTAATAGGTCAATAATGTAGACTTTATTTATTCTTGTTATTCGGGCAGCATTCATAAAAGCTTCTTATACGTATAATCGGCAGATAAAATTTAAAAAAGCTAAAGCAGTATATCTTAAGAAACGACTAGAGGGGTAATCAAAATGATCAAATGCATAGTGAATCATAGAACATTAGAAGTGCCGGAAGGCCTTACAATCATGGAAGCACTGCTAAAAGAGAATATAGAAATTCCAAGATTATGTTATGACCCGCGGCTGCACGATCCCAACCGTTCCTGTGGGCTTTGTATCGTAAAATTAGAAAAAGAAAATAAAATTGTCAGGTCATGCAATACGCTGCTTACTGAGGGAATGGTTATTACCACAAATAGTTTAGAAATCAATGCCTATAGAAAAGTAAGGATGGAACAATTATTAGAAGATCACAACGCGGACTGTGTGGCACCATGCCAAACTACTTGTCCAGCAGGCATAGATATTCAAAGCTATCTGAGATATGCAGCCCATGGGAACTTTTTATCAGCTATAAAGGTAATAAAAGATAGAAATCCTTTTCCAGTTGTATGTGGCAGAGTATGTCCCCATACATGTGAAGCAAACTGCCGAAGAAATCTGGTAGATGAAGCCGTTAATATTAACGGCGTAAAAAGGGCAATTGCAGACTTTGATATGGGCTCAGACATACCTTACCAGCCTAAAAAGGAAAATCTAACAGGGAAAAAAGTGGCAATTGTAGGGGGTGGCCCATCTGGACTCACAGCAGCTTATTATCTTGCGCTAAAAGGACATGATGTAACTGTTTTTGAAAGACAAGCTAAGATGGGCGGTATGATGCGTTATGGCATTCCAGACTATAGGCTGCCTCAAGAAAACCTTGATAGAGAAATTGAGCTTATTCAAAAACTCGGTGTGAAATTCCAAAACCGTAAGGCTCTTGGTATAAATATAAGACTTGAAAACCTGCAAAAAGAATTTGATGCAGTTTATTTAGCAGTAGGCTCATGGCAAGCTACTTCAATGAGAGTTGAAGGAGAACAATTACCCGGAATTTGGAAAGGAATTGAGTATTTAGAGCAAATCGCTAAAGGCAAAAATATAAACTTAGGACAAGAGGTTGTTGTAGTAGGCGGCGGAAATACTGCTATTGACTGTGCAAGAACAGCATTAAGAAAAGGAGCAGAAAAAGTTACAATACTTTATAGAAGAACAAAAGCTGAAATGCCGGCAGAATCTTATGAGGTTGAAGAAGCCCTTAAAGAAGGCATTCAGATTACATTTTTGACTGCACCGGTTGGCTTTGAATCAGATGAAGATGGAAAACTAAGCGGTATTAGATGTATCAAAATGGGTCTTGGTGAGCCAGATTTATCAGGCAGAAGAAGAGCAGTTGAAATTGAAGATAGTGAGCATATTGTTTCAGCAAGTGCGGTGATCAGTGCCATTGGCCAAAAAACAGACACAAGTTATCTATGGAATGATCTTCCGATTAAACTTAATAAATGGGGAGACATTGAGATTAACGGAAAAACAATGACCACCTCGGCAGAAAAAATATTTGCCGGTGGAGACTGTGTAACAGGGCCGGCTACGGTTATTCAGGCTGTTGCAGCAGGCCGTCAGGCAGCTATAGCTATGGATCAATACTTAATCTGCGGCTATGCGCCAGAACAAAAAGAAGAATACTCTTGCAGCAGAGGGTCATTTGAAGATCTCCCACGTTATGAGTTTGCAAATCTTCAAAAGCTTAACCGCCAGCACGGTGAAGAAATTGATATTGCTGAAGCAGTAGCGGGATTTAATGAAGTTGTAAAGACGATGACGCTGGAAGAGGTAAAAGAAGAAGCGGACAGATGTCTTAAGTGTGGATGTAATGAAAGACACAACTGTCAGCTTAGAAAAGAAGCTTCAATTCTTGAGGTTAATCACCACCAGGAGGCTTCTATCATAAGAAGGTATCCTGTGACTGAAGATCATCCTTTCATTATAAGAGATACGAATAAATGTATTTCATGCGGGAAATGTATATCAGCATGTAAAGACATTGAGGGAGTAAATGTTCTAGGGTTTTATCTCAAACAAGGGAAAATGTGTGTAGGCACAAAGTTGGGGGCACCTTTATCTGAGACGGCCTGCATATCCTGCGGACAATGTGTGGTGGCATGCCCTTGCGGCGCACTGGATTATAAGAGATCTAGTGACAAAGTATTTAGTATGCTAAATAGCAGCAAAAAAGTAAAAGTAGGCTTTGTTGCGCCAGCTGTCAGGTCACTTATTGCTTCACATTATGGTCTGGAAGCTGAAAAAGCATCAGCTTTCATAGCGGGTATGTTGAAAAAGCTAGGCTTTGATAAGGTATTTGATTTTGTTTTCGCAGCAGATATGACGATTGTTGAAGAAACGACTGAATTTATCAAGAGACTTAAAAACGGAAATCTGCCGCACTTTACATCATGCTGTCCGGGATGGGTTAATATTGTCGAAAAAAGATATCCAGAACTCATTCCTTACTTATCAAGCTGCAAATCACCTCAGCAAATGATGGGTGCAACCGTTAAAAATCATCTGCCGGAATGGATGGATGATGGAACACAAAAAGAAGATATTTTTGTTGTATCGATAGTGCCATGTATGTCCAAAAAAGGCGAGGCAAAGAGAGAAGAATTCAGTAAAGAAGGTATCTATGATGTTGATGAGGTGCTGACATCTATGGAACTTATTGAAATGATGGAGCAATGCGGCTATGATGCAAGTGATATCGTGCCAACAGCTTTTGATATGCCTTATCAAAACGTTACAGGGGCAGGGATGCTGTTTGGTGCTACTGGCGGTGTTTCAGAAGCAACATTAAGAATGGCTTCTGCAAAAATTAATGCTGATGGCGCTAAAGCAAAAATAGAATTTCTTGAAGTAAGAGGCATGGAAGGCATCAAAACGACGAGCATTCAGTTAGGTGAGCGAAAAGTAAAAGTTGCAGTAGTCAATGGCCTAAAAAATCTTGAACCTATTATTAATGAAATCATAAAAGGCAATCAGTCAGAATATGACCTTATTGAAGTGATGGCATGTCCGGGTGGGTGCGTATCAGGGGCCGGGCACCCGGTGCCTAAAACCCAGGAAGTTATTATAGACAGGCAAAAAGTACTCCTGGACATTGATAAAGCCAGCGAGCATAGAAACAGCGAAAATAACCCAGATGTTTTAAGTCTGTATGACAGCTTTTATGGCGAATTTAATTCTAAAAGGGCTCATGAACTCCTCCATACATCTTATACAAACCGAAAAAGTTTGTATGATACATCCGAAAGTCATTTTGAAGAATCAGTTTGGAAGGCTAAGACAATAGAGATCTATATTGATCAAAAAGACACCGAGACAGATTCTTGCGGTACGCTGAGTCAGATTCGTGAGACGATTAAAAAGTTAAAATTAGATTACTTTTTCAGAGTTAAGCCTATTATTATTTCTGAAAATATAAGATCGTCAGAAGTTTTTGTTACATTAGAAGGGAAAAGAGTAAGTAAAGAAGCGCTGCAAAATATTGAAGAGTGGCTGTTAAAAGAAAGTGCCTAACTAATAGTCGAAAAATATTTAAAGCTTTTAATATAATTCAAATAAAATTGAAATCTATTCAAAAACAAGTTGATTAACAAACATATTGATTTCCTGTATCATCAAGCTATAGCTAAAGTTTTAAAGGTCATTGAAGAGAAGAGGTGGGCGGGCTGAGTCAATATCTACTTGCACATGATTTAGGAACTTCAGGTAATAAGGCCACTTTATTTAGTACTGAAGGAAAGCTGATCAGGAGTGTTATCCGAAGCTATAATGTCAGTTACTTCAATAATAACTGGGCTGAGCAGGACCCTGATGATTGGTGGAAGGCTGTATGTGAAACGACAAAAGAAATTTTAAGCGGGATGGATAAAAGCAAAATTGCTGCAGTGTCTTTCAGTGGGCAGATGATGGGATGCTTATGTGTAGATAAAAGTGGAAAGCCTTTAAGAAAAGCAATCATATGGGCAGATCAGAGAGCTGTCAAAGAAGCAGCTTTCTTAGAAGAAAAAATAGGACAGAAAAAGTATTATACAATAACTGGACACCGTATCAGTGCTTCTTATGGATTGCAAAAGCTCATGTGGATCAAGAATAATGAGCCTGAAGTCTATAAAAATACTTATAAAGTGCTTAATTCTAAAGACTACATTATTTTAAAGCTTACAGGTGAATATGTTACAGATTACTCAGACGCTACAGGAACCTGCTTATTAGATTTAAAGCACTACACATGGTCAGAGGAATTAATTAGAACCGCTGGGATTGATGGCAGTAAACTTCCAGATCTTCATAGATCAACAGATATTATAGGCAGTGTAAGCCGGGAGGCTGCCAAAGAGACAGGCCTTGCGGCCGGGACAGCAGTGGTATGCGGAGGCGGAGATGGTGTTTGCGCAACAGTTGGAGCAGGGTGCATTGAAGAAGGAGCGGCCTATAGTATCGTGGGTTCTTCAGCATGGATTTCTATGACCTCCAAAGAACCTATTTTTGATGAAAAAATGAGAACCTTTAACTGGGCACATATTATTCCAGGATACGTTGCACCATGTGGGACTATGCAGGCGGCAGGGGTATCGTATAACTGGCTCAAAAACGAAATATGTACGGAGGAGACAGAGGAAGCTGAAAAGCAAGGAACAAACCCCTATGAAATCATTAATGAGCGCATTAAAAAGTCGCCGGCAGGGGCAAATGGTCTTTTGTTTCTTCCATATCTTCTAGGAGAAAGAAGCCCCAGATGGAATCCAAACGCAAGAGCTGCCTTTATTGGGCTTTTGGCTCAGCATAGGAGAGAAGATATGCTGAGAGCTGTTTTGGAAGGGGTAACGATGAATCTGAATATTATTCTGGATGTTTTTAAAGAATACTATGATGTTTCAGAGCTGATCGTAATAGGCGGAGGCGCTAAAGGCGATGTCTGGAGACAGATCATGGCGGATGTCTATAATACACGTATTTTAACACCTAACTATTTAGAAGAGGCAACATCTATGGGAGCTGCTGTAACAGGAGGGGTTGGTACAGGGATTTTCAAAGACTTTACTGTTATAAAGAAGTTTATTCAAATTAAAGACATCAATGAACCATCAAAAGAAAATCATTTGCGTTATAAAAAGCTGATACCTGTTTTTGATGAAAGCTATTATGCTTTAACCAGTATTTATGAAAAGTTAGCAGAATTATAATTTAAAATAAATAAATCTAGGGAGGAAATAAAAATGCCACACGTTAAATCAACTACAAGAGCTTTTGCAAGTCCAGGGAAATACATACAAGGACCTGGAGAAATGAATAGATTAAAAGAGTATACTTCTGTGTATGGAAATAAGGTATTTGTTCTTATTGATAAATATCTTTCAGATTCCATAGGAAGTCAGATAAAATTAAGCTATGGTGAAGATGCAGATCAGCTGTATTTTGATAACTTTACCGGCGAATCAACCCTTGCAGAAATCGATCGTGTAACCAAGCTTGCAAAGGGAATAGCACCTTCTATTATCGTAGGTGTTGGCGGCGGAAAAACACTTGATACAGCTAAGGCTGTAGCGGCAAGTATGGAACTTCCAGTCATTAGTGCACCGACAGCTGCTTCAACAGATGCACCTACAAGCGGCTTGTCTGTTATTTATACAGAAGAAGGGGAGCAAACACACTGTATATTCCACAAGTCAAATCCAGATATTGTTCTTGTAGATACAGAGATTATCGTAAAAGCGCCTGTTCGTTTCTTGGTTTCTGGAATGGGAGATGCTCTTTCTACTTATTTTGAAGCACGAGCTAATGCGGAATCTGATACAGCTAACTATGTAGGAAAAGGCTATAAAAGATGCAGGGCAGCTATGGCTATAGCAGAAATGTGCTATAACATTCTTCTTGAAGATGGACTCGCAGCAAAACTTTCAGCTGAGGCAGGCGTTTGTACAGAAGCTGTAGAGAATGTTATTGAAGCCAATACACTGCTTAGCGGAGTGGGATTTGAAAATACAGGGTGTGCAGGAGGTCATGCAGTTAATGAAGGACTTACTGTACTTGAAGAAACGCATCATTTCTATCATGGAGAAAAGGTTGCTTTCGGAACAATCTGTCAGCTTGTTCTTGAAAACAGACCAAAAGAAGAAATTGAAGAAGTTATAGCATTCTGCCTAAGCGTAGGGCTTCCAACAACGCTTAAGGATCTTCATGTAGAGCCAACCTATGAAAAAGTTATGGCAGTGGCAAAAAGAGCTGCAATAGAGGGCGGAATTGCTCATGCTGAACCATTTAATGTAACACCAGAGTTATTTTATAACTGTATTCTTGCAACAGATGCTATGGTAAGAAATTATAAACTGCAAAGAGGCATTCAATAATCTTACTGCATAGGATATAAAGGCTGCTGTATTTAATGCAAGGGGTTAAAACGGTAAGCACACAATAAAACCACCAAAACTGTTATAGCAGATAGACTATAGCAAGTTGGTGGTTTTTATTTTCATGCGCTGCGCTATAAAAGCTAATGTTAAGGCAGTATATTTAGCCTTTATATTGTGAAGGTGATACACCGGTCATTTTCTTGAAAATGGTACTGAAATAGGTAGGATTATCATATCCGACTAAATAAGCTACTTCATAGGATTTATACTTAGAGGTAGATAGCAGCTCTTTAGCTTTTTCAATACGTACTTTTGTTACATAGTTAATAAAAGTCTCATCTGTTTCCTGTTTAAATACACTGCTGAAATAACATACTCCCATATTAACATGTTCAGCCACACTCTGCAGGGTTAAAAGAGGAGAAGAGTAGTTTGAATCAATATAGTTTTTTGCTTTTTGAATGGAACTACTTTGCTTGGAGCTTCTTTTGGAAGAGAGGTAATGGGAAACTTTAAGAGCAACATCTTTCAGTACATCTTTGGTATGCATGATGTTAGGTGAAGCAGTCAGTGAACGATAAATATCCAAAGGATTCGCAAAGATGCTCTCCATAGAGTAATCCATTGTATTAAGCAGATTTAGAATCTGAACGTAGATTGAAGTCACAAACATAATAATAAATAATGACGAGTTATGTCCATGAGTTACGAGTTCATTAAATAAAGAATCTATATAGCTGCTAATATCTTCATCGTTGCCGGCTTTAATATATGCAATGAATTTTTCACTGTCATAGCCTACCTGAGGGTAGCTGAAGTTTACCTGACTCTCTTTACTGACATCTTTAGGATATAAGATCTTGCCATAGCCGGCAACAAATCTATAGTTACAGATTTCTAAAGTATGCTTGTAAGCCGCAGGCAGTTCTTTTAGACCTTGGCAGATGTCGCCTATAGCAATCGTAACTGTAAAGTTCATATGTTTCTCTATTTCTTTTTTTAAACTTTCTCCTAATGATTTTCTTTGATCACTAAGTGTATGGACACTTTTATGAGATAAACATAAAATACAGTCACCAGATTTACCTTCAATCATGTATAAATCTCCGATATGCTCTGTAAGCTGCTGAATTTGTCCATAAAAACGCTTGTGAATATCATTAATTTCATCAAAAGTATGCTGCGCAATAGAAAGATGATAATTATCAAGCTGAATAATAATAATCGCTAAGTATTGATGCATCAAGTCTCTGAGTTTGTAATCCCCAGCTTTTTTATCAATTTCCCGGGAGTCTATCTTATCATAAATCACATCTTCAATGAACTTGGACTGAAGCATATGAAGATTGTTATCAGAGAGTCCTTTTGAGGAAGCGCGCTGAACGGTGTATTCATACTTGATTTTCACCAGCATTTTATGAAAATAGTCTAGATCAAAAGGCTTTAATAAGTAGTCATAGGCCCCTAACTGTAAAGCTTTTTGAGCATACTGAAATTCATCATGCCCACTGATGATAATGACAAACGCGTTGGGCAGCATAGGCTTGATGAATTCTAATAGTTCAAGCCCATTCATAAAGGGCATGCGCACATCCGTTATGATGACATCGGGAAGAAGATTTTGAATGAGTTCAATGGCTTCTTCGCCATCGGATGCTTCACCGACAATTTCATAACCAAGGGACTTCCAGTCAATCGTTGAAATGAGTCCTTCTCTAATTAGTTCTTCATCATCAATGATAACTGTTTTTAGCATTCACATCATCTCCAATATATTTAGGAATTTTTACGACAGCTTTTGTTCCTTCTCCATAAAAGCTTTCAAAATGCAGGCCATAGTCTTTGCCAAAAAAGATTTGGATTCGCTCATGAACATTTTTGATCCCATAAATAGGGACACGTGATTGCTCATTGGAATAGAGCGCTTCATGAAGGGCCTCCAACGTTTCAGGAGGAATTCCAACCCCAGTATCTTCGACTTCAAATACAATAGCTTCATCTTTTTCATAGCCTCTAATAAAAATGTGGCCTGAACCCTTCATCATTTTAATACCATGATAAATAGAATTTTCAACTAAAGGTTGAAGAATAAGTTTTAACGTCTTGTATTCAGTGATATCGGAAGGGATATCAATCGTGTATTCAAATTTGTCCTTATATCTAAACTTTTGGATCATAAGATAATTACCTACATGATCTATTTCTTCGGCGATTGATATAATATCTTTACCGCGGCTGATACTGATTCTAAAAAACTTCGTAATGGCAGTCACCATCTTGATAATCTGTTCGTATTGCTGCATACGCGCCAGCCATACAATAGAGTCAAGCGTATTATATAAGAAGTGAGGATTAATTTGAGACTGCAGTACTTTAAATTCATATTTTCGAAGCTCAGTCTGTTCCTGATAAACTTTATGCATTAAATTTTTGATCTGCATAATCATTTTATTAAAACTTTCACTTAACTGGCCGATTTCATCGGGGTATTCAATATCCATCTGAACTTCCAGATTGCCAGATTCTACTGTTTCCATCAGTGACATCATATTTTTAATAGGATCTGCAATAGTAGAGTTTGCAATTAAAGAAAGAAAAAACGCTAGAAAGCACACAATAAACAGTATAATGATAAATAAGTAAATAGAAATAAAACTTTCTCTTAGCAAATCTTTTGATTCAATAATTCCAATAACTTTCCAGTTATTATGTGTTAAAGGTTTTGAAAGAACGATCATATGTTTATTAGCAGCTATAAGACTAGAAGTTTCAGTAGTTCTAGAAGATTGCACGGTATGCACAATGGTATCTAGCTTATTAAGCGGAAGACTTTTTGAGGTGCTGATGACTTGGTTATTTTCATCAAGAATCAGCACATGGCCAGTTTGGCCAAAAGAATCGGAAAGCATCCTGCTTAAAGATTCAACTTCAATATCTATCAGAACAACCCCTAACATTTTATTGCTGGCTTTGTCTTTGATTGCGAGCCCCTGAGAAACAAAGTTTTGCCCAAAGGTCTGGGCAGTTAGTGAATCAGTATGAGGACCAAGCCACAGGGGTCCATCAGCCTGGATAATCTCTTGATACCAATCTTCCTTAGTCAAATCATGAGGATGGACGGAAAAATAATTACTTTTGTATTTGCCTCCATTTTCACCTATAATATAATAAGCATATAAGTCTTTACGGTAAGTAGAATCAAAATTAAGATACGTATCCATAGCCAGATCCATCGCATACTTTTCAGCAAGATTGGGGGCAAGCGGGCGTCTTAAAGATTCTTGAACCACAGTGTCATTAGACATTTTTAAGCTGACAGTATTAGCCTCCAGAACAAGAGAATCAACCCTGATCTGAACTTGATCAAGTGTTGCAAGACTGAATTTAATAACAGACTCACGGGTTGCTTTGATAGACAGCAAAATAGAAATGCTTCCTATGATAACTGTGGGAATAATACACACTAAAAGGAAATACATAATGAGACGTTTATACAGATTCATTTTGCCAAAATAGTTGCGGATCAGTTTTGTAAGGTACATGGCATCCATTCCTTTAAGCTAGATATGATAGAATAAATTATACCCAATAACGGATAAGATATAAATACATTCAAAAAATAATCGAAAGAAAGCTAAAGGTTTCAAAAAATATTATTAGAATTTTTGAGTCAGGAGGTTGGGTAAAATTAAAGTGCAGGAGTTTATAATGAGAAAAATATACAGCTTACTGATAGTTATCTTCCTGTTTACAACTGGATGCGGAGGCCAGAGTCTAAGACAGGAAATAGAAGAAAAGACCGAAGAAGGGAAAATGAGAGTTGGATTTTCACAAATGGAAAATAACAGCCCTTGGCGCATTGCAGAAACAAACAGTATAAAAAGTGAAGCAGAAAAAAGAGGGATAGAGCTGATTTTTATGGATGCTGAGGGAGATGTAGAAAAGCAAATTAATGATATAAAGTACTTGATAGATCAAAAGGTAGATTATATCATATTGGCCCCTAAACTTTATGAGGAGTTTGGGGAAGCCCTGAGGCTGGCAAAGGAAGCAAAGATTCCTCTCATTCTTTTAGATAGAAAAGCAAAAGGCGAGCCAGGGGAGGACTATTTAACGCTTATTGCATCAGATTTTATATGGCAGGGGCAGCAGGCTGCCAATATATTAGTTGAAGCAGCAAATGAGGAAGCCTATATTGTTGAACTTACAGGAACGGAAGGATCTTCAGCTGCTATAGACCGGGCAAAAGGATTTAGAGAAATCATTGATCAATATGAAAATATGACGATCATTGCTTCTGAAAGTGCAGAGTTTAACCGAGCTGATGGCAAAAGAGTCATGGAGAGCATTATTAGATATAGAGAAAAAAAGATTACGGCTGTCTATGCGCATAATGATGAAATGGCAATAGGGGCCATTCAGGCGTTGAAAGCCGCAGGGATGCACCCAGGGCAGGATGTCGTTATTGTTTCAATAGATGGAGAAAAAGACGCATTAAAAGCTATTATAGCCAATGAGTTATATGCTTCTATAGAGTGTAATCCGTTTATGGGACCAGTAACCTTTGATGTCATTGAAAGGCACCAGAAAGGCGAGGAAATAGCCCCTCACATTGTTAGTGAAGATAGGATTTATACAATAGAAAATGCAATAAGATATGTAGATTCAGCCTATTAGTTGACCTTGTAAATGGGTAAGACAAAGATAGGGGAAAATTATAGAAATAAGGTATAGACTTTTAGTTTTATAAAGTCTATGCCTTATTTTTTAGCTTTTATTCCGCTTGGCAGAAGGGAAAAGTTCCCTATTTATAAAATAACGGGGATATTCAAAAAATATTTAAAGGTTTTTTGAAGCTTCAAATAAAATCTAAATAGGTTCAAAAGCTAATTGATTAACAAAAAAATAACCCTCATGTATGATAAGAACATAGCTGAGCTTTAGAAAATCACTGAACTTAATAAAAAATAGGCCTATTTTTTAAGTTATATTTCAGATACTTATGTATCTTAAATGATTTCTATCCAAGCTGAATAAAAAAATGGAGGGGTTAATGATGAAAAAGTTTTTTTCAATGTTAGTAATTGTAACAATGCTATTTGCAATAGCTGGATGTTCTTCTGGGAAAGCTACAAACACAAATAACAATGCTGGCGAGACTTCAAAAGAAACTACAAATAATGCATCAGCAGAAAAGAAAACACTTAAAACAATCAAAGTAGGTTTCTCTCAAATGGAGAACAATGGACCTTGGCGTATTGCAGAAACAAACAGTGTTAAAGGTGAAGCAGAAAAAAGAGGCGTTCAGCTTGTTTACACTGATGCTCAAAGTGATACAGCTAAACAAGTATCTGACGTAGAAGACTTAATTGCTCAAGGCGTAGATTATATCATTCTTGCTCCAAGAGAATATGAAGGTTTGGCACCAGCACTTCAGTCAGCAAAAGACGCGGGTATCCCTGTTATCTTAATAGATAGAGAAGCAAAAGGCGAATACTTAACACTTGTTGTTTCAGACTTTATTTGGGAAGGTCAGCAGGCGGCAGTACTTCTCGCTGAAAAAACAGGCGGAAAAGCGAATATCGTAGAATTAACTGGTACGGCAGGGTCTTCAGTTGCCATTGACCGTGCTAACGGATTTGCTGAAATATTAAAAGGGTATCCAGATATGAAAATCATTTCTTCACAATCAGCAGACTTCTCAAGAGCAGAAGGCCAAAAAGTTATGGAAAACATCATTCAAGCAAAAGGAAAAGAAATCACTGCCGTTTATGCGCATAATGATGAAATGGCAATCGGTGCTATTCAAGCATTAAAAGCAGCAGGCATGCAACCAGGAAAAGATGTTCTTGTTATTTCAATCGATGGGCAAAAAGATGCTCTGAAGAGTATTATCTCAGGAGAGTTATTCGCATCTATCGAATGTAGTCCTTTCTTTGGACCTATCGCATTTGATATTATTGAGCGTCATTTAGCTGGAGATGAAGTAGAGAAAAAAATCATCAACGAAGATAGAATATTTACAGGTGAAAATGCTGAAAAATTCGTAGATTCAGCATACTAAAAAGTATGATACAAGAGAGGATGAAAGTCCTCTCTTTATAAATGGAAGGAGGGTTTAAAGTGGACGAACGCATATTACTGCATATGAAAAGTATTAGTAAAAGTTTTCCAGGTGTAAAAGCATTAAAAGGAGTAGACTTAGAAGTTAAAAAAGGTGAAGTACATGCCTTAATGGGAGAAAATGGAGCAGGTAAATCTACTCTTATTAAAGTTCTTACCGGAGTTCATATAGAGGATGAGGGAGAGATTTATTTCGAAGACAAGCAAATTTTTACGAATACAACCTTGCAAGCTCAAAAGTGTGGGATCAGTACCATTTATCAAGAGTTAGATTTAATTCCTGAACTCAGTATTTGTGAAAATATTTTTCTAGGCAGAGAAATCATGAAAAAAGGGATAATTGACTGGAAAGCAACGCAGAAAAGAGCGAAAGAAATTCTAGATGATATGGGGATTGATGTAGAGGTAACAAGTATCTTAAGCAGCCAAAGCACGGCCATTCAGCAAATGGTTTCTATTGCAAGAGCGATCTCTATTAATGCAAGACTTGTTGTAATGGATGAACCGACATCTTCTCTGGATGATAAAGAAGTAAGAGTCTTATTTGAGGTTATTAAAAAACTTAAAGCGCAGAATATTTCTGTTATCTTTATCAGTCATAGACTGGATGAAATTTTTGAAATCTGTGACGCTATAACTATTTTAAAAGATGGAGAAAGAGTAGGCTATTCACTTATCAAAGATATTACAAAATTAGAGCTTGTTTCTAAAATGATTGGAAAAGATGCTTCTCAGATTATTTCCAGAAAGAAAAGCTACAACAAAGATAAAATGAGTAATGAAAATATAATCGTTACTAAAAATATTGTTCGTGACCCTAAAGTAAAAGGTATTGATATTGAAGTGAAAAAGGGCGAGGTGTTAGGGCTTGCTGGCCTTTTGGGCTCAGGAAGGACTGAACTTGCAAGATTGATTTTTGGAGCAGACCTTCCGCAGGGAGGGGAACTTTATATTAATGGGAAAAAAGAAAAGTTTAATTTGCCAAAAGATGCAATTAAAAAAGGTATGGGCTTCTGCCCTGAAGACCGAAAAATAGAGGGAATTATTCCTAATATGTCAGTTAAAGAAAATATCACATTAGCTATACTACCTAGATTAACTAAGATGGGTATTGTATCGAGAAAAGAACAAGAAAAGATAGTTAATAAATTTATACAAGCGCTCAAGATAAAGACGCCTCATATGAATCAGGCAGTTAAAAACTTAAGCGGGGGTAATCAGCAAAAGGTTATTTTAGCAAGATGGATGTGCATGAATCCAGAATTGCTTATTCTGGATGAACCTACAAGAGGGATTGATGTAGGGGCTAAGAAAGAGATTCTTGATCTTATTGAGCAATTGGCTTCAGATAATATCAGTGTACTGATGATTTCATCTGAGATCGAAGAACTCATGCATGCTTGTGACAGAATTGCAGTAATAAGAGATGGTAAAAAAGTTGGAGAACTGTATGCAGAAGAAATTGGTGAAGAAGCAATTATGAACTCAATTGCTGAAGGCCATCAATCCTTTGCATAAAGAAAGAGGGTGAAAAGATGGAAGCGACTAAAAAAATGACGACGAGCACAAATCAAACTATAGATTGGAAACTCTTTTTTAATAAGTATGCGACGCCGGTATTACTTGTAATACTTATAAGCTTTAACGTGGTATTCACGCCGAATTTTGCTAATATCAACACAATGTGGAACATTCTTATTCAGATGACTACAATCCTTTTAACTGCGTTAGGGATGACACTCGTTATTGCTTCAGGTGGTATTGATATTTCAGTAGGCTCAGTTATGGCGATATCTTCTATTATATCCGCAAAGTCATTGGGACTTGGCGTTCTGCCAGCTATCCTTGTAGGTTTGCTCGTAGCAGCAGTATGCGGACTGTTTATTGGACTTATTATTGCTAAATTTAAAATACAGCCTATTATTGTAACACTTCCTATGATGATTGGAATAAGAGGAATTGCTCAGGTAACAAACGATTCACAGCTGCTTAATTTTGATTCGCCGGCGTATTCTTTTATTGGAACTTACAAGTTTGCAGGGAATATTCCAGTACAAGTACTGATTATGATCATCGCTGTTGCAGTTGTATACTTTATTTCAAATAAGATGGCCTTTGGCCGTTATGTTCAGGCAATGGGAGACAACTATAGAGCATCAAGACTGACAGGAATCAATACTTTCTTAGTTATTATAGGAATTTATGTCATCTCATCCGCCCTTGCAGGCTTTGCAGGAATTATTGAGACAGCTCGATTATCAGCAGCAGATGCTAATGCAATAGGCAAGCTCATGGAGCTAGATGCTATTGCAGCAGTTGCAGTAGGCGGTACACCGATGACTGGGGGAAGACCTAATGTCATCGGGACGGTTTTCGGAGTGCTAATTATTCAGATTATCACTGTGGCAGTAAATATGAATAATATTCCTTACACTTATTCTTTAGTAGTGAAAGCTATTGTAATCATTCTGGCGCTTTGGGCACGCAGAAACAAATAGAAAGCAGGTGATAACATGAACATTGTAGAGCTAGCAGTTAGAAAAGTTAAAGCTTTTGATTTTAAGAAGTTTTTTAAAGATGAAGGGGCATTGATTACGTTTATCATATTATTCCTATTTGCAACCTTTAAATATGAGCAGTTTTTCACGGTACTGAATTTTAAAAACGTGTTAAGGCAGGTAAGCATGTTAGGCTTCGTAGCCATTGGGATGACATTTGTCATACTTATTGGAGGGATTGACCTATCAGTTGGTTCAACCCTTGCAGTAGCTGGAGTTGTAGCAGCTAAAGTTTGTTCTTACGGCGTTGCAGTTTCAATCATTATCCCAATTTTAATTGGTATAGTATTTGGACTTATTAATGGGATATTGGTGACAAAGTTAAAAATTGTTCCATTTATTGCAACACTGGCAACGATGCTTGCCATTCGTGGCATAGCTTATATTGCAACCGGAGAGTTATCAGTTGGAGCCAATTCGGCATCAGAAAGCTTTATCCAGCTTGGACGTGGTTTTGTTTTCGGGATTCCGATTCCTGCTATCCTGTTTATATTAGCCATTATTGTGGCTATACTAATATCGAAAAAAACAAGATTTGGGCGGCACGTTTACGCTGTAGGGGGTAATGAAGACGCATCAAGAATGATGGGACTTAAGGTAGATGCAATTAAAATGGCAGTTTATGCACTAAGTGGCGCTTTATCAGCTTTTGCAGGGGTTATCTTAGCTTCACGACTTGGGGCAGGACAGCCCGTAGCTGGTGATGGATGGGAATTAACAGCTATAGCTGCAACAGTTATTGGAGGCACACTCATTGTGGGCGGCGTAGGTAAATTCTCAGGGACATTCTTTGGTGTTTTAATCATTGGACTTATTCAAAACATGTTTAACATGCAAGGGAACTTAAATGTATGGTGGCAAAACATTCTAATGGGAGCTATTCTCCTAGGCGTAGTTGTTGCTCAGTCACAAACTGGTAAAGTAAGTAAGGCCTAACGACTTAATGGAAAAGTTTTGAAAGAGGTGATTTGATGAAGGCATTAATCGGAATAGATATAGGAACGACAGGAACAAAGGCTGCAATTTTTGATGAAGAGGGTAATCTTTTAGCACAAAGCTATATAGAAAGTACGCTGTATTATCCAAGACCAGGCTGGGTAGAACAAAACCCAGAAGAGTTTTATGATACGACGCTGCAGACGATTAAAGATATTGTAAGACAGACAAACATACAGCCTAAAGATGTAAAAGCAATATGCATTGACGGACAGATGGCGGGCATCTTAGGGATTGATCAAAACTATGAACCTGTTACAAGATATGACTCTTGGCTTGATAACAGGTGCAGCAAATATGTAGAGTATATCAAACAGAATTTTGAAGACGAAGTTATGAAAACATCAGGGCTTCCTTCAACTGTAGCACACTGCGCAAAAATATTATGGTGGAAAAATGAAGAACCGAAGACTTATGAAAAAATTGCAAAGTTTATTCAGCCAGCTGCTTATGTTGCAGGAAAGTTGGTTGGTTTAAAAGGGAAAGATGCTTTTATTGATTATACTTATCTGCATTTCACCGGCCTTTATGATGCCGAGACAACCAAGTGGTCAGAAAAACTCTTAAAAAACTTTGGTATTGATCCATCAAAGATGCCGGAGATTGTTGAGCCGTGGAAGGTTATCGGGACATTAACACAGAACGTTGCAAGTGCCTGCGGACTCACAACAGGAACAGCGGTAGTAGCTGGGATGGGTGATCAGGCCGCTGGATTTTTAGGAGCTGGACTCGTAGAACCTGGACTTATTGTAGATGTGGCAGGAACAGCTAGTGTTTTTGCTTGTTGCGTTGATCACTTTAATCCTGATATGAAGCATAAAACTTTACTTTTTCCAAAAGCAGCATCTAAGGGATTATGGTTTCCCCATGCCTATATTGGAGGAGGAGGATTATGTCTTCGCTGGTTCAGAGATGGGATCTTCAAACCTTCCAAGGAAGAGCTGGAAGAAGCTTATAATATGCTGAATGAAGAAGCAAAAGATATTAAGCCAGGAACAGATGGGCTTCTTTTCGTGCCCCATTTAGGAGGACGAAATTATCCTTATAACAATGAAGTAAGGGGAACATGGGCAGGATTCAGCTGGGGGCATGAAAGAAGACATTTTTATAAAAGCATGCTTGAAGCGATCGCTTATGAATACTACTATTACTTATCCATTGAAAAAGAGTTGTTCAAGGATCTTCAGTTTAAGGAAGTAAGAGTAATAGGCGGTGGAAGCAAAAGTCAGATGTTTAATCAAATCAAAGCAGATGTTTTAGGTATTCCTTACGTTCAGCTTTCAAGAACAGAGGTTGGTGTATTAGGTTCAGCGATATGTGCTGGATACGGCGTTGGTATCTATAACAATATGGAGCAGACTGCAAAAGCCTTTACGACGACTAAGAATCGTATTGAACCTAATGAAAAAAATACAAAGATCTATCAGGAATATGCTGCCTTATATCTAGAAATGATCAAAACAATGGAACCAGTCTATAAAAAGCTTTATGAGCTTAGTAGCAGATCATAAAACAATATACCAAAACTGTAAGATGTAATACTTCAAAATGATGGTGAGGGGGACATGAAATGAAAGATTTAAAAGTAAAAAAGATGACAGAGGAAAACTTTAAAGACTATGGTGTGATTTTATCGGCAGATTACCACCTTCAGGCAGGTGGAGATGAGAATTTCGGATGGTGGGAAAATCTTGCTGTTTTTAAAGGAATCGAAAAGATAAGTGTAAACCTGCTTGAAGCCAAGCAAAGAGAGATGATTGCAGATACGCTTGAGTATCATAATGATACCGAAGAAGCAGTTATTCCTTTAGGAGGGGAAGATCAAATCATTGTAGTGGCTAAAAAAGGTGTACTTAGTGAAGATGAAATAGAAGCTTTTTACTTAGAAGGAAATAAGGGTATTGTCCTTCATAAAGGTGTGAGACACTTTATTCCTTATCCAGTGAAAGGAAATGTTACTAACATTATTATCTTTAAAGAGCACACTGGAGCCAATGATCTTATTCTTGAAAAACTTGAAAACCAATATAAGCTTATTAACGAATAAAGAAAAATTCTAAAATTAAAATCGTTTTAATTAGAAAAACAAATTGGGTAAAAATAAGAGCAGCGGGGCGCTAGTTAAGAAAGAGTGATTTTTATGTTAGGACTAATCAGCAGAGTACAGCGGTTTTCAGTAAACGATGGACCAGGAATAAGAACCACAGTTTTTGTGAAGGGATGCAATCTAAGCTGTCAGTGGTGTCATAACCCAGAAACCAATAATAAGAGGCCCGAAGTTATCTTTTATGAACAAAATTGTACGTTATGCGGCAAATGTATTTCAGCTTGTCCAAAATCACTGCACCAAATCACAGAAAATGGCATCAAAACATTTGACAGAAAAAATTGTGATGGCTGTGGCAAATGTGTAGAAGCTTGTATATATGGCGCACTCGAGCTTGTTGGAACACAGATGGATTCGCAGCACATAGCAGACATTGCACTTAAGGATTTAAAGTACTATAAAAACTCAGGTGGAGGCCTGACCATTTCAGGAGGGGAAGCGCTTCTTCAAAAAGACTGGGTTAAAGAGGTTTTTGAGAAAACAAAAACACACGGCATTCACAATGCCCTTGATACGGCATTTAATGTGAAATGGGAAGAAATTCAAGACTTATTTGAAGTAGTAGACTTAGTATTATTAGACTCAAAATGTATGAATGATGAGATGCATAAGCGTTATACAGGAGTCAGCAACAAACAAATTTTAGAGAATGCAAAAAAGCTGTCAAAACTGGACGTTGATATTATTGTAAGAATTCCAGTCATTACCGGTGTCAATGATACCTTAGAAAATATGAAAGAAACAGCGGAATTTTTAAGTGGATTTGAGAATCTGCTTCAGGTAGAACTTCTTCCGTACCATAGTTACGGCATTGAAAAAGGTAAATGTATAGGTAAAGAAAACCCAGTATTTGAAACACCGACTCATGAACATATGTTTCACTTAAATCATTGTTTTACTGAAAAGAATATAAAATCAATTGTTGTATAACGCTGACAGCTTATTCAAAAGGGAGGTTTGATCATGGCATCAAAGGCAATAAAAAATAAAGTTAATGAGTGGTTTGACAAGGATTATAGACTCACCTTTTATGAGCGTATAGAGTATTTAATTGAAAGTGAACCACTATTTGAAAATCTTTCCTATGCACCGCGTTATGGAAAAACTCTTGAATATATTCTTAAACGCGTTTCAGTTTTTATCCAGCCAGAAGAGAAGTTAATCGGATCAGTTAAAGAGGTTATTCCAACAGAGGATGAATATGAAAAAGGGGCAGCGTTAACAAAAGACTGGTGGACGATTCCTTTAGAAGAAATACAACAAAAAATTTCTTGGTTTTATTCTTATGGGTGGCTTAAAAGAAGAGCGCCTTGGTTTTATTCATTTGGACATTTGGGATTACTTTGGGAAGAAATGCTAGAAAAAGGCTTAGGAGGATTTAAGCAAAAGGCAGAAAATAACCTGCAAAACCTAAGAGGAACAGAGAATAAAGAGGCAAAGGAATTTTTAGAAGGGGCAATACTTTGCTATGATGCAATGAGTTTATTCATTCTGAGATATGCGGACTGTGTCAAAGAAGAAGCAGAAAAATGCAGCGACAAAGTAAGAGCAGAGGAACTTAAAAGGTTAGAAGATATTTGTAAGCATATTAGTTATCATGCTCCAAGGAATTTACATGAAGCGCTTCAGCTTCTATGGTTTATTACGCTTATTTTTATGAAAGTGGCAGGATGTGGTGTTTTAGACTATGGCAGAATGGACCAGTATTTATACCCCTTTTATAAGAAAGACATAGATAAAGGTGAGCTTACAAAGCAGGAAGCTTTGGATTTGATTACAGAATTCTATTATAAAAATAATGAAATTATGGCGCCTACTGATCATATGTCTCAAGAGCTTGAAGCTGTATTATACAACCTGGAAGTAGCCTATGACGATCCAAATTACATCATGATCGGCGGCCTATTAGAAGGGGGGAAACCTGGGGTTAATGAACTTTCCTATTTATTTATTGAAGCAGCACATGACCTTAAGCTTAGAAATCCATTCGTTGTAGTAAGGTACTATGATGGTATTGAAGATGCTTTCTGGCACAAGGTTTGTGAAGCAATGAGAGACAACGCTACCATTGTTATTTATAATGACATGACAATGATTGAGGCCCTTCAAAAATATGGAATAGACGAAAAAGATGCCTATGAATATGGATTTTACGGCTGTAATGACCCACATATTTCAGGCAAACAAAGCGGACTTCGTCAGCTATGGTTCAACCTTGTACTTCCACTTGTTTTGGCACTTAACGAAGGCAAAAATCCTCTAAATCTGGGGAATGATATAGATAGTAACGAACTCTTATATACTTTAGAAGACAGAATGATAGGTCTTATGTCTAAGCCGTATAGCGGCGTGGAGTCGATGCCGGTTAGGGAAATGAAGAGTCTGGATGATCTTTTAGAGGCTTATAGAACACAAGTGCGTTTTCTGCTTGAAAAATACAGAGAAGCCTTTGAGAAGGATTTCGCACTGGAAAAGAAATGCAATAATGGACGCATCAGAATAGAAGACTGTTTTATGGAAGGGACTATAGAAAATCAAATCACTTGGAATGATGGGGGAACAAAGTACCATCATATTATCGTACAAGGAAGCGGCCTCGCAACAGTGATTGATTCTTTAGCCGCTATTAAAAAGCAAGTTTTTATGGATGGTGCTATTACACTTGAAGCGCTCGTTTGTCAGCTTAACAGTAACTATCAAGATGATCCAGAACTTCAAATAATGCTCAAAAACAAAGTAGATAAGTTCGGGAACGACATCGACTGGGTAGATGCTTTCGCTGCAAAGGTTGTTGATATTTTCTGTGATGAGGTTGAAAACGTTAATCAAAAAGACTATACTTATTGGCTTCTGCCTACCTTGTCATCAGACAGAGATTTTACATCGATGGGAAGAATACTTACATCAACGCCGGATGGCAGAAAGACTGGTGATGGGATCAGTGAAAACCAGTCACCAAGCACTGGAGCCGATCAAAATGGCTTAACTGCCCTTTTGAATTCAGTTGCTAAAATACCATTTAATCGTATTACTGGCGGACCGCTTAACATAAGAATTCATCCATCAGCGGTAAAAGGGGACAAGGGTCTAGAAATTTTAAAGGCTGCTTTTAGAACATTTTTTGAAGATGGCGGACTTCAGATTCAGCTTAATGTTGTCAGCAAAGAGGATCTCCTAGAAGCACAGCAAAAGCCAGAAAAATATAAGAATCTCTGTATCAGAGTTACAGGATATAGTGCATATTTTGTACAAATGGGCAAAAAGGCTCAGGATGAGGTCATTAACCGTACTGAGCAGCATTAATAGAAAAGGTACGTTAAACTTTAGTTTAGAATGTTACTTATAATAAGAATTCAAGGAGGAAGATCATGAAAGCTGCAGTATATTATGGTGTTGAAGATATAAGAGTTGAAGAAATAGCAAAACCTGCAATTGATGCGGATGAAATGCTTATCAAAGTAAAGGCATGTGCTGTATGTGGTACGGATATTCGTATATATAAATATGGACATTTCAAAATACCAGAAGGCGAGCAAAGAATACTTGGTCATGAAATAGCTGGAGAAATAGCTGAAATTGGGGCGAATGTTCAAGGGTATAAGGTAGGACAAAGAGTAGTTGTACCCCCAAATGTTGGATGCGGACACTGCAAAATGTGCAAACAAGGTTTTAATCAGCTATGCTCAGACTATGAAGCTTTTGGAATCAGCTGGAATGGCGGTTTTGCTGAGTATATGAAGGTGCCGGCTCATGCAATCCAAATGGGTAATGTCATCAACATTCCTGCCAGCTTATCTTATGAAGAAGCAGCGTTATGTGAACCACTGTCTTGCTGCTATAACAGCTACCAGGCAGTGGATACAAAACCAGGTGAAAGTGTTGTAATCATTGGAGCTGGGCCTATTGGTGTCCTGCATGCTATGATCAATAAAATTGCTGGAGCAACGAAAGTAATGATGGTTGATATTGTTGACAGCAGACTTGAAGAGGTCAGAGCACTCGGTGTTGCAGATGTGCTTATTAATTCATCCAATGAAGACCTTAAAACAAGAGTACTCGAAGAAACTAGTGGACTTGGCGCAGATATTGTCATCACCGCCAACAGCGTACCAGCCATTCAGCAGCTGGCTTTAGAAATAGCAGCAGTGCATGGCAGAATTAGTCTCTTTGGTGGTATGCCGAAGGGGAAAGAGTTTGTAACGCTTAATACAAATCTTGTGCATTATAAAGAACTAAAGGTGGTAGGAACAACAGGCTCAAGCCTTCAGCATGTGATAAGTTCAATTGAAATTGCAGCATCAGATAGAATGGATCTTAAACCTATTGTGACTGGAAGATTTAATATTGATCAGGCTAAAGAAGCGTTTGCTTATGCAGCAAGCGGAGCAGGCTTAAAAGCTGTTATTGTAAGCGGAAATTAATGAACTTTGGAGGGGAAACAAAATGTCAAATATGAAAGCAGCTGTGCTTCATGCACCAGGTGATTTAAGAATAGAAACTGTCAGCAAACCTAAAATTACAAATAAAAATGAAGTGCTCGTTAATATTAAAGCCGCCGGAATTTGTGGATCGGATTTAGACAGAGTGCTTCATACAGGAACTTATAAGTTTCCGACAATACCAGGACATGAGTTCTGCGGTATTATTGAAGCTAAAGGAGAAGAGGTTAAAGACCTGAAAATTGGAGATAAAGTAGTTGTGGCGCCTATGCTTCCATGCATGAAATGTGATTCTTGTGCAAGTGGAAACTATGGACAATGTGAAGACTATGATTTTATCGGTTCAAGGAGAGATGGGGCCTTTGCAGAATATGTTGTAGCACCGCAGGTTAATGTATTAAAAATGCCTTCCAATGTATCTTTTGAAGAAGGAGCTGTTGTAGAGCCAGCGGCTGTTACACTTCATGGTATGCGAAAGGTAAAAATTAATCCTGGAGAAACGGTTGTGGTTTTAGGATGTGGGCCTATTGGACAAATTGCCGTACAGTTTTCAAAAATAATGGGGGCTACTAAAGTTGTTGCAGTAGATATCGTGGATGAAAAATTAAGTGAAGCCCAAAAGCTTGGAGCAGATATTACTGTTAACTCGATGAAAGAAGATCCGATTGAGGCGATTAAAAAGGTAACAGGCGGAAAAGGTGCCGATGTTACAATAGAAACTGCAGGGTCTAATATTACTCAGGAACAAAGCTTAAGAGCTACTAAAAACCTCGGCAGAATCCTTCTTTTAGGTACAGCCCATAAAGATGTTGTTTTCCCACCAAAAAGCTTTGAAAGAATTATAAGAGGAGAACTGGAGCTGGTAGGTTCATGGAATAGCTATTCAGCACCTTTCCCAGGTGTTGAGTGGAGAGCTACAATGGATTTTATTAGTTCAGGTCAGCTTAAAGTCAAACCACTTATTACCCATAGGTTTAATCTTGAAGAAGCGGCAGATGTCTTTCAAAAACTTAAAAATAGAGAACTGAACTTTAATAAAATTGTATTTTGTAACTGCTGATATTGAAGTATAAAATACAGTTTGGATTATAGCCATCCAGGCTAGTTAATAAGATGATTAATCCTCCTTATGTTTCGAAACATAAGGGGGATTTTTGCATGTATAAAAAGCAAGTGGTCAAGCATTAGTGATAGCCGGCAGGGTAATAGAAAGATAAAAAAATCGATAGATGCAAGACGAAATTCTTAGTGTCTTTACAAGCAGGTGGTATATGTCGAAAAGTATAGAAGTTCAACCTACTATTTTAAATATTGTTTGTGTATTTGTTGATGATATGCACATTTTTGTACTATAATACAATAAATAGCATTGAGTATTAATGATACAATATGAGTGAGAAGTAATAATAAATGCCATAAATAAGTTGATCAAATAATAAGACTGTAAATGGAGGGAAAAAGAGTGATAATGATATTGTAATGGGAATTATCTTTAGGGGGAATTTGATGATAAAAGATAAAGTAGTTTACTGCAGATGGGGAATAGCAATGCTTGTAATACTGGTCTTTCTTTATGGAATGAAAGATACTTATGCATATCAAGCCCCTAAAAATATACTTGTTTTGAATTCTTATCATAAAGGGCTTTCATGGACAGATCAGCAGACAGAAGGGATAATGAATGCGCTAAACGGCAGCGGAAATAGATATAAGATTGCTGTTGAATATATGGATTGGAAGCATTACCCAACCAGAGAAAACTTAGATAATCTTTATGCCTATTTAAATTATAAATATGCTCAATATAAAATAGATTTGATTATGACTACAGATGATGCAGCACTTGATTTTGTACTTAAGAATCGGGAGATCATTTTTTCTAATGCGCCTATTGTGTTTTGTGGGGTAAATGAAAAGGGAGCCGAACAGATGCTCCAAGGACAAAGTGGTGTGACAGGCGTCATTGAGAAGGTAGACCCTGATAAAACTTTAAAAGCAGCGCTTAAGATAAATCCTGATATCAAAGAAATATATATAGTTTTTGATAATACTGAAAGTGGATTATCAACGGGAGAAATGACTATTCAGGCTGCTAGGAAGATCAATCCAAATATTAAAATTACAACTTTAAATGATAAAAGCCTTGAGGAGGCCGTAAAGGAAGCTCAGCAAGCTCCAAAAGACAGTATTATTCTTATTACCACTTATTACGTAGATGCAGATGGAAAAGTAGCAGGATTTGAAGACTTTTGTGAACTGATAAGCCAAAACAGCAGCGTTCCTGTCTACCACCTGTATGATTTTGGGATGGGGCATGGTGCCATTGGAGGGAGTATGCTAAGCGGAAGGCTGCAGGGAGAAGAGGCTGGAGAAATAGCCTTGAGCATTCTGCAGGGAGAGAAGATTGAAAGCATACCAATAAGGAAGGCGCAAACGACACGATATGTTTTTGATTATAATGAACTTATGAGATTCAAAGTTCCACAGGATGCTATTCCCCATGAGTGTGAAATGTTTAATAAACCTTTTTCGTTTTTTGAGACGTATCGATCGCTTGTAAATACTACAATTATTATTTTTAGTCTGCTGATTGTTTTTATAGTTATCCTTATTTTTTATATAAAAAGGATTAGCAGAATGAAACAGAAACTGCAGCAAAATCATGATAGATTAACCAAAATCTACAAAGCCTTAACAGATTCAGATAATAAATTAAAACAGCAGTATACAGAACTTGTCACAGTGCAGCAAAGTCTGAAATCGAGTGAAAAACAATATGCTCTTTTGTTTGAAAAAATGCTGAATGGGTTTTTTATTTTTGAACCTATATTTAATGAGGATAATAAGCTTGTAGACATACGATTTATCAATGCAAATCCAGGTTTTGAAAACCAAACAAAAATAAAAACAAATGATATTATTGGAAAAACATGGAGAGATGTCTTTGGGTATCCCAATCAAGAACTGAGCATTTATCAAAATGTGCTGCGGACAGGAATTACAGAGCGCTTTGAGACGTATTACTCAGAAGTAGATATCTATTACCTGGTAAATGTGTTCAAAGCCTCTGATCAAGAAGTAGGGGTTGTCTTTGATAATATTTCAGAATACAAAATGGCTATTAAAGAAATCAAAACGCTGAATGAAGAGCTTGAGATGCGTGTTGCGGAGCGGACATACGAGCTTCAGCAAGCTATCGGCGAACTTGAGGCCTTTGCCTACACTGTATCTCATGATTTGAAGTCTCCGCTTCGTGCAGTTGATGGATACAGCAGAATCATGTTTGAGGATCTAGGGGAGAAGCTGGGGGGAGAAGCATCAGATATTCTGCAAAACATCAGAAGCATCTGTAAAGATATGATTGAGATGATCAATAAGCTCCTGCAGTATTCTACTACTGCCAGAGCAGCTTTGTATAAAGAGGAGATAAATATTGAGGAAATATTTGCTTCAGCTGCCAATGAGATTAAACTTGCTGCTCCAGAGAGAGACATAAGATTTGTCATTGAAACAGGGTTGCCTCGTGTTTATGCAGATAAAATATTATTGAAACAGGTTATTTACAACGTATTATCTAATGCGGTTAAATTTACAAAGGACAGGGAACAGGCGCTTATCACTATAGGCAGCACAATTTCAGAACAAGAATATATATTCTATGTAAAGGATAACGGCGTTGGCTTTGATATGGAATACTCAGATAAATTATTTGGGATTTTTCAGAGACTACATACCAGTGAGGAGTTTGAAGGGACAGGAATCGGTCTTGTTACGATAAAGAAAATTATTCAAAAGCATGGAGGCAGAACATGGATAACTGGTGAAGTTAATGCTGGAGCAGCTGTGTATTTCACATTACCATTTTCTTGGTGAAAAAGGATGTAAGAAAAGGAGTGGAAGAGATGCTGAAGGTACTTATCGTAGATGATATGGATATTATTCGCAGAGAACTAAAAAGACTTAAAATCTGGGGGGAGAAAACAGGTTTTATCCTATCGGCTGAAGCCACAAATGGACAAGCAGCATTAGAGGTACTTAAAAATACTTCAGTAGATCTTGTGATAACGGATATCAAAATGCCGAAAGTGGATGGACTCGAACTGCTGAAAAAAATCGTGGAGAATCATTTATGTCCATGTGTGGTTCTGCTAAGCGATTATACAGATTTTACATATGCGAGACAGGGCCTTGTTTTAGGGGCTTTTGATTATATGACTAAACCTGTAGACAAAGAGGAGGTTCTAAGTCTTCTAAAAAGGGTAAAGACATTTATTGCTGAAAAAAACATACAGCAAGACAGGTTGAGAAACCTTGAGCAAAACCTTGTAGAGCAGGTAGAAATATTTTTCCCAAAAGCAGATGCTCATCAAATGATTGAACTTATTGAAGAGGGAAATATAAGATGCCTTGAAGTTGCTATGCGTATGATAGATATTACAGGTGCTAACTTAGGCTATAACTTATTGAAAGTTGAGAGCGTATTAAAAAATGTATTAAATGAGACCTCAAAAATATTATTTCAGCATAAAAAGTGGCTGACACAGTTTACAGAAAGGGACTTTTTTGAAGATATATCTTTTGCTGAATGTAAGGACTTAAATGAGATGAAAGCAGTTTTTAACAGCAGGATAGAGGAAATATGTGTGCTCATTAATCTGCTCCAATGTGGGCAAAGGGGAACACATATTGTAAGCCAAGTGTCTGAGTGCGTTTTAGAAAGTCCAGATGAGGATCTTTCACTTAAGACTATTGCAGAGAAACTTTTTTTGAACAAAACGTATATCAGTGAAACTTTTAAGCAAAGAGCTGGCATTCCGCTCGTAGAATATCTTACAAGAGTAAAAATGGAAAAGGCAAAAAAACTACTTGCAGATGGAGAACTCAAAACCTATGAAGTAGGTAACAAGCTGGGATATAAAGATGTTGAATATTTCAGTAAGATTTTCAAGAAATATGTAGGCGTGCCTCCTATAGAGTTTCGACAAAATTACAAGGCATATTATAAGAATTACACTAAACCGAAATTTTTCGGGGGATAGTCTTACTATTTTTCATTCTGGAAAAAAGGATAATCCTGTACTATAGCAGTATAGTACAGGATTATCCTTTTTTCTTAATGATTACTGGATAGATGATGTCATCAGCAGATAGATTAATAAATTTTCATAGAAAGGTATTAAAGGGGTGGAGAAATGATAGAAAAGAGAATAGATGGTTTTAAAAAGATTATTAATAAGCAGATAACAACAAATTTTTCTCAGCAGTTTTTTGAGAAAAAAGAGTATGAGCCACAAAGAATAGCAATCAAAATTGCGTCTATTTATATGGCTGTTGGGGCCTTTTGGATTTTGTTGTCAGACAAAATAGTAAGTTTTCTTATTTATGAAAAAGAGACTCTGACACTTATCAATATGCTTAAAGGATGGGTATACGTTGCCGTGACAGGGGCTGGGATTTACATTCTTGTCTACTTAGCACTTAGAAAAATTAAGGAGACAGAATCAGAACTTATTAACAGTTATCAGGACCTGGCTTTTGCAAATGATGAAATTGAAGGGGCGTACGGACAATTAGCAGCCTCAGAAGAAATGCTGAGAAAACAGTATGATGAAACGGTAAAAAGACAAAAGCAGCTGATAGAAAGTGAGACCAGGTACCGATTAATCTGTGAAGCTGCCAATGATGGGATATGGGAAGAAAAAAACGGAGAGATGTTTTTTTCCGATAGGTGGTATGAGATTACTGGATATGATAAGTGCGATTTGGAAACTTTGAGGGGATGGGATTCTTTGATTCATCCAGAAGATCAAGCTGCTGCCGGCAGCACAATGAAAAGACATAAGCAAGGTGAAACCGATTATTATCAAGCAGAATATAGAATAAAGACGAAAGGCGGAAGCTATAAATGGGTACAAGCAAGAGGGAAAGCATTATTCGATGAGAAAGGGCAGCTTTACTGCATGTCGGGGGCACATACAGATATTACTGAACTTAGGGCATACGAAAAAGATTTGCAGCAGTTAGCTTATCATGATCAGCTGACAGGTTTAAAAAACCGCATTGCACTTTCAGAGACGCTAAGTGAAATCATTGCTGATAAGCATCATAAAAAAGCAGCAATCTTATTTATAGATATTGATAATTTTAAATATATAAATGATACGATGGGACATACCTATGGAGACCGCGTACTTAAAAAAATTGGAGAAAGACTTGGAAAGCTTCAAGGAAATCATTCACATTTATACAGACTGAGCGGAGATGAATTTATTATTTTAGTTAATGATCTTGAAGAAGTAAATCAGATAGAAAAAGGTGCAGTAGAAATTCTTAAAGCCTTTAGAACACCAGTAGAAGTAGATGGAAGATCAATCTTTACGACAGTAAGTATCGGGATATCCATTTTCCCAGAGCATGGAAACTCTCTAGATGAACTTTTGAAAAACGCTGATATAGCTATGCACAAGGCAAAAGAGGCAGGGAAAAATAAAATTGTAATTTATAATGTTCCGATGAATGAGGCAGTAGCTGAAAGAATGAGAACGGAGAGGAATCTGCGTATGGCGCTCGAAAACAATGAATTTGAACTTCACTATCAGCCGCAGCTAGATATTAAAACCAATAAAATTTCAGGATTTGAGGCTCTCATAAGGTGGAGAAATGCTGAACTCGGATTTGTTTCACCAGCTAAGTTTATTGGTGTAGCAGAAGATACTCACTTAATCATACCTATTGGCGAATGGGTGCTTAGAAATGCAAGCTTATTTTTAAAACGCCTTCACAATTTAGGACATACAGAATTGACGATATCTGTTAATGTATCCATGCTGCAGCTTTTGCAAGATGATTTTGCAGATGTTGTAATGGATATTTTAGAGATGACCAAAATTAATCCTAAGTATCTGGAACTTGAAATCACAGAATCCATCCTTATGGAATCCTATGAGGCTATTGCAGGAAAGCTAAAGCTTATGAGAGCAAGAGGTATAAAAATTGCTCTCGATGATTTTGGAAAAGGTTATTCGTCTTTAAATTATTTAAGGCAGCTGCCTATTACCACGCTTAAGATTGACAAAACATTTATTGACACTATTTCAACAGAAGGAAAAAATAAGTCGTTAACAGATCATATTGTCAAAATTGGAAGAAGTATGGACTTGTGTGTTGTGGCAGAAGGGGTTGAGAACGAGGATCAGATGCAGTATCTTATTAAGCACAAATGTAATAAAATTCAGGGATACTTATTTAGTAAACCTATACCAGAGAATGAGGCAGTTCAAAAATTGAGGGGAGAATATAGGATATGACGATTAAAGCTAAGTTGTCGATTATGATGATTACGATGATGCTCTTTACTATAACCATTATGGGAGGATTTACACTATTTAAATCGGTAGGAACGCTGTCAACTATTACAGATACTGTTATGGCTGAAACGAATAAAGATAACTTTTATCTTATTCGCTCGATGATTGATCATGAAACAAAAAATGCAGCCTTCATTGCAGAAGAAAAGTTAGTTAAAGACCTTTTAGTTAAAATTCAAAACAAAGATAGGGCTGGAGCAAGTGAGATACAGGAAGCTTTAAATATAAAGCTTCAAAAGCTTCAAGAACAAGCAGGAAATATTGAACATATTTTTGTAGTGGATCTAAACGGAATCAATGTAGCAGACAGCGATACAAAACTCATTGGTCAAGATTTTGGAGACCGCGAATATGCGCAAGAGGTTCTAGGGTCAGGCATGCCTGTAATTAGTGAAACGCTGAAGTCCAAGTCTACCGGATCATATGTTATTGCCTTTGTGCACCCGGTAAAGATCAATGATCAGTTAGCAGGATTTGTGGCTGTGGCAGTTTATACAGATAGTATTATTAAGTATTTAGCAGAGGCAGGTATTTTAAATACAAAATCAAGCTATGCTTATTTGGTAGATGAAAAAGGAAATATGCTTTTTCACCCGCAGAAAGACAAAATAGGACAGCCAGTTGAAAATGTGCAAATTAAAGCTGTTGTAGAACGGATTGGAAAAGGAGAAAAAGTAGTTCCAGATGCGATTACGTACCATTTTGGAGGCAAGCAAAAAAAAGCTTCTTACAGTGTTATTCCTGAGACAAATTGGACTTTAGTTATCACTGGAGATTTAGATGAAGTGATGAGACCAGTTTATGACATGATGAAATATATACTTGAGATTGGATTGGGCTGTGCTATTTTTGCTCTGCTGGCAGGACTTTTCTTTGCAAAAAAGATTTCAGATCCTATTATTAAACTGACAGAACTCATTCATAAAACGGCGCAGCTGGATCTAAAGTATGATGAAAGCTACAGTTATTTGGCCAAAAAAAGAGATGAGACCGGAATCATTGCAAAAGCGATGTTTGAAACCCGTAAAGTTCTAAGGGAGATGGCGGCAAGACTGGTTTTAGTATCCGGTGACATTATGGAAAATGCGGGAAAACTGGAGCAGATTTCGATGAAGGTGCAAGAATATGCCCATAATAATTCAGCTACCACACAAGAACTGTCAGCAGAAATAGAGGAAACAGCTGCTTCTTCAGAGGAAATTACAGCTACCATTTCTGAAATCGATGCAAATGTTTCAACGATTGCAGAGAAGGTTAAAGAGGGGACACAGCTGTCACATCAGATTGCCAAACGGGCTATCAAACTTAATGAAGAATCTGTAGGCTCAGCAGAAAACGCGAGAGAAATATATAATCGCGCCAGAACAAATATGGAGCAGGCCATAGAAGAAACCAATATTATAAGTCAAATCGGTGTTTTGGCAGATACAATTCTTTCAATTACTGCACAGACAAATCTCTTAGCACTCAATGCAGCGATAGAAGCAGCAAGGGCAGGGGATAAGGGGAGAGGCTTTGCGGTGGTAGCAGATGAGATCAGAAAACTAGCTGAAGAATCTGCTGAAACAGCAGACGGTATTCAGGGAATCGTCAAAAATGTCTATTTATCAGTAGGACATATGAAAGTCAATTCAGAAGCTATATTATCTTTTATTGATCAAAATGTTTTGGAAGATTATAAAAAGCTAATTAGGGTCAGTGAACAGTATAATAATGATGCCGGTGTTGTCAATCAGCTGATGACAGAATTTGAACTGGCTGCTGACCAGCTGAATGCATCGATATCCAGTATTTCAACAGCAATTAATGAAGTAGCTGTTACTGCTTCAGAAGGGGCAAAAGGTGTTCAGGATATTGCAGAAAATACTGTCGCTATTGTAGATATGACTCTAGATGAAGTAAAGATGGCAGACGAAAACATGCAAGCAGCGAAAGAACTTCAAGGATTAGTTGGAAAATTTACAATGTAGCAGTCTTCAAGAGATTTTACGGTAGTTTTAAAGCATACTTAAAAGTTCAAGAAGGCATATGAGTGCTGTCGTTTGATAGATTACTAAACTTATCAGTTAAATAAAAACAGACCTGAGATAAAAGAGAATACATATAAAAAGGGAATGCATGGGTGAAAAAAATACATATGAGAAACGATGCTAATAAAGAAGGTGAAGAAGCAATGAAAGAAATTGATAGTTTGCGAAACAGACTGCATAAATCGCTGGAGGGGACCCAAAAGGAAGAAATTTTAAGGATAAGTAAAGCTTTAGACGTTGAAATAGTTAGATTTATGCAGATGAAACAATCTCAACAAAAGTTTAACTTTGAAAAATAAACGGTGGTTACAAATAAAGCAGCAGAATATATAAATTTATCCTATAAGTCTAGTCAGAACATAGATTCTTAGTGCAATATGTGGTAGAATTTTAAGTAGAATAAACAAAATGAATAAAAGAAGGTATTTGTTTTTAGAAATAGCGTTTAAAGGAGTATAAGGATCATGTTAAGAATAGGTATGGGATATGATGTTCATCGATTAACTGAAGATAGAAAACTCATTATGGGCGGCGTTGAAATTCCTTATGAAAAGGGGCTGCTTGGGCATTCGGATGCTGATGTTTTGGTTCATGCGATCATGGATGCACTGCTTGGCGCTGCAGCAGAAGGAGATATAGGCAGACATTTTCCAGATACAGACCCGAAATACAAAGATATATCCAGCATTAAACTGCTTGAACATGTAGGAGCCCTGCTTGATGCTAAAGGGGCGGGTGTCCATAATATTGATGCGACGATTATAGCTGAGGCCCCTAAAATGGCGCCGCATATTGAAGCGATGAGAAAAAACATTGCAGGTGCTCTTAAGATAGGGGTATCCCAGGTTAATATTAAAGCAACAACAGAAGAAGGGTTAGGCTTTACAGGAGAAAAGCTTGGGATTTCCAGCCAAGCCATTGTCCTTTTAGAGTGGCAGGGGTAATTTTAAGTCAGACTTATTTGATAAACAGCTAGGGGGTTATTACAGTGGTTAAAGCGCATGAATCAATCAATATGCAGCTGATTAAGTTTTTAGCAAAGCAATACCCAACAACGGATGCTGCAATAACGGAAATTATTAACCTGCAGGCTATTTTGAACCTGCCAAAAGCAACAGAACACTTTGTATCTGATATACATGGAGAATATGAAGCGTTTTCTCATGTGCTTCGCAATGCATCAGGGGTTTTAAAGCCTAAAATTGATACATTATTTATGAGTGAACTTTCAGAAAGAGATCGCAGGAGTCTTGCGATGCTGATTTACTATCCAGAAAAGAAACTAGAGCAGGTTAGCAAAAAGGAAGAAGATATGAATGACTGGTACCGCATTAACTTGTACCGCATTATCAAACTATGTAAGGCTATATCTTCTAAATATACCCGCTCAAAAGTAAGAAAGGCTCTTCCTAAAGAATTTGCCTATGTTATGGAAGAACTGCTGAGTGAACAGATTGATGCCCATAACAAAGAACAATACTATAATGAGATTATTGAGAGAATAGTAAGTCTTAATAAAGCTAATGAATTTATGTGCGCCTTTTGCTATCTGATTCAGCGCCTGGCAGTAGACAGACTGCATGTTATTGGGGATATTTTTGACAGAGGGGCAAGAGCAGATATTGTGATGGATATTATTGAAAATTATCACTCTATTGACATTCAGTGGGGCAATCACGACATACTATGGATGGGGGCAGCCGCCGGCAGCGGGGCCTGCATTGCCAACGTCATAAGGATTGCCTGTAGCTACTCGAGCCTTCAGACGTTAGAAGATGGCTATGGTATTAATTTGCTGCCTTTAGCTACCTTTGCCATGCATTATTACAAAAATACGAACTGCAGCCTTTTTATGCCGAAGGCTGAAGGGGAAATAGACATTAAGAAAGATGATACAGAGCTTATTGCCCTTATGCATAAGGCCATAACTATAATCCAGTTTAAGCTTGAACATGAACTCATCATGCGATCATTTGATCCGGTCATGCAAGGAAGAGATCTACTTCATCAAATAAATTTTAAAGAAAAAACTGTTACGCTTGAAGGAAAAACTTATCTATTAAAGGATACTGATTTTGTTACCATAGATGAGGAGGATCCTTATAGGCTTACAAAAGAAGAAGAACAGGTAGTAGAAAGGTTGGTACATTCTTTTATACATAGTTCCAAATTACAGGAACATATTCGTTTTATGTTTTCGAAGGGGAGCATGTATAAAGTCTATAATAACAACCTGCTTTACCATGGATGTATTCTTATGAATGAAGATGGCACTTTTCAAACGGTAAATCTGGACGGCAGGCTCTACTCAGGGAAAGGTTACCTGGATAAACTTGAGGAAATCGTAAGAGATGGCTATTTTAATCGAGAGGATTTAGTGGTGCGTCAAAAGGGACAGGATATGATGTGGTACCTATGGTGCGGCAGATGTTCGCCGCTTTTTGGAAAAGATAAGATGGCTACTTTTGAAAAATATTTTATAGAAGATAAATCCTGCAGCATAGAGCGCAGAAACCCTTATTACGACCAGTTAGAGAATGTAGAGCTGGCGCGAAAGATCTTGAAAGAATTTAATATTTATGAAGAGCAGTCACATATTATTAATGGACATGTGCCCGTTCAGGTTAAATCAGGAGAAACCCCAATCAAGGCAAATGGCAAGATTATTGTGATTGACGGAGGGTTTACAAAAGCTTACCAGAAAGTGACGGGGATAGCGGGTTATACACTTATCTATAATTCGTATGGTCTGCAACTCGCTTCTCATCAGCCTTTTGAAGGAGTACAGAATGCGATTGCATCTGAAAAAGACATTGTTACGACTATGAATATTATAGAAGTTGTCTATCAAAGGAAAAGAGTAAAAGATACGGATGTTGGAAAAGATATCATCAGCCAGATTCAAGCGCTTCTTACACTAGTTGAATATTATAGGCTGGGCCTTTTGAAAGAAAAAGAGTTCAAATAGGAGGAATATTATGGATGAAAAATTCTTTTGTCCGGTTTGCAAAGCGCAGCTTGAAGTTTTAGCTGCGTGCGGTTCGAGCAGTTATTTTTGCAACCGTTGCAAAAAATTAGTTTCAAGCAAAGAGGTATTAGCAGTAGACGATAAAGATGCAGATAGTATAAGAAATACAGAAAGAAAAATAAGCGAAACAGATTAGCTCTGTGTCGCTTATTTCATTTTGAGATACATAAGCTCATCTTGCTAACAAGGGAGCAAACATAAAGATTTACTTTTAAGACTGTGTAAGACGTATGGCGAATTGTTTAGGGGTTTCCCCATAATAATTTTTAAACAGTTTAATAAAATAAGAAACATTTTCAAATCCAAGATCATAACAGACTTCTGTTACATTTTTGTATTTAAGAGCTTCTTTTGACAATTTAAGCTTTAATATATTCTGATACTCCTTGGGGGTCATATTCGTTCTTTTTTTGAAACTGGCCGCGAGACTTGAAGCAGATATGTTGAGCTGATCTGCAATTTCTTTAATGGTTATATTTTCAGAAATATGTTCCTTTAAATAATTAAGTGTATATGTAACAGGATCAAAGGTATTTTTCGAAGGATCTAAAGTAATGCAGCAGTTTTTTATCAAACTGTAGATGAGTTCCTGCGAACAAAGATCAATAAGAAAGCTTTTGTTACGGTCATTACTCATGCAGTAATGGTTGATTCTTTGAAGGGGTTCTTTTATTGTTTCAGTAAACTTTTCTTTGATAATTGTTTTTTCGGATAAATGAACCTCTTGCTCAGTAGTAAGTTCAATGCGTTTTTTAGTATCCTCAATAAGCTTATCGCTGATTTCATAGACAACGGCTATGGTATCTTCTTTGATCTCCATTTCTACGCTTGAACGAGGAGGAAGAAGGATAAATTCAGAATCTGTATAATCAAACTCCTCACCATTATTAATTTTGACATGTTTCGTACCACTCATGATGGTACATAATCTATTGTATTCATAGGATTTATACATTTCTTTATAATTTTTGGACAAGTCGTAGTAGAGCACCTTAAGGTACTCCGTCTCATAATTATGATGTTTTTCAAAATTCGGGTCAAAGCTGCGAATCATTATCAAACATCCTTTCACTACAAACTAAACCGCTTTTGTACATCTTTAATAAAATAATTATAATGATGCAATATTCTCTATAAGTATATACTAACATATCGAACATTGGGTATCAACAAAATTAGAAGATTGGCTAAGATTGGTGTAAAATTTAGGCGTATTATTTTAAATTTTGGGGTAGTTTTAAAGGGTAAAATTCAGTATAATTATAGATGGAAATACATCAAACAACTAATATGATATAATTACTCATATATGGTAAGTTTTTAATGAGTATAATAATGAATAAACAACTAAATGTTATCCGAACTTATTGGTCTAAGGAAGAATCTATGATGGTAAGTCTGGGCTTTGTGGGAAACTGCACAGCCTCCTGTTGGAAAGGATAAAGAGTACTTTATTTGATTCTGTCCACTAGGACAGGATTTTTTTGTTTATTATGGAAAATATTTACTTTTATTATTTGCAGCTACTTAATCTTAAGTTTATAGAATGAAAAGTGATGAGTATTGGAGGCGTTATATGTATCAGGTAGGGATTATTACAGCTAGTGATAAAGGTTCAAAAGGAGAAAGAGAAGACTTGAGCGGCAGGCTTATACAAACACTTATTGAAGAAAAAGGATATCGTGTTCACAGATATGTGGTTCTTCCAGATGATGAAGAAGCTTTAGCAAAAGAAATGCTTTATATGGCAGATGAACTTCAGCTCAATCTGATTTTGACAACGGGAGGGACTGGATTCAGTCAAAGAGATATTACCCCTGAAGCTACGCTTAAGGTGATTACTAGGCAGGCTCCGGGCATTTCAGAAGCCATGCGTTACAATAGTCTTCAAATTACCCCCAAGGCAATGCTTTCAAGAGGGATATCAGGGATCAGAGGGAAAACGCTTATTGTCAATCTGCCAGGCAGTCCAAAGGCTGTGAAAGAATCGCTGGGATTTATTATTGATACGCTGCATCATGGGATACAAATACTTGTTGGCGACACATCAGAATGCGGCCAAAAATAAACAGCAGGTATGCAGCCTTAATATAAGTTGAAGGGAGTATAGAATGAAAAAAAAAATAGTTTTAATGATGGCAGGTATGCTTGCAGCCACTTCAATGATCTGCGGAGTTTTATGGATGCAGGCCGGAGTTCAAAAAGGATCGGCGCTTTTGATTGGTTCAACAACGAGCCTTCAAGACAGCGGACTTTTGGATGAACTGCTGCCAATGTTTTATAAAGAAACGGGCATTGAAGCAAAGGTTATTGCCGTAGGAACAGGACAAGCAATAAAACTTGGACAAGATGGAGAAGTCGATGTGCTTTTGGTACACGATAAACCGTCAGAAGTCGCCTTTGTAAAAGAAGGACATGGCACAAAAAGATGGGATGTTATGTACAATACATTCATTTTAGCAGGACCATCAGAAGATCCAATAGGATTAAAAGAAAAGGGTGGTGGTGTTTTGGAAGCCTTTAAAGAGATAGAAAAAGAGCAGGCAGTGTTTGTTTCAAGAGGGGATCAGTCAGGAACCCATAAAAAAGAACTCAGCATTTGGAACGAACTTGGCAGCGAGCCGTCATACAGCCATTACATATCCGCTGGAAAAGGCATGGGAGATGTACTCAAAATGGCAGATGAACTAAGGGGCTATACGCTTTCGGATATGGCGACTTATCTTAAGCTTTCTAAAGATCTGGAACTTGATATTATGGTAGAAAATGATGAATATCTTGTAAATATGTATGGGGTAATTGCCGTTAGCCCAGATAAAAATGATAGAATTAACAGCAAAGGGGCTCAAACTTTTATTAAATGGATTTTATCACCTAAGATTCAGGAAAAAATTAAGGAGTATGGGGCAGGGATATATGGAAAATCTCTTTTTATTCCCTGTGCAGAGAAGTACTGATGAATGAAATTGCAAACGGTTTTATAAAAGCCTTTTGGATGATTGTTTCCTTTGACCCCGAGCTTTATGAAATTATTATAAGATCACTTGTTGTTTCCTTATCAGCGGTTATGATTTCATCTTTGTTTTGCGTTCCTTTGGGTATTTGGTTAGGATTAAAAAGATTTAAAGGCAAACAGCTTATCTCAAGGCTGCTATATGCGTCAATGAGTACGCCGTCAGTAGTTATTGGGCTTCTTATACTGCTCATGCTTTCAAGGCGTGGACCTTTTGGGTTTCTCGGCCTTTTATATACCCCGTCAGCTATGATTATTGCCCAAACTGTTTTGGTTACGCCGCTTGTTTTAGGACTTATCTATCATACGGTTAAGCAAAGAGGCAGGCAGATTCAGCAAGAAGGCTTGCTGCTGGGAGCTGATTCCTTTCAGGTTATGATACTTATAATAAGAGAATTTAAAATGGATTTTTTAGTCCACTTAATTGCAGGTTTTTCAAGAGCCATTTCAGAAGTTGGAGCTGTTATGATTGTTGGAGGAAATATAAAAGGCTCAACAAGAGTGATGACAACAACCATAGCGCTGATGAACTCAATGGGAGAGTATGATATGTCGATTGCACTTGGCGTTGTTCTGCTATTAATTTCACTGCTTGTTAATATTGTTGTTTATAAGGAGGCTGAGCCGTGGAAATAACAGTTAAAAATCTCTTAAAAAAATATAACGACAAAACAGTGCTCAAGATTTTGGATCTGCATTTTACAAAAGGGCAGATTACAGGGCTTCTAGGAGATAATGGTTCGGGCAAAAGCACTCTGCTTCATATTATCAGCGGCCTTGACTTGGATTATGAAGGGGAAGTTCTTTACGAAGGAGCTTGCTTTAAAGAAGAAAACAGGCAGTTGATCGGAATGGTAAGCCAAAAGCCGTATCTTTTTAAACGCAGTGTTTATGATAACATAGAATATCCGCTTAAAGTAAGAGGTGTTCCCAAACAAATAAGACAAGAGAAGGTCCATAAACTTATGAAAAACATGAATATTGAAGCAATCAGCAGGCAAAGGGCAGAGACTCTCTCGGGTGGAGAAGCGCAGAAAGTTGCTTTAGCCAGAGCCCTTGCTGCGCGGCCTGCGCTCCTTTTATTAGATGAGACAACCTCCAATATTCATGAAGATGCAGTTCTGACTATTGAAGAGCAGCTTAAGGTTTATCATCAAGAAACAAACTGTACCATTATTTTTGTGACACATAATAGGATGCAGGCTGAGCGCTTTTGTGATCAGTGCATCTGTCTTAATTAATATAAAGGCAATGATAGATATTTTTAAAAGCAGTAAAGACAAAAAGAAGAGGTGACTGAATGGAGTTTTTTAACGTGCTTACAGCCAGTGAAGTTCATAGTATCATTAATAAGCTGGCAGAAGAGTATGCTATAGAGTCGGAAGAGATTCATCTTATGTCGGCAACAGGCAGGATAGTCAGTGAAGAAGTTACAGCTCCGCTGGATCTGCCGGAATTTAACCGTTCAACAGTAGATGGCTATGCGGTAATCAGTCAGGAAGTGATGGGGGCTTCGGAGTCTATGCCAAGCTTTCTTGACTGTATTAATGAAGTTGCAATGGGAGAAATAGCAGATTTTCTCTTAAAGGGCGGACAGGCTGTTTATGTTCCCACAGGAGGGATGGTTCCGGAAGGGGCTGATGGGGTCGTTATGATCGAGTATGTGGAAAAGCTGGATGAAAAAACTATTCTTATCCATAGACCAATTGCACCTTTAGAGAACATGACGCGCATTGGAGATGATCTTAAAGAAGGGGAGTTAATAGTAAGTAAAGGCAAGAAACTTACCCCCTATGATATTGGACTTCTTGCAGGGGCAGGCATTCATCATATTAAAGTGTATAAGAAGCTGCGTTTTGCTATTTTGTCTACAGGAGATGAAATCGTGGATCTCGAAGAGCCTAAGAAACTTGGAGAAATAAGAGATATTAACGGCTACGCCTTAAGCAGTCTCATTACAGAACTTGGTGGAGAAGTAGTCAAAAAGGCTATTGTTAAAGATCATTTTGATACGCTTAAAGAGGAAACAGGGAAAGCCTTGGATAGTGCAGATATTGTACTGCTCTCTGGAGGAAGTTCTGTCGGGACAAGAGATTATACAAAGGCAGTGATCGAGTCTTTTGAAGGCGGCAGTGTTTTGGTTCATGGCATATCTATTAAGCCAGGCAAACCTACAATCATTGGAAGAGTAGGGCAAAAGGCTGTATTTGGACTGCCAGGGCACCCTGCATCGGCGCTTATTATCTTTAATCAGTTTGTAAAAGCCTATATGGATCACCTTTTAGAAAGACCTCAAAAAGAGTTCAGCGTAACAGCTGTTTTACTAGGCAATGTTCATTCTTCACCGGGTAAAGAAACGTATCAGATGGTGCAGCTTGTTCAAGATGAGGAGGGATGGAACGCCGTTCCTTTTTATGCCAAGTCAGGCATGATGACTCTTCTGGCTAAGGCTTCAGGATATCTGCGTATTCCAGAGCGTACAGAAGGACTGATGAAAGGCGAGAAAGTCAAGGTTTATCTCTTAAAGGAGGTGGATATCTAAGATGGAAAAAGACAAACAACACAGAAATATATATATCTCTAATATTCCTGTTGAAGAAGCGATGAGTTTATATAAAGAAGCCTTAGCGGTGCCGCCAAAGACAGAATGGGTGCCAGCAGGAGAAGCCCTTTTCCGGACAACAACAGAAGCTGTTTTTGCAAAAAATTCATCCCCACATTATCATGCAGCAGCAATGGACGGCATTGCGTTAATGGCTGCTAAAACTTATGGGGCAACAGAGAAAACCCCTAAACATCTTGTTTTAGGAACAGACTTTGAATACATTAATACAGGCAACCCTATTCCCCATGACAGAGATGCTGTTATTATGATCGAGGATGTATCAGAGCTTGAAGACGGCTGGGTGGAGATTATAGCACCGGCTTATCCATGGCAGCATATAAGGCCAGTAGGGGAAGACATCGTCCAAGGGGAGATGATTCTTCCTTCATATCACACCATAAGGCCTATGGATATAGGGGCATTATTAAATGGCGGGATTGATAAAGTTCATGTGTTTTCAAAAACCAAAGTTGGTATTTTGCCGACAGGAACAGAAATTGTGCAGTCAGTGAATGAACTTAGCTGCGGGAAAATTATAGATTCGAATTCAAAGGTATTTGAAGGATTGGTCATAGAAGAGGGAGGACTGCCCCAGATTTATGCTCCTGTGAAAGATGATCAAAAAGCCCTTAGGGCAGCTATTATGAAAGGCGTAGAAGAAAACGACATGCTGATTATCAATGCAGGGTCATCAGCCGGTTCTAAAGACTTTACAGTTGATCTTATCAGGGAACTGGGAGAGGTAGTTGTACATGGAGTTGCCCTGAAACCAGGGAAGCCGACTATACTTGGCATGATTAAAGGCAAGCCTGTGATCGGCATTCCGGGATACCCTGTTTCGGCCTATTTTTCTTTCCAAACTTTTGCAAGACCTATTTTAACATGGTATTTAGGCAAAAAAGAAAGAACCGAAGAGGCTCGAGCAATATTATCCCAGCGGGTTGTTTCTTCACTCAAGCATGAAGAACTTATAAGAGTAACTTTAGGTGAAGTGGGTCAAAAACTGATTGCTACTCCGCTTAGCAGAGGGGCTGGAGCTACGATGAGCCTTGTGCGGGCAGATGGGGTATTAACTGTACCAAGAATGTCAGAAGGCATCGAAAGCGGTCAAGAAGTTGAGATTAAGCTCATTAAGTCAATAGAAGAGATTCAAAGACGCCTGGTACTGATTGGAAGTCATGATTTGATCCTAGATGTTATTGCAGACAGGATGCCGCTCGCCTCAGGCCATGTAGGAAGCCTGGGGGGCATCATGTCTATGAAACGTGGGGAATGCCACATTTCACCCATTCATCTTTTAGACGAAGATACAGGAGAATATAATGTTTCCTATGTAAAAAAATATTTCCCTTTAGGCTCAATGGCACTTATTAAAGGAGTTAAAAGGCTTCAAGGTCTTATGGTTCAAAAAGGAAATCCAAAGGATATTAAAGGATTTAGTGATTTGAGGCGGGAAGATATAAGCTATGTTAACAGACAAAGAGGTGCAGGCACCAGACACCTTTTAGATTATGAATTAAAAAAACAGCAAATTGATCCGCACACTATCACAGGATATAATCGTGAGATGACAACCCATATGACTGTTGCCGTTACTATCAGTTCCGGTGGAGCTGATGCAGGGCTTGGTATTTATTCAGCAGCCCAGGCGATGGGGCTTGATTTTGTGCCTGTAGGCTATGAAGCCTATGACTTTTTAGTTCCGGTTCAATATTTAGAGGATGATAGAGTCCAAAGCTTTATCGATATTTTGAAATCAGAAGCGTTTAAAAATCAGCTCGTATTAATCGGGGGATATGAGCTTGAAAATCCAGGCACGATAGTGAAGGTAGGTGACTAGGTGAAAGATGCATATGGAAGAGAAATTAACTATTTAAGACTATCTATTACGGATTTATGCAATTTAAGGTGCAGGTACTGTATGCCGGAAGAAGGTATTCCAAAGCGGGCTCATCGTGATATTTTAACCCTTGAGGAAATTGATGAAATCGTATCTGCTTATGTTAAACTGGGAATTAACAAAGTACGGATTACAGGAGGAGAACCCCTTGCAAGAAAAGGCATTGTATCCCTTATCGAGAAAATAAGCAGGCATTCGGAAATCAAAGACTTCGCGCTCACGACCAATGGGACCTATTTAAAAACAATGGCAAAGGACCTAAGGGCAGCAGGTCTTCACAGAGTAAATATCAGTATAGACACATTGGATGAAAAAAAGTACGCTGCAATGACCAGAGGCGGGAAACTAAAAGATGTTCTTCTTGGCATTGAAAAGGCGAAAGAAGCTGGACTTGGTCCTATTAAGCTTAATGCGGTACTGATTGGCGGGTTTAATGATGATGAAATTGAAAAGTTTGTAAGTCTTACGGAGCAAGAACCCATAGATGTGCGTTTTATTGAGCTTATGCCAATTGGTGAAGTGGCTAATTGGTCACTTAAGAATTTCCTGCCTAATGAGTATGTTTTGGAGAAGGTTCCAAGTCTTAGAAAGCTTAAAAATGCAGATCCAAGTTCGCCGGCAACGCTTTATCAGCTGCCAAGGGCAAAAGGTAAAATCGGTCTTATAAGCCCTATATCATGTAAGTTCTGCAGTGCATGCAATAGAGTGCGAATTACTTCAGAAGGAAAGCTCAAGCATTGTCTGCACTCCAATGAAGAATTTGATCTCAAAAAAGTTTTAAGAGAAGGCGGAGATTTAACCGAATTTCTTAAATATGTGATACTTAAAAAGCCACAGCAGCATCAGATTGAAGCCGGAGATTTTATTGCAAGAAACATGGTACAGGTCGGCGGCTGAAAAATAGGAGGATGAAAGATGTCGTTTACACACTTTAATGATTCAGGAAGAGCGTATATGGTAGAGGTAACGGGAAAAGACGATACGTCAAGGACAGCTGTAGCTGCCGGGATGATTACAATGAAACCGGAGACGATAGAAGCTATTCGGAATGCCCGTATTAAAAAGGGAGATGTTTTATCCGTATCGCAGATTGCGGGCATTATGGGGGCTAAGAAAACCAGTGATTTAGTCCCGATGTGCCACCCGCTTATGCTGACCGGAGTAGACCTTCGCTTTAAGATTGAAGACTGCAGTGTTTTAATCGAAGCTGAAGTTAAGACGGTGGGTAAAACAGGGGTAGAGATGGAAGCACTGACAGCTGTATCAGTAGCCGCTTTAACAATCTATGATATGTGTAAGGCAATTGATAAAGACATGATCATTGGAGACATTCGTCTTTTAAAAAAATCAGGAGGCAAATCCGGAGATTATATAAGGGAGGATTTAAAATGAGCAAAGTTATAGGGAAAGTCATTTCAATTAATACCAGCAAGGAAAAAGGTGTCATTAAAGAAGCAGTTCAAGAAGGCTTTTTTCAGGAAGACCACGGACTTGTAGGAGATGCTCATGCAGGTAAATGGCATAGACAAGTTAGTTTGCTGGCGCAGGAAAGCATTGATAAGATGACAAAGATAGGGATAGAAGGCCTTTGCAGCGGAAAGTTTGCTGAAAATATTACAACTGAAGGGATTTTGCTGCATGAACTTCCGGTAGGGACAATACTAAAAATTGGTGAAACGCTTCAGGAGGTTTCTCAAATCGGTAAAGAATGTCATACAGGTTGTGCGATCAAGGTTCAGGTTGGACAGTGTATCATGCCTAAAGAAGGGATTTTTACAAAGGTTCTAAAAAGCGGAATAGTTAAGGTTGGAGACAGCATAGAAATAGAAGAGTAAAAGCATCTTGTTAAGCAGATTTTAGTTGAAAGATTTGGGAGAATCTGATAAAATAAAAGTAATTATGAGAATAATTGTGGTGAAAATGTACAATTGTTGACGGGGTTATTTTTTATAAAGAAGGTGTTTTTTGTACGAAAGTATGGGATACCAACGTCCGAGTTAATTGTTCTAAGGCTTAGGCTATGAACCATTAACCTATGGGTAGCACAGGAAACTTTGCTGCCTCCCGTGATTGGAAAGGATTTGGCTAGTAAAAGCAGTAAATGTTTTTCAAATCATTTGCAGCAAACAAGTATTGCTGCGCCAAATTTAAAGGGGGTCGTTTAATGTACGGTTATCAAGGCAAAATTTTAAGAATTAATCTCACAACAAGCACTTATCAAGTGGAGGCTTTAAATGAAGAACTTGCTAAAAAGTTTGTGGGAGGCAGAGGACTTGGTACAAAGCTTTATTCAGATGAGGTTGCACCAGATGTGGATGCGCTCAGTCCAGATAACAAACTTTTTATCGTAACAGGACCTTTAACAGGCACACCAACACCAACAGGCGGCAGATACATGGTCGTAACCAAATCTCCGCTTACAGGAACTATTGCTTCGTCTAACTCGGGAGGTTATTGGGGACCAGAACTTAAGTTTGCAGGTTATGATTTAGTGATTGTAGAAGGTAAAGCTGAGGCGCCTGTTTATGTTATGATTGAAGATGATAAAATTGAATTTAGATCTGCAGCGCACCTATGGGGTAAAATCGTTTCAGATACTACAAAAACACTAGAAGCAGAAACACCGGAAAAATCAAGAATCCTTACTATCGGGCCTGCTGGTGAAAAGTTATCTAACATTGCAGCGGTAATGAATGACTACTGCAGAGCAGCAGGACGTTCTGGCGTTGGGGCAGTAATGGGGTCTAAAAACCTCAAAGCTATTGTTGTAAAAGGAAGCAAAAAAGTTGAACTTGCTGATCCAGAAGGTCTTAAAGCAGTTGTTAAAGAATGCATGCAGAAGATCAAAGATAACGGGGTTACAGGTCAAGGCTTACCTACATACGGAACGGCAGTTCTTGTTAATATCATTAATGAAAATGGCGTATTTCCAACTAATAACTTCCAAACTTCTCAGTTTGATAAAGCAGAAGATATCAGTGGTGAAACATTAGCTGAAAAATACTTAGTGAAAAAAGACCCATGCTATAGATGTCCTATTGCCTGCGGACGTTATTGTAAGGTGGATGATATCGAAGGCGGCGGTCCTGAGTATGAAACCATCTGGGCATTCGGCGGGGACTGCGGCGTATCTGATTTAGGTGCAGTTATTAAAGCTAACTTTTGGTGTAATGAATATGGTTTAGATACCATTTCAGCTGGAGCGACTATTGCGGCAGCGATGGAACTTTACCAAAAAGGATATATTAAAGATGAAGATCTTGGTGGTCTTTCATTAGAGTTTGGTAATGCTGATGCTGTTGTTGAATGGACAAAACGTATGGGCGTAAGAGAAGGTCTTGGAGATAAGATGGCTGATGGTTCTTACAGACTTGCAGATTCTTATGGGGTACCTGAACTTTCAATGTCTGTAAAAAAACAAGAGCTTCCAGCTTACGATCCAAGAGCTATTCAAGGACAGGGACTCCAATATGCAACTTCTAACCGCGGCGGCTGTCATGTAAGAGGTTACCTGATTTCTCCTGAAATCCTTGGTCTGCCAGAAAAATTAGATCGTTTCTCTCTTGAAGGCAAAGCAACATGGGTTAAAATATTCCAAGACCTTACAGCATTTATTGATGCATCAGGTTTATGTCTCTTTACTTCTTTTGCAATGGGAGCAGGAGATTATGCGAATATGATTAATGCAGTGATTGGCACATCTTGGACTGCAGAAGATGTACTCGTGGCTGGAGAAAGAATTTGGAACATTGAAAGACTATACAACTTATCAGCGGGTATTGATCCATCACAAGATACATTGCCAAAGAGATTGTTAGAAGATGATATTCCAGAAGGACCTTCTAAAGGAAATGTGGCTAAACTTGCTGACCTTCTTCCAGGCTACTATGCAGAACGCGGCTGGAGTGCAGAAGGTATTCCAACAGAAGAGAGAAAGTCTTTACTAGGATTATAATGATAAGAGATAAAGAGCTTCTTAACGAAGCTCTTTATTTTGAGATAGGAAAGTTCGCCCAAGCTGGCAAGTGACCAAACTTTTCTATCTCACATGGGCGTGCGTTTTTTGCACGCTTTCTTGTTAGATTTAGGATAATTTTTCTTGAATGTCTAAGCCAAGATGGAGGTGGAGGATGTCAGTTGAAAAAGTTTATTTGGAGCTTACGAATCGCTGTAATCTAAAGTGTGAGATGTGTTACCGCAAGGCATGGCATCAACGAGAGATGGATATGGATGATGCGGTTCTTGAAAAGTGCATTGGGGAAATTCAAAGTATGCTTTCTGTAAAGGAGATTGTGCTTGGGGGTATTGGTGAGCCGACTTTTGCTAAAAAGGCTAAGGAGGTTATGGAGGCGCTAAAAGGTTATCAGTTAACCCTTACAACCAATGGAACGCTGATGGATGAGGCTATGGTGAGAACGATTGTAGAAACTGTTAACCATGTAATCATTTCTATTGATGGAGCGGAGGAAAAGTTTTATCAGATCAGGCAGTTTTCGCTGGAGAGAATCATTGAAAACATCAAAATATTAAATAAGGTGAAGAAAGAGCTGAAAAGTTCTATGCCGATCCTTTCTTTTCAGATGGTTCTTTCTGATAAAAATAAAGATGATGTTTTTAAGGTGATAGATTTAGCAGAGTCACTTCAGGTATCTGGGGTTATCCTTTCACATATTTTACCTTCTGTATTAGAAGATAAAGATTTGATACTTTATACACGGTATGAAAATGAAAGCATCAAGCAATTTTTTAATAAGATTCAAACCCATGCCTTTAGAAAGGCCATTGACCTGAAACTTCCGTCTTATCAGCTGAAGACTGAGAGGCGGTGCCGGTTTATAGATAATAAGGCTTTGGTCATTACGGCTTCGGGAGATGTGGTGCCATGTTATAGATTTGCCCACGATGGGACGGAAGTTGTTTTTGGGCACCTAAAAAGTATTTCGGCTCATGCTTTTGGCAATATAGAAAACGAAACATTAAAGAATATATGGGATAGCAGCAGCTATAAAGGATTTAGGGATGTAGTGTTTAACAATCAGTATCCTTCATGTACGGACTGTGATTTGGCGGATGGATGTGATATGATAAAGCATGCAGATGTAGACTGCTACAGCAATGTACCGTCCTGCGGTGATTGTTTATGGGCTAGAAAGCTTATTTATTGTATATAGCTGGAGAGAAGTAGGAGGTGAAATCTATGCAGATTAAAGTTAAGTTATTTGCGACGCTTAGACAGGGGAGAGGCAAAGAAATGTTTTTAGAGCTTCCTGAAGGCGCTGCATCTCAAAATATTATTGATAGGCTTGAAATTCCGAAAGAGGATGTAGCTATTTTGCTTATCAACGGAAGAGATGGGGAGCTTGACACTATTCTTAAGGAAGCAGATACGGTATCGATCTTTCCACCAGTTGGGGGGGGCTGATTTTGCGAAGATATGAACGGAATAAAGCAACTTTAAGTGAAGAGGAAAATCAAGTACTCCAGCAATCAAGAGTATGTGTGGTAGGCTGTGGGGGACTTGGCGGGTATGTGATTGAAATGCTGGCCAGGCTTGGGGTGGGCACTATTACAGCAATTGATGGGGATGTTTTTGATGAAAGTAATCTCAATAGGCAGATATTATGCGACGAAAAAGTGCTGGGACAAAGCAAGGCACTTACAGCCAAAAACAGAATGGCTATAGTAAATTCAGAGATTAAGGTACATGCCGTCCATGAATTACTAACTTCTGATAATGGAGAGTGTTTGCTTGGGGGACATGATGTTGTTGTAGATGCACTGGATAATATTGATACGAGGTTCTTGATTCAGGGAATATGTGAGAAGCTTAGGATTCCTTTTGTTCATGGGGCTATTGCCGGGTGGTATGGGCAGGTTGCAACTATTTTCCCAGGAGACCGGACACTTGATAAGATTTATAAAAGCAGAACTTCCAGTGGGAAGGAAAAGCTGCTGGGGAATCCTTCATTTACGCCGGCACTAGTTAGTTCAACGCAGGTCAGTGAAGTGGCAAAAATCCTGATTAACCGCGGGAAGCTTATTAGAAAGCAAGTGCTTTTTATTAACTTATTAGAACATGAATATGAAATATTAGATCTTTAGTTATTACATATAGTTTGGATTTTAAATACGTTTTATGAGACACAAGACCATACTAGTCGAGGTAGAGTACGGGATCTAAAAAACGATATAGCTTAAAATGAAGATTGAAAAATACGGCAGGATATGGTAAACTAAGTTCAATTGAATAGAGGGGAGCTTGTGCATACAGGCTGAGAGGAAGCAAATAGCAGCTTCGACCCATGGACCTGATTTGGATAATGCCAACGTAGGAATTTTACATTAAGTGATTTAATGGGATGTACTTGTATGGGTATATCCCATATTTTTGTGTTCTTAAAAGCGGAGCATGTATTCTTTCAGGCAAAACATAAATTTAGAGGAGATGGATTATGAACAGTAAAGTAAGAAAAATGTGTTTGGCAGCACTATTTATTGCATTGGGGGCCGCTAGTTCTACTTTTTATATCCCGGTAGGCGCAGCAAAATGTTTTCCGATGCAGCATCTTATTAATGTAATGGCAGGGGTAATACTAGGACCATGGTACGCACTGGCTGCAGCCTTTTGTACGTCAACGATTAGAGTGATGCTGGGAACAGGAAGTATGCTGGCTTTTCCAGGAAGTATGTTTGGTGCACTCTTTGCAGGGCTTATTTATCAAAAAAGCAGAAAACTGGCACTGGCTTTTATTGGAGAGGTAGTGGGAACAGGACTGATCGGCGCTTTAGCAGCTTATCCTGTAGCTGCGCTGATCCTTGGAAGAGAAGCAGCTTTATTTGGATTTATCATTCCTTTTGGTTTAAGCTCATTAGGGGGTGCGGTGCTTGCAGTTATTCTGCTGCGCGGAATGGAGCAGGTAAAGCTTTTCGGGCAGTTTAACCAAGAAAAAAATGTATAGTTTTATGTAAACCTGTATTTTACTGTAGTAATTATGCAGAGATTGTATTATAGTAGGAGTTAGAGAGGATGATCTTATGCATATTACAACACATCTTTTGATTGCAAATGTTTTATATAAAGAATTTACGGCCAAAATGGGGCTGGAAATAGATTATTTGAGTTATGTATACGGCAATATTAAGCCGGATGTGTACCCGGGAGATATTGACTGGCCGCACTTTTCTCATCAAAGTTTTGATGACCTTATTCAGTACTGTGAGCATATTACATCTGCGCCCATGTCACTCAAGGAATTTTCAAAGGCATTAGGGGTTGTGACACACTTTATTTGTGATTATTACTGTATTTATCATACAAAGCCCTTCAGAGCAAAAGGAGTAATTAGACATATGGCCTATGAACATCTCCTGGAACTTACTTGTATCAAGCGTTTTATTTTAGGGGAGCTTTTAGTTGCTGAAGAAGTGATGTGCGGCAATATAAAAGATACAATAAATGAACGGCTGGCAGCATATACTATAGGTGCCTATAGCATCAATAAAGACATTTACTATGCATTAAGTACAGCCAGCGGGGTAGTAAGAAGGCTGATTGAACTTAGTGAAGCTCAAAAAGTGCAGATGCCGGCTGTAGAAGTGGCGTAAAGACTTTTGTATGCTTCAATCGGTGGTTTAAGTACAGTTATTTGAGTGTTAGGCTGTATTAAACCCTATGGGGAAAATGAAAAGCAAAGGGCAGGGGTGAGCCATAATGAATAATATTGAGTTAAGGGAGCTTAAGCTTAGGGTGGAGAGTCTGCCAGTTTTGGAAAATCGCTTAATGACACTTGAAAAGACGATCTCAGCAGCTAATGAGGAAATGGATATTTTACTAAAAGCGTTTGAAAAAGAAAAACGGGATGTGGAAAAAATCAAGAGAGATTCTTTTTCGGTAATGCTGATTAAGTTTATGGGTCGTTATGAAGAGCGGGTTGAAAAAGAAATAGGCGAAGAACTTGGAGCGAAGTTAAAATATGATAAAATAGTGGAACGCTGTAAGCAGCTTCAAGAAGACAAAGGGGCATTAATAGGGCGTATTGAGATATTAAAAAAAGAAAAAAGAGAGTACCAAAATGAATTGTCTCAAAGAGCAATGCAGCTTAAGTATGATCATGGAGCATTAGGGCAGCAGTACTTCGAGCTTGAAGAAAAGGCTGGAAAGGTTAGTAAAGAACTGATAGAGATCAAAGAAGCAGAAACTCTAGGAGTGCGGGTTATTAATAAGATTGCAGCTATCCGGGAACATCTGAAAAGCGCTGAAAACTGGGCAACCTTTGATGTTTTTACAAGAGGCGGTATTATCAGTCATATGGCTAAATATGAGCATCTTGATACAGCAGCTAGTGAATGCCATCATTTAACTGCACTGCTTGAGGACTTTAAAAAGGAACTGCGTGATGTTAAAGGTTTTAGTGCGCCAGTTCATTTAGGGATTGATACAGGAACTAGGGTTTTTGACTTTTGGTTTGATAATATTTTTACGGATTTAAGCATAAGGGATAAAATCAGAAGAGACCAAGAACAAATAGATCTATTGGACACAGAGGTCAAGAAAGCTTTAGAAGAACTAAAAAATGCCAAAAAGCTGGCAGGTGAAACACTGTATAAGATTGAGGTGACTAAAGAAGAACTAATAATTAATCTATAAGATTAATAACGAAAAAAGACGATTTTACCTATAATGGTAAAATCGTTTTTTTTGTTTAACTAATAAGTTGTATTTTAGGGATCTGGTCCATATATATGGTTATAGAGATAGATGATAATAAGATCTTTGAAGCCTATATGAAAGAGAATACTGCTGTTTTTTAATATAGGCCTTAGAAAGCTTTGGTGTACAAGAGGCAATAAAGATGTAGACATAGTACACCGCAGAAAGGATGCTGTGATGGTTGGAGTTACTCAAATATTATGCGGCTTAAGTGACGCTGGGGATGCTTATCGATACACCCCAAAAGCAACGGGAGAAAAGTTTGGAATAAAAGAAGGACATGGACCTGTAGTTGTATGGAATTGCACAAATACATGTAACTTAAGATGCAGGCACTGCTATGCAGACTCAAAGCCCATTCAATTTGATGAGGAGCTAAATACTAAAGAAGCAAAAGCTTTAATTGATGACCTAGCAGGCTTAAAAGTTCCTGTACTGCTCGTTTCGGGAGGAGAGCCTCTTTTAAGAAAAGATTTATTTGAGCTTATAAATTATGCTGCAGTTAAAGGGATTCGAACGACGCTTTCGACAAACGGTACATTAATTGATCAAGAAACAGCCAAGGCAATTAAAGCAGGCGGAGTAGGATACGTGGGTATAAGTATAGATGGTATGCGGGAAAAAAATGATGTATTTAGGGGAGCTCAAGGAAGTTTTGATAAGGCTGCAGCGGGCATTAGAAACTGCTTAAGTATTGGGCAGAAAGTTGGACTGCGTTTTACAATCAGCCGCAGCAACTATAGTGAGATAAACTCGGTTTTTGAGTTTATAAAAGAAGAAGGGATTCCAAGAGTTTGTTTTTATCATCTGGCTTATTCAGGCAGAGGCAGCTGTATGGCAGACGAGGATATTACCTTAGAGGAAAAAAGACAGGTAATGGACCTTATAATTAAAGAAGCAGCCAAGCTTAAGGGGAAGACGGAAATTTTAACTGTAGATAATCATGCGGATGCAGCTTACTTGTATTTGCAGATTAAAAAGAACTACCCAGATCAGGCAGAACGTGCTTTAAGATTCCTTAGTATGAACGGGGGGAACCGCTCAGGAATGGCGATAGCGAACATTGATTTTAAAGGGGATGTACATCCTGATCAGTTTAGCCAGCAGCATCATCTAGGAAGTATTAGAGAAAGAAAGTTCAGCGAGATATGGAAAGATCCTGAAGAACCGCTTCTTTCAAAGTTAAGAGACAGAAAACCTTTATTAAGAGGCAGATGCAGTGATTGCAGCTGGCTTAGGATCTGTAATGGTAATCTTAGAGTAAGAGCAGAGGCAGTAAGCGGAGATTTTTGGGCATCTGATCCTGCCTGTTATCTAACAGATGAAGAGATAAAGGAGGGAAAGAATGATTGTTTCGTGGAATACCACTAACAAATGCAATATGAAATGCAAACATTGCTATCGGGATGCCGGCGATAGTTACTATGAGGAGCTTAGTACAAAAGAAGCCAAAAGGCTTATTGAAGAAATTGCTGAGGCTGGTTTTAAAATAATGATCTTCTCAGGAGGAGAACCTCTTTTAAGGCCAGATCTTGATGAGCTTATCCACTATGCTGCGGGCTTTAAGCTAAGGCCGGTACTAGGAAGTAATGGGACACTGCTTACCAAGGAAAGAGCCCTTAAGCTTAAAGAAGCAGGGGCAATGGGAATAGGAATAAGCCTGGACAGTATGGATCCGGATAAGCATAATGCATTTAGGGGGCTAGACTCTGCCTGGGAGCAGGCTGTCAGCGGGATGAGATGCTGCAAAGAAGCTGGACTTAGCTTTCAGGTACATACAACAGTAACAGACTGGAATTATCATGAAGTGCTTCGGATAACAGACTTTGCAGCTAAGCTTGGAGCACGAGCCCATCATATTTTCTTTCTGGTGCCTACCGGAAGAGCCGTATCCATTCAGGAAGACTTTTTAAGCAAAGCGCAATATGAAGACCTATTAACTGATATTGTCAAAAAGCAGAAGCTAATAGATATAGAGCTTAAGCCAACCTGCGCCCCTCAGTTTATGCGGATTGCCAAGGAGCAAGGCATAGAAATGAGATTTACAAAAGGATGTCTCGCTGGAATCAGTTACTGCATTATTAATCCCAAGGGGGATGTACAGCCTTGTGCGTATCTTGATATCCCTATTGACAATGTAAGAAAGAAACCTTTTAGTGCTATTTGGAAAGAAAATAATGTTTTTCAAAAGCTGCGTACTCTAGATTATAAAGGCAGATGCGGCAGCTGTATGTATAAGATTTTGTGCGGCGGCTGCAGAGCACGGGCTGCTTTTTACCATGATGGTGATTATATGGCAGAAGAAAGCCTATGTGCTTTCGGTAGGAGGGTGCTTTAGATGGAAGATATTATGCAAAGCTTATTAGATAGAATTCAAGATGACTTTCCCTTAAGTTCAAGGCCCTTTTTGCAGCTGGCAGCTGAATTTGGTAACACTGAGGATGAAATCATTAAGCGCATACAAGTATTAAAAGATGAGGGATATATCCGAAGATTAGGCGGAGTATTCGATTCAAAAAGCCTTGGCTATACCAGTGCTTTATGCGGTGCTGAGATAGAGGAATGCTTCATCGAAGAGGCTACACAAGTTATTAACAGTTATGTGGGGATAACGCATAATTATCTTAGAAATCATCGGTATAATATGTGGTTTACTGTAACGGCGGGATCGGAGTCCCAACTTGAAACAATCCTGGAGGAGATAAAGCATAAAGGAATCATAAAAGACTTATTGGTTTTAAAAAGTATAAAGACCTTTAAAATACGTGTGCGTTTTGGCTTAAAGGAGGGAGAGTAGAAGATGATCGACTCAATAGATGAGGCCATTGCACTACGGCTGCAGGATGATCTGCCATTAGTTAAAGAGCCGTATTTGCATATGGCAAAAGAACTGGGCATTACCGAAGAAGAAGTGATATGCCGCATTGAAAATTTAAAGAAGAGAAAAGTACTGCGGCGAATTGGAGCGGTTCTTCATCATCAAAAGGCGGGGATAAAAGCCAATGCCATGGTAGTCTGGGAGGTGCCGGAAGATCAGATTCAAGAGGCAGCAAGGCTTATGGCGTCTTATGATGAAATCAGCCATTGCTATCAAAGACAAACACTTCCAAAATGGCCTTATAACCTTTATACAATGATTCATGCCAAAAGCCGGGAAGCGTGTGAAGCCCTCATTAAAGAAATTGCAGAACGGACTTCTATTTATCGGTATGAGGTGTTATTTAGTACGAAGGAACTTAAAAAAATCAGTATGAAATATTTTGTGGGATCACGTTAAATAGTGAGGTGAAAGTTCATGAATAAAAAGCATAGTTTTTTATTGCAGCTGGCGATGAGCATAGCTTATATTTTAATGATTGCAGTGAATTATCTAGCAGTAAGGCTTCCTATAAACGGCATAACTACTCAGGAAGTTTCTGCGAAATACCCTAATCTCTTTGCACCAGCAGGAATAACATTCGCGATTTGGGGGCTGATTTATATTTTATTGTTACTGTTTGTTATTTTTAGTATTTCGGTTCTAAGGCACCCTAAAGAAGCAGAAAGGTTAAATTTATTTAGGATTGGCTGGCTGTTTGTTGGAACCTGCCTTCTAAATGGTGCTTGGCTTTTTGCGTGGCATTATGAATATATATTGCTTTCTGTGATCATTATGCTAACGCTGCTTTATCTGCTCATTAAGATTTACTTTAGTATTCCAAAAGAATTAGGCACGGCAGAACGCTTATTTTTAAAGCTGCCCTTTAGTATCTATTTAGGGTGGATTTCAATTGCTGCAGCAGCTAATATTACAACTTTTTTAGTATCTGTTAATTGGAATAGATTCGGTCTTTCAGAAGAGTTTTGGACAGTTCTGCTTATGCTTTTGGCGGCAGCTCTTGGCTATGTATTCATATGGCTTTACAATGATATAGCCTATGCATTAGTAATAGCTTGGGCCCTTCTTGGCATACTTATCAGGCATAGAACTGATTTTTCAGGGCAGTATCCCTTTATTCAGGTTGCTGCTTATTTTGGGATAGGGATACTGCTTGCTAACAGTGTCTATAGGCTTTGGCTTAATAGAAAGAGCAGGATGCAGCAACTATAACTAGATGTTAAATAGTACATAGCGCAGAAAACTGCCATGCAGCAGTTTTCTGCTTTTTTATTGAGATAGGAACGGGGCATGAAACGGAAGTTTCACAAGGTATGATGAAAATCTAGAAGCGGAATAGGCAATATTCTTAAATGGTAAACACAAACTCGTAGAACTTTCTGTTACGTTGATTTCGTGTAGGAACGTGAGAATAATGGTAGTCAAGAACAAGGTATTGTGCTTCGAGCACGCGTAGGAAATTTTAATTCATCTACCATTATAGTTTACCAAATACCTTAAAAGGAGCATGCGGAATGGATGCTATTATTGAGAGATGTGCTGGATTAGACGTGCATAAGGATATTGTTGTAAGTTGTGTTTTATATGGAGAATTAGATAAAACACCGAATAAGGAAATAAAAGAGTTTTCTACTACTACAAACGGTTTATTAAAGTTGTTGGATTATTTATTAGAAATGAAATGTACACATGTAGCAATGGAAAGTACAGGTGTTTATTGGAAACCTGTATGGAATGTTTTAGAGATAGGACAAATGGAGTTAGTCGTTGCCAATGCCAGACGAATAAAAAATGTACCTGGAAGAAAGACAGATGTGAAAGATGCAGAATGGATCGCAAAACTTTTAAGATGTGGGCTAATAGAAAAAAGTTTTGTTCCTTGTGAGGAAATACGAGATTTAAGAGATTTAACGAGGCTAAGAAAAAGTTTGTTAGGGGAACAAACAAGGGAAATTAATCGTGTTCACAAGGTGTTACAGGACGCTAATGTTAAGATTTCTACAGTGCTTTCAAATATAATGGGTGAAACAGGAAGACAGATTTTAAATCAAATTATTGAAGGAAGACCATTGGACAAAGAGTTTATAACTACATTGTATCAAGGTAGAGGTAAGGGAAGATTAAAATCATCAATTGAAGAACTTTGTGAAGCATTAAACGGTAAAATACGTACACATCATAGAACAATATTAAAAATGCACCTAAATCATATCATTTTTATAGAACAACAGATTGCAGAATTGGAAAAACATATAGATGAAAGAATAGCAAGTAGGAGACAAGAATTAGAAATCATTGATAGTATCCCAGGAATTAATGAGATAGGTGGTATAAGCATTATAGCTGAGATAGGGATCGATATGAACCAGTTTCCAAATAGTAGTGCAATAAGTTCATGGTCAGGACTGAGTCCAGCAAACAATGAAAGTGCAGGTAAAAAAAAAGAGATAGTATTACCTGTGGTAATAAATGGCTAATGAGTGTTTTATGTGAGTGTGCATGGGCTGCAACAGTAAAAAAAGATAGTCGAATAAGTAAGAAATACTGGTCAATGGTAAGTCGTATGGGTAAGAAAAAAGCATTAGTGGCAACGGCAAATATGTTATTAAAAATAATCTATGTCCTTTTAAAAAAGCGGGAAATGTACAAAGAACAAGAAAATGAATATCTAATAAAAAAAGAACAACAAAGAGAAGTAAGATTAATTAAGCAACTTCAATCAAAAGGTTATGTAGTAGAAAAATTAGCTTAGAGTATAGTCGAGAGCTTAGGTGCCTAAAAAAAATATAGAAATATAGGCTTGTTTGCTGTGCCTATATTTCTATATTTTAAAGAGGAGATTTTCGTAGGAAAGTTCGTCTTGCTGGCAAGTGACCAAACTTTCCTATCTCACATTGGCGTGCGCTTTTTGCACGCTTTCTTGTTAAATAGAAAAGTTTATCTTGCTGGGAAGCCTTCTCAAATGCATAGGCAGGTGCATTTGAGAAGGCTTCCTTGTATTATTTTTTGTGATGCATTCGATACTCACTAGGGTATAGGCCTGTGTTAGATTTAAATACGCGGCTGAAATAAAAAGGATCACTATAGCCGGATAATTCACCAACCTTTTTGATATCTATATTAGGGTGATTGATTAAAAGCTGCTTGGCTTCATTAATGCGTAGCCTAGTAATGTATTTGATGGGAGATTCATTTTTATATTTTTTGAAAGTACGGCTTATATAATCGGAAGTAAACCCCAGCTTGTCGGCTACTTCACTAAGAGAAATATCTTTTTTGAAATTTTCCCGAAGATAAACTTCAGTGATATTGCTGATTTCCTCTTTGCTAAGGCTATGAGGGTCTGCTGAAAAAACAGCAGTATGATTATACTCCGAATCCAGCATAACAATTATTTTCTGAAGACATTCATTAAGGTTTTCAGAAGAAATGGGTTTAAGCAAAAAATCTTTGACGCCATACCGAAGGGCTTGCTGTGCAAAAGTAAAATCGTTATATCCGCTTAAAATTACTGTTTTGATAGAGGGATAGGAAGTGTGAAGCTGTTTGGTAAAGGCTAAGCCATCCATCTGTGGCATTTTGATATCTGTAATAAGTAAGTGGGGCTGCAGCAATTCAACAAGCTCTAAACCATCTTTGCCATTTGAGGCTTTACCGATTAGTTCCAGAGGCAGATTAAGGCTGGTTATTTTTTTTATAATGTTTTCGCGGATTAAATATTCATCTTCAACAACCATATATTTGTAAGTTCTTTTGATAGACATTATTACCCTCCTTAATAAATGATAGGACCTCCTATTGTAATACAAGTCCCTTGATTTGGCGTGCTTTGGATTTTAAAGATGGTCTCTTCGTTGTAGAGAAGAAGGAGTCTCAAATACACATTTTTGATACCCATTCCCCCGATTTTAAGCGATGTAATTTCACGGCTGTCTTTGAGCTTGTTTAATTTATCTGAAAGAACATCTAAGGTATGATCAGACATGCCTTGACCGTTATCTTGAATATGAATGAGCCAATGATTAGAACATTTTTCGCCCCGGATCTTAAGCTGCCAGGGAGGGGCTGTATCAAAAGCATATTTAAAAGCATTTTCAACGATAGGCTGAATAATAAGTTTGGGAATGTGAACGCCTTTGAGCTCTTCAGGAATATCAATAGAGTAGTTAAAATCAGGCCCGAAACGTATTTGCATGCAGGCGATGTATTTTTCTGTATAAAGACATTCAGTTTCAATCGTTACAGAAGGTTCATCGATGGCGGAAATATAACGGAAGTAGTCACAAAGCGAGCTGCACATAAAGATAACCTGATCGGTTTTGTTTTCTTCAGCAAGAATACTAAGAGTCGTCAAGTTATTATAGAGAAAGTGAGGATTAATCATAGCTTGGGTTGCGGACATCTTGGCCCGTGTCTCCTCGGATTTTATACTGATAATTTCCTGTGAAGAAAGACAAAGCTTATGGTACATCGAATTAAAAGAATTAAATAGTGCATGAATTTCTTCTATAGAGCTGTTTGGGCACGGGATAATCGATGTGTTTTTTTCAAGTACATTATTAATATTTACCTCTTTAATCGCAAGTGTTAACTTATGGAGAGGCGATGTCAGCTTACTAGCTACGAAAAAGCAAAGAAGCAGAGTGATCAAAATACCGGCTAAAATAATAAAAATAAAATATGTAGTAAAGGTGTACAGCGGTTTAAGTAAAAGTGATTTAGGCTGAGCTGCAACGACCTTCCAGCCAAGCTTGTTGATATAAGTATAGGTTATCTCTATTTTTACTTTTTGTGATTTATCATTTAGGGTATAGCTCTTAGATGGGAGTAGACTGTGTGTTTTAATAACAGTATTGTAATCGATAGCAGGGGCGTGACTGAGGTCATAAGGATACACTAATTCACCTCTATCATTATAAATATAAAAGGACATATTAGGATTAGCAGCAGCAGCTTGCTCGGCGAATGCAAAGATATTGCTACAATTTTGAATAACCTGAACGATTCCTTGAGGGCGGTCAGCACCGTCGAAAAAAACCCTGCACAGAGAAATAAACTTATCATCTCTAAAGTTCATATGTATGGAAGGCATATTCACTAAGTGCTCTGGAGAGGTTATATATTTTACGCCGTTATTTTTTAAGGTTTCTTCGTACCAAGATTTTTGGGACAGTATAACGGGGGCAGTGTACTGATGAAATCCGGAACCAATACAAGTTCCTTGAAGGGAATAAATATTAATTTGTGTTACACTCTGAAAAGGACCGATAATCGCTGAGATTGTGTCATAAATATTTAAAACGCTGTCCCTGGATGAGGCGTAAGCAGGGTTAAGAGAAGTTTGTTCGCTGCCTATATTTTCAATGCTAACTAAGTTCTTTTGTATAATGCTTGAATAAATGATGTTCATAGAAATAGTTGACATTTTATCAATTTCTGAGGCTACAGAGCTGCTTATGGACGAGGTTAGGTTGTTAGCATAAGCTTTAGCATCTTTATAAATATTTTCTCTGTAATAAAAGTAGAACGTAAAAAAGCAGATCGATAAAAGCAGCAGAATAAGCAGTGCATAGTCAAAAAAAAGATTCATTTTCTGTGAACGCAGTTTATTTTTCATAGTTCATCCCTCGTGATATCTATGGCTTAATATTATTTTGTTATTATATAATACGCTACAAAAAAATGCAAAATGCAAATCTATTTTATCCATTTTAAATTAGAAGGAGAAAAGGTATTATTAAAATATACAATAAAACGTACAGAAACTCAAGGATTTTTGTACGAAATGGAGGGGTATAGGGTATGAAGAAACTATTGGCTTTAACAGCAACACTTGTTATGACAACGACTATGTTTGCTGGATGCACGGGGACGAAAAGCAGTCAGACAAATCAAGAAACAAAAAGTATTGCTGAAGGAGAAAAAGGTAAATCCAGCAGCAAAGAAGGGATAACGCTTACTTTCGGATCACATCAATCAGGGCTTCCGACTACAGGCGTTGTGCAAAGCCTTGCTAAAGAATTTGAAGCAGAAACAGGAATCAAAGTTGATTTTCAAATTTCTCCGGACTCGCAGTGGCGTGACTTAATTAAAGTGAAACTTAATGCGGGGGAAGCACCTGATATTTTCTGTGTAGATGCAGACCCGCTCAGCTTAAACGGAAGGATTTTACCAGAGCTAAATTGTGTACCAGTAACTAAGGAAGAGTTTGTAAGCCGTATGGATAAAGATGTGCTGCCCTCTATATCTTACAACAATGAGGTATACGGTATAACATTTCCGGGGAAAAAGATGTGGTTCTATGTTTATAACAAAGATATTTTTAAAGAGCTGAACCTTGAAATACCTAAAACTTATGAACAGTTTAAGGCAGTCTGCCAAAAAATCAAAGATTCAGGGGTAACACCTATTTATGAACCAACCCAAAATGGATGGCATCAGGTCCTTCCATTATTTGAATCAGGTCCGATGTATGCAAAAAATCACCCAGGGCTGTATGAAAAAATGAATAATAACGAAATGAATTTAGATGATATTCCAGAACTCTTAACGATTGTTAAGCAGCTCAAAGAATTTTCAGACTTAGGCTTTTATGGGGAGAACTTCTTAAGTGATACTTTTGAAAATGCAAAAGCAGCTTTTGCAAATAGAGAAGTAGCCATGGTTCTTGTAGAAGCTGGATGGGCATTTGAGGTAATTGCAGAGCATCCGGAAATGAAGCTTGAACAAATGGGCATCTTTACAATGCCTTGGGCAGACAATCAAATGGTAGGTGTTAACCCGGCAAGTAACGCGTATTTTATTAACAAAAACAGCAAAAATGCAGAAGCGGCCCTTGAATTCTTCAGATTTTTAGCAAGGCCGGAAAACCTTCAAAAACGTTTTGAAGGACAGCCTGGACTTCTCGAATTATGCTGGCCAGAAGTCCCTTCAAGATTTCCTGGAGAATTTAAAGCCTATATAGATACACTAGAAAAAGGCACAGTTATGCAGGCAGCAGTTTCTTATGTAGACAGCCAGTGGATGGACGTGGGCAAAGATTTAGAAGATATGTATGTAGGCGCTGTTACACCAGAACAACTCGTTAAGATTATTTCAGACAGAAGAGATGAGCAGGCACAGTTACATAATGATCCGGCTTGGAAGAAATAGGGCTTGGAGATAAGAAACTTGCTATAAGGGTACCCTCATTTGCAGGGTACCCTTATCATGAGAGAGGAAAGTTCGTTATGTTGGGAAGCAGCCAAACTTTGCCATCTCACATAGGAGTGGATTTTGCATGCTGCCTTGTTTATAAGCACAATGTTTTGCAGAAAGGAGAGTAGGGACAAAATGAACACTAAAAAAATCTACCCAACATATTTTGCCTTGGGCGCTGTTATTATTTACTTTATGTTATGTTTTCTGCCAGGGGTACTCGGGCTCTTTTATTCACTGACAGATTGGAATGCCTATAGTAATCAAATGAATTATGTAGGCTTTAAAAACTACATCGATGTTTTTAAAGGGAGTTCACAGTACCGGACCTTTATTTGGAACACTTTAGTATTTACTGTAGTGACAACTATTCTTAAAACAACAGCAGGACTTGGAATGGCCCTCGTTTTAACGAATGACCGCACGTGGGTGCGCAATTTTCATAGACTGGTGATTTTTTCGCCGCAAGTGATGTCTTATCTGGTAGTAGGTCTAGTTTTTAAAAGTCTGCTTCATCCATCGGCAGGGTTTGTGAACAACTTTTTTAAAGATATAGGCATGAACTTTATGACAAAAAGCTGGCTGACAGATTTAAACCTTGCTTTCGGAACGGTAATGACAGTGGATACATGGAAAGGGGCAGGGTATATCATGGTTATTATTATTGCTGCACTTCAAGCTATATCCCCTACTTATTATGAGGCAGCAAGTATTGATGGGGCTTCTTATTTGGATAAGTTCAAATATATCACGCTTCCGCTTTTAAAACCTATACTTGTCAGTGCTACGGTATTAAATGTAACTTATGGACTTAGGGTATTTGATATGGTATACGCGCTTACAAATGGTGGTCCAGGGAATGCAACAGGGGTTATCAATACTGCTGTTTATAAAGAGTTTTCAAAAGGCAATTATGCCATGGGAACGACTTTATCCAGTCTTTTATTCGCTGTTGTACTGGCACTTATTTATTTTATTATCAAAGCCATGGAAAGTAAGGAGGTGGAGATTTGATGAAAGCTAAAAAAGCAGTGTCGAAAATCATCATCAATATGGTTGTATGGATGATCAGCCTGGTTGTATTGATTCCTTTAGTGGTTATTTTGCTTAATGCTTTTAAAGATCGTGCTGAATCTAATAGCATGTCACTTGCTCTGCCGACGAAGTGGATGTTTGAAAACTTTGCTGTTGTTATTGAAAGAGGAAAACTTGCCATTTCGTTTCTTAACAGTCTCGTTTATGCAGCAAGCAGTGCGACGCTCATTGTCATTGTGGTGGGGGCAGCAGCATTTACTTTAGCGCGCAATAGATCTAAACTTAACAACATTATTTATTATTTTTTAATTGCAGGCATAGCGATTCCCATTAACCATGTAGCCCTTATGGAAGTGATGAAATTTACATCACTTATGAATACCCGAGTAGGAATTATACTTATTTATGCAGCTATTAATATTCCGCTTAGCATCTTTTTGGGCTATGGTTTTGTTAACACAATTCCAAGAGAAATCGACGAGGCTGCAGTCATTGATGGATGTACGCCGTTGATGTTGTTTGTTCAAATTATTATTCCGCTTTTAAAGCCTATTTTATCGACATTATTTGTCCTTAATTTTATGGCGGTATGGAACGATTTTATTATGCCATTGTATTTTCTTAATAACTCAGCTCAGTGGCCTATGACACTTGCAGTATATAATTTCTTTGGAGCATTTGAAAATTCATGGAACTTAGTGAGTGCTAACATTGTTCTTACACTGCTTCCAGTATTTGCTGTATTTATTCTAGGTCAAAAATACATTGTAGGCGGTATATCGGCTGGAGCGGTAAAAGGGTAAGAGAGGAGAGAGAAGATGAAGTTTACAGATGGTCAATGGTTAAACAAAGATAAACATATGCTGCTGCACCCGCTGCAGGTATTTGATGTAAGCTGTGATAACGGCGAATTAGCAATTTACGCTTTTACCCAATATGCACCGGGAAGAGCTAAGACTTTAGATCAAGGAACACTTACAATACGCTTAAGCTCGCCACAGGAGAATATTATCAAAGTGCGTATTAATCATTTTGAAGGACTGCAGGCAAGAGGGCCGTTTTTTCCACTAAATGAAGATGAAAGTGCAAAAGCGGCGTGGCAGCAGGATGAAAAAAGTATTACTTTTACAGCAGGCAAAACCAGGGCAGTCGTTCAGAAAGGAACTTTTAAAATAGAATATTTTTTTGGAAATAAGAAACTTACTGCAAGTCAGCCAAAGTGTATAGCCTATATTCAGAATGAAAAAGATGAAACCTTTATGAGAGAGCAGCTGTCTCTTACGGTCGGAGAATGCGTTTATGGGCTTGGAGAACGTTTCACACCTTTTGTTAAAAATGGCCAGGTTGTTGATATGTGGAATGAAGATGGGGGGACTTCATCAGAACTTGCTTACAAAAATGTACCTTTTTATATCACAAATCAAAACTATGGCGTTTTTGTCAATCATCCGGAAAGGGTGTCTTTTGAAGTAGCTTCAGAACAAGTGGAACGGGTACAATTTTCGGTTCAGGGAGAAAAGCTTGAGTACTATATAATCGGTGGAAATACTATGCGGGAAGTTCTTGAAAGCTATACCACCCTGACAGGAAAACCAGCTCTGCCGCCGGCATGGTCATTTGGATTATGGCTTACAACATCTTTTACAACAAGTTATGATGAAAACACAGTAAATGAATTTATAGAAGGCATGTTTAGTAGAGATCTGCCGCTCCACGTTTTTCATTTTGACTGTTTTTGGATGAAAGAAGTGGAATGGTGCAACTTTGAATGGGACGAAAGGGTATTTGCAAATCCTGAAGCGATGCTGAGACGCCTTAAGGATAAGGGGCTTAAGATTTGTTTGTGGATTAATCCATACATTGCTCAAAAATCCAAGCTTTTTAAAGAGGCTATGAAGAAAGGCTATCTTGTAAAGCTTAAGAATGGGGATGTCTGGCAGTGGGACAGATGGCAGGCTGGTATGGGACTTGTAGACTTTACCAATCCAGAGGCGTGTAAATGGTACAAGGAAAAACTCAAAGAACTTCTAAATATGGGCGTGGATTCATTTAAAACTGATTTTGGAGAAAGAATACCGACAGATGTAGTTTACTATGACGGGTCAGATCCTGTGAAAATGCATAATTTTTATACCTACTTGTACAATGAAGCGGTATTTGAGCTTCTGCTTAAGGAAAGAGGAGAAAATGAAGCAGCACTTTTTGCAAGATCAGCGACAGCTTGTTCACAGAAGTTCCCGGTTCATTGGGGAGGAGACTGCTGGGCGACTTATGAATCCATGTCAGAGAGTTTAAGAGGCGGATTATCCTTATGTATGTCTGGTTTTGGTTTTTGGAGCCATGATATCAGCGGTTTCGAAAATCTTGCAAGCCCTGATATTTATAAAAGGTGGGTAGCTTTTGGACTTTTATCAACCCATAGCAGACTCCATGGAAGCAGTTCTTACCGGGTACCATGGCTGTTTGATGAAGAAGCAGTTGATGTGCTTAGGTATTTTACAAATTTAAAATGTAGATTGATGCCATATCTTTATAATGAAGCCTATTATACGGCTAAGACAGGGTATCCAATGATGCGCCCTATGATTATGGCATTTAATGAGCCAGCCTGCAGATATCTGGATACGCAGTACATGCTGGGAGATGCGCTGATGGTAGCACCGATATTTAATGAGGAAGGCAAAGTAAGCTACTATCTGCCAGAGGGAAAATGGATGAACTTCTTTACTGGAGAAACCTTTGAAGGAGGCAGATACTATGCAGAAACCCACGGTTATATGAGTATTCCGCTGATGGTAAGGGCAAACAGTCTTCTGGCTGTTGGCAATAATGAGCGAGATGCGGTCTATGACTATGCAGATCGCGTTGAACTGCAGCTTACTAATCTTGAGGAAGGGCAGGAAACGCTGGCGGAAGTAAGAGATCACAAAGGAAATTTAGAGCTTTTGGTAAAAGCCATCAGGAGTAGCGGCACTTTAACAGTTACAGCAGAAGGAGCAGGCAAACCATGGACGATGCTGTTAAGAAATATAGATAAGGCAGAGGCAGGAGAAGGATGTACGGCTGAGCCTACTAAGCAAGGCATTAGGATTGCTCCAGATCAATATACAGGAACTATAACTGTTTCCTGCTAAATATTAAAATTTGAGTATTGAAATAGAATGGGGAATTTGCATTTAAATAGAGTTGTTAACGTAAAATAATGGAAAAGCATCTAGTAGATTTTTGCATGATAAAAAACTGACGTAAACTTAGGGGTTACGTCAGTTTTTTATCATGCTTCATTATTTTTTGTAAGTCTTGCTGCCAGGAATCAGATAAGCACTGATTGAGGCTGTCAGCGGAACAGTCAGGACGACGGCGATACTTCCTGAAAGGCCACGGATAAGCTCGATGGCTAAAAAGTCTATATTCATCAGCTGCAAATAGGGCATATTGTAGGCATAAAGCAGTATAAGGACATTTAAAGACCCGCCGGTAAAGGCGAGAATAAGGGTATTTGACATGGTTCCCATCATATCTTTTCCAACGTTCATGCCCGCTATGAAAAGCTCTTTTTTAGTAAGCTTAGGGTTAGCATTATGGATCTCAAATATAGCAGAAGCTATAGACATACCAACGTCCATAACAGCCCCAAGAGAGGCAACCAAGATTCCAGCGAACAGAATGCCTTTTACCTGCATTGTTGTATCAGAGGCAATATTCATAAGCGTTTCTGCTTCGGAGGTATTTATGGCAGAGATATGGGCTAAATTTCCGCTGATGTATGAGAACAGGCCGGCAAGAACGAGACCGAGACTTGTCCCTAAAATGGCAGACAGAGTCTTTTGGCTCCAGCCGTTTAGAAGCAGCAGGGTTGCGAAAGTTGTCAGCGTAGTTACAAGCACCGCAGATAGTATCGGGGAATACCCTCTAAATAAAAGCGGCACAAATAAAAAGATCACGCAAATCAGTGTAAACAATAGCCCTATGACAGACTTGAGACCTTTTTTGCCTCCTAAAACAATCAGCAGCAAGAAAAATATAGAGGCAAGGGCATATAAAACAGGCAGACGGTAGTAGGAATACACAGAGATAGGCTGCATTTGAGTACCTGTTTGATCGATACTGACGATAATAGACATGCCTTTTTTGACATAAACATTATAGATGCGGCTGAGATTATTTCTCAGCTGATAAACTTCGCCCTTATGAGCACCTGTTAATATTTTAATCTCGATTTCCTGTGTTCCCATATAAAGACCAGGAACTACGTCATATTCTTGGAGTTTTTCACTTAGTACTTCAAGGACTCTAGCTTTTTCAAATGCAATTTGTCCTTTGTTTTTGTTAAAGATGTGTTTTTGATTGGTACCTAAGTAATATAAAAATGAAAAGAATAATAGGATGATAATAAAAGAAGATAGTGTCTTAGCTAGTGTAAGTTTTTTCATAAATGCCCCCTTAGTGTACCGCAGCGACAGTATTGTGAGGTTAATTGAAATAAGTATACCTATAAAAACAGGCTATATCAATATCCCTGAGTAAAAATTATGACTAAGCAAGCTTCCTTTGGGTAATTTGAATAAAAATAACAAAAATATATTTGCTGTTTTTACAAAAATGATTATTAGGATAGAATGGGGACACACGCCCTTTTTTGAATTGTATAAAATTAATATAATTTAGAAATACAAAAGTATAAAATAGTAGATTTTAACAAAAGGCTTGCAGCGGCATTTTGGATCAGCAGAATTATTTGCTAAAGAGGTTAAATGAATAAAGAAAGGAGGAAAAGCAAAAAGAACATTTCGATAGATTCAGTATTCATTACAAACGATCTTATTATTTATGGGAGGGATAAAAAGATGAAGACATCAAAGAGGTTTCTAGCTATAGTACTGAGTATACTACTCACGCTAGGGCTCATACCACAACAGTTTATTTTTGCCTCAGGGCAGGCCGCAGGTCATGTGGTTATCAGTCAGGTTTACGGTGGAGGAGGGAACAGTGGGGCATTTTATAAAAATGACTTTATTGAGCTTTATAATCCAACAGATCAGGATATAGATTTAACAGGATGGACAGTACAGTATGCTTCAGCAACAGGCAATTTCGGCAGTGTGCTAAGCAGTAGTAACAGTACCGTTCTTTCGGGGATCATAAAAAAGCATGGTTATTATTTAATTCAGCAGGCAGCAGGGACTGGAGCAGCAGCAGACTTACCAACGCCTGATGCTATAGGCTTAATTGCTATGGCAGGGGCTAACGCTAAAGTAGCATTAGTAAAGAACTCAAATGCAATAAGCGGTAAAGATGATCCGTCGGTAGTGGATTTCGTAGGGTATGGAACAGCTAATGCCTTTGAAGGTGAGGTGGCAGCTGCTACCTCCAACACGAATAGTATTGCAAGAACACCTAGCTGGGTAGATTCAAACAATAACAAGAATGACTTTGTCTCTCAAGCAGCAGCGCCAAGAAATAGTCAGTCTCCTGTTAATATACCAGATAATTTGCCAAGCCAGGATACGCTTTCGATTATCCATACTCAAGTGCAAAATGCAAATGTAGGTGAGGCGGTAACTTTGAGTTTCCAGACTACTCAGCCGGTCACAACAAGTATGGTGTATTATTTGACGACGGGAAGCGTTTATGAAATTGCGCCTGTTCAGGCAGAAAGTACAACAGGTAAAACAGTTGTTATTCCAGCTGATCAGGTTATGGGAGACCGCATTAAGTATTATATTGAAGCATCAGATGGTACGCAGACGGTAAGAAAGCCTGAAAATGGAGAATATGTTATTAACCTTAAGGATAATAGCATTCCTGATGTGCTTCCGCCTCAAAACCTAAGAGAGGTTAAAGCCTTAGGAGCAGGGAAAACTGTAACAGTTCAGGGGGTAGCTATTCAAGATTACACTTCATCAATAGCTTCACTAGGATGTTATATTCAAGATGAGACAGGGGGCATTATGCTGTATGATTCAGCCAACCTGCCATCTATAAAAGCTGGAGATCTTGTTAGCGCAGCAGGGACAACAGCCGAATTTAATGGGAAGTTTGAGCTTATAAAAGTTACATACATCCAAATTCTATCAAATGGCAATGCAGTTAATGCAAGTAACATTTTAGTTGATGGTGTAAGAGAAGAAAATGAAGGACGTCTCGTTAAGCTTTCAGCTGTTACGCTTGATAGTTTAACATCAGATAGCTATAAAAATGCGAATATCAAATTAAGTAAAAACGGCATGACTATTACTGCAAAACTAGACAGCCGAAGAGGCGATAACTATGACAAAATTGCAGAAAAAGTAAAAGCAGGAGACATAATTGATGTCCTTGGAATTGTAGAAGATGCTAATAACGGTAATTATACGCTGCAGCTTAGAAGTGCAGAGGATATTTCAGCAGCAACTATTACATATGATGATGAAGCTATTGCAGAAGACTTATTTATTTCGGAATATGTAGAAGGAAAAGGCAACAACAAAGCTGTAGAAATCTACAATGGAACAGGAAAAGAAGTTAATTTGTCAGGATATAGTGTGAAACTTTATATCAATGGTCAGACTACGGTCAATTCATCTCTAAGTTTAACAGGGACACTGGCTGACCAGGGGACATATATTGTTGTGAACAGCGGTGCAGCAGAAGCTCTTAAGAGTAAAGGAAATATTAGCCATAGCACTGCAACTTTCAATGGGAATGATGCAGTTGCCCTTTATAAAGGGGATAATCTTATAGATGTAGTAGGTAAAATAGGAGAAAATCCAGGAACGGAGTGGAAACTCGGAGACTACTCTACACTTGATAAAACGTTAGTCAGAAACTATTCAGTGACGAAAGGAAGCACTGCTTTCTCATTCTTACAATGGGATTTATATGAGGCAGATTATTTTGACAACATCGGTGTCCATGTGATGAAAGGAAATACCTTAGATAAGGAACTTCCAGTCATTTTATTAACGCCTATAGAGAAACATAATATTGCCCGTGATCTTGAACTAGAAGCTAAAATAACAGATGACAGGCAGGTGGTATCAGCTACTCTTTACTACCGGGCAGCTGGAGAAACTGCTTATAAATCAGCAGTGATGACGAAAAAACTAGATGAGGCCAACAAAGTAATACGCAATATGTATGTGGCACGCATTCCAAAATCAGACCTATCATTGGCAGGTTTTGAATATTACATAGTAGCAAATGATGACGTTAATACGGCATTTTATCCATCAGATATCACCATGCTGCAAACATTAAATTTAGTAGATGAAGACATTGATGGACCTATCATCAAAGATCATCTTCCTAAATCGGGGGCAGTTCTGGATAAAACTAATACTTTACCGGTAATATCAGCTATATTTGAAGATAAAACAGGAATAGACACAGGGACCTTTGAACTTAGAATAGATGGCAAAGTCATAGCGCCCGGTGACGCAGCAGTTACTCATGAAGGATTTACATATACGCCAGCAGTACCCCTTTCACAATCAACCCATAAAGTTGAAGTGAGAGTAAAAGATTTATTAGGCAATGAGGGGTCAAAGGACTGGAGCTTTACAATTGGACTTGTGGAATACAACCATTACAGAGGACAGCTCCATAGCCATACAGCAGAAAACTCTGATGGAACTGGAACACTGAATGAAGCTTATGAATATGCAAGAGACCGTGGGAAAGCAGATTATTTTGCGGTAACAGACCATTCTAACTGGTTCGATAATGACACAACTGCAACGTTAACTTCCCATACAAGCACGAAATGGAGCAATGCATTAGCGGCGGCTGACAGGTATAATGAGAATGGTAAATATGTTGCTATAGCAGGCTATGAAATGACATGGTCAGGCAGTACAGGCGGATGGGGACATATTAATACTTTTAATACGGAAGGCTTTTACTCAAGAAATGTAGCTAAAATTAATTTGCCTACTTATTATAGTGAAATTGCAAAAGTGCCTCAGTCCATTTCGCAGCTTAATCATCCTGGTACAACATTCGGTGATTTTGCAGATTTCGGATACTACAGCGTGGGAACTGATGCCGTTACACATCTGGTTGAGGTAGGAAATGGAGAAGGGCCTGTACGAACTTCAGGATATTTCCCAAGTTATGAATATTATACCAGAGCACTGGATAAAGGCTGGCACGTTGCACCGTCTAATAATCAAGACAATCATAAAGGCAATTGGATTACATCAAATGAAGCGAGAACGGTAGTGCTTGCAAATGAATTAACAAGAGAAAACGTATATGATGCTATACGTAACTATAGGGTTTATGCATCTGAGGATAAAAACTTAGAGATTGCATACTATGTGAATGGAAACGTCATGGGAACGATCATGGATGCGCCGGATAAACTTAACGTTTCAATTAAGGCCAAAGATCCAGATGCAAATGATAAGATAGGTAAAATATCTATTATAACAAATGGTGGAACTGTAGCTGCCAGCAAAACATTTGACACTAATGAAGCAGTTTGGGATCTTGCACTGGACCCTGAGTATTCTTATTATTATGTACGAATAGACCAAACAGATAAAGATATAGCAGTTACAGCGCCGGTATGGATTGGCGAAGTGGTACCTGTAGGACTTTCAGGAGTAACAGCTTCGCAGTCTCCAACAGTAGCTGGGGAAACGATAACTTTGGCAGCTGCAGCTTATAATAACAGCAAAACTGTCTTAAACAACATAAAAGTTGAATATTTTGCAGGCAGTATGAATGCTGCAAACAAAATAGGTGAAGCTGTTATAGCTTCTATTGCCGCTGGCGGAACAGGGACTGCCAATATGACGTGGAAACCAGAAAAGGCCGGTAGTTTCGATATTTATGCAGCAACAACTATTAATTACAATGGCATAGATAAGAAGTTCAGTACAAGTCAGAGAATAAGTGTTAAAAATGCCGCAGATATTACAAAAGTTATAATTGATACGGGACATCAAAACCAATATGTAAGCGGTGATTATGCCGGAAAATATCTTGGACTTAAAAAAATGCTGAGTGATAAAGAAATGATTTTATTTGAAAGCGGCGGGCAAATGACTAAAGAGATATTAAATAATGCGGCTATACTCATTATTACTGCGCCGCAGAGAGTGGATAAATCTGCATCAGGCCTAAAAGCTCAAAAGTTTGAAGAGGCAGAAATAGCTGCTATAGCTGAGTTCGTCAAAGATGGAGGAAGCATTATCCTTGCATCAAGAGCTGACTATGGGGATGCTGATCCAATCACAGCCTATGAATATCAAACTACAGTACAGTACAACAAGATTCTGGAAGCTATAGATTCTAATCTGCGTATCAATGATGACCAAGTCGTAGACTTTACGAAAAATGGCGGACAGGAATATAGATTATCATTTGAAAGATATACATCAGTGCTTTATAATTTACTGCCGCTGGCAACGGACTCTAAATATAGTTTTTATAGCGGATGTTCAGTAGTTCTAAAAGAAAATGGAGATGCTTCTAAGGTTGACTGGCTTGTAAAAGGGCATGTAACAACTGAATCTTCAGATGCAGATAAGAAAAATGATGCCGTACCAGTTGTAAAAGGAGATGTGAATGCTATAGGAGCCGAACAACTTGCAGGCGGCGGAAAAGTTGTTGTAGCAGGCAGTACTTTCTTTTCAGATTTTGAAGTAACAGGAGACAATCTTAACTCTAATGCAGATATTACAAAGGCTATATTAAGCTGGATGGAAGCCAAAAAGGAAGTACCAGTTGAACCAATAGCTGCTGTAAGAATAGATTTGGATGATGATAACAAAGCGGACCGCTTCGGTGAAAAGGTAGCGGTTGAAGGGATTGTGATGTCAGAGTCCGAAGCTTATTCTAAGGCACTCGGACGTTCTAATGCCTTCTTTGAAACGATTTATGTACAAGACGCGACAGCAGGAATTACGGTGTTCGGGATATCAAAAGCTAAGCTGCCTATAGGAACTAAAGTTAGGATCATAGGAAGAGTTGATGAATACCAAGGAGATACTGAAATAGCTATTCAAAACGAAGATACAGATCTTATTGTACTAGACGCTAAACTTAATCCTATTCCGCCTAAAGCAATGTCTACAGGAGACAGCATGCTGGAGAAAAATGAGGGATGGCTGGTTAAAGTACAAGGCAAAGTTACAAGAATGGAGGGAACCTCATTATTTATAGATGACGGAACTGGAGAAGCAAACGTTTATGTAGAAGGCTATATCGGCAATGAATCTGGAGACTCGGCTTCTTTAGGTAAGTGGGATGCTTCGATACAAATCGGGGATACCGTTTCAGCAGTAGGTTTTTGTTCAGAAGGCCTAGGGAATGAAAAACGCCTGCGTGTGAGAAATGCTTCTGAAATTATTAAGATCACCCAAAATGACGGGAACAATAATTCAGGAAATACAGGCGGAAACAACGGAGGCAGCAGCAATACAGGTAATAGTGGAGGCAGTAATAACTCAGGAAGTACAAGCGGAAGCGGCGGTTCAAGTAATGTGCCAGAAGCAAAGACCTCTGGGGGACAGAATGAGGTTAAACTGACAGTAGGAGAAGTAAACAGGAGCAATAAAGAACTTGTTGTAAAACAAGCAGACTTAGAACTAAAATTATCATCCCAGATTTTGTTTGGAAGTCTTTCAGAAAGCCAGAAAAAAGATGTGCAGAGGATTATTGAGCTTAAGGCTCAAAAGCTTGATACCAAGACAGCTGAGGAGATTCAAGCAGGGGCATCAGTTGGAGCTGATAAAAAGCTTGCTGATATTGGAGCAGGGGTTATAAGTATTGAAGCAAATATAGTGCGTTCTGGAAATAAAGCAGAAAGCTTAATGGCCTTTAATAGTCCGGCAGAGCTTAGTTTAGACTTATCAAAGGCAAAGATTAAAGACCCAAGTAAGCTTACAGGTGTTAAATATGTTGTAAATGCAAAGGGAGAAATAGAAATTCAGCTCTTTGGCGGACAATATGATGAAAAGACTAAAAACTTTGCGTTTTTCGTAAATGGACCAGGAAATTATGGTGTATTAGAGACAGATAAGCTGCTTCAAGTAAGTCTTAGAATCGATGAGCATATGACAAAGGTTAACGGGAAATCAGTATCCAATGATGTAGCACCAGCTGTTATAAACCAAAGAACGATGGTTCCGCTAAGATTCATTGCAGAAAATATGTCTGCAGATGTAAAGTGGAACAAAGATAGTAAAAAGGCAGTCATTATACTAGATGGCAAAGTTCTAGAAATAGAAGCCAATAAACCTCTTGCAGGATTTGATACTCCAGCTATTATTCAAGCTAATCGTATCTTTGTACCACTTAGATATGTATCAGATAAGCTGGATGGAAATGTAATATGGTTTCCGGAAACAAAACAGGTATTAATCGTTAAGTAAAAAACAAGGGGCTGTTGCATAACTGATTAAGCAGTTATGTAACAGCCCCTTGAAACATAAAAAAATACGAGTTTACAAACTCGTAGGTGTCGTTAAACTTTCTTTCCACCTTAATTATAACACACTGAATGAACAACAAAAAGACTGTTTTTTGGATTTGGGTCGTGCTAGACTTATTGAAATAACGGTTTTGGAGATAGATTTTCCGCCGATTCTAAATGAGGGGTGATTTGCGTAATGGAAAATAATCAGTATGAACTAGAAGTTGAAAATCAAAGATTAGAGCAAACCATATCTTTAGCGAAAAGCCAGCTGAATGAAGCAAGAGCGTGCAACGAAGAGAATAAGTCAGCGATTATTTCTGCCAAAAAGGAGCTGCGTGAAAATACGTCCCACTCTATATCAGGACTCTGGACTAGCGAAGGCTTCGAAGCCCTTGCGGCATTAAGCCAATATGTAAATCCGGTTATTAATAAAATCACGGACTATGAAGCCACAGAAAACAAAATTTTGCAGCTAGAACAGTTAATTAAATCCCCTTATTTTGCGCGCATTGATTTTAAATTTGATGATGAAGATGTATTTGAGAAAGTATATATCGGACGTTCTTCCTTAATGAAAGAAGATTCATATGAAATGTATGTTTATGACTGGAGATCACCAATAGCAAGTGTTTTTTACCGTTTTGTAATGGGGCCGGCGTTTTATGAAGCGCCTTATGGAAAGATAACAGGGGAGGTTAATTTAAAACGTCAATATGAAATCAATGAAGGCATACTGGAGTATTTTTTTGATTCAGATGTTCAAATTGTAGATGAATTTTTAAGAAAATTACTGTCTCAAAATACTTCTTCAAAAATGAAAACGATCGTAGAAACGATACAGAAAGAACAAGATATTGTGATAAGAGATATGGAAAATGAATTAATGATGGTGCAGGGAGTGGCGGGAAGCGGGAAAACCTCCATTGCCCTTCATAGAGCGGCATATTTCATGTATCAAGGGCTATCGCCCGGGCTGTCTGCTAATAATATAGTTATTATTTCACCAAACGCTTTATTTGAACAGTATATTTCTAATGTGTTACCAGAACTTGGAGAAGATAATGTTATTTCTATGGTATTTGAAGAAATACTAGTTAAAATATTACAAAATGAACAAGTACAAACTAAAAATCAATTTTTAGAAAACCTAATCACAAGCCCCGGGTACCCGGAGCTTATAAAAAGCAGTATAGAGTTCAAAACCTCACACCAGTTTTTAGACATAATCAATCGGTTTATTTATGATTTGCCATACAAGTGGATAGATTTTGAGGATGTTTATTATGCTGGGAAGTGTATTGTAAGCAAAGAAATATTAAAAGACAAAATATTATCGGGAAGAAAAAGTACGCCTTTAGCACTCCAATTAAAGCAACTAGAGGATTTTATTTTAGAATTAATGCGTGAGTCACACGATGGACATATCAATAAATCAGAAGAGTATATAGTAAAAAAAGATATACAGAAATTCACCGAGCTTAATGCTCACAGGCTTTATAGAAAGCTGTTAAGCGATAAAGAATATTTTTATTGCTTAGCTAAAGAGTTAGAGCTCCCGGATTGCATTGATGCTATTTTAACCTTTACGCAGGAAAATCTATATTCCGATTTGCTATACTATGACGATGCCGCAGTTATTGCTTTTTTAACCTTAAAATTAAATGGAACAAATGAATATAAAAACATAAAACAAGTCGTCATTGATGAAGCGCAGGATTATTACCCTCTGCATTATGAAATATTCAATTTACTATTTCCAAATGCTAAATACACGATTTTAGGAGATATCAATCAAACCCTTGGAAAACAAGAGGATTTGGCTCTCTACGAACAAATTAGAAAAATTTTAAATAAGAAAAAATATTCCCTTATTACTATGGATAAAAGTTTTCGCTGTACCAATGAAATTTTAACTTATAGCACGAAACTTATTGAAAAAAATTTGGAAATAAAAAGCTTCAGTCGAAAAGGAGATGAACCGAAAACATATGCAGCTATCGATCAAGTAGGTCTTGATGATATGATTATTTCAGAAACTAAATCATGTCTAGAAAAGGGATACCATTCAATCGGATTAATCTGTAAAACTGAAAAAAATGCACTTTCGCTTTTTAAACGTTTAAAAGACAGGATTGATATGAAGTTAATAACAAATGACAGCATAGCTACCTTACAGGGCGTATTTATTATACCTGTATATATGTCGAAAGGTCTTGAATTCGACGCTGTCTTAATATGCGATGCTGATACTCAGAATTATAACACTAAAAATGATAAAAAGCTTTTATACATTGCATGTACAAGAGCTCTACACAGGCTCAACTTGTTCTGTGAGGGAGAGATCAGTCCACTAGTATAATTTTGTTTCATCTGATGATTTTGGGGAAATGAGGGTTGCATAATTGAAGATTGTCTTATATTACTTTTATTTGGAAACCATGATGATTATGGCCTTATTTTATAATGAAGAAATAGAGGAAATAGTAAAAAAGATGGGATGGAAAAAAGCTATAAGCCCTAAGAAATCAATATTTCTGAGAGTTTATAGCTTTTTTGTTTTACTTGGAATGAAGGGACTCGAACCCTCGGCCTCTTGCCCCCCAGACAAGCGCTCTACCACCTGAGCCACATCCCATTAATATTAAAAATAGAATATAGAACAATATGAGGGAAGATTCTAGCTTCAAATACATTTATAATCATAGCATAGTGTCATAGTCATTTCAATAATTAACTGGATTTTAAGATGGAGATAGAGGGATTTGAACCCTCGGCCCCTTGACTGCCAGTCAAGTGCGCTCCCGCTGCGCTATACCCCCACAAGACTTAATATCTAGGTCTCTTAAATTATACAATTAAATGAAGCCAGGTTCAAGGCTTAATTATTAAGTATATTTTATACTTAATTAGTTTAGAATCTATCTTATTTTGGTATGAAACAGAAGATTTCTTTGTTTCAGCGGACTATTAAATTTATTATATAATATTGACAAAATAATCCTGCATGATACAATAGATGTATAATACATTTAATACTAGAAAGTAAACTCATGAAAAATGAACAGCATCGTTAGGAAGGGAGGCAGGCTGCGCGATGAAAGAGGAGAAAATCAAAGCACTAAAGGAAAAAGCGGAGCAAATGGAGCTTAATATGAACTGGAGGCTTAAGGAAGAATGCGGCTGCTGCGGCATCAGTCTTGCGCAGTGGCAGATCCTTGCGGAACTTGTAAAGGCAGAAGAAACGTGTATTTGTCACTTGGCAGAATTTATAGGAGTAGATTCGAGTACTTTGAGCCGCACGATAAACAGAATGGTTGAAGCAGGGCTTGTAGATCGTATTACTAACGCTCTAGACAGGCGATATGTGAGTTTATCACTAACAGATAAGGGCAAACTATTGTATCAATCTATAGAAGAGAGAGATACTAGCTACTATAGCAAAGTTTTTGAATCTATTCCGAAGGATAAACGAGAACAAGTTATTGAAAGTTTGCACTTATTTATAGAAGCACTTCAGAAATGTAAAGAGCAGTAGACCAGAGCATTTACGGCAGCAAGGAGAAGCGTAATGAAAAAAGTTGATTTAACGGAAGGAAATATTGTAAAGGTTATCATAGCGCTGGCACTTCCAATTATGGGGAGTTCGTTTTTACAGCTGACTTATAATCTTGTAGATATGATATGGGTTGGGCGGCTGGGCAGTGATGCTGTAGCTAGTATAGGGTCCTCTACCTTTTTTGTGGGCCTAGGATATGCAATCAATGCCTTAGTTGTTATTGGAGCAGGAATCAAACTGGCTCACGCAGCAGGAAGAAAGAATGAAACAGAAACTTCAGAATACATGAATGCAGGGCTTGTTTTAAATATTTTGCTAGGTGTGCTTTATGGTCTTGTTCTTTTAGTATTTGGTAAAGCATTTATAGGATTTTTAAGGCTTGATAACCCAGTTGTAGAAAGAGATTCTTACCTCTATCTTCTGGTTAATATCCCCATTTTATTCTTTTCATTTTTTAATCTGTTTTATATTAGGGCCCTTGGCAGTTTTGGAAATAATTCTGGGGCACTTTATATCAGTGCCATTGGGATCGTGCTTAATATTATTTTAGATCCTATTTTTATTTATGTACTGGAAATGGGCGTTTTAGGAGCAGGGGTTGCAACACTTATTGCAAATGTAGTGATGTTTGTACTTTTTAATATCAAAGGAAAAAATCTTTTTAAATATAGAAGAGATGTGGGGCTTCAATATGAAAGGGTAAGAGATATCATAAAGCTTGGAATCCCTATGGCTACTCAGCGTATTCTGTTTACACTCGTTAATATTATTTTGGCTAGGATTATTGCGCAGTTTGGATCAGATGCAATCGCAGCTCAGCGAATCGGCCTGCAGGTGGAAGCAATAACGTATATGGTAATAGGCGGACTAAATGGGGCGATAGCAGGATTTGTAGGGCAGAATTATGGGGCTAAGAAGTACTTGCGCATTAATAAAGGGTATAATGCAGCATTAGGGATCGGTGTTATTTATTCGATCATAACAGCAGCCTTTTTTCTAAGTATTCCAGAGTGGCTTGCCAGCGTTTTTGTCAGGGAGCACAATACCATTATGATTGCTGCCAGTTATTTAAGAGTTGTGGGGCTTACACAAATATTTAGCACGATGGAGATGGTATCTAATGGAACCTTTACAGGTCTAGGGCTTCCTAAAATACCAGCTGCAATCAGTATCACTTTCACAATACTTCGTATTCCTATGGCACTTCTATTCGTTCCGTTTTTGGGGTTAACGGGAATATGGGTCAGCATTGCAGCTTCAAGTATGTTAAAAGGCGTGATTGCCTATTTGATTTATAAATTTAAAGTTTGGAAGGAGTATAAGAATGCTTTATCTCATTAAAGAACTATTTGATAAAGAAGAACTCCTAAGCGGGAGATTTGGCGTCGAAAGAGAAGCCCTTAGAACCTATGAAGATGGAAAACTTGCTATGACCAATCATCCAGAAGCATTTGGAGATAAACTTTTAAACCCATATATCACAACAGATTTTTCGGAAAGTCAGGTAGAACTTATTACCCCTGCTTTTAAAACGACAAAGGAAGTTTATAATTTTTTGAATGCGTTATATGATATTACAGTGCTGGAAATAGATGGTGAGTATCTATGGCCGCAGTCAATGCCTTGTGATATACCAGATGATAAAGACATCCCGATTGCGAAATACAGCGACTGTGGTGAGTGCCGGGAAGCCAGGCTGTATAGGGAAAAGTTATTTAAAAGGTATGGGGGTAAAAAACAACTGATATCAGGCATACATTATAACTTTTCTTTTGATGAGATACTTTTCAAAAGACTTTTTAAGCACCAAAAGCCGGATATCAGCTATAAGTTGTTTAAAGACAGCTTGTATTTGAAAGTAGTCAGGAACTATTTAAGATACAGATGGCTTCTTATCTATCTATTAGGGGCGGCCCCAATCATTCATAAAAGTTATACTAAAGAATGTACTAAGATGCTTGTCCCTGTCGGCAGCGACAGCTTTTTGGATCATGGTGCAGTTTCTTTTAGAAATGGAGAATGCGGGTACAAAAATCATACAGATTTGTTTCCGGAATACAGTAATGTTGAAAGTTATATCCAAAGCATTCAAAGTTTTGTCAAAGAAAATATGATTCAAAGTTACAAAGAGCTGTATACTCAAATAAGACCAAAGGCAAAAGATAACAAAGATCTTTTAAATTCAATACAAAATGAAGGTATTCAATATATAGAAATCAGAAGTATTGATATTAATCCTTTTGAAAAAGCTGGGATTAGTTTAGAAGACTTAAACTTCATCCATATTTTTATTCTTTATCTGCTTACGAAAGAAGAATCATGCTACTCCAACTGGCAGCAAGAGGCGCTGCTTAATCAAAAGCTGATTTCTAAACATGGCCTAGATGAAATTGTGCTGATGCAAGATGGCCGGGAAGTGCAAAAAACAGATTGGATGCTAGGTGTGCTTAGTGAAATAAAAATAATGAATGAGATACTAGGGCTTAACCAGGAAGCACTTATTGATCAAATGATTGAAAGGGCACAAGACGTTACAAAGACTTATGCTTATCAAATTACAAAAAGAGCTGAGGAGAAAGGATACCTCACAGCACATATTGAGCTGGCTAAAACATATAGACAAGAGGCCTATAGAAAACGTTATAAGCTTGAGGGGTATGAAGATTTGGAGCTTTCAACTCAGATTCTCATGAAAGAGGCAATAAAAAGAGGAATCAAGGTAGATGTACTTGATAGGGCAGATAACTTTATAGCATTAACGAAAGGAAAGAGAACGGAATATGTAAAGCAGGCTACCAAAACGTCTAAAGACAGTTATATTACGATGCTGATAATGGAAAATAAAACAGTGACAAAAAAGATTCTTGAAAGACATAACATTTGTGTTCCTTCGGGCATAGAGCTAAATAAAGATCATAACTTGGATAAGGCGGCCTTACAGTATGAAAATCAGTCTATTGTTGTGAAACCTAAGTCCACTAACTTTGGAACAGGTATCAGCATCTTTCCGGAGGGAGCAGGTAAAGATGACATCAAAAAAGCACTTGAAATAGGGTTTAAATACGATGATACTGTACTTGTTGAAGAATTTGCAAAAGGAAAAGAATATCGGTTTTTAGTGATAGGAGATAAGGTAGAAGGAATCCTGCACCGCGTACCAGCTAATGTAGTAGGAGATGGCGTGCATACGATTACAGAACTTACAGAAGTTAAAAATCAAGATGAACTCAGAGGGAAAGGCTACAAAACCCCGCTTGAAAAAATACAGTTAGATGCAAGCTGCGCACTCTTTCTCAAACAAAAAAATATGGATTTTAACTATATCCCTAAAAAGGATGAAGTCGTGTACCTTAGAGAGAACTCTAATATTAGCACAGGCGGCGACAGCATTGATTATACAGACAGCATTCCAGACAAGTTTAAGCATATTGCAGTCGATGCAGCAAGGGCAGCCCAGGCAAAATTCTGCGGAGTAGATATGATGCTTGAAGATTATACGGATGAACAAAGCCCATACTCTATTATAGAAATTAACTTCAATCCAGCTATTCATATTCATAGTTTTCCTTATAAGGG
>CALJNR010000053.1 GCA_937981575.1 uncultured Clostridia bacterium | reverse complement strand
CCAACTTTAGAGAACCGTCCCCCATTAATAGCCTCAATTTTAGAGAACCGTCCCCGTATACTCTCTTTAAAGTTTGCGTTGTAATACGTAAGATGATCGATTTGTTTTATCAAAGATTGAACCGTATTTATGGCTTTTAGCTGTTCAATATCCTTTTTTCTGCTTGTAATAATCCGATCTAGTATCATACTTCCTCCTTATCCAAATTTTTTCGTATTCTTTCTGTCAAGAAATTATTTATGCTAGACTAAAATTTGCTTCCTACGCTAATGCTTAAATCTATTTTATACTTCCCCTGCTATCCTTTGAGTAGCAGCAGCAAACTCTTCAAGCTTCCTAAGCGCCTTCCCGCTGTCTATTGTCTCTTTGGCAATCTCCAGACACTCCTCAAGCGTTTTATCCCCATATGCTGTATAAAGGGCAGCTGCTGTATTAATAATCACCATATCTCTCTTTGGTCCCTTTTGTCCTTTTAGCAAATCTAATGTGATTTGTTTATTTTCCTCTGCTGCACCTCCTGTAAGCTCTTCCTGCTTGCAGCGTGTAAGGCCCAGCCTTTCCGGACTTATTTCATATTTTTTGATGCTGCCTTCTTTGATTTCATAAATCGTCGTTTCAGCACATAACGAGATCTCATCAACACCGTCTTTGCCGTGTACAACCAGAGCTCGATCGACCCCTAAATTACAAAGCACGTTTGCCATCGGCTCAAGCAGCTTTTCATCGTACACACCTAGAACCTGTAAGTTTGCAAATGCCGGGTTAACTAATGGTCCTAGAATATTAAACACTGTTCGAATGCCCATTTCCCTTCTTGGTTTTGCAACATGCTTCATAGAGCTATGATAAACCGGAGCAAACATAAAACAAATTCCCGTTTCTTCAAGAACTTTAGCATTTTGACTTGGGGTGATATCCAGTTTAATGCCAAGTGCCTCTAAAATATCAGCCGCCCCACATTTACTGGATACTGAGCGGTTGCCATGCTTAGCAACTTTAACCCCTGCTGCTGCAGCTACAACAGCCGAAACAGTAGAAACGTTAAAAGTATTTGTGCAGTCTCCACCAGTTCCTACTATGTCCAGTACATCTCCAGAGGTTTGAAGTTTTGCGCATTTGCTGCGCATGACCTTTGCACAAGCTGTGATTTCATCTATGGTCTCACCCTTCATACGCATCGCTGTTAAGAAACTTCCGATCTGGGCTTCTGTTGCATCTCCTGCCATAATGCTATTCATAGCAGCCTCAGTCTCATCTGCTGTTAAATTGATACCGTCTACCATTTTTCTAATATAAGCTTCCATTCCCTCACACCTCCAAAAAGTTTTTGATCATCATTTCTCCGCCCTGCGTTAAAATAGATTCAGGATGAAACTGCAGTCCAAATACAGGATATGTCTTATGCATCAGTGCCATAACTTCACCATTTTCATCTTCTGCAACGACCTCGAGCTCCTCTGATAAACTCTTTCTTTCTACAATAAGCGAATGATATCTGCCAGCTGTGATAGTCTGCGGCATTCCTCTAAAAAGAGGTGAATCATTATCAACACGTATGTCACTTTGTTTCCCATGCAAAATATTTCTGGCCTTTACGACTTTGCTTCCATAAGCTTCTCCTATTGATTGATGTCCAAGGCAGACCCCTAAAATAGGAATCCTACCCCCGAAGTACTTAATAGTTTCTATAGAAATCCCTGCATCTTTTGGGTACTTTGGTCCCGGCGAGATAATAATATGGCTTGGGTTTAATGCCTCAATTTCTTGAACTGTGATTTTATCATTTCTAAAAACCTTTATATCCTCATTAAACTTCCCGATATACTGGTAAAGATTATAGGTAAAGCTGTCATAATTATCGACCATAAGAATCATTGAATTTCCCTCACTTTCTTGATGGCCTCAAACAACGCACTGGCCTTTGTAATGGTTTCTTGATATTCACTTTCTGGATTTGAATCTAAAACAATTCCCGCCCCTGCCTGCACATAAGCCGTTCCTTCTTTTTTAACTACTGTCCTAATTGCAATGCAAGTATCTAGGTTCCCATCATAGCCTATATACCCTATTGCACCGCCATATACCCCTCTTTTTTCATTTTCCAGTTCTTCGATAATCTCCATAGCCCTTACCTTAGGCGCTCCCGAAAGCGTACCTGCCGGCAAAAGCTCTCTTACCGCATCAATGCTGTCAAATCCCTTTCTGAGTTTCCCCTGTACGTTGGTGGTCAGATGAATAACATGGGATAATCTTTTAAATGCCATATACTCAGACACCTGAACTGTATTAAATTCACTTATTTTACCTACATCATTTCTAGCCAAATCTACCAGCATGTTGTGCTCTGCCAGCTCTTTTTTGTCATTTAAGAGATCAGCTTCAATCGCTCTGTCTTCTTCTTCTGTCTTACCCCTTCTCCTTGTTCCTGCAATAGGCTGTGTAATGAGCGTTCCATCTTGAACTTTTACAAGTGTTTCTGGAGATGCTCCCGCCACTTCCATATTATCAAATTTCATAAAATACATATAAGGCGAAGGATTAATTGTTCTAAGCACCCTATAGACATCAAAAAGCTCGCAATTAAGTTTTGTTTTAAAAACTTGTGAAAGAACAACCTGAAAGATATCACCGTTTTCAATATAGGTTTTAGCCCGCAACACGTTATCTATAAATGCTTCCTTGGTCATATTACTTTCAAAATGAATCTCTTCATCAAACCCTACTGTATGCTTTTTTGCAGGTTTATTGATAAATGCATAGAGCTGATGGAGTCTTTCTTTTGCTTCCTCATAAGCCTTTTCTATATCCTGCGTATCATACGCTGCATCTTCTGCTATATTTATATTTGTAATCAGCTTAATCTTTTGCTTTAGATGATCGAAAGCTATCATATCATCAAAAAACATCAGCTTTATGTCCTGAGCTTTTAGACTATCATGATTGTCTAGTGTAATATCTTCAACATATTTTACAGTTTCATACCCAAAATATCCGACTGCACCTCCTGTAAGAGGCGGCAGATTTTTATCTTTAGGTGCATGGTATCCTTTCAGAATAGCCTTCAATACATCCAAAGGATTACCTTGAAGCTCCTCTGTACCTTCCAGTGTTTTATAATAACTTCTGCCCCCTTTAACATAAAATACTTCTTTAGGATCAAAACCGAGGAATGTATAGCGCGCCCACTTTTCGCCTCCCTCTATACTCTCAAGCAGAAAGTACTCGCTGCACTTCTGTCTGATAAGATTAATGAGTGCAATAGGTGTATGAAAGTCCATATATATTTCTAAGCTCACCGGAATCTTATTGTAGCTTTTTGATAATTCTATTACACGTTCTAAACTTGGATAAAACATATTTATTCCCCCTTGTCATTCATTTTTAACTCCCAAACCCTTAGGGCATTTTTAGAAAACAAAAAAACGCCCGCCCTCAGCTATTGCCAAGGACGAGCGTATAAATACACCCATGGTACCACCTTGATTCGTATTAAAAAATACGCACTTTCGCAGAATGCCATCACATTCCTCATCCATAACGCAGATGATACGTCATGAGGTACTCAAGCTACACCTATAAGTATAACTCTTTCATCATGCCCTCAAGAGACCATTTGTCTAGTTCGTTTCCTACTGGGCTCGCAGCACCCCCAGCTCTCTGTAAGTTCGTGGCTAGTTTTATTCCTCTATCACAGGTTTATAAGGTTTTATTGAATTGTTTTTATTATAATCGCATCTCCATCAATTAGCAAGTTTTTTTTACTATAACCTAACCAACCAATAGCCATACTCTCCTATAGAAGGTTCTATATTTTTACGGCAGGCAAACCTTTCTACGTTGGTATCATACTGCAGAATATTTTTTCTATCTGGATGATAAATGTCCGGAATACCTACGTAATAGCTTTCCTCTGCTTTCGCTTTTCCTAGTATAATTTCATTATATTTATAATATGAGAATGTTACAAAAGGCTGCGTTGCCCAATTTCTTGGCAAAGCAGTGATTCCCGCAAGATCTGATAAAGATATTTGTGCCCATTCGATTTCATCAGATTTATAGTCAAACGGCTGAACTTTTGGCGCATTATTATAAAGTGTTTTTAGTTTATCATCAGCCCCAAAACTTTGTTCACGATTTTTGTTCGGAGAAACTGAATGATTAAATTCAGCTATTTTATTAATAATATCTTGAATCGAAGAATCAAAGCTTCTTTCCTGAGAAGCTTCACTACTGCCCATATTATCAGCTCTTTCTGACTTCTGGAATTTGCTGATACTTTCCTGCAGGCTGTCAGATACTATAAGCCTAGCTTGAATATCTTTTAACCTTTTCTCAATCTCTTCTAAGTAATTTATCTCTTCTGGCGTTTCTTCCTGTGCTTGACCGCTGCTTAAAGATACTCTTTGATCATTTTGATGATTTAATTTAGCAGCTTGACTGCTTTCCGCTTCTTGAAGTGACTTATTATAATATTGTTGCTTAACATATGTTTCGCGCAGAACCCGTTCCATTACACTTCCTGGCATAGTCGCATTATCTTGTGAATCCCCATTATTGTCACTATTATAGTTGTTACTGTTGTTATTCCAGTTATTATTGTTATTATAGTCGTTGTTATTGTAATTATCATTGTTGTTATTCCAGTTGTTATTGTTATTATCGTCGTTGTTATTCCAGTTGTTATTGTTATTACCTGAATTATTATTGTCCCAGTTATTATCAGTTTCTATCTCAATTTCTTCTATATCCTGCATTTCATCCATAAACTGCATATCCAGCGGCATTTCTATCTCTTCATCTACTTCCAGCATCGGAATGTCACTAATATAATCTGGAACTTGTATTTCCTCATCTGGCTCTGGTTCTGGAATGTCACTAATATATTCCGGAACTTGTATCTCTTCATCTAACTCCGGCTCAGGGATCTCACTGATATATTCTGGGATCTGTATTTCTTCATCTGGCTCTGGTTCCGGAATGTCACTAACATACTCCGGAATTTGTACTTCTTCATTTTCCGGCATCGGCGGCATTTCCATTGTACCATTTTGAGGCACTGTCACCTGCCCCGCCGAAGCAGTAGGAGCTGGCGGAACTTGACTGCCAGCTGCAGTCCCTTCAGCCTTATAATATTCTGCTAAAAGCGCCTGCAATATTGTACTAATCGGATATTTGTTACATGCAAAGCCACTGAGAATAGTATCTGTATTTCTCATACTATCTCCCTCTTTTACTACCGCAACTGCATCAATATCTTTTGCCCTAATTCCGCTTCCCATAATACTATTCTCATTAACTTGCCACTTAGTTTCCTTTTTTTCCTGTGGTGATGCTAACGTCCCAATTCTTACTCCTTTTTCTGCCTGGCTGGAAAATACATAAAGTACTAATTGTTTATTGTCTAGGCTTTTTAAGTTCTGTACATAACATCTAATAATCCCTGGTGTGGAGATAGTAACATGCCCATTTACCCTTTTACCATCTATCCCATATGTAGGCATATTCTCTTCTAAACTTATTAACGAATTCACATACACAGTATCATCCCCTTCTGTTGTCCCATCATTACAAAATTCTATACTATGTATATGAAAAACATTGCAGTCATATGACTACAATGTCTCTAATTCTCTTTATTTCAGCCCGTCTTGAGCCTTTGTCTTATCATCTTTTCAGCTTTTCAGACAGCCCTTTAAGCCCTGCGACTAACCTTATAAAACGACATTATCCTCTGCCGCAGTCTTTGCCTGCAAGGCTGTCTTCTTATACTTGTACTTCTTGATTGCAGCTTTTATAGTTTCCAAGTATTTTAAAATATTCACTTTGCTCCTTGACTTTGCCAAGTGCAATCAGCACATTGGCATCCTGGAGGTTCCCTTCAAGATCTGCGAAGAAAAAATAGTGCCATGTTTTTTCTTGAAGGGGCCTGGATTGTATTTTTAAAAGGTTAAGCCCATTATACGCAAAATGACCTAAAATATTATAGAGCGCCCCACTTGTATGCTGAGTATTAAATACAATACTAATTTTATCACACCCATCTGTAATGTTCATATTTTTAGCAAGTACAATGAATCTCGTGCAGTTAGTGTGATTAAAATGGATATTTTCTTTTAATATTTCTAAGCCATATAGTTCGGCAGCTCTCTTGCTGCCTATGGCTGCTTTTGTCATATCTTTGGTTTCAGCAACAAACTTACTTGCTAAAGCAGTGTTGACATAGGGTTTCTCTTCGATATGTTTATTGGCTTTTAAAAAACTTCGACTTTGAGACAAAGCTTCTGTTTTTGAATAAACCTCTCTCAGACCTTCTATCGTAGCCCCTTTAAGGCCTAAGAGATTCTGTTCTATTTTAATAACCTGTTCCCCCACAATATAAATATTGTGCTTAATCATAAGATCATAAATTTCAAGAACTTCTCCTGCACTGGAGTTTTCAATAGGAACAACGCCGTAGTCTATTTCCCCACTCTTTAACGCATCAAATATCTCTTCAAATTCTTCATGTGCAAGAAAATGCGCTTTCCTATTTCGGAAGTAAGTAACCGCCGCTTCCTCTCCAAAAGAGCCTTGAACCCCTTGAAAGCCTACAACGGGGTTCTCTTTAGCCTGTTCCTTGATGCCTTCTTCAATTTGCTTAAGCAGATATTCGTTGTTCTTATATAAGTTTTCTATTGATATTCTAAGGTTTTCGCTAATGTTATAATAATGGTCTTCTCCCATCATTATCTCCCCCCGCTGATTTGGCGCTCTTCTAGTGCTGTATACCTTCTCATCTTATTAATAACTCTCTCGAAATCTTCTGGAGTGATGGACTGAGCGCCATCACATAAAGCTTTTGCTGGATTATTATGCACCTCAATGATCACACCATCTGCTCCTGCCGCTATAGCCGCCATACACATAGGCTCCACCATAAATTTCATGCCAGTCGCATGACTTGGATCTACAATAACAGGTAAGTGGCTAAGTTTTTTAACTGCACAGATAGCAGATAAGTCCAAAGTATTACGTGTATAATTCTCAAAAGTCCTAATGCCTCTTTCACATAGGATAACTTGTTCATTTCCCCCTGCCATAATGTACTCTGCTGCCATAATCCATTCTTCTATCGTAGAAGACAGTCCTCTTTTAAGCAAAATAGGTTTCCTTGTCTGTCCAAGTTCTTTAAGCATTGAGAAATTCTGCATATTTCTCGCTCCAACCTGAATAATATCTACATCTTCAACGAACTTATCAATCGTATGAGGATTCATAATTTCTGTAACGATAGGAAGTCCTGTCTTTTCTCTTGCAATTTTAAGAAGCTCAAGCCCATCTTCTTCAAGTCCTTGAAAAGCATAAGGTGATGTTCGAGGTTTGTAGGCTCCTCCTCTTAAAAATGTAGCCCCAGACGCTTTAACAGCTTCAGCGACTTCTACAATCTGCTCTTCGCTTTCAACAGAACAAGGGCCTGCAATAATCGCGATATCCTTGCCGCCGATTTTTCTTCCGCCTACTTCAATAATTGTATCATCTGGATGGAATGCTCTGTTGGCTTTTTTAAATGGTTCACTCACCCTCATCACCCTTTCAACTCTCCTATCCTCTTGAATCTGCATCATATCTATAGTTGATGTGTCTCCAATAAAACCTAAAACAGTACACCCGCTTCCTGTAATCTTCTGAATTTGAACAGGATAGGTACTTTGCAGTTCCTCCATTAACTTTAAAATCTCTTCTTCTGATGTTGAATGTTTTGTAACAACGATCATGTTAATCCCTCCTTATAGTATGTAAAGCATATGTTATAGCAGCGTTTTAAAATCTAGACTTCTTGTTCATCTTTCTTAAACTTTCATCAGCTTAGTTTGATCATCTATTACTAAATGCTGTTAATTATATCCTGGGCCCTTTAACAACATGCATAATTAGTAATCATCCTGCATAACTAAAATAGAATTTATCAAACTTGGCATATTTATAAATATAAAAAGGCTTTATGCCCCTATGGACATAAAGCCTTATATCTTTTAATGTATATGATACTTAAGATATTTTTGAATCAGACATATGTGCCAACAGGCGACTCTATATTTTGTTTGCAGCAAAAATAACCAGCGCTAAAATAAAAGTAGCCCCAGCTAAAAAAGAATGTATAAAATTTCACTGCAAATTCGCCTATACGATTCATTTTCATATCTCCTTTTTTATTTCAATTTTGATCTTCCCGGCCGCGACTGGGTTAAATACCAGCTTTATTAAATAACGTCCGTGAAATTAGGTTAATTATAAAGTGCTGCCTTAGCATTTGTCAACATTTTTTTAGACTTTCTATAGTTTATAGTTCTTTTAAAAATTATCAATACAGTCAGATAACTTAGCAAATTCTTCTACAGATAAGGTTTCACCCCTTGTAACAGAACCTATCCCACTTTCATCTAAAACCTGTTTTAAAGCCTCTTTTGAAAGATGCAGCTCGCCATTTGCAGCAAGTGTATTCAAGAGCGTTTTTCTTCTTTGCGAAAAAGCTGCTCTTATTATTCGAAAAAATTGTTCCTTATTTTTAACCTTAACAACCGGCTCGTCATACAAACTAAGCTTGAGCACTGCCGAATCTACATTCGGTCTTGGCATAAAACAATTCCTTGGGACATTAGCTACTAAATACGGCTTCGCATAATAATTAACCGATACCGTAATGGCGCCATACTGCTTATTACCTGGTTTAGCAGCCAGTCTGTCAGCCACTTCTTTTTGAACCATAACCGTAATACTTTCTATTGGAAGTTCATGCTCCAAAAGTGCCATAATAATTGGGGTTGTAATATAATAAGGCAGGTTGGCAACAACTTTTATTTTCCTTCCTGGCGACTCCTGGTTAACGAGTTCTTTAAGATCAACTTTCAATATATCATTATGAATAAGTTTAAAATTTTGTGCCTGCCCGAATTGTTCCTCGAGGATTGGAATAAGCTGATTATCTATTTCAACTGATATAACCTTTCCAGCATGCTCAATAAGTGCTTCTGTCACACTGCCTATTCCCGGACCTATCTCCAGGACACAGTCATCCTTAGTAATCGCCGCTGAATCAATAATCTTATTTAAAACATGGGGATCTATTAAAAAGTTTTGTCCAAACTTTTTCCTGAAAATAAAATCGTATTTATTAAGTACCGCAATAGTTCCTTGAGAGGTTGCTATTTTGTCCATACTGTTCACTCCTTCTGATGTATCATATCATATATCAGCGTCCTAAAACAAGGTAATGCATTCTTAGCTTTATCTAAATGATTTTAAACGGATAGACCTTTAGCATTATAGCCTAAAAAGCCTAGTATTTTATACAATAAAAACAGAGTAAGCTTCATCTAAACTTACTCTGCGTATCGGCTAAGTACCCTTTAATTTCTTACAGATGCAACATTTATCGTTTGGTCCTTGAGAACATAAACGGTTCTTGGTCTGCGTCCAAAATTATAACATTCTCTTTCTGTATTAAAGAATAAATCGATCTTGTGCCCTTTGATTGCGCCGCCAGTGTCTGCAGCTAAAGCAATTCCATAACCTTCTACATATAACCTTGTACCAAGCGGAATAACTTTAGGATCTACTGCGACAACGCCGACATACGTTCTGATACCACTTGCAGTAATCCCATTCCCTGTTCCGCCTGAATTGCAATATGCAGTGGCTTCCATATTATAAATCTTAGTATATTCATAATTATTCCCTGTTAATGGGTCTTCTATCAGATTTTGAACGCCAACAAGTGTAATTTGGTCCTTGGCCTCTTCTTTGATGATCACTTCTTTAACTGTTTCTTCTAAAAGTTCTCCTCCAAAGAATACTTTTTCTGATGTTACCTGTTTTACTCCGTTTTTGCCTTCTTGCTTGATTTGTGTTTCTCCCGGTTTAAGCTCTGTAGTTGTTTTTTCTACTGTTTTAAACCCTATAGGTCTATCTTCAGTAATTGTTTTAATTTCTTTTGTTTTAACAGTAATATTCATATTATCTGTTATCATTGTTGACTCTGCAGGTACTACGGCTAATTCCTCCGCATCTTTCAAACCTTTAGCAGCTATGATTTCTCCAACTGTCTTAAAATTTGTTTTGAAACTTACAGCTTCACCATTTAAATTAAACTTCACTGTTGGTTTCCATCTGTTTATAGTAATTTTCATATTGTCTTCAATTTTTGTGTTGATACTTGGTGTTACAATATCCTTGCTGCCCAAAACAATGTCTAATTGCACTAGTAACTCTTCAATATTTCTTGCATCTGTTTCATACTGGGTCACCTTGCCATCATCCACCAATGTAATAATCTTAGCGAAAGATTGGTAGGCTGTAATACTAACTGCTCCTAGCATAAATAATACTACAACCAATAAAGTGATTCTCATTCGATTCTTCATGATTACCTCCCTAAACATGATTGTTTGAAGAAGTCTGCTTTTCAAATAAGCGGATTCTCTTATCTAGAAAAGTTTAGTCTTACTTTTACTCTTCAATACAATTATTATTTCTCACTTAATCCGTGGAATCGTACTGTATTACAATTATTAGAACATAAATGTAATTTTTTATTTTATTTCAACTACATTTCAAATTGTAATATATTATCTCTAACTTTACAAGCTTTTTGTAATATTTTTTTCTTACTTTCACAAAATCTCTTAAAAAATAATTCTTGATTCCAACGATTTTCCAAGGCTTAAGCTCAGTTTTATTATAAATATAACAAAATTTAATTTAACATTTATGTAATATTTATTTAATAACTATTATATGCCTTTTTTTATACTTTTATACCAGCATTTCCATTTTTTTCTTATATTCTTAATTGTATTTAAAAATACAGCTATTTTCTTAAAGCCCAATAAAATTTTTTTAACTTTATTTCAAATTATTTCCTATACTTTTTCTTACTTTTTATATAATTAAAGTTTAGTATAACTATACAAAATAAAAAAACAGCTTTTTACAAAAGCTGTTTTTTTACTAAAACTTTTCTTATTTTATTCTTAAACACGAGCCTAAACCTTAAATAAAATTCGCGCATTCTGACAAGTTATACGACTTACTGCCAAGTTATCTGTTTCCTTAATTTCAGCTATTTTATCTGAAATATATTTTAAATAAGAAGAATCATTTCTCTTGCCTCTAAATGGAACAGGCGCGAGATATGGAGAATCTGTTTCTATAAGGATGTGGTCAAGCGCAATTTGTCTTACAACTTCTACTGTCTTCTTAGCATTTTTAAAAGTAGAAGCACCTCCTATTCCTATGTAAAAGCCTAGCTTCACATACTCCTTAGCAAGTTCTGCACTTCCCGAAAAGCAGTGGATAACCCCTTCTCTCACACCGCTCTCTTTAATTGTATCAAACGTTTCTTGATGCGCTTCTCTGCTATGAATAATAACCGGAAGACCTGTCTCTTTTGCAAGCTGGAGCTGCATTTTAAACCATTTCTGCTGATCTTCTCTTGGAGATAAATCATAATAATAATCCAGGCCAATCTCTCCTATTGCTACTACTTTTTTATGGCTGCTTAGTTGTTTTAATTCTAAGATATCTCTATCTTCCAGAGTCTTTACTTCATGAGGATGAACCCCCACACTGCAATACATAAAAGGATACTTTTCAGCAAACTCTATTCCTTTATAACACGATGCAAGGTCAGCCGCTGCATTAACGATAAAATCTACCTCTTGAAACGGCATAGCCGCCAGCACCTCATCTCTATCTTCATCAAAACTTTCATCGTCATAATGGGCATGTGAATCAAAATACATATTTTATTCTCCTTATCATTCGATCTCTAAAATCATTGTAATATTTTTTACCTTATTAAACAAGGCTGGCATATCCTATGCCAGCCTTGTTTAATCGTTCTTATTTTTCAAAAATAGCCATTCTAGTATCTGACTCCCACGTTACTTTTATTCCAAGCAGCCTCGCAATTTCTGCCACCGGAACGTAAGTCCTGCCATCTTTAATCACTACCTTGCCGCTGATAAACACTTCCTGCCCATTAATCTTCGCTGCGCTTTCTCCATTATATAAAGTGATAACCTTCCCAGGTGCAGTAATTGTTATCATACCATTTATAAACTGGATGTCCTTTCCCATAATACCTACTGCATCTGCAACATATCTCAAAGGAACCATGGTTCTTCCTGCTTCCAAGTAAGCTTTTGCATCCATATTTCTTTTTTCTCCATTAACATCGTAGGCTTCGCTGTCAATAATAAACTTAGATATTATCTTTGGGTTAATTGGTACTACAGGCATATTCACAGCCATTTCTCCTATGACCATGAAATTATTATACTCTAAAGTCCCTAAAGTTGTATCGGGCACTAGAGCGCTTCCTTTTACTGTAAGCTTGTAGCCTCCATCCGGAACAGTCCTGTCTGTTGTGACAAGAAAGTTCTTAATTTCAATAACAGAAGCATTTTTTGAAGTACGCAGAACCTCTATTTTCAGCATACTCTTCTTTATTCCGTCATATCTTACATCCCCGAGTTTAATATCTCCAGATATGACTGTAACAGTTGGTTCTTTTTCGAAAG
>CALJNR010000052.1 GCA_937981575.1 uncultured Clostridia bacterium | reverse complement strand
ACAATAAATAAGAAACTTGTCCCACAGCTTTTATGAAGTCTGCTGCATGCTTTAACATTCTCTACTGTTAATTCTTTTTCTTGCTCTAAACAATTAATCGTCTTATGCTCTGCCCCGTGATACTGATAAGTGCGTTCAATATCTTTCATTTTTGAAATAAGTTTCATATAGGTCAAAAAGATTGCAATACGTATTATACCCTCAATTAGATTTTGTACAAAAGAACTTGTAACTTGATGTCTAAATAGTCTGCTTATAAGCATAGGAAGTACCATAAATAATCCTATAGCAAATACAAAGGAAATACACATTGTGATACCCATTATAATTTTCTCACCTTGATCACCGAGTTTATTCTGTAACCAAATTTCAAATTTACTAGGCTTTTCATCTTCGCCTTCTTCACCATATAACTCCGCTGAAAAACTAAGTGTTTTAACTCCTAGAACAAGAGATTCAACAAATGTAGCCATTCCTCTTAGAATAGGCCACTTCAAAATTTTAATGCGTTCCATAATAGTGGTAGAGTGCTGAATATCTGTAGTGATTGTGCCATCTGCTTTTCTCACCGAAACAGCATAAACGTGACGCCCTTTCATCATGACCCCTTCAATAACAGCTTGCCCACCTATATTTACCTTCGCCATTCGCTCACCTCCAATTTTTGCAAAAAAAAGGTTGAGACCTTGCTCTCAACCCCTTTTATAACTTTTTACATTTCATATTTTTTGTTAAATTTATCAATTCTTCCTTTTGCTGAAGCTGCTCTTTGTTTTCCTGTGTAAAAAGGATGACACTTCGAACACACTTCTACATTGATTGTTTCTTTTGTTGAAGATGTTTCAATAGTGTTTCCACATCCATTACAAGTTACTGTTACTGCTTCATACTTTGGTTGGATTTCTTTATTCATTTACATTCACCTCTTTCATCACGCTTTTCTATATTAATTCCCAACTAACAATTTTGTGACAACGCTAGTATTATATCATGAGTTTTTTTATATTGCAAGTATTTGAGTGGCAATTTTAACTAAAAAACTACAAAGTTTTTTTCATGCGATCTATAAATTCTTTATTATTTTCACATGCCAACATTGTACTGATTAAATTTTCTGTAATCTCTGAGTTATTATTACGTGTAAGCTCTTTTCGAATACTGTAAGCAACACCTACTTCTTCCGGACGAAGCAATAGGTCATCTCTTCGTGTACCTGATTTATAAAGATCAATAGCAGGGAAAATTCTTCTTTCTGATAAATATCTATCTAAGACAAGTTCCATATTCCCAGTGCCTTTAAACTCTTCAAAAATGACTTCATCCATTTTGCTCCCTGTATCAACTAACGCTGTACCAAGTATCGTAAGGCTCCCACCATTTTCAATTTTTCTTGCGGCACCAAAAAACTTTTTGGGCATATGAAGTGCTGCTGGGTCAAGTCCGCCTGATAATGTTCTGCCACTTGGCGGAATGGTAAGATTATAGGCTCTAGCCATACGAGTGATACTATCTAGTAAAATCACTAAATCTTTTCCTTGTTCAACCATTCTCTTAGCTCTCTCGAGTACCATTTCCACCACTTGCTTATGGTGTTCTGGCGGTTCATCAAAGGTTGATGCAATGACTTGAACATCATTTCCTTGTATAGAACGTCTAATATCTGTTACTTCTTCCGGTCTTTCATCAATAAGCAACACAATCAGTGATACTTCGCTATGATTATGCGTAATAGCATTTGCAACATGCTTAAGAAGAACTGTTTTACCAGCCTTAGGCGGCGCTACAATGAGTCCTCTTTGACCTTTTCCAATAGGTGCTATAATGTCGATAATACGCGTAGATAGAATATCTCTTTCATATTCAAGATGAAGCTTTTCATTAGGAAATACTGGCGTAAGCGTTTCAAAGTTAGGTCTATATTTAGCCCTTTCTGGTCTATCTCCGTTCACTTTATGCACATATAAAAGTGCACCGGCTTTTTCCCCTTCTTTGGGTTTTCTCATGTCCCCTTCTATCCAATCTCCCGTTTTTAGATTGAACCTTCTGATCTGAGAAATAGATAGATAAATATCGTTTTCTCCCCGCATAAAGTTCTGAGATCGTAAAAAGCCATAACCATCTGCCATAATTTCTAGAATACCAGCTCCCGTCATACGTTCGCTTTTCATTCCCAGTTCTTGCTGACTTGATTGTTCTAGTAGTAATCCATCTTCTTCACTATCGATACCAGTATCGCATGTAAGATCATTAGTATTTTCTTCTAAAAAAGAGGAGTTATGCTTATCTTCAATATGAGTTATCAGCTCACTTTTGCGCATCTTATTAATACTTTTTATGCCTAAATCCTTAGCTTTTTGCCTTAGCTGAACTAAAGTTAATTCTTCTAAATTACTCATTAACCACTAACTCCTTTAGCTTCTTTAGTTTTATTAATTAGTTTAACATATATGTTTGATTTATTTCAAGCAAAGATTAATAACTGCCTTTCTTGTTTTCACTTAAAGTAATGTTTAAAATACTTATCTTCTATTTCTATTGCACTTATAGGTTTATTCCAAAAAAAACCTTGTCCCATTTCACAGCCTAGCATACTCATAATTTGCAGCTGTTCTTCATTTTCGATACCCTCGGCAATTGTTTTAAGATTAAGTGTTTTAGCTATAGAAATAATAGCTTCCACTATAGCACGATCTTGGGGATTTCTTGCAATTTCTTTAATAAATGAAATATCTATTTTAAGATGATCAAACATAAATTTTTTCAGATATCCAATAGAGGCATACCCTGTTCCAAAATCATCAATTGCTATCGTAAATCCATAACCTTTTAATTCATTCATAATAAGTTGTGCGATTCCTACATCTTCCATAACCGTTGATTCTGTAATTTCTAATACGATATATTCAGGCTCAATATTATATTTATTTAAAATAGACTTAATATTTTTAGCAAGGTTTGGATTCTT
>CALJNR010000051.1 GCA_937981575.1 uncultured Clostridia bacterium | reverse complement strand
CTTCTACGGTTCCATCCGTCGAACCTCCATCAACAATAATATGCTCTACATTCTCATAAGTCTGCGAACGCACTGATTCAATTGCACGAAGTAAACCGGATTTGTTGTTAAGTGTTACTGTAATGATTGATATTTTCATTTTTATTAAGATCAAAGAATAAAGTAAAAAGAAAAAAGTGAAGTAAACAAAAATTTATTACCAAGCAACCGTATATAAAGTAACTAATTTCTTATTTGTTTTCGTTACTATTGAGCCCAAAATCTTTCTTAATTGTCCGGACGTATTCACTCAAATAAAATGGGACTTTAATATCTTTATATTTTCTATGGTTGATTTTATAATTCTCAACCAATAATTTGATTCACGCATTTCTCGTAAAGAAATTGTAACATTATTATTAAAATCAGACTTTAAAGATCCAGCTTGTGCTTCTCTACCCTGCCAGAAAATTCTTAAGTGCGGATTTGATATATTTTTTTCCACAGGAGCTTTTTAGATATTTTTCAGTGTAAAGCATCTTTTTGGTTAAAATACACTTCGTAATAAACGACTTCAAAAGGTCTTCGGGCACTTGTAGATCTAACTTTACCGCTATTATGTTCATCTAACATTTTCTTTATGATTATTGTATATCGAACAAAGAAACTATTATCTAACTTACTCTGTAAAGCAAATTTAATCTTGTATTGGTTCAGCGGAAAATGGAATTTCGGGTTAATTAAATAAGGTAGATTAGCTGGCATTTCTTACCTCAATTCTTTTCAGTTTAGCTTCTTTAAGTTTCCTTTCTCTTACCTGCAATTTTTCTTCAACCCTGTTTTCAAGAAAATCTTCAGGGGTTAAATAAAACAACGAACTGTGAAGTCGTTTAGTATTATAGTAGTTAATATAATCTGCAATCTGTTTACGTGCATCATCAAGATTGATTAAAGAAGTTTTCATTAAGCAGTCCTGATGGATAGTTCTGTGGTAGCGTTCAATCTTGCCGTTACTCTGAGGATAAGCAACAGAGGTTCTTATATGCTGAAGTCCTACAATTCTCAGATATTCAGCAAAGTCTTTGGAAATAAACTGAGGACCATTATCTGAAATAATCCTTGGCTTGTAGCCGGGATATTTTTCTAAAGCTCTCTGTAAGGTTATCTGAACATCAAACTGCTGCATTGTTTGTCTTAGTTCGTGATGAACAATATAACGTGAGTAACCGTCAATAACAGAGATTAAGAACAGAAACGTACCGTGATAGTTTACATACTTAATGTCAGTATGCCAGTGCTGGTGTGGTACTATTGGTTGATCAAAACCACCTCCTTTGGAAGATCTTTTAACTTTATTCCAGCGGTTTAATAATCCTGCCGACTTAAGGACTCTGTAAGTAGTTGAAGGGCTAACAGCAACAATATTATCATCAATCATCATATAAGTAAGGCGTCTGTAACCTTCACCGGTATGTTTTTTAGCAAAATTGATAATGGCTTCTCTCTCCCAATTCAGATACCAGTGTCCTCTGGGAGTTTTACCGTTATGGTTATTATCTTCTCCTTTTCTATCAATCCAGGAATAATATTTACTTGCACTTATTCCTATAAGAGGAATCATCCCTTTAACTGGAATATCAGTTTTTTCTCTGATGAGATTTACGAACTCCACAACATTATCTCTTATATCCGGTTCAACCCATTGACCAGTCATATCTCCCCATCTATACTTTTTTTTATTTCTATATTTTCCTTCAGCAGCATAGTGATGGCTTCATCACGATCTCTTAGTTTGCCTTCGAGTTTTTCAATCTTCTTTTGCTCTAACGAAGATTGTTTCTGATTGCCTGGCTTAGACTGAAAAATATCCTTTGCACCTTCGAAGAGCTTTTTCTTCCAGTTGTAGATGTCGTTTACGTGAACCTGGTATTTTTCAGCAAGCTGACTAATAGGGACATTGTTTTCAAGAAGTTCTCTAAGAATTAGAACTTTCTGTTCAGGCGAGTAGTGCTTTCTTTCTCTTTTGTTTTCTGACATGAGAATTTCCTTTCGTTTTTACATTACGCAAATTTAGGAAATTCCTTTTCCTTCTGAAGCATTACATTATCAAGCAGTTGGAAGGATTGATCTTGTTGGAATAATGTCTTTCTATGCAGGTAATATGCAAGCAATTGATGTTGACGGAGATGGAACTGAAGAAGTTGCTATTTGCATTGATGACAATTTTCTGATACTAAAATTCAACGGAAGTAAAAATCATCATACCTATGAAGTTTATTACATCAAGCAAAATGAACTTAACACCGAAGGAGAATACCAGATTTATACAGGCGCAATAATGTATGATCTGCAAAACACTGGTGAATACGAGATTCTTATTTCAATGCGTCATATTATAGAAGGACAACCAACAATTGGCAGGTTCTTAACTAAAATATATAAACCTGCTAGCACAACAAGTGTTAATGATGATAAAATATTACCAACGAGTTTAAAGCTGTACCAGAACTATCCTAATCCTTTTAATCCTAAAACTAAAATCAGGTTCAGTTTAAACAAAACAAAAGATGTTTCAATAAAAGCTTACAACATATTAGGGAAAGAAATAAAACTACTGGTTCAAGAAAATCTTCCTGCCGGAGAACATATTATTCTTTGGGATGGAAAAGACAATGAAGGTACGCCGCTTACAAGTGGAATATACTTCATTCAAATGAAAGCTGGTGAATATCAGCAAACTATTAAATCAGTATTATTAAAATAAAAGGAAACAAAAATGAAGAAATTAATTTCGTTATTAGTTTTGTTCTATTCGTTATCCTTAGCTCAAGGATGGAACAATACAGTCACAACATCCATCAATGAACCAAATCTTGAGAAGATGGATTTAGCAGCAAATGCATCAGGCATTCACGTTCTAATAAAAAAAACAAATGGGAACATTGTCTATTATTACCTTAACTCATCCGGAGTTGTTGATGCAGGTAAAACATATACCATGGAAGCTGATGGAGATTTCCCAAATATTGTTGCCTCAAATAATATAGTGTATGCTCTGTATAAAACAAGCAACAACATAAAGGGTAAATATTCAACAAACGGCGGAACAAGCTGGAATAATTTATCCAATATTAATACCACGGCAAACCTATGTAATGGAGTTGACGCTGCTTATGAAGAAGGTGAGAGTGGTGGTGTTCATCTAGTATGGGCAACAAGAGATAATTATCCTTATTTTGAAACCTATTATTATCGTCTCAACGCTAGCAACCAATGGGTAGAATTCAAAAACGTAACAGACCATAGCTTAGCACAAGTTGGCGGTCGTCCTTCGGTTTCATTTTCATCTGGCAGAGTTCATGTATCTTTTAACACATCATACTTTGATGTTTCCTAAACTCCTGGCTATGCTGTAACTAGAGACAGGTTTAATGGTGTTTGGCAAACACCGCAATTCGTAGTTTCAGGTTCAGAAGAAACCGTAAAAGAGAAATTATTGGTTAGAGGGAGTACTTTATTCCTGTTTTATGCTGAATAT
>CALJNR010000050.1 GCA_937981575.1 uncultured Clostridia bacterium | reverse complement strand
TCTTTCATACTTATTCTTAAATTCAACAGTAGGATTTACATAACTCTGGCCTCCATAACCACTGTAGCTGCCTTGCCCTCTTTGGTGGTTTTGTTGTTGCCACTGTTGTTTCACCCGTTCTTCCCATGCTCTTTGCTGCTCATAATAACGGCGTTGTTCTTCTCTTATTCTTTCCTCTTCTGCTTTTTTATAAGCCGCTTTATATTCGCTAAAAGCTTTATACTGGTAATTTTCCCCCTCAATAAGGTAATTAGCAGTATTAAATAGAAACTCCGTTGTAATATATTTTAGATACTTTAAATAGGATACAAGCTTACCCCCAAATATTAAAAATGCCAACAAGAATAATATAGTAGGCAGTGCAACTGGATTCCTCAATATCCTAAAACCTAAATTAGCAAACAACAAAAAAAACAAACAACCACCCATACTTATCATAGTTAAACAGCCTTTTAAAAAACTTCCTACAAATAACACCATCGTCTCTATTAGCTGTATTAAACTGTCCATTATTACAGATAGTGCCTTAGCTATCCCATATAAAATTTTACCTAATATCTTCTTAATTACATTCATCTACAGTTAACCTCTCCTTATTCTCCTAAGTTTTGCCAAAGACTAGTCTGATTAAGTCTTTTTAGTAAACTTATCTTTACACTTGGGACATGTAATCACGATTTTTCCTTTACCTTTTGGAACCCGTAGCATAGTTTTACACGTAGTGCACTTAAAGTATTTATGCGCTTTGAAATCTTTAATCCGGCTTTCGGTTTTTTTTAACTTAGCATAAATAGGACTTACAAGCATTGCAAATTTATAATTCTCCAGACTACGCTTTTGCACGTCTTTTGACAGCATTCTATAAACCGCCACAAATGAAGGAATATAACTTATGGTAATTAATACTGAGATTCCAACAAACTGACTTATCAACGTTAAAACCATTGACAATACAAGTAACACAATGGAGAGCTGATCCCCTCCATATCTCCCAACCATAAACCTTCTTAGCCAATTCATTGTCATCGCCCCTAATTCATATTAAGTGTCATTTTTTATATCTCGTAGCATCTTATATCGTGATTATGGTATTTATCAGCAAATTTCTCTCTTCAACATTATATATTTTATATTGCTATATCTCAAGGACATTTAATTCCTGACTTATTATTGAAGGATACCCTCAGATTTTATAGAATATCTACAATGTAAAATATAAAGCTGTTCGACCGTGCATAAAAAATACTACTTAGTGGAGGATTTGTATCATGATTCAATATAAAAATAAAAATATAACTATATTTCAGAGTCCATTGTTTCAAACAAATGCCTCTGTCATTGAGACAGCGGATATGGTACTTGTAGTCGATCCCACAACATTACCCCATGAGATAATAGAAATTAGAAATTATGTATCAACGATTCGCAAAGGTCGTCCTATATATGTTCTTTTTACTCATTCAGATTGGGACCATATTTTGGGATATAATGGTATTGGAGAGGTAATGTACATCGGCAGTGAAACAATGATGACTCGGGATGATAAAGAAAGAATTATTGAACAAATAAAATCTTTTGATGATCAGTATTATTTGGTAAGAGACTATGAAGTAGACTATCCCCATATAGACTGTTTAGTCAGCAAAGACGGCCAACAATTGAAGATTGGAGATACAATCATTACCTTTTATACCGCCCCAGGACATACAGAGGATGGTATATTTACAATCATTGAACCTATCGGTATCTTCTTATCAGGAGATTATCTATCTGATATCGAGTTTCCCTATATCTATTCCAGTAGTTATGCCTATGAAAACACCATGACGAAAATAGACAATATACTTGAACATCACTTGATTCATTTACTGATTCCAGGCCATGGTCACCCTACAGAGGATTGTCAAGAAATCCTTAAAAGGAAGACAGACTCTTTAACGTATATTCATGAACTTAGAAGTGCCTTGGAGAATGAAGATGAAAAAAGAGCAGATAAACTTTTAGAAGGATGGCAATTTCCTAAAATAATGGGAGAATACCATAAGGGAAATAAAGACCTTATTCAGAAAGAATTGAAAACCTCTACATATTAAAAATTTCCTAAGCAAATATTCAGCTAAATACAAAAGTATTGTATGAGACAAACTCCTCATACAATACTTTTTCACTATTATTTCTTCGTTGGCAGTCAAACACTGCTATTTCTACTGGTTATTTTCTAGAAACTCCTTTATTTGTTTGGTGACTGTCTTTAATTCGGCTACCAGCCCATGACCTCCACGATCAAAGGAGATAAGTTCAGAGTTCTCAATGTTTATATGATTAAACGCTGCATGTTCGTAGGGTACCAGAATATCATCCTTGGCATGCAATACTATTGTAGGAACGGATATCTTGCCCATGGCCTCACCAGACAACGGCCTGATCTTCGCTTCATGTATATTTCCCGGACGCCTAGGGCTCATCGGGTGCATAAACTCCAACATTTCATCGGCAAATTTTTTATCTTCAGGACTCAGTGCGCTATATGTCTCCTTCGGAACGCCAATCATCTCTAAAAATTGAGGGCGAAACACTTTTAGTACCAGCCAATAGGCAAAGTCAGATTTCTGGATATTGTTTATTATTTTGGT
>CALJNR010000049.1 GCA_937981575.1 uncultured Clostridia bacterium | reverse complement strand
TATATAAATAACGTTTAATATTTTACATTCTTATACAAAGTCTATCTATTACAATATTTGGATCTAAATTAACATACTGAACAAACTCTTGCACTGCCTTGCGTATCTGATATGTATGCTTATAGAATACGTTATAAATAACTGTATTCTTAAGCCATTTCCAAAAGGGTTCTATTAAATTTAGATTTGGACTGTATGCAGGTAAAAACATAAGTTCCAAGTGTTCTTTTTGTTCTTCGAGAAAGGGTTGTATCAGTTTTGCATGATGAATACGTGCATTATCTACAATCATAACTACTTTACCTGTAGGATATTGTTTAAGAACTGACTTCAAAAAACCTAAAAACACCTGTGCATCATAACTTTCATGATCTTCAACATAGATATGACCTGTTTCATAGTTTAAAATGCCTAGGAGTTTGACCCCCTGATGCTTTCCATACGTAGGGACAATACGCTGTTTCCCCCTTAAAAACCAAGTATTTGCAAGAGCTTGATAATCTCTAATCATGCTCTCATCTTGAAAGAGGATATGGTTTATTTTTCCCTCATTAAGCTTTTTTTAAAAGTTCAAAATCTTGTTTGAACATCTCTTGTTTTTGGAGATTAGCTTTTGCAAGAACGTAAGTTGGTCTTGTATAGGTAAAGCCTAAGCGATGCAGCATATCCTTCATGCCTGTAATTGAGTATTTGACATTAAATGTATTATAAACCCATAAACAAAGAAGTCTGCAATTCCAGTTCTTATTCGGTTCTAACCCTACCTGATCAGGAGTCTTTTGACTTACAGTTTCTATAAGAATACATTCTTGATCAGAAGTTAGTTTTGGAACAGCCCCTTTTTGTGGAGTAGGAATAAGCCCAGCTACTCCTTTACGCTTATATGCATTAACATATTTTCCAACAGTGTGTTCACATTTTCCTATAATAGGAGCAATTGCAATGTTTTCATGGCCTTGCAGATGTAGATACACTGCTTGATAACGTACAAACATTTTCTTTGATTTAGTAGTGTTCATAGCATCTTGTATAAGTTCAAGTTCAGTAGTATGTTTTTCCATGATGTCCTCCGATTTTAAGTAGTATATCTCTACCATAACCGAGTTTTACTACTAAAATCATTAGGGAGTTTTTGGGTGAAGCAATTTAACCGTTATTTATATATATCTTATTTTTTATATTAGACCTTAAAATAGAAATTTCTACATAAAAAAATGAACACTAACCCATAACAGTTAGATGTTCATTTTCTTTTATTATTGAATTTCTCTATAGTGTTTTTTTCTCTTATAGTAGCAAATTATGCCACTGCACCTTCTTTTTTCCAATCATCAAATCTCTTCATTACTTCATCATAAGTATCTAGGCAGATCTGTGGTAGTTTCTGCCCACTCATCTTCTTAAAGTCCATTCCCGCTTGTTTAAAACCTTGTTTGACTGCATCTTTAAGTATGTCTATTTTTTCCGGATCATTTCCACCTAGCGCTTTAGCCATCTTCATAATCCTTGAAGCTACAGCATCTATGCTATACGCGCCACCTTCTTGAATAGCCTTTTTTGCTTGTTCTTTGGTTGTAGCAAGAGGCGGAATACCTTCTTCTAAACTGCCAAAAATCTCTTTAATTAGATTTTGGCTGCCTTCCGACATGCCATAAGCATTAGCCTGATTATTTAGATTAGCTTGCATCATCTTTTTGATCATTTCGTACTTAGCAGAAGCTTGTTCCTCTTTTAGCGTTTTAACTTGCTCTGGCGTAAGTTTTTTTATTTTCCCATAAGTAGCCTTTTTATGTGTATCCTCTGATTTTACAAACTTGTCTTCGCCATTCCTTTTAGTATCTTCAACTTCTTTTTTTGACTGTGCTGCTGCTTTAGGACTTTCATACCCGGGTACATAGTTAGCTGTGGTCGTTGTTATTTCCATATTTATCTCTCCCATCCTTTAAATATAGTTCGTTTACTAGATAAGATTAAATACAAATATTTAGACTTTTATATTTCCTTTAAGTATATTTCGACTCATTAACTTAAAAAATAAGAGCAAATAAAAAAACTCTTCATAAGTTATTATCTCTTTTTTAAAGAGTCAAAACTTTTGAAAAGCTTTTACTAATAGATTTTATTTTTTTGATTTAAAGCACCTTGCTTAAGAAGGCTTTTGTTCTTTCTTCTCTTGGATTGTCAAATATATCTCTTGGGTTTCCTTCTTCTATGATTTTACCCTCATCCATAAATAGAAGTCTTGTTCCAACTTCTTTTGCAAATCCCATTTCATGCGTAACGATCATCATAGTCATACCTTCTCGTACAAGATCTTTAATAACTTCAAGCACCTCTTTAACCATCTCTGGGTCAAGTGCTGACGTTGGTTCATCAAAGAGCATCACCTCTGGATTCATCGCAAGAGACCTTGCAATAGCAATTCTCTGTTTTTGGCCCCCTGAAAGTCTGTTTGGATATTCATCTGCTTTTTCTCTAAGGCCTACTTTATCAAGAAGCTTATAGGCAATCTGATCTGCCTCTTCTTTTGACATATTTTTAAGCTTTATAGGTGCTAGAGTAATATTTTCTAAAACTGTCATATGTGGAAAGAGATTAAAGTGCTGAAACACCATACCTACCTTTTGACGCACTTCATTAATATTAGTTTTCGGTGCTGTTATATCAATATTATCAATTAAAATTTGTCCGTCTGTAGGTGCCTCCATAAGATTGATACACCTTAAATAAGTTGATTTACCTGAACCTGAAGGTCCTATAATAACAACGACTTCTCCCTTATCTACATAATCAGTAATCCCTTTAAGCACCTGAAGGGCACCAAAGCTTTTATATAAGTTATTTATTTTAATC
>CALJNR010000048.1 GCA_937981575.1 uncultured Clostridia bacterium | reverse complement strand
CTGTGTCGGTATGATTATTTGTTTATCAAAAGTATTGTTATTTTCATTAGACTCAGTAATTCTGTTAACGTCATCAACAAATGCCCTTACTGTATGTGTCCCCGCGAGTCCTGTCCAAGTATTTTTGCCGCTTGCACTTCCCGTAGCAGTAACTGTTACAGACGCTCCGGCCGGAATCGATGCGGTATAGTTGTCACTCCAACTGACTGCTGTACCATTTACCGAGAACAAAACTCCATGAATAGTACCTTCCGGACTAGCAGCTGTACCTTGATTCTTAATAACTGCACTGAATGTTATCTCATTACCTATGGCAGGTTCTGCTGGTGTCCATGTAATATCTGTAACCACTAAATCAGCTTCCCCTGGAGCAGCATATACTGTATATGTAGAAACTTGAAGTACAAACATTACTAAGATTAAAATCATATTAAATACATACTTTACTTTACTTCTCATCAATATTCCTCCCTATGATTATCTTAAATTACTCATTTCTCGATCTAATCAATTGCCCCTGTCAATATAATAAGTACATATTTTGTTCCCCCTTAACGATAGATTTGAACTACATCGGCAAAAATAACTAAGAACATGACTATATAGATTTGATGAAATCAATCTTTACTATGCGGAACTAAATGGGGCATTTTTGCCACAGAAATAATTTGATCATTGATTCCGGCCTCAAGGCGTTTTGTATATAATGTACTTTTTATTTTCGTTAATACGCCTACCTCCTATCAATTCCTTAAATATTTGCATTCCTGATTAAATAATTATTAGTTATATCCCACAATTTGTTAACCGGTTAACCTAATTATTATATTACATCTTTAACTATTCACTTGTCAATTACTTCGAGTACTTTATTTTTAGGCAACATAAACTTTACTATAAGCAACGAAACCATGAGATTCATAGGGGTATTTTATAACACCATTTATTCAGCATAAAATTTTTTCCCAATTTATCACATCCAGCAATGTCTTAGCTTGATAGTCAGCCCCTAAAATTTTGTAATAAGGACCTACTCCCAACGACTTCATGTTAGCAGCTTTTGCAGCTACTACCCCAGCTGCCGAATCTTCAACTACCAGACACTCCTCTTCCTTTAAATTCAACTTAGAAGCAGCAACCTCAAAGACTTCTGGATCTGGCTTTGATCTTTTAATATCAAAACCACAGCTTACCTGATCAATATACTTAAGAAGCCCTGTCTTAGCTAAAATAAGCGGTGCATTTTTACTAACCGAACCGATCCCAATCAATATACCTTTTGTCTGGAGCATTTCCAAAGTCGCTACTACTCCTGCTAATGCTGCATGATCATCAAGTGTTTCTAACATTTCTCTATAATAACTATTTTTTCTCTCTGCTAAAGCTTCTTTTTCTTTAGGCGTATAGCGCTTTTGTCCTTTATTTAAGACAATTTCCAATGACTCCATACGGCTTACACCACGTTGCTTTTCATTATCCTCTTTATTAAACTCACGAATTCCTATTTCATCTGCAAGTCTTTTCCACGCTTTGTAATGAAGTTCGTCTGTCGAGACTAGTACCCCATCTAAATCAAATATGACACCTTTTATCATCTTTCTTCTCCTTTATAGTTCTCTATTATATATCACACTTTTTTATTGTAATCTCATCATGAGTTTGATTGACTTGATATAATTCCCCGCGGTACCAGACCTTAAACTGCAGCTTCTTCCATGTTGATGGCAGCTGCGATTTTACTTTTACTTTTTCATCTTCAAAATAAAGTCCTCCAAATCCATTAATGGCTGTCATATATGCTCCCCCCGCTGCTGCTGGATGTGTCCCTCCAATATAAATAAGTCCTGCCCATTGTTTGCCGCCTTCATCAATGTCTGCTCTCGCAGACTTAAGGAAAAATGGATATGCTTTTTCTGCCATTCCGGTGCGGCAAGCTAAGAGTGCATACATACATGCACTTAGAGATGACCCATGTTCTGTTCTTGGTTCATAGTAATGCCAATTTTTAAGTAAAATCTCTTTTGGAAAATCATTTGGAAACAAAGTAAGCCATGTAACAACATCTGCTTGCTTAATGATTTGTGTGTGAGTGGCTACACCATATGCCCCTCCCCAGTATTCCTTTTCATTGAGGATTCTGCTTTTAACTTCATCTACTGAAACATCTTCAAGTTCTTTATAACCATCAAATTGTTCAATAACCCCATCTTCATCTGGCCCCGGGATATATAGACACTTGGCTGCATCTGCAAACTTTTGTCTTAATTCCTCTATGTGATACATATTCTCAATACGTTCTGCTGTATTTGCTGAAAGTAGTTTAAGTAAATCAAATACATACATCGCTTTTTCGAATGTAAATTTTGCCATGCGATTCGAGTAGCCATTATTATTAACTCTTTCATGATACTCATCTGGGCCAATAACATCATGTAATTCATAGTAGTCTTTGTTAACCTTTTTGAGTAAAAGACTATAGTAAAATTTAGCACACTCTATAATTGTCTCCGCCCCTCCTTCTTCAAGAATAGAGTGATCTCCTGTAAGGTCTACATATCTCATAATGCCATACACAATTGCAGAGGAAATGTGAATTTGCTTATCTTTAAAATAAGTTCTCATAGGCCGCCCTGTGAATACATCTGTCACGTTATAATCAGAGCAGGCATCATATCCGCCTTCTTGGCTTTCCCATGCATAGAAGGCCCCATCATATCCATAGCCTTTCGCTTTATTTTTAGCACCCTCAAGAGTATCCGTGCGGTATTTTAATAATGTCCTTGCAACAGCTGGTTCTGTATAAAGGAAAAAGTCTAACATAAACATCTCAGTATCCCAAAAAACTGCACCTTTATAAGTTTGCCCCGAAAGCCCTCTTGCTGCAATGGACAGACTATCAGCATGTCTTGGAGCTATAGAATGAAGATGATATAGAGAATAATTAAGTGCTTCCATCGCCTCATCATCTCCTTCAATTACGACTTCTGAAACCGCCCACTTTTTTTCCCACTTTCGGATATGCACGTCCTTAGTTTCTTGGTATCCTTTTTCCATATGATGATTTATAAGTAGTTTAGCCTGCTGCTTAAAATCATTTGCGTCTTTACTCGTATAGACTGCAACCCACTTATTCATTTCAAACGTCTTTAATGGTTCTGTAATAAAAGAAAGGCTTCGCATAATATGTTTATCATCGCTCTTTACCTGCTGCTCACTGTGAAAATGAGTTTGACAGCCTTCTATAACACATACTTTATCCTTGCTTTCATGAGTGGTTCCAATAACGCCAAGACACACTTCTTCTTGTAAAAAAGAGAACGCATCATAGTGCGGGCCATTAATATCCCATATGTCTGCATCAATTCCTGTAATAATCTCAATATTTGCATTGTAGTCTGCTGAAACACAATATTTCATAGCCAAAAGGTGTGGTTCATCTAAACTCGCAAAACGCTCTGCTTTAACAGTTACTTTGCCTTTAGGTGTCTGCCATGTTGTCTCTCTAGAAAATACAGCCTTTCTATAATCTAGCCATATACTATGTTCTACCGGTGATACATCTGGCAGATTATACACTTTTCCGTCTACTTTAAGTACAGTATATAAACCATTAGGCGCATTAAGCGGCTCTCTCCACCCATTCCCTACACGATCATAAACTCCTGCCAGATTAACCGCTGTAAGTTCCTTCTTTGTAAATTCTTCCAGGGTTCCTCGAACTCCCATATACCCATTCCCAATCAGAAACTTATTTCCGTTACTAACTGCTTTATCAGGGTAAAATCCCTTCTCTTCTATTATCCAATTCATCATTATCTATCCTCTCCATTCTACTAGAATCGCTATCCCTTTTCTTTGCCTAACCCAATGCTTTCAGTATAACTATGTACAAAAGCTATTTATGAAGGTTCTTCAATTTGGACGCAGTATAGGCTAGATCATTGGATATAAAATCTTAATAATCTAGCCTATACTAATCCTATCTCTTCAACTTTTTATTAGAAGTGCATCACTGCTTTCACATCAACACTTATCTTAAAAACCCTTATTGGATGATATTAAATATAACTTCTTTAGTTTGTTCCTCAAATTTCACCTCTATGCCTAAAATACGAGCTATCTGTGCTACAGGCAAGACGGTTCTGCCATCTTTAATCTGTGGGGCTACATCTAAATCTATTTTTTTACCATTTACAATAGCATATTTTTGATTGATTACAAGTTGCATCACTCTATCATGTGTTTTTATTGCAATTGTTTTATCAGAAGGATTCCATACAATACTTTTATTTTCAATACCTAACAAATTGGCGATATCTCTTACGCCTGCCATGGTACGCCCATTTTGTATATAGGGTTTTACAGTTAACTGTATATTAACACCCGCGCGTGTTGCCATGCCATTTGTTAGTGATACATTTACTTTTACCGTTTCTGCTTTCTCTGGCCCATTTTGCTTATCTTTACTGCTGTCTGCTTCTTGGCTATCCTTATTGCTATCAGTCACGGCTGGTGCAGGTCCAGTATTGGCACTACCGCCGCCACCGCCGCCACTGCTGCTTGAGTTTCCTGATATTGTTATTTGACATGCAGCAGATACTCCCGGCGTACTTACCGATGATGCTTTTACTGTAACTGTTCCATCAGCTTTTGCTGTTAATATGCCATTAGCACTTATGGAAGCATACTCACTTCCACCTTCAATAGACCATATGACTTCCTTATTGTCTGCATCGTTTGGTAAAACAGATGCTATCATTTGAAGCGTACCACCTTTGGTCATTATGCTTGTTATACCGCCTTGTCCAGTCACTATTAATGCGCTTACTGGTACGGCTGGTACTTCAATACCATTTCTTCCGTCATTTTGAGCACTGACAGGTGAGCTTGGATAAATTTTACCCGCCAGTTCATTATCTACTGAACTATTGATAGTAAAACTAGACAATGCACTGTTTTTTAAAGTATTAATCATATTCCCACGTATTGTACTATTAATATTCTCCATAACTCCTGATATTCCAGTTGCAATGTCAATTCCCCAAGTACCACATGTATCAATTCTATTATTGAGCAGAGAAATACTTTTTACATTACGTCCACCTATAATCGAAATACCTTGGTAGGTGCTATCTATTATTTCATTGTTTTTGAGTGTAATGTATACATTCATGTCAGCTACTGGATAAACCCAGATTGCACCATAATTTTGATTGTAGTTGTACTCATGCCCGCCGCTGCGAAGCAACGTATTGCGTTCTACTATCACGTTTCCTTCAAACCCAACTGGATTATGATTGGCACTAATATTAATACCTGAACCAAAAGCAACGGTGTCATGGATCATATTATCAGTTACTTCATTGTTACGCCCGCCATAGATAGCTACGCTGCTTGCAAGCCACTGCAGCCCTGCCGTGTTAAACCGTATTTTATTGTTACTATTATAACGGCCATACTCTGCTGCAGCCCAAATTGCGATGGCATCATCACCTGTATTTCTAATCTGACACTGTTCTACTACCGAATTGTCTGACCCTCCGCATAGGTTGATACCATCTGCATAAGTATTTCTTATGCGGCATCCAACAACATGCATATAATCCATAAAGTAAGTCCATACGCCAACTTTTACATGTTCCATCCAAATATTTTGGATTGTTAAGTTAGATAGTTGACCATGCTTATTAGATGATTCAAATGCAGCACGCCCTTCAGCATCATTTCTTCCCGTCTCTGCTCCAAAAACGCTAAAGTCATAGAACGACACATTATTAGCTTGTACCATAAACCCAGCCCCAGGTCCTTGTAAAGTAGTGTGCCACATACCTGCTCCGCGAATAGTGGTTCCCTCTACTGAAACAGGAATAGATTTGTTTTGATTAAAGTGAAATACCCCTGCTGGAATCCAAACTTCTTTATCTAACTTACCAGCTTCTTCAATACACTTAAGTAATGCTTCGGTATCATCTTGCCCATCTCCTGATACTGCTCCAAAAGAGGCAATAGATAAACTATTAGCTGGTTGTGCTGATGCTGGTGCTACCGATTCTGTTTCAATCAAATCAATAATATAGTATGCTGCAGTATCAGCCGCATCTTTTTGCAAGCGGATAGTTGTTCCTGCAGGATAGGTTTGATTCAATAAGAATCTACTGTCATCAAAGAAGCGATGTGGTTTGTCATCTGGCGTGTTACTCCATGGATAAGACCCATATACCCAGCTATAAGTCGATGTTAAGTCTAGTGCCTGTTGTTTCTGCCCATTCACATAAAGGCTTAGCGTCGACTGAATGCCTCCTCCTGAAATAGAATCAGGAATACAATAACGAAGCACTAAAGCATTCGCTGCTTCTTTCAGCGTAAATTCAACGTAGTTCCCTGGTTGATCCATCTTTACTGCCTGACGACCGGAGGCTTCACTCATAAACTCACGGTATATACGGCTGTCTTCCAGCACCTGTGCATTCGTGCTGCTTTGTTCTGCTTCATATTGTGTATAAGTAGTAGTTGCTCCTCTATACTCAATATTTACATCTTGTATCTGCAGCTGCCCCAGTGTAACTACTCCTGATTTTGCTTTAAAGGCAATTGTATTTATCCCTTTACGTAGAGCTATCTCCATTGTTTTGGATTTGACCACTCCGCTGTTATTAGGGAATGTTACATTTCCTTTTGCTGATCCATTTACCTTTACATCATAGATTGATTCTTGACTACTTGTATAAACTGTTGTCACAGTATAAGTTTGATTTTTACTTGCAAATAGTGTAAAAATAGTTTCTCCTGGCCTTTCAAATGCCTTTGACGCTTCATAAACTGCAATATCTGGAGCTTTGACGAGTGTAAGTGTAATAGCCCCATTTGTTAGCTTAAATGTACCATTACCTTCTGACTTATTCCACTTCACTTGTCTTTTTTCTTCATCTGTATTACATGCTTTGGAAGCTAAAGTCCCCTCTTGGTTGTAAAGGTATTCTCCTGTAACCTTACTCTTGACCCTTGCTTCTCCATTATAGTATTCAACTAACCATGCTGCATTTTCATCTGCTGCTGATTCAACTTGCACTTGTCCTTGTCTTACTGTAACAAAACTGTTATTGTATTTGACATGATACTTATTAGTGTCAACAACCGTTACGGCCGGTACTTCATCCCCACTTCCTCCTTCTGGATTTATACCCTCAGTCGGTGCGGTTTGCATGACCCACTGCGATGTTCCTGCTTCTGTGGATACTAAAGTACTTTGTGCATAACCTGCATCTGCACCAATATTTAAATAGGTAAGTGGATTTTGTTTGTTACGAAGTAAAATGTTTTCTGTGCCCTCGGCAAATGTTACTTCCCATAAAGCTCTGTCCGTAATACCCTCATTTTCAATACATCTTACATAATTAGCTTTACTGTCTGTGGATATGTAACGCTCGCTCACTCTATTTTTGATCGTATAGTATCCCTCTATTTGTGATGTTTCAATTAACCAATGGGATCTTAAATCAGCTTCTTCATTATTGCCATATACCAAAGCTTGACTGCTTTGAATTTCATATAGAAAATTGCTGGCAGCACTAGATTTAATACGAACATAACTTTCAGGAATTTCTACTTCTAGTATTAACTCTGGTGCTGGTTCAAATACCCACTGTGCTCTTACATCAGCTTTAGTTACATCTGTATTGCAATATGAATTCCCATTATTAGGTTCAGCACGATGTATAATACAGTCTTTATACCAATCCCAGCCACTTTCAATTGTGTATGTATTTTCTTCTCCTGATACTTGCTCTACATTCCATTTTATGCTGCTCCACCCTGTTTCTCCTGTCATGCCTATTAAGGGGAGTGAGCGATCCTGTTGTCCATAGATATGTTCTATCGTAATGTTGTGTCCTGTTTTTCTATTTTTGATATAAGTAACTGCTCCTGATTTTTCTACAGACCAGAAATAACTGCTGTCTTCTTCATTTAATATCCCAAGCTTAATATTATTGCCCTCATCTTCATACATATACAAATCAGAGTCTTTGGCTTTAATAAACTTGTACCCTGCCTCTGTATACTCTTTTATGACCCACTGAGGAGTTCCCCAAACTTTTTGGATGTGAGAGTTCTCTGCATATCCCTTTTTATTTTCCATGTGGATACATTTAATATAGGTTTCCTTTGCATCCACTCCTTGATTAGCTTCAGAATCCCCAAATACAATGCCATCTCTTCCAGCTTCTCTTGTCCAATAGTAAGGACTTTCTGAATCAATACATTGTAATCTATCCGTTCCTGTAACTGGTAATATATATTTGCCGGTTGCTTTGTTCTGAATGGCATACAAGTCATTATCATCTTTTGTAATACGCCATAACGCGTGATCATTACTACGCTTTGTATTACCATAGATAATATTTCCATTGTCTTCAATCATATAAAGCTGATAAAAAGAGTTTTGGATATTTACATAGCCTTCCATTTGCGGAACTTCTGGCTCAGAATCCGAAAAATCTTCTGCCCTAACAAAATCCCATTTTGAAGTTCCCCACATTGCAGCTCCATCACCGCGGCATTCTACTTCTGTTCGTCCTGATTGTGATTCTGAGGTTGCCATGCTTATATTGGCTCCTGGATTACTAACAGAGCTAATATAAATACCTTTTCCTATATTAAAGTTCCATAAATAATCATCGTCCCCTTCTGCAAATGGTCCTACATTGACTGTTCCATTCCAGTTAATAACAGCCCCACTTACATTGATATAGCCTTGTGAAGACACATTTTTTAATGCTTTGCTCGCTCCAACTTCTTCGATTTTCCACTGATACCTTATATCAGCAGCAGTTTCTGGATACCCAAATCGCAAGGTCCCATTGTCATCATAAAGATATACGCCCATCATATAATTATTTTCAATATAATAAATACCTGATTCTGAAGGCACAGATGGCACTACAAAATCTTTAGCTTCTACAAAATTCCACTTCGAAGTTCCCCATCCCGCCGCTGCATCATTACGACACTCTACTTCTGTCCGATCCGGGAAGCTTTCTGATGTTGCCATACTTATATTGGCCCCTGGATTACTAATAGAACTAATAGTTGTTCCATTTGTTATATTAAAGTTCCACAAATAGTCAGCATTATCTTCTTCAAATGCTCCTACTTTTACCGTTCCATTCCATACAATTTCGCATCCACTGACATTAATATATCCTCCTGTAGATGCATTTTTCAATGCCTTATAACCGGAAATGTCCTCAACAACCCATTGATACCTTGTATCGTCAGCTGCTGCCGGAGTCCCGAATCTTAAAGTTCCTCCATCATCATAAAGATATGATCCTTGTAAATAATTATTTTGAATGTAATACTTGGTTTCTTGCGCTCCAATAACAGCTGCTAAAAGATCTGCTAAGCTGCCTGGCACGAGACTGATGACCATTATAAAGCTAAGTACAAATCCAACTATACGTTTTGCTGATATTCTTCTCATAAAATCCTCCTCGTCATTTATACTATCTTTATCTTGTTAAAATTAACAAACACACTCTTCCTCTCCTTTAATATAACCGTTTAACCTTGTTTTTCAAAAAAGGAGCTTCCCCAAAAATGTATGACATTTACGGGCAGCTCTGTAATTATCCAGACAGCATTATCCTTTTACTGAACCCGCCAATCCTTCTACATAGTATTTTTGCATTGCAATAAATAGTATCGCAATCGGAATAGATACGAGCACTGATCCAGCTGCAAACCTAGTATACCAAACATCAATATTTTCTCTAGATAACATAGTAAATAATCCAAGTGCAACTGTATACTTTTTATAATTGTCCCCCATAATCACCCTAGCGAAAATAAAATCCGCCCACGGTGCCATAAAAGAAGTCAAAATCGTATAAATAATAATAGGTTTTGATATCGGAATCGTAATTTGTGTAAACATCTGCCACTTTGTAGCCCCATCAATGCATGCAGCCTCATCTATTGCCTTTGGAATCGTATCAAAAAATCCTTTAGCAATATAGTATAAAAGCGCTGCGCCTCCCGAATACACTACAACAAGTGCTGTCAAAGATTGCGCAAGATTTAAGCCCTTTAAAATATAATATACAGCAATCATAGACATAAACCCTGGAAACATCCCAATTATAAGTAGGATGTTTACAAATAACTTCCGCCCGGCAAAGCGAATACGTGATAATGTAAATGCTGTTGATAATACGATAAAGGTTGTTACGATACAAGAAAAGGTTGAAACAACTAAAGTGTTGCCGAACCAGGTCATAAACGGAAACCTGCTGCCATCCGTTAGTAGAACTTTATAATTGTCTAAAGTGAATGTTTTTGGCCAGAAGTAGGACGTATATGAACCTGTTTCTGCTCTAAAAGATATCATAACAATCCATGCAACTGGGAAAAGCCATATAAGAGCCATAATGATCAGTGCTACATAGCCCGTATTAATTTTTGCACTTCTTAGGGAGAGGATAAGTCCAGTCAAACTTCCTATCAGAAAAATCCAATATCCAAAACTTAGATATTTAATTAAAAATTTTACTGGGATCACTCCTGATGCATTAACTGCTTTGGTAACAGTGAATAAAATTAACAATGCACTTACAAAATTAAATACATATGTAAAGATCAAATATTTGGTGCATTTTTTGGTCGGTAATTTAAATGCTAAGCCCGACGAAGTTAAAATACTTATTAGTGACACCCCTAAAATAGCAATTAAAGCAACTAACCAAATCCCTGTTTTCCCATCATTGACAGTCTCCCATTTCAAAATAGCCTCCAAAAGAATTTTAATTCCCGAAGCACTTATTCCTTCACTAGAAATCTTTACAGCAGGCAGAAAGAACGCAGTCATCAGCACTGCACCAACGAAGGGAATTTTTTTTAGGGATTTCATATTCAAACCTATATTTTGTGTATTTATTCCTATAGTTTGTGTGTTCATTATTGGAATCCCTCCTCATTTTTAGCCGCTCCTGACCTATTGTATATGAATAAAGATAAGATAGATGATAGGATAAAAATCAAAATACCTATTGCTGCAGCATAACAATAATCCTTACTGTCTACAGTTAACTTAAACAGCCAGGTTACCAACAAATCTGTTTTCCCTGCTCCCTTGAAATATTCCAAAGAATTCGGGCCCCCACCAGTTAAGAAATAGATCGCATTAAAGTTATTAATATTTGCAATAAAGTTTGTAATTAAATAAGGCGTAGTAATAAATAGTACATAAGGCATGGTGATTTTAGCAAATATTTTCATCGGCCCTGCCCCATCGATTTTTGCACTTTCGTATAAATCTGCTGGTATATTTGAAAGGATTCCTGTAGTAATCAACATACTGTATGGAATACCTATCCATATCATATTTACAACAATTACGGTAACTCTTGCCCATGTAGCATTTACAAAGAATGGCAGTGATTCCGTAATAAATCCAAGTTCTTTTAATAAGACATTGACTGGTCCATGTGGTGCAAACATAACACGGATAATTAAAAGAATAACAAATCCTGGTACTGCAATACTCATAATGAAAAGGGTTCTCCAAACCCCTTTAAATTCAATGCCTTTTGAATTAATCAAAAGTGCTAAAAAGAGTCCGCCAAAGAAACAAGAAAAAGTAGCAAAGAAAGCCCACACTATTGTCCATCCAAATACCGGCCAGAACGTACCTGCTATTGTATCTTGGGATAGCAATAGCAACTTAAAATTTTGAAGCCCAATCCAAGTAAACAGGTTTCCTGGCGGCTGATGATTGACATCATAATTGGTAAATGCCATCATTATCATATAAAATAACGGAATGACATTAACTAAAACAAGTCCTGTAATAGGAATGGCCAATAATAACTTGTGAATCTCTGAATCAAACAAACTCTTAATATCGGTTATAAAATTCGGGATCTCCTTTCCAGTTTCTTTCAGTTCTTGCACTTTAATTGCAGATTTAATATTAGAAATCCATACCACAATAAAAAATCCAATTATAAATAATGTAGTTACACCTGCCAGCAGCATAATCATAGAATTATCCCCACGCAAAACCTGGAATATCCCGAGTTCTTCACTGTATACCATTTCCTGCTGAGTTGTTCCTAATGTCGTTAAGCCAATTAAATTATTAACACCAGTGCTTACTGTATAGACAATAAAACTAAGTTCTAGAATCATATACATAAGACCTTTTGCAATTTGTCCTCTCCCAATGTTAGAAAGACCCATTATGATAAAGGACAGCTTTGTTAAAATATCACCTTTACGAAACGTTTGTCCGAGCCATTTAAACTTACTCGCTAAGACTTTTAATGGATTCTCTATCTTCTTTTTATTCATTTCTGTCCTCCTTACTGCGCTGCTAAAGCCCCAATTGCTAAATCATCTTAATATAAGTTTGGGGTGAACAATTCGTTCACCCCACTTTCTTACCACTTAAGGTTTATAAATTGTTACCACTTATTCTGTAACTAATTTAGATAAGAAACTTTCAACCATTTTATCAAGGTTTGTTTTTGCATTATCCTTTTTAATATCGCCATTTATAATGCCTGCACCAAATGCGCCTGCTGGAGTCCAGTATTGTGCAAGTTGAGATGTTGATGGATTTGGAATTGAGAAGTTTGTTTGAGTACTTAGCGCTAATACCGCAGCATTACTTGCAACTTCTGGGTTTTCAAGTAATGCTTTTACTGTTGGTGCTGTAGAGTTGATTTTTTCAAAACGAAGTAATTGACACTCTTCTCCGCCTAACCATGCTGCTAATTGCTGAGCCGCTTTAGGTGCTTTTGTAGCAGAGTTTACGCCGACTGCTCTAAAATCTGCAAAGTTTCTTAACTGATAATCTGTTCCGTCAATATTGATCGTTGGAAGTTTTACTGCTGCATAATCATCTCCCAATGCTGCTTTTACATCTGCTGCTGCCCAAGTCCCAGAGCAAAGCGCTGCAAGTTTTCTTTCTCTTATTAAAGACCCAGCTAAACCATCTTGATCATCAATATATTTAGGATTTTTTGAAAGATCGATAAGGTATTCTGCTGCTTTTACCCCTTTTTCATCATTCCAAGAACATTGAGTCGGATCATCCCCATTTTCGCCGTATAAAGTTCCGCCATTTGCATAGAAGAATGCTGACATATACCAACTGTTATCAATGTCACATGAGAAGTTTTTAATCCCCTCACCTAAATCCTTCGCTAACATTTTTTCTAATGATGTTACATCTTCTTCTGTATACAGACTCTTATCATAGTACATAAACCATGAGTTCGGTGACTGTGGAACAGCATAAAGCTGATCATTTAATGTAACGCCCTTAATTGCCCCCTCACCATGAGCTGCTTTAATCGCATCTGCATCTACAGTAATAGGTAGGATAAGTCCAGCTTCTACTAATTCCGGAATGCCTCCTGAAGGAAATGCAAAGACATCTGCTGCTACTTCAGCGTCCTTCTTAATATTATCAATAGAATCCTGCACACTCATAACCGCATATTCAAAAGTAATATCATACTCTGGATGATTAGCTTTAAATAACTCACACATCTCTGCTGTTACTTGTTGTTCTTCTTCTGGAGACCATACTTTTAAAACAATAGCTTCCGGCGCTTCTGCTTTTTTATCTTCTTTAGTTACTGGCGTTTCAGCCCCTGAATTTACACTGGTTTTCGTATTCCCCGCACAACCTGTTATTGATGCAACAGTCAAACCTAAAACCATAAGTAATGATGATAACTTTCTAAACTTTTTCATAAAATAACCCCCTAATTATAAATAGTTTATCATAATATCCGACGTTTTTCGTCAACCAATTTATGTACTTGGAGTATTTAAACTATCGTGTCAGCCAATACATAATAATCGCTATGTATAAACCATCAAATAACCTCGACTGTTTAAATAGTCTAATTTTCACTTTCATTTAACCGGTTAACTAAGTATAGTTTACTATTTTAATCAAACTATGTCAATAGCTTTTTCAACAAATGTTATAAATACTTATCCTAAAAAACAATTATAAAACACAGCCTCTCCCAGTATAGAAAAAGCTGTACCCATTAGGTGCAGCTTTTCTATTAATAGTGCTTATTGCCCATCTTCTTGTCATTAGATAGTAAACTGGTTAATGGCTTCTTCTAGCTGACTTGCTCGTCTTAGCAGTTCACCTGATGCTGAATCCAGCTGATTGGCTGCAGTCAGTTGCTGCAATGCCATATCGCTTACAGTATTAGTACAAGCCGTTGTTTCTTCCGATACGGCTGAGATGCTCATAATAGCATCAGAGGTTTTCATTCTATCTTTCTCCATATTATCAATATTACTTAAGATACATTTCAACTCTTTCATCAACAACTCAATTTGAGAGTCCATAGTATTGAAAGATTGTGTTGTATTATTCACTGCGGCTTCCTGCTCCAATAAAATGACATCTGCTTGCTTTGCAATTTTAGAGGCATCAGAAGTATTCGTTGTAATTTCTTCAATAATAGCTCGGATTTGGTTGGCTGATTTTAACGATTGATCTGCGAGTTTTCGAATTTCATCTGCAACTACTCCAAATCCGCGGCCATGTACCCCTGCTCTAGCTGATTCGATAGAAGCATTAAGAGATAATAAATTTGTCTGCTCTGCAATTTCATTAATAACATCTACAATCTTTCCTATATTTTTTGATTTACGCTCTAAGAGTTCAACTGTAGCTATAACATTTCTCATAATCTCAATGGTCAGCTTGGTCTTTTCATTGAGTTCTCCCATTATTCCAATGCCACTATCAATAGCATTAGCTGTAGCCGCTGTAATTGAACTTATCTGAGAGGTATTATCAGTAACTAACGTAATCTTGTGTGATAATGAATCCATTTGCCCAATACAATCAGCAGAGTTTTCATCTAACTGTACTACACCCGATTCAATTTCTGTAATAGCAAACTTGATGTTGTCTGTACTTTCTACAAATACCTTAGAGGTATCTGCAACTTGATGGGCATCTGAAAACAATGCTCCCCCAACTACTTTGACTTCTTGAATCAGCCCTTTTACATGAGCTATCATATTTTTAATATCCTCTGCCAAAATACCAAACTCATCTTTTCTCTTAACTTCCAGTGAAACAGAGAAATCTCCATTTGCTGCTTTTTTTAATACCTCTGTCATATACCTAATAGCCTTACCCATATCACTTGCAATGTAGTTACCAAATAATGAAGCTAAAATACTTGCCAAAATGACAATGATAATTGTAATGTTTTTGATATCCTGGACCTGACCTATAATATTATCTCTTGGTACCAGTGCGCAAATCATCGCCCCTGTATCCCCTACCTTTGAGAAGATAAACATATAATTATCATTATTATACTTTATGTACTGAAATCCGCTTGCTTCCTCACTCATAACAGCATCTTCATAAAAATCACTTCCATAAAATATAGAGTTGTGGACTCCTGCATCATTTTCCGCAATGCTGTCTGAGTGTGATATAATCTCTAGTCCATCTTCAGTAATCAAACTAAGCAAACTGCCTTCTCCCATATCAAGTCGATTTAAGATCTTATCAACCTCTTTTTTGCTGATGTCTGCCATAATTAACGTATTACCTTTTTTAAATTTCCTTGTTAATCGAATGGCACTCTCATGACTCTTTGATGAAAGCAATTCATCCATCTCTATGTCACTGCCAAACCAATGATAACGTTCCGGCTGCTCAGACACCTTTAATCCTTGAGCAGATGCCATATACTTATCATATAGTTCTGTATCATTTGCATCTGTAGTTGTCATTGATGGTTTATCCTTAGATAAGATATATATATTTTGCAAAAGGTCATCTGACCAAACCTTTCTTTTCAAAGCCTCGACTGTCGCATTAAAAAACTGTATTTCTCTTGTAGCCGATAGCTCAAATCTTCCTGCATAATAATCATTGACATTCACATCTGTATAAAATTCATTAATATGTGATCGGACCACTCCAAGGGAAAAAGTAAAATATTGTCCTGTCATATCTAAAGTTTGACTAATAGAGTTTTCATAGTTACTTATTATTACCGAAGAAGCCTTTTGGTAAGATACTACTCCTAATAGCACAATGCAGCAGACCGGCAGCAAAAATCCTGCAATCATTTTTGTATGTATTCTGCGGAAAAACTTCACTGAATGCTCTCTTCTATCTCTTTGGGCTTCTCTCCTCTGCTCTTTAAAAACCTTTTTTCCCTGTAACTTATTATTTTGCTTTAGTTTCATAAAATCACCCTTCCTTTCCTTATGTCAATTATAATTTTTATGCTTTTGCCTTCTATATAAAAGGAAGATATTCCCTAATAAAATTGAAACTTATTATCACATAGAATTTATTAGATGTATGTATTATCTATTTAAAAGTAATTAATAGGCCGTAATGATTTCATATAATGCACCAAGAAGATTGGGTTTAAGCTGCAGTGTCTGTAATTCCGCAAGAAGCTGATCTCTATCTTTATGTTTCTTTACAATTCGATAAATTAAACTCTTTAAATCATAATCTATCTGTGCTCTATCCAACATATTAAATACATCAGATTCAACATTATTTTCTCTAACATTATCTATATTCCCTAAAAATACAACTAATTGTTCATTTGTATTTATAGGTTCAACTTTTATACTTATTGTATTGCACTCTGGTTGATACGACTTGATAAAGGCAATTTTTTCTTTACCTAATACTATTTCTATGTCATCTGTATTCTGTACGCCAACTATAAGAATTTCATAGCTTCGTTTTTCCGGAATGACCCCATTGTTATCTTGAACTGCATCAATTGCAAATCGTGCCCGCTTACTCCATTCAAAATACATATGTGTTATTACTGAACTTAAATTGACGTCCCCAGCACTGTGTGAATCATCTTCATACATAGAAAAACTTCCATCTGCCCCTGTAAATACCTTAACAATTAAATCTGAAGGAGTATCTGTAGCATTAGCGACTTTGTCTTCTGGTATCATTGGAATGATGGCTCCAGCTTTAGCAAATACAGGCATTGTAGTGATGTCACGATAAAAGGCAACGCGTCTATCCCCTTTGTATACTCTTCCTGAAAAGAAATCATAATAAATCCCTTCTGGAAGCCAGCCATAAAAGACTCCCATATTAACTTCTGGATCTGCCGGTTTTGTAATTGGACATACAATAAGTTCTAAGCCAAAGTAATACTGATTTGAAACCTGATACGCTTCTTCCTCCTCTGTATTGTGATAATACATAGGTCTTATAAGCGGCAGCCCTTCTTTGAAAAATTGATAATTCATAGTATATAAATAAGGAACCATTTGATGTCTTAGGCGTAAAAATCGTTTCATCGTCTCAGCAATATGTAAGTTATATTTCCATGGTTCTTTTACAAAAAACGGATTATCCGAGCTGTGGATACGCATAATCGGCGAAAATACCCCAAACTGTATCCATCGCACTAACATTTCATCACTTTTTGCCCCATGCATATGTCCACCTATATCATGACTCCACCATCCATACCCTGCATTAGTTGCTGTGGCTGTGAAATACGGCTGAAAATCTAAGGATTCCCAAGTAGCAAAGGTATCTCCTGAAAACCCTACCGGATAACGGTGGCTTCCAAGTCCTGCATATCTTGAAAATGTGAGAGGCCGTTTTCCTGATCTTCCACTATCTAAAAAATGATAGTGATTGAGCATCCAAAGTGGATCTAATCCTTCAACTTTGGTACTTCCGCCTTGCTGCCAGTCAATCCACCAGAAATCCACACCTATTGCTTCATTTGGGTGATGAAGGTACTTAAAGTATGTATCCAAAAATTTACGATCGGATATATCAAATAAAATCTTGTCTTCCTTCTCATAGTCTACCCCGAGTTCTTTGGCCATTGGCACATACATCTCTTCATGAGCACGTACGCCGTCAGCAGGGTGAACATTTAGTGTAACATGCATGCCTTCTTTATGTAACATACTTAAAAATGCTTCTGGATTTTTAAAATACTCTCTATTCCAGGTATATCCCGTCCAACCACTGCCATACTTAGGATCAATATTGGTTAAATGCCATTCCATATCTAATACCGCTACTGAGAATGGCGTATGTTCTGTTTTGAATCTTTCTACAAGTTCCTTGTAGGTCACATCTGTATAAGGATGAAACCTACTCCACCAGTTTCCAAGTGCGTATCTCGGCAGCATCGGCGTGCTGCCGGCTAATTTAAAAAAGTCTTTTAGACATTTTAAGTACTCTCTGCCATAACCTAGGAAATAAAGATCTATCGTCTCCCCTTTTCTCGGAGTTACCCATCCATCTTCTGTAATCAATATAGACTTACTGTCATCAATGACTGCAAATCCATTTCTTGATAAAAGTCCATCTTGAAGCGGAATTGCCCCGTCCGCTTCATCAAGTGTTCTTGCAGTTCCCTTAAGATTTTCTCCTGTCTCTCCGTAATACCAAATACTGCGATAGGCACTTAGATTACCTTTAACTTGTATGCTTAATCCGTTTTTACTAAACTTCTTTTTGTTATAAACAAGATGAATATGATCTGTCATTAATTCAAAATTATCTTCTTCATCAAGAATGCGATACTCCGGAACAGGAAAATTGCGATTAATAACAACTTGAGAGGCTAAATCTTCAAAAACCCCTTGTTCATTATATTCTAAACGTATCATTTGAGGGGTCAATACTGTAAAACGATAGCAATCACCTTTTATTACTGCGCCTTCATTAGCTGCTGGATTTATATCTAATATGTAACTTTCATCATGTCTTTTCAAATACCTCACCACCATTTCATCATTATAGTTTTTACTTTGTCATAATAAGTTGTCTAATTATTAAAATTAATTGCACATACTGCTATTATTGCTATTTTTTCTCTTCACTCATTTACACAGGTATCTCAACTTTTGTAAGTCTTCTTGTGCAGGTCATTTAAACGTCAAGCAAATATCCCTAAAATTCGTCATTAGGTCGATTCATTTATAGATACTTCTACGCTAAAGTAAGGAAACAGACTTTATACTATTCAATAAATATAAATCCAGTTAATTAACCGGTTAACCTATAACTTATTATATTCATATTGAAATTTGTTTGTCAACTGTTTCAGGCATATTTCTTGGTTTTATTTAACCGAATAACTTCATGTTTTTGTTAGGTTTTTCTACATGCTGTTTTCTCTCTTATAGCTCCCTTTACTTCATCTATTTTTTCAGGAGAAGATTCAATATTCATATTTCAACATATGCTAAAAACGGTGTAAAAAACAGATAAATTTGTTAATTTACCTGTTTTTTACACCGTTTTTAGTTAATCCTATATCTTTCTAAGGCTATATCTCTATTTATATTCACTGCTTCAATAATTGAGTAAGGTCCTAGAGACAGCTTAATGCACTTTCTTTACAGAATCGCGAATAATGAGTTCCTGTTCTAAAATAATAGTTTTACTTTCCATCGATTTATTTTTCAAAGCTTCTAAGACCATTTCAGCAGAAACCATGCCCTTCTTTGCGATGTCTTGCTTAATTGTTGTTAAACCTGGCATGACATAACTGCTAAACTTAATATCATCGAATCCAATGACAGAGTAATCTTCTGGAACACTTTTATTGTTTTCACGAAATGCCTTCATAAGTCCAACAGCCATTATATCTGCAACTGCAAAAATAGCTGTAATATCCATTTGGCTTTCTATCAGATTAACCCCTGCTTTATAGCCACCTTCATAACTTACAGGCGCTTCAATATAATATTCCTTTTTAGCCTCCAGCTCCGCTTCCCTAAGCGCCTTAAGATATCCTAAATAACGCTGATTATTCAAAGGACTGTTCTTTATACTTCCACTTACGAACGCAATTTTTTTGTGCCCCATATCAATGAGATATTTAGTTGCTAAATATCCACCCTTTTGGTCATCCAGCATTACACGGTGAAATCCTTTTGCATAGTCTTCATAAGCATCCGTTAAAGTAATAGGAACACCTAAGTCCTTTATCTCTTCGAAAACACTGCGTGGATATACCCCCAGCATAATAATGCCATCCAATCTTCTTCTCTGTATCCAGTCCTTATATTGTTTATTGGATTCTACTCCAGAAATAACAATATCATATCCTTCTTTCCGTGTAACATATTCAACTCCGCTGATAAACTCACCAAAGAAGGGATTGTTTAATAGCATCCCCGGAATATCTCCTGTTTCAGTAATAGGTAAGGCTACTCCTATTAATTTCGAGTCCCCATTAGATAGGCATCTTGCAGTTAAACTAGGTTTATAGTCTAGTTCTAAAATAGCTTGATTAATACGTGCTTTAGTCTCCGGCGTTAATTTATCTATACCGTTTAGTGCATATGAAACCGATGCAACAGAAACTCCAGCATGCTTTGCAACATCACGAATTGTGATTTTTTTCATTCGCATCACCCCCCAAAACATTTTCCCCTAAATAATCTATTTCTCATTTTAAATAACTCTATCTCTTACGTCAATGGCATATTTTAACAAATTTGTTACTTGAATATCAGTGATATCTATGGTGATCTAAATATTTATTTAATAAATTTAAAACAGCCTGCAGTGATAACCAGACTGTAATAACCCCTTTCCCAGCCAGCACGAGTGCAAAGTCTTTTCACTCGAATGCATTTAATCCTCTTAACCCATTCTATAGAATTTAAAATAATTAACTCCCCTATTAGGATGAATCATCCAAAAAGGTTTATACCCTCTTCTTGATTTATAATCGTGAATACTTTACTGCATTCTTTATTTATTGTGTTAGTAACTAGAGGGAGAATCTTCCCTATCAAAGAAATATTCCAACATGAACTATTCTATCTTCGTACCGTTATATTGGCTTAGCTTTTCGTTAATCCTCTTTGCCTGCTGGCGCCCATCAATATGCATCATCCCATAAACTAATCCATTAATGCCAAAAATGATCAGACCATAGCTTATTATAAGGCTTTTATCAACTGGTCTGCCTGGACTAAAAAAACACATCCCTAATACAGTGATTATATCTGCAAATATTAGAAAGCCAATAAAACCAATTGCCTGTGCTTTACTCTCCACTCCATGCTTATTCTCAAAAATAAACTTTAAAACCGTGTATGCCAAAGCGGCGATGCCTATTAATGATGATACTAAGACACTAATCGCTTCTATTAATGAGATACCTAAACATATCGAAACAACTGCCATCAGGCATCCATAAGCTGCAAAAAAGTCTTTTAAAAAACATATTAATTTGCCATTCCTCTTCATATAAGACCTCCTCATAAACCTAGCTTTTTTTTGAAAACAGGCACATACTGCCTTGAAATAAAAACCTTTTCACCACTCAATAAATGTGCTTCGAATTTCCCGTAAAAAACTGGACTTACATATTTTATCTTTGCGATATTAAGGATCGTAGATTTTGAAGCTCTAAAAAAATCCCAATTTTCATATTCTGCTTCGATCTCATAAAGCTTAAGCTTAGATTCATAAACATTTTTCTCACAGTAAATAAATACCTTATTATCTACCGATTCGAAATAGAAGACATCTTTAGGGTGAATAATGTGTATTTGTGAATCCATAGTTCCAATAATTCTTTTGGATGCATCCTGCATGGCATAGACAAGTTGCACCAGCGAATCATCAGCTTCATGACATCTTAATATGATTTCTGGTTCATCTGAAACAGGAATATTTTCTATTGTAATTTTCATCAACCGCCCCCCTTTTTTTTATATTCCTAGTATATGCTTGTGATTAAATGTATTCAATAGTATATAAAGTAAGCTGTAATATTAAAGAGGTAAGCTGCATTAACCCTAAGTATGATATGTCCCTCTTGTATCGCTATAAGCTGTCTAACGGACAAAAATTATTGTTTCAAATACGCTTCGTTTTATAGAACAATCATTTTATAAAAACTCAAAAAAAGGCAGTTCCTAGGGACTGCCTTCTCAAATATTGTTTTATTTATAAACTTAAAACAGTCTGAAGTGACAATGAAACTGTAATAGCCCCTCCCTCTTTATAGGGAATATGTAAAAACTTATAAATTTGATCATCATGATTTCTCTTTCTGATTGGCGTAGAGGTATAGCCCTCTTTCCTCTTTGCCGCCTCATAGGACGCTGGGTCAATTTTGAATGAATCTAATCCTATGCCTTCTGGATCAGAACTGCTGATAATTTTCCCTGAATGATCAACAACGTATATTTCATCAATATTAAGCTTTTCCCTAAGAATTTTCAAATCACAGTATGGAGTGTTTTCAAGAAACCTTTTTACATCTAAAGCTTTTTGATACATATATTTATCCATTGTATCCTCAGCCACCTTTTGCTGCAGCTCGTTCAAATGCCCTTTAAGTTCATTTGACCGTGTTACGATACTCTTAAATGAGTTATTCATATCTTCTATTACTGCTCCAAACTGTTCACAGTCAGCTGCATTGCCTTCAGAAATCTTTTGAATAGTTTGGATAGACCAAATAACGCGTTCCGTGCATCCCCCGATGTCTTCCATATGTCTTCCAATCTCTGTAACTTGCTGCTGTGTCTTTGTTGTGCTATCGGATATTTTTATAAAGGCCTCTTCTGTCTTTTCGGCTATTTCTATCCCCTTATCTATGCTTTGCTGATTTTTTGCCATCTCCTCAGTTAGTTTTAAAATCTTCTTTTCCATATCATGAATGACTGCACTAATCTGCAGCGAAGCTGCCTTAGACTGTTTGGATAAGTGTCCAATTTCACTGGCAACAACCGCAAATCCCCGTCCATGTTCGCCTGCTCTAGCTGCCTCAATAGAGGAATTTAGGGCCAGCAGATTTGTCTGTTCAGTAATCGCCTGGATAATATCTGCAAATTTTATAATTTGCGAAAAACTATCAGCAAAGTTTTGAAGGCTGTCAGTATAGTTAATCATAGTATTTCTTATGCCGCTTATGGATTCTTTTGTTCTTCCAACATATTGATTGCCCTCTTCAGTAAGCCTTACAGACACTTCTGTTTTAGCTGCAATTCTTTTTAGTTCACCGATTATATCTTCAATACTCTTACCTACTTTTTCAATATGATCAAATATAGAATCTATGGACTTCATTTGGGCAAGTGACCCCTCTACAATATCTTCACTTGCTGCTGCGATCTGCTCCGTTGCCGATTCCATATCATTAACTTGCCCCGCCACATGGTCAGCGATCTTAGTAAGCTCTACCGCAGATTTCAGTACATATTTAGATGCTTCTTTTGTGTTATTAAAACCTTGCACAGCTTGAGCTATTTCATCTTTGCAGAAATTCTTTTTTATGTTTTCTGCTAGATCATAGTCATATCGGTTTTTATTAATACTATTTAGTATGTGTTTTATTTTATCTATCTGTTCACTTTGGCTATTTCTCATGATGAGATAAGTACAGATTATTGCAAGCAAATTATTAATAAATAGTCCAATATACTCATTAGATAGCCGTAATATACTCAAGTTGATCACTATAATACTTAATAAATATACTAGAAAAATGCTTCCCCGAATCCATCTATTTTTCATAAAACCTTCTCCTTAAACTGGGGGCAATAGGTATCTCTTGCCCAAATCTTATCTATTGTTCCCTGCAAATCCTTATCGTATAACAAAAGACCGGACACAAAATCCCATGTGTACGCTATACAAAAACTTACTTTCGCCCTGTCTGGGTACTATTTTCACTCTCAACCTAAGACTTACTGCTCCACTATTGGTGAAATATACTCTTTCATTTTTATATACTGTTTCTCTGAGATAATAATTGCATTCCCTGATCTATCGATATATCCGTCTTCCTCCATCTTTTTAACAGCCCGGTTAATTGTTTTGATACTTAATCCTGAACAGTCTGCAATATCTTGCCTAGTCAGTTTCAAAACACACTTTTTATTTTCTGCCATTTGTTCATAAAGCTGCATAAACAAAAGAATAACCCTGTCAATCCCTTGTACAAATAAGAAAACCCTCTCTTTTCTTGCTTGCTCCAAAAGATACGTTCCAAGTGTTTTTGTTTCTAACAGCAGCGTATTAATATCTTTTCTCATCCATTCCTCAAACTTGCTTTTAGAGATTACAAGCATTTTGCATGGGGTTACGGTGATAAGAGTGGTCCTATAGTTTTCAAGCTCAAGTAATATTTCCATAGAGCCAAAAACTTTAACTGGATAGAACCACATATAGTCATAAGCAATACCAAAGATGCGATAATCAATAGCTTTTACAATGCCTTCGACTAGTATGTAAACCATATCTACTGCTGAGTTTTCTTTGATAAATACATTATTTTTTTTCATATGAACGACTTGAAAAGAATCTAAGAGCCACATAGGTGCATTGGCCAGATACTTATCAAGATAATCCTTTTCTTTGCCTCTTAAGTGGTTTTTTAAAGCAACTACTTTATCAATATTACTCTCTGTTCTTTCCATAGCCATATCCTCTTTTCATCTAAGTAAATATCCCTTTACTTATTATTATAACGCTTTATTTAGTTTTCTTATCAGTTGTTCTTTTATATCCTCTTTGGCAAATGATACCTCTGCTGCATGTTTTAAAAGCTGCACAATAATCTCTTTATCTCCCTGCAGCATTTCAGCGGCTATCATCAGTTCCTCTGTCATAGAAGTTCTGCTTACTGTCCTATTATCTGTATTAATAGTAACCAGCAAGTCTTTTGCTAAAAATAATTCTAAAGGATACTCCTGCCAGCTGTCTATCGCTTTTGTCTGTCTGTTACTGGATGGGCACATTTCAATACCTATTCTCTTTTGTCTGCATACTTCCATCAATATTTCACTCTTTTTCAGGGCAATGCCGTGGCCAAGTCTTCTGGCTCCTAGTGCGATGGCTTCTTTAACATTTTCAAGGCTGCCGCACTCTCCTGAATGGATTGTAAAAGGCATCTCCCATTTCTTCGCCCTATTAAAAAGTTCTCGTTGAAGCCATGTGGGATAGGCAGATTCATCCCCCGCCAAATCAAGTGCACATACGCCACCCCCAAGCATTTCTCTTGCGGCTTTCAGCATCTCTATATTTTTTTCTACTGTATCATGTCTCATCGCACAAACAATGATTCCTCCCCGAATCGGGTATTGTTTTTCCCCTTCACGAAGGCCTTCAACCACACTCTCTATAACCTTTTTGCAGCTTAAGCCTGGATAAACAGAAAGCATAGGGGCAAATCTTATTTCGATATACTGAATATTCTCATCCGCCGCCTGTTTAAAGAGATTAACAGTTGCTGTCTTAAGCCCCTTTTCTGTTTGCAGGCATCTTAAGGGAAGTTCGAATTTCTTTAAGTATTCTGTTAAGCCCGTGCAGTTTTCGGAAACCTGCAACGCCTTATTTAGTTCATCATCTCCAAAGGGCAACTCCCCTTTACTTAGCAGACTTCGAACTGTTTCTATGCCGATCGATCCATCTAGATGACAATGCATATCTATTTTAGGTAAATTTTTAATCCACTCTCTATCTATCATTCCTTAAGCCTCACAACCTTTAACATTCATTATTTTGGTGATCCCTTCAGCCAGCCACTGAATCACCGGCCCTGCCGTAAGCGCAGCAGCCACCGTTATAATGCCAAGCTTACCTCCCAGAATAACCCCTATGATCACCATCGTTATATCAAATGCAATTTTTGTCTTTTTATAGTCCCACTTTATTCGATCTCTAATCACCATGACAAGCCCCGTAAAAGGATCCAGGCCGATGTCCATTGCAATAAAAACAGCAACGCCTGCATAGAGCATAAGGCATCCCATTACTCCGGCAAATCCCCTAAGCCAAAGGTTTTCTGATATACCAAGCATCACATATAATCTCGTTCCAAGTCCTACAAAAAATCCATATGGAAGGATATAAATGAACGTGCCGATATTTACATACTTTCTCCCTATGCAAATTAGGAGGACAATAAGCCCAAAGTTCACCATATTGGATGCGGTGCCCAGCTGCTCCCCCGATAAACTCGCAAAATGTCTTACCCCGTCATATACAATTCCTATAGGGTCATTCCCAAGCATTGTCGCTGCATTAAAAGCTACTCCTAGTCCTACTAGAAAAATCCCCATCAATGCACCTATTATTTTAACTATATTATTTATTTTCATTGCTTTCCTCTTTCTTAGTGAGTACAAAAGCCACCTTAAGGCTTATATACTTTAAGATGGCTTTTGTACTTGTTATATAAAAACTTATTTAATAGATTCTACTTTGATAAGAGTAACTGGTACCCCAGCTGCATCTTCTGCAATATCATTTTTACTTACTTTGATTGTGCCATCAATAATTTTTTTGTATACTTCATCATACTGTTCCTTAGTGAATTTTTCAAACTTAGAGCTTTCCATTGGCAGCTGAACATTATTTGTAGCAGCATCTAAAGTAACTGAAACGCCCCCTTGGAATTTGCCGCCATAATACTCGCCAAGCGCATCATAAACAGATTTGCTAAGGTTTTTCATAGCAGATGTGATAACTGTAGCAGACTCACCAGATTGATCAACGTCAACACCAATTACCTTTTTGCCCGCAGCTTCTGCTGCTTTCATAACTGAGTTACCAACGCCGCCGCCACATGCAAAGATAATTTCTGTTCCTTCGTTAAACCAAGCTGCTGCTTTAGACATGTTTTCTGGAGAAGCATCAAAGTTTCCTACATAAGTGTATTTAATAGTGATGTCTCCTTCTTTAAGGCCAAGTTCTTTTGCTGCATACTCAGCCCCTTCTATATAGCCATATCCAAAACGTACAACTGGAGGAACTGCAATTCCGCCCATGAATCCAAGGTTTCTATATCCTTCATGAACTGCAGCATATCCAGCTAAAAATCCAGCCTGTTCTTCAGCATAAAAAATTGATTTTGTATTTTCTTTGATATCATAGTTATAATCCCCATTATGAGGCGCTCCGTCAATCAGAATAAATTTGATATCAGGGTATTTAAGCTGTGCATTATAAACAGGTACTTCAAAAAGGAATCCTGGGCATACAATAACCTTTGCCCCGCCTTTAACAGCAAGCCCTATAGATGTCATAAGTGCCTCATCAGATTTTTCAGAAGGCTTATAATACTTATGGGTAATATTATTTTCTTTTGCATAAGCCTCAACGCCTTCCCAAGAACCTTGGTTAAAAGATTTATCATCAATAGTCCCTACGTCCGTAATAAGAGCAAGTTCTGCTCCTCCTGCATTTTCCTGCTTAGTTTTTGGCTCTCCTGAAGCCGCCGCCCCGCCATTTGAAGCGCATCCTGTTAATGCTGAAACTACCATTGCAGCCGCCATTAATAAACTTACTAATTTCTTTTTCATCTTCTTCTCCTCCTAATATCCTTTTATTTGTTGGCCTTTAATTAATCCTACAGCTGAGCTTGTACCGATGCGGTCACATCCCTCATTCAAAAAATGATTTAAGTCCTCTAAGCTTTTTACACCGCCGGCAGCTTTCATCTTTACGTCTTTTCCTATATGTGCCTTAAAAAGCCTAATATCATTAAGGGTTGCCCCATCAGTCCCAAAACCTGTCGAAGTTTTTATGTAATCAGCCCCAGCCTCTGTAACCACCTTGCACATCATAACCTTTTCTTCTTCGGTCAGATAGCATGTTTCAATAATAACCTTTAAAATCTTACTGCCCACTTCTTGCTTAAGTGCTGCAATCTCATCCTTTACAGCTTCATAATTGCCGTTTTTCACATCACTGATATTAACAACCATATCAATTTCACTTGCGCCATCTACAAGAGCCTGTTTAACCTCAGCAACTTTAGCTTCCTTTACACTATAACCAAGCGGAAACCCTACTACTGTACAGATATTGATCTTGTCTCCGTATTGGTCATGCACACGCTTAATATAGCACGGCGGAATACACACCGAAGCCATCTCATACTCAATCGCCTCATCACATAACTTCTCTATGTCTGCCCATGTGGCAACCGCCTTAAGCTGCGTATGATCAATATGCTTAAGCATCTCTTTTACGTCCATCTTATCCCTCCTTACTTAAAATAGCTTCCCTATTTCCATTACAGACTTTGTAATAAGTGCCTTAAACAGCGGCGCCACTTTATCAGCTGTTTCCTGAACTTCTCCATGGGATAAAGGCTGATCACTCATGCCGCAGGCCAGATTGGATATGCAGGAAATACCACATACCTTCATGCCCATATGATTGGCTGCAACTGCTTCACAAGCTGTACTCATCCCTACTGCATCAGCCCCTAACGTTCTGCACATCTTAACCTCTGCAGGTGACTCAAAATTTGGTCCCGAAAGCTGCAGATAAGTTCCTTCCTGCAAAGTGATCCCTAAAGACTCGGCTGCATTTTTAATCACAGCTCTTAACTCTTTTTGATAGATTTCACTCATATCTGGAAAGCGCGTTCCAAGCTCATCTATATTGCTTCCGATAAGAGGGGACTGCACAAAACTTGAAATCTGATCGGTAATCAGCATAAAATCCCCGACATTGAAACCATAATTTGTGCCTCCGGCAGCATTAGTTAAAAAGAGTACCTCTGCCCCCATCATCTTCATCAGTCTGATCGGAAGAACCACATCACTCATCGGATACCCTTCATAATAATGCACTCTTCCCTGCATCACAACGACAGGCACTTCCCCTACATATCCAAAGATAAATCTTCCCTTGTGCCCTGGAACTGTAGAGACAGGAAACCCTTCAATATCATGATAATTAAGAGTTGCCTTAATCTCTATGGACTCCGCATAGTCTTCAAGTCCCGAACCTAATACCAGTGCTACCTTTGGCTCAAAATCAATCTTTACCTTGTAGCAGTCATAACATCTTAATAACTTCTCATATACTGCGTTCATCTCTTCCTCCTTACACGTATTTTTCTACTTTACCCAGCTCTATTCTTGCAAAAATAAGAGGCTCTTTTTCTGCACTTTGATCTTCAATCATAACCGCCTCTATAAACTTAGCTTCAGCTGCCTCAAACAGCTCTTCCTGACTTGCAAATAACGTTGCAATGATGGCTCCTTCTTCTACATAATCCCCTGTCTTATGCTTTAAGATAATCCCTGCTGAGTAATCCAGCACACTGTCTTTCGTTTCTCTTCCTGCCCCCAGCATCATCGATGCAATGCCGCATGCTTCTGTATCCATATGCGTGATATACCCCGTTCTCGGCGCTTTAACCGCATAAGAAAACGCTGCTTTTTCAAACTTATTTGTATCCCTAATAACTGAAGTATCACCGCCTTGCGCCTCAACCATAGCTATCAGGTTTTCCAGTGCCTTGCCGCTTCGAATGGCTTCTTTTGCCTGCTCCATACATTCTGAAATGTCTCCCCTGCCAGCCAAGTACAGCATATTGGCTGCGAGGCTTAGGCATACTTCCGTTAAATCCTCTGGCCCGTTTCCTTTTAGCGTCTCCACTGCTTCTATGACTTCAAGGGCATTACCGATATTACTCCCCAGCGGACGATCCATATCTGTAATAAGTGCTGCTGTTTTTCTGCCTGAATTTTCGCCAATGGCTACCATGCATTCGGCAAGCTTAATCGATTCATCAAGGCTCTTCATAAAAGCGCCGCTTCCTGTCTTGACATCCAGTAAAATACAGTCACTGCCGGCTGCCAGCTTTTTGCTCATAATCGATACAGCAATCAGCGGAATACTATCTACCGTCGCCGTTACATCCCTAAGGGCATATAACTTTTTGTCTGCCGGTGTAATATTGCCTGATTGGCCAATCACACTAAGTCCAGTGCGGTTAACGACATCAAAAAACTCCTCCTGTGTAAATGAAGTCTTCATTCCAGGGATAGCCTCCATCTTATCGATCGTCCCACCGGTATGCCCAAGTCCCCTTCCTGACATCTTAGCCACTTTTACGCCGCATGCTGCTGCAATCGGTGCAATGATTAACGTTGTTTTATCCCCAACGCCTCCTGTAGAATGTTTATCTACCTTGATGCCTTGAATGCCTGAAAGGTCTACCATATCCCCAGAACGGGCAACCGCATCTGTCATAATAGAAGTTTCTTCATCTGTCATGCCTTTGAAGTAAACAGCCATCAAAAAGGCTGACATTTGATAATCTGGGATATTCCCTTCAACATAACCTTCTATAATATATCTGATTTCATTTTCACTTAGTGCCTTACCATTTCTCTTTTTCATGATAAGATCATACATTCTCATTTTTGACTACACGTCCTTTCTTTTATTAGGCCAGATGCCCCTTATCGGCTTCCCTTATCGTATGGAATCCCTTCTGCTTTTGGTGCTTGTGAGTTTTTAGATACACATGCCAATACAATAAGTGTAGCTGCATAAGGAATCATTTTGTAAACTTCATTTGGAATAGGCAGATCTTTTAAAACCGGAATACCTGAATAGGTACTTGCCAATGTCTTCATAATTCCGAAGAAAAAGGCTGCCCCAAAGATTCCCTTGCTTCTCCACTGGCCAAAGATCAAAACAGCCAGGGCTAAAAACCCATATCCAGCAACACTGCCATTAAAATTAGTAGAAGTAGGAATAACGAATACTAGACCTCCTATTCCAGCCAATGCGCCTGAAATGACAACGCCGGCATATCTGATCTTATACACATTGATACCTACAGAATCAGCCGCCTGAGGATGCTCCCCACAGGCACGAAGCCTAAGCCCAAATTTTGTCCTGCTTATTACAATGGCTGCAACAATAAAGATAATCACGCCTATATAAGTTGTGATATAGCAGTTTTGAAAAAACATAGGGCCAATTACTGGAATATCTCCTAAAACAGGCACTTTACTAATATGAAAAGTATCTGCAAACTGAACCTGCTGTACCCCTTGAATCATTCGCGCTGTAAATACGGCAAATGCAGGAGCAAACATATTAAGTGCTGTACCGCTGATCGTCTGATCGGCTTTGAGGTTAATCGAAGCAAAAGCATGCAAAAGTGAAAAGATGCCTCCGCTTACAGCTGCAATAGCAACCGCCAAGATCAAGAGCCCTTGCCCGCTTAAAGTACCTTGGAAAATGCTGATAAAGAAGATACTGATAAAAGCTCCCATAACCATGATTCCCTCAAGCGCAATGTTTACAACGCCGCTTCGTTCGGCAAACATACCGCCAAGAGCAACAATTAAAAGAGGAATGGCAAAAAACATAGTTTGCTGAATGATAAAATACATTATGTTCATACTGACTTATCCTCCTTTACTTTTTTAATGAAGGTACGAATAATATTTTTAAACAGCAGGGCAAAAGCTCCAAAGTAGATAATAACAGCTATGATAATATCAATTACTTCAATGACAAAATCATAGAGCTGAAGGTTATAGCCACCTACTGTAATATGACCGATAAACAGTCCTGCAAATAAAATGCCGATTGGGTGCGAAAGGCCGAGGAGCGCTACTGAAATCCCATTAAATCCTTCTGGAGCAATCATATCTAATACCTGAAGGTATTTTCCTGAGCCTGCCAGATAAAGCAGTGCGCCTCCGATTCCCGCCAGTGCCCCAGCAATACTCATGGATAAAACAATATTTCTCTTCGCATTAATCCCCGCATACTTACTGGCGTGTGGATTTTGTCCGCAAGCTTTTAATTCATAACCAAAGGTTGTTTTTTCAATTAAAATATAGATAACAATGACAAATAAGATGGCTATGAAAATACCAATATTCATATTAGGCCCCAGCACTTTATCAAGTCCCGCCTTTGGCAGATTCGCACTTGCTATAACAGGCATTGATTGGTTTTTCACTTGATCATAGATGTTTTTAACAACCATCATATTGACCAGATACATGCCAATATAGTTCATCATAATGGATGCGATAACTTCATTTACATTTAAGAAAGCTTTTAAAATACCCGGAACAAGCCCCCATAGCGCCCCTAAAAGTGCAGCAGCTAAAAGTGCAACCATCCAGTGAATCTCCCCCGGAAGCCACCCCCACTTTATCCCTACAAAAATAGCTGCAAAGGCTCCCATCGTAAACTGCCCTGAAGCACCGATGTTAAAGAGTCCTGTTTTAAAGGCAAACCCTACAGATAATCCTGTCATAATGATCGGCGTTGCTACATAAAACATCTGCCCAATACCAGAGGCTCCATCTGCAAAGCCTCCCTTTAGGATCGTTAAAAACCCAGTTAATGCCTGCTGCGGATTGCTAAATAACAATATTAGAAAACCAATGATAAGCCCAGCTACAATTGCTAATACTGAAGATGAAAAATTAATCAGCTTCTTGTTTTCTTCTTTTACTTTTTTCTTAACTTTCACTTCCAGCACCTCTTTTCGTTCCTGCCATATAAAGACCCAGTTCATTGACGGTAACTTCTGAAGGTTTGACATCTGCAACGACTTCTCCTTCATACATCACCAAAATACGGTCACTAAGCGTCATGACTTCATCCAGCTCAAATGAGACTAAAAGCACTGCCTTGCCATTATCCCGTTGTTTAACCAGCTGTTTATGTATATACTCAATTGCACCAACATCTAAGCCCCTAACCGGCTGAACAGCTATAACAATATCCGGGTCCCGGTCAAGCTCTCTGGCGATAATCGCTTTTTGCTGATTACCCCCGGACATGCCTCTTGTTACGGAGTTCTCCCCTTGACCAGAGCGGATGTCAAACTTCTCTATCAGGTATCTTGCATACTCACTGATAGCTCCAAATTTCAAAAACCCGTTTTTCTGAAATCTTGGCTTAAAATAAGACTGAAGGACGAGGTTTTCTTCTAAAGAGTAGTCTAAAACCAAACCATGCTTATGTCTGTCTTCCGGAATGTGTGCCATGCCATCCAGGCATCTTTGCCTGATGGATTCACTTGTAACGTCTTTTCCTTTTAACACCACATTCCCTTCATCAATGGGCATAAGTCCCGTAATGCCATAAACAAGTTCTGACTGCCCATTGCCGTCAATCCCTGCAATACATACGATTTCCCCTTTTCTAACTTTAAAAGATACATCATGAACAACATTTTTATGGGTATGTTTTGACTTAATTGTCATATTTTTGACTTCTAAAACCGGCTCCCCGGGTTCTATGTCCTTTTTGTCTACCTCTAGATTTACTTTTCTGCCGACCATCATTTCTGACATTTCTTCTTTGGTCGTCTCCGAAACATTAACTGTTCCGATATATTGCCCTTTACGCAGGACACTGCATCTGTCTGCTGCTTCTTTAATTTCATTAAGCTTATGGGTAATAAAGATGATGGATTTCCCTTCTGATACCAGCTGTTTCATAACCTTTAAAAGTTCTTCGATTTCCTGCGGTGTAAGGACTGCAGTCGGTTCATCAAAAATTAAGATTTCGTTATCGCAGTAAAGCATCTTTAAAATCTCGACTCTCTGCTGCATACCAACTGTTATATCTGATATATAAGCGTCAGGATCAATTTTAAATTTATAACGTTCACTTAGTTCAATAACCTTTTTTCTGGCATCATCCATTTTAAGAAAACCGTTCTTTGTCACTTCTCTGCCTAAAACAATGCTTTCAAGAACTGTAAAATTATGTACCAATTTAAAGTGCTGATGCACCATACCGATGCCTAAGTTATTTGCATCATTTGGGTTATTAATCTTGACTTCTTTGCCCCGAATTTTGATTTCACCTTTTTCTGCTTGATAAAGACCAAACAGTACACTCATCAGTGTCGATTTTCCGGCTCCGTTTTCTCCTAAGAGCGCGTGGATTTCTCCTTTTCTCACCTGCAATGTAATATCATCATTTGCTTTAAAGTTACCAAATTCCTTAGTAATATGATTCATTTCTATTACATGCTCCACACTTAACCCCTCCTTGTCTTTGTATCTATCTCAAATCGTCCTTTGTAAAACTAAGCGGCAATAATTCTTCGAGAGAAAATGCTTTATAGTCCGTTTCACTCTTTGCAAGAAGTATGCGGAAGTTCTTAGTATCACAAAACTCTGCCATCACCTGCCTGCAGACCCCGCATGGCGCACAGTAATCTCCTTCGCCTTTTTCGGTTTCCCCTGGACTTCCAACGATGGCAATTGCCTCAAATGCCATCTGACCTTCTGAAACAGCCTTAAAGAATGCGGTTCGTTCAGCACAGTTGGTCGGTGTATAGGCTGCATTTTCAATATTACATCCTAAATAGATCTTTCCGTTTTTACCAAGAAGCGCTGCCCCTACTTTAAACTTAGAGTACGGTGAATAGGACTTTTCTTGTGCTTCAAACGCTTTTGCAATAAGCACCTTATCTTCTACCATAGTTTCTGCTCCTTTATTTTAAAATTTCTTGTAAAAAACTTGCTCCATCAATACTTATCGGTAGGCCAAAGAGATCTAAAACAGTGGCGCCAATATCCGCAAAGGATTCTCTTGTTCCAAGGGATACATTTGGTTTAATTGCGCGGCCATATGCAAGCATCGGTGTATATTCTCTCGTATGATCTGTCCCTGGTGCTCCTGGGTCACATCCGTGATCTGCTGTAATAATAAGCACATCATCTTCTTTCATTTTCTCCATAAAAGTTCCCAGCTGCCTGTCAAATACCGCAGCAGCCTTTGCATACCCCTCAATGTCATTGCGGTGGCCATACAGCATATCAAAATCAACCAAATTCACAAAACATAGTCCAGTAAAATCTTTATCTATCATTTCCAGCGTCTTTTCCATTCCATCTACGTTGCTTACAATAGACTGTGTCTCTCCAATCCCTTTGCCTGCAAAAATATCATAAATCTTACCGATTCCTATCGTATCCAATCCGTTTTCTGTTAAAGCGTCAAGCATTGTCCTCTTCGGCGGGATCAAAGAGTAATCATGGCGGTGAGCCGTTCTATTAAAATCTGGCGATTTGCCTATAAACGGTCTTGCAATCACCCTTCCGACACCATGCTCCCCTTGCAGTATTTCCCGTGCTATTTTGCAGTAACCATATAACTCTTCCAGAGGAACAACCTCTTCATGGGCCGCTATCTGGAAGACACTATCTGCTGAAGTATAAACAATGAGGTCCCCTGTTTCTACATGTTGCTGACCGTAATCACGAATGACATCAGTCCCAGAATAAGGCTTGTTGCAGATAACATTTCTTCCGGTTTTCTTTTTGAACGCCTCAAGGACTTCTTTAGGAAAGCCATTTGGATAAGTAGGCAATGCTTTTTCTGATACCAGCCCTGCTATTTCCCAATGGCCTATCGTTGTGTCCTTTCCCATAGACCTCTCAGCCATTCTCCCATAGCTTCCGATCGGAGCTGCCTCCGCTTCCAAGCAGTTTACGCCATCAATATTAAAAAGCCCCAGCCGTTTCATATGAGGTGTATGATATGCCTTAGATGCTGCAATCGAAGCTAACGTATTGCATTCACTGTCGTTAAACAAGTGGGCATCCGGCAATGCACCTATTCCGTAGCTGTCTAATACAATTAAAAAAACTCTTTTCGCTCTCATCTTCTCCCTCTTTTCTTTCCTATATGTTGGTTTTTCATCTATCGAAATCACTGACTCGTCTCTATACAATATCCCTTATGACATTGTGCATTTGTTAAAAGTGATTCAATGTCACCTGTTGTATGTGTAAATTATATGTACTTTGTTCAATCCAAAAAAGGTCACCTGTCCCTTTTCGAAACAACAAAATAATTTTTTTCAATTTACCCAAGATATTTTACTTATTTTTAGTTATAATGCACAACACTCTTTGCATAATCATACTATTTGAAAGACAAAACTTTCAAAACTGATTGTTTTAATGAGAATGGATAATCAAAAAGCATTCAAAAAGCGCACGCATATATGAGATTGGAATGTTTGGTCCCTTGCTTGCAAGACACACTTACTATCCCAAAATAAAAATAACTCATAAGTTTCTTGAAATCGCAAGAAGCTTATGAGTTATCATTCATATTGTATCAAATTCTATATCGTGTTTTAGGATCTCATCGATTCTTTTTTCCATCTTATTGATATCAAAACCAGCTTCTTTTTTGATACTCTTCCTAAGCATCGGGCCGATCTGAAGCATATCATCCTTAATGTCCTTTAAGAGTTCCAAAGCTGCAGCTGCTTCAAGTTCCTCTCTTGGAACTTCTACCATATTTGCAAGAATTGTGTTTTCTGTTCGAGAAGCAATCATAGGTGTTTTGATATCTTCTACATAAACCATCGTCCGTCTGCCAGGCCCCCGATCCCCCTCTATGGGCTCAAGACTTACGATTTTATCCGATCTTACAAACTTTCCATAGCCTAACGGAATCATAGAATTTTCTCTGACCTGCATAATTATCGCCTCCATCTTTTTATAGTTTTAAACTTAAAAATAGTTTCTCCAACACTTAGGCAAATATACCCACATCATTTTAGTCTCTATTTCACGCCCTCCGCACATATCATGCAGAAAAACAATACATTGTAAATACAACCCATCTATTACATACTCTTTAGTAATCTGGATATCATACATATATATATTCTACTTACACAAAGAGGTATTAGATGGATAAGATTAAAAAATTTAAGTCTCTGGTCTCTATCATGCTGCTAGTAGCTATGATGTTTTCCCCATCTGTGTCAGCAGCTGCTCCAATTTTGGGCCCATTGCCTCCAGCTCAGCATAATGAATTTATTTATCGTTTTATAAGTGAAATACAAGATGCACAAACCCAATCGGCTGTTATCGCACAATCTGCTTATGGTAATTCGATTCTTGAGGCTAGCCAGCTGCAAATGCAAATTGATACAATCAGTAACAATCTGTATTTGCTGAGTGAAGAAATGGAAGATTATGCTGATCTTGTCCAGGGACTTAACGAACAAGATCGCCAAGTCCGACTAACCTTCAATGTTCTTAATCTTGTGAGAAGCAACTTATATACATTGACCTTATTATTACGCGCCCGAACTGATATCGAAAGAATCAGACTGCTCGATGAATATTTCCGTACAAGAATAAATGCTACTAATACTCTCGAAATGCTGAATGCCATCCTGACAAAATATAATCCTTAGGCTAAGCACGGGTTGTAGATTCCCTTCAACCCGTAAGACAAAAATAAAGGGTAACATCTATTTTTTAGATGCTGCCCTATTTTTTAGCTCATAATATAATTGTCTCTATTTTATAATACAAAAAAGAAGTGTTTTTACTTGCACTATTTAGTACAAAAATAATCATACAACTTAGTAAGTTAAGTATTTAATTTAATTTTATCTTTCAACATAACCTTTAATAAGTATAATCAGTATAACCAGGATACGGCGGATAATAAGGATATGGGGGAACATAATACGGATATGGCAATAAGGATAACAATAGTAACTCAGGAAGCGGAATTCTTCTTCGTCTAAACCTTCTAACTCTTCTAGGTCTTCTAGGATTAACATATTGCCTCTGTTCATTATTTTTATTTTCATCTTCTCGATATATGACATCCTCACCAACAAGAAGATCAACATGCTCAGGGTCCAAACCTATAATAATACCGTCTATTTCAGTTCCGTCTTGCATTCTTAAAGTAGCATGATAATACATCATTTTTTTACACATGTTATATAATTCTTGTACACTCGGGCTTTTATTCCCTTCAAATTCCATTTTATCAACTCCTTTCCATATTATAATATTACTTTTTTTAAAAAGTGTTCTATTTCTCTTTTAATTTTTATAATATTTTTAACTCTTTCCTTTAACATAGAAATATATTTACTTAAAACTATATACTTATTACACCTTTTATCTGTGATCCCCCTAAAAACGCAAAAAAAAGACAAGCCATCTATCTATTGATAGTTAAAGCTTGTCTCTTTTAAATAACGCACGCAGTAGGATTCGAACCCACGACCCTCTGATCCGAAGTCAGATGCTCTATCCAGCTGAGCTACGCGTGCTAACCGTATTTGATTTTAACATAAATCTTTAGCCGTTACAAGGCTTTATATTTGCTTTTTCTATATTCTACATCTACAGTATTCTGAAAAACCTTAAAAAGCTAACCATTGTATCTATTTATTTTAGGTGCAATACATTTAAATACATGTTAGACATAGTAATCATACATATTACGCATAAAACATTGCTGCGCTCTTTCATTAAGGTATACTTAATAATGCTATATCTTCAACCAGTATAATTTTAATATAAGATACTAAACTTATCACAACATTATTCTATATTAATCAAGGAGCAGAGTGATGAATTACAAATTAACCCTATTAAAATCAGTTTTCATTTTATTTTTACTTTTAGTTTTGCAAACATTATTCGCAATTATCCATGGTATACTAAATGATTTATGTCACGTTGATATTCCTCTAGAACTGTTTTTATTTTCTGCGTATATTACACTATTTATATACTATTTTAGTAAGTATAAAATATCCTTTGAACGATTGTTTCATAAAATTAATTATAAAGATTTTGTCCTATACTCATTATTTTTCACCTCGGTTATAGTTATATCGACTTTCATTAAATTTTCGGGGGCGCCAGTACATAGCGTAGCATCAGAACCGATAAGGCCTTATACTTCAAATGTAGAATTAGCAAACGATATTTTTAAGGTATTCAGTGTCGTTCTCATAATCCCAATTATGGAAGAGCTGCTCTTTAGAGGAATCCTATTCAACGGACTGATGAATAAGTACAAGTTTTGGATGGCTTTGTTAATATCTTCAATATTATTTGCTATTATGCATACCTTCACAGACATCAGACTTTTTCTCGGAGTATTTTTAAACGGCCTATGCTTTGCTGCTGCCTTTTATTTAACAAAAAATATTTTCTACTCTATTTTAGGCCATATTATCAATAACCTATTATCCTTTATTTCTGTTTATCTGAGCAAATTTTATCCTGAAAACAAATTAGTATCTTTTACAGGCGAGGGCGTTACGTTTACCCCTATTATAGGAATTATCAGCGTGATTGTTTTCTTGGTGCTATTACTATACTTAACTGTATTTAGATATCAAAATAGAGTATCCGAGGAGTCGAATACCCTTAAATGATCTTCAAACATTTCTCTGCTATCACTAAAGACATCAATGATCCAAACAGGCAATCCAAGTGGATTTATACTACTGCTAAAACCATTCTGAATAAGTTAAAATAGGACGCGTAATTATAGTTTTTTAAACATCTAATTACGCGTCCTATTTGTTTTACATTTTTCTGCCTAAGAATCTCCTCCAGACCCTGCTTTATGCTTTCCAAACCTTATTAAACATTGTCAAATGCTCTTGTTTGTCATTTAGCTTATCTGCTACATAAGTGGCAGAAATAACCCCTGCACAAAGGGCTGCCAGTTCTTCTGATGGTTTTTTAATTGTAATTTCTCCTTTTTCTACTGCTTCCTTACAAAGCTTTTCAAAAATTTTGCCCATCGTTAAAGAATTGTAATAGACATATTCGTTTTCTTCAATGCCGTTAAAGAAGTAGACAAACTCCGCGTCAATAAGCTTCATTTCATTAGCTTCTTCTCCAACATTGAGTACCATATTGATATAGCTGTCCAAAAATCTAATATACTGCTTGTCTTCACTAAACCAGGTATAAAGATCCTTTAGTTTTTCTTCAAAAGTCATATTCTTATCCCAAAGCTTAATGCGCAGTGCAATCTTGATTGTAAAAATTCTTAAGTAGTAATGAAAAATGTGATCTTTGGTACAGAAATAATTAAAAAATGTTCCCCTTGAGATCTGTGCTTTTTGACATATCTCATCTACAGTAATAGATGAAAATTCTTCTTGCTTAAGCAAATTAGTAACTGCTTTTAAAATAGTCGTTCTCGTTTTAACAAAATTAATCTTTCTAAGAGAAAAGTTCTCCAGTGATTGATACATCATTATAAATAAATCTCCTTCCAAATTTCCAAAAAATATTCTTCTAAAGTATGGTCTATTTTCAGCATATTATTCATTTTTGCTAATCTTATTTTTTTTAACTTTAGGAAATTGGCTTAGAAGCGTTCTCAAATGGTTTATTTGATGGTATAATGTATACATCAGACTATTATTACATTTTTTTACAGTTTCCTTAAAAGAAAGGGCATTAACTATGTTTAAAAGATCATTCTGTTTTTTATTAACATTTATTATAGCCAGCTTTTCGCTTTTAGCATCTCCTATCCCCTCTATTTCTGCCGAAGGGGCTATACTTATAGAACCTAAAACAAATACTATTCTTTATGCTAAAAACGCTAATAAAAAATTTTATCCTGCCAGTACTACAAAAATACTGACAACGCTTATTTTACTTGAAGATATGCCTTCTGATACAGTTATTACTAAAACCAAAGAAAGTACTCTCATCGTGCCAAGCGACAGCAGCCAGATTCCACTAAAAATCGGTGATCAATATACTGCTTCCGAGGGGCTTTACGCTGTACTTCTTGCCTCTGATAACTTTGTTTGTCACGATATGGCGGTTAAAGACTCCGGCAGCATTAGAGCTTTTTCAAAAAAGATGAATGAAATGGCCAGGTCCGCCGGCGCTGTTTCCTCACATTTTGTAAACCCTCATGGTTATCATGAGCCTGAGCATTATACTACTCCTTTCGATCTGTCACAGATAGGAATAATGGCATTTAATAATGCCAAGTTTACTAAAATAGCAGGAACCTTAAAACATACTTTAGTTACTAAAGATGGTAAGCGCTCCATTCCACTAAAGCATTCCGCTGTTTTACTTGATAGTGAGAGTCCTTACTATAATCCCAATGTGGTTGGCGCAAAAACAGGGTTTCATACCCCAGCCAAACGTACTCTTATCGCAAAGGCAACCTATGAAAACATCGAGCTTATCGGCATTATTATGCGTACAGATAAGCCTAACCAATTCGAGGACATGAATACCTTGTTTGAATATGGCACAAAAAACTACAGCCTGACAACTTCAATTGACGGCATACCCGCAGTGTTTAACCATTCTTATTCACCTTGGGCAAAGTCTTATATCCATGACGCTTTGGAAGAAGGCTGGCTTACCCCTTCAGCAAAAAACTATCAAGAATCTATTACGCGCCGCGAATTTATAAACTTACTAAGGGCTGCATCGCCTGAAAACTATAAAACCCTTTTAGATAAATATGTAGACTACGATGGGGTCTCTATCTACAAAGAAAATCTGGCAGCAACCCGTAAAGAAGCAGCGCTGATCTGCTACAGCTTCGCAAAGGAAATAAGCTTTAATGCACTTTCACTTCCTATAAATACTAATATTATCGATAAAGCAATGATAACAGCCCCTTATCAAAATGCTGTAGACTTTGTCGTTACAGCAGGTGTGTTAGGACAAAATGGCGCCGCCTTTAAACCAGATGATTTCCTAACCTATGAGCAGGCAATCGCTGTAATACAAAAGCTAAAGCCTGTTATCGATGCTTATTCTGCCTCCGACTTTGGAAGGCTTGCTGCCCCAAAACTTCCTTCTTCGAGTCAATAACTCTAAGCAAAAAAAGACGCTTATAGATAAAAAATCTATAAACGTCTTTTTTATTCGATCTATCTCAGAAAATTCAAATCAGTCTTTTAAAGGAATACCATTTGCATCATTAGGTACTTGACCGCAAAGGATAAGTATCCCATCAATAAACGGCCATAAGCCTCCTATCCCACAAGTAAACAGAGTCACTAACAGCTGCGCAACGCCTATTCCTGTATAACCTAAATAAAATCTGCCAGCTCCAAACCCGCCTAAAAACAGCTGCAAAAGTCCTGCAACAACTTTAGACTTTTGTTCTGTCATAGGGTTATATGCCCCTTGATTATAAGACTGATGCTGATTATATCCGTTGTTATATTGTCCTTGGCCGTTTCCTTGTCCGCTGTACTGACTTTGACCATTATATACCGTTTGTCCGTTATAAGGTGTTTGATTAGTGTACTGTTCTGGCTGACTGTAGCTTTCAGCCCCTTCTTTTGGCTGACCGCAGTTCGGACAGAACTTTACCTCTTCACTTACTTCATTTCCACATTTTGCACAAAACATCTTTTCCCCTCCACATCATCATTTCAATGTAAAACATTTACTGTTTTTATACTACCATACTACTATGACCTTCTTCAATAGAAAAAATTCACTACTTATTTAGAACCTTTGAATTGTTTGGACATATATTATGAGTAAGCGCTTATATTTAAAAGGGGGATAAAAAATGAGTATTCTGATGAATAACACCTTAGATGAACTGCATCCTAAAGTAAAGGATTTGGCCCTAAAACTTCTTGCAGAATGTCAAAAACAAGGATTAAATATTGCAATTACTGAAACATATAGAAGCAAAGCAAGGCAGGATTATCTTTATTCACAGGGAAGAACCCGCTCAGGACAGATTGTAACTTATTCCAGAGGGACTTCTATGAGTTCCTATCATCAGTGGCGTCTGGCATTTGATATCTATAATAATGTTCCCGGTGATGCTTATAATGCAGATGTGCTAAAAAAAGCAGGAGCTATTGGCGAAAAGCTTGGGCTGGAATGGGGCGGCAGCTGGAAAGATTTTAAGGATATGCCGCATTTTCAGTATACATTTGGCTTATCGATTATGGATCTAAAAACTGGCAAAAAGCCTCCTGATTTTGATCTTAACTATGAGTTAGGTATTGAAAAATTAACCTCTAGAGGCGTTATCAGTACGCCTAAAATATGGATTGATTTAATAACAGTTAACCCCATTTACACCCAGCGGCTTATAATTAATATAGCTCAGGCTCTAAATTCCAAAATAGTCTTATATCAGGACGCCATCAAAGAACTCACAACTAAAAAAATCATCGGTTCTCCAGAATTATGGCAAGATACAAAAAAAATCACTGTAAATAACGTTAGATCTCTTATTAAAAAAGCTGCCGAAGCACTCTAAACTTGCCCCTGCTTTGTATTCCATAAATACTGCGTTGCCTATCAAGACTTCTATGCCCTAATATTACTATGCATAATACACAAACCTGTCATTCTCAAATAGTAAAAACTGCCTTACGGAAAAGAGGTGTTCCGTAAGGCAGTTTTTATTGTAAAACATTCATTATCTTGTTACATTTTTAATCCACCTGCCACTTTTTACTCTTAAGAGCGAGATGACGACTTTAATCACCTCATCACACTTAAGAACAAGATAAACAATAGGAATAGGAAGCTTGAGAATGATGGCTGCCACATACCCCAGCGGAATTGCTATCATCCACAAGAATAAAATATCCGTTACAAGTACAAAAGTAGTGTCTCCCCCTCCTCTTAAAATTCCAATCATCAGTATAAAAGCAAGTGACTGGAACAAAAGAATAATAGAACTTACAGCTAAGACCTGCATCGTAAGCTGCTGGGTCAGTTCTGAAACTTTATACAGCATCAGAACGTATGGTCTGATACTAAACATAACTACCCCGCCCATCAGCCCAAGTCCAACTGCCAAAGCTATTAGTGTATTCGCATATTCTTTCGCCTTATCATACTCTGTAGCCCCCACAGCATTGCCTATGATAACCGCTCCTGCATGGCCTACTCCCATAATGAATATCGCTACAAACTGCCACACCACATTATTAATACTATTGGCTGCTACAACCTCTGTTCCCATCTTAGCTACGATATAAGTAAGCGCTGAAGACCCTAATACCCATATGAGTTCGTTAATAATAACCGGCCCGCCTACCATCGTAAAATCCTTAAGCAAAAGCATGTCTGTTTTAAATAAATGCTTAACATCAAATCTAATTTTATTCTCAAAAAACATCATAAAGCCTAAAGCAATAATAAGCTCAATAAGCCTTGCAATTGTCGTTGCAATAGCTGCTCCCCTTACGCCCATGGCAGGAAATCCAAGATTCCCAAATATCAGTACCCAGTTAAGGAATACATTCACGATTAAAGACGCACTATACACTATAATTGAAATTTTAACCGTCTGCACTGACCGTAAAACATTAATGGTTGCATTGGTTAAGGAAAAAAAGATATAGCTGATAAAAATGATCTGCAGGTACTGACTTCCTAACTCTATAACTGTCCCATTCTTTGAAAATATCCCCATAAACTGTCTTGGGAAAAAAGCTGCAATCGCCATAAAAACGAGCGTAAATATAATACTTATTTTATAAATAATAGACATAATCTTATGTATTGCTTCTTTATCTCCCTTTCCCCAATACTGAGCAATAAGGATATTCCCTCCGCTTCCGATTCCAAATGAAAGAATCATAAAAACAAAAAACAGCTGATTAGCCAGTGAAACTGCCGAAAGCGGCACTTCTCCAAGCCTTCCGATCATTACCGAGTCTGCCATACTTACCGCAAAGGTAATCAGATTCTGGCAGGCTACCGGAACAGCTATAGATAAAATCAATTTATAAAAATTTCTGTCCTTAGTAATCATTACAAATTTCCCTCCTATCTGTGCCTTCTTAGTTGATCTTAGGTCCTCCAATCATTCGTTCTAATCATAGCACAGTCTCATACATAAAACACTGGTACATAAATGGCTCTAGATTTCACATGTTTAAAATTAAATATGCATGATGCCATGCGATGTGAAATCATTGTAAAATCAACTTTGTGTAAGTAAATAACTTATGTTGACAGGTTGCTTCTCTTTAAGTGTACCTTAGTATAAATCTTAAAATATAAAAAAACAAGATAGCTTCTATAAATAATATGTAGAAACTATCTTGTTTAATATCTACTATATCTTTTTAACTTGTTACTTGGGCATCTCTATTTTAGCAATGCCGCCCATATAAGGTCTAAGTGCTTCTGGTATGATAACAGAACCATCAGCTTGTTGATAATTTTCAAGAATCGCAGCTGTTGTACGGCCTAAAGCAACCCCACTGCCGTTTAATGTATGCACAAACTGTGCCTTATCCTTCATATCATTCTTGAATTTGATATTGGCACGTCTTGCCTGAAAGTCCTCAAAGTTTGAACAGCTTGATATTTCAACATATCTGCCATAGCTTGGCATCCACACTTCAAGATCATAGGTCATTGCTGAACTAAAGCCAAGGTCTCCGCTGCAGAGTCTCACAACTCTGTAGGCAAGTCCAAGGGCTTTAAGCACATCTTCTGCATCATTTGTAAGCTTTTCTAATTCCTCATAAGAATCTTCTGGTTTTGCGAATTTTACAAGTTCTACTTTATTAAATTGGTGCTGGCGGATAATCCCCCTTGTATCTCTTCCTGCTGAACCGGCTTCTGCTCTAAAGCATGCTGTATAAGCACAGTGTTTAATTGTAAGGTCACTTCCGGATAAAATCTGCTCTCTATACATATTTGTTACAGGAACTTCTGCTGTCGGCACAAGAAAATAATCTGTCCCTTGTACTTTAAAAGCATCTTCTTCAAATTTTGGAAGCTGTCCTGTACCTGTCATACTTTTTCTATTGACCATAAAAGGCGGAAATACTTCTGTATAATTATGCTGATCCACATGCATATCTAACATAAAGTTCATTAAGGCACGTTCAAGTCTCGCCCCTAATCCTTTATAGAATACAAATCTTGAACCTGTTACCTTGCCTGCTTTTTCAAAATCAAGAATATCCAGTGCTTCTCCAATATCCCAATGTGCTTTTACTTCAAAATCAAACTGAGGAACATCTCCCCAGCTGCGCATTTCCTCATTATCTGCATCACTTGCTCCAACTGGCACTTTTGCATTTGGAAGATTTGGAAGCGTCATAAGAATCGTTTCGAGCTTTTCGTCAATAACTTTGATTTCATTATCAATATCTTTAACTTTATCTGAAAGTTCTTTCATTTCTGCAAAAACTGCCGTTACGTCTTTTCCTTCTTTTTTCATAGCAGGCACTTGTTTTGAAACAGTGTTTTGCTTGTTTTTAAGCGTCTCAACTTCTTGAAGCAATTCTCTTCTTTTTACATCAAGGGATGTAAATTCATCAAGGTTATAACTGCCGCTTCTTGTGGCAAGAATCTTTTTGACTCCTTCTAGATCTGAACGTAATAATTTGATATCTAACATGTTTTTCACCTCTTTAAAATAGTCGTAAATCTATTATTTGGGGCTAAAATAAAAACGTCCTTTTACGCTATGCATTAATCTATAGAAACTATAGATGCATAGAGGTAAAAGGACGAAATATCTCGCGGTGCCACCTTCATTTATCAGCAGAGCTGCTGACCTTATCAACTGCTGTAAAGGGCAGACCCTTCTGATTCATCATCAGAAACTCCAAAAGCGGAACACTTTAGCATGTCTGCTGATTTTCACCACCCATCAGCTCTCTAAAAAACATTTTCTAAAGTTTTTCTTTTATCATCGTTATAATATTCATATATAATTGGTTCCATTATAAGATATGATTATTAAAAAATCAAGGAAGTTAAATTATTTTTTTTAATTTGTATAGAAATAGTTTTAATGGTTCATACTATAATCGTACCAAGTGTGAGGTACATCGCTAAATCCCCCCTCAACCTAGGTTTCTCCCCCTGAAACCTAGGTCCTTTTTTTATTATTAGGTTTGAAGACAAGCTATTGAAACTTACACTACTAGTGCTTGACTAAAAATAGTACACCCACTTTTCAAATTGGCTTTAAGTTCCTATGCACGAATTAATTGTTATATAATCATAGATTTGTTTTTCTGATATGTTTATATTTTTAATACTATAATCATGTGCTTGATTAAAACATACAGAACACAAGTATTGTTCTACCTGATAGGTCTCTATTGTAAATGGACAGCTTAAAATATTAATTTCAGATATTCTATCATGTAAACCTGTCCCTATCATTTTTAAGTATGCCTCTTTTTTAGTCCATACATCATAAAATAAGAACGCTCTATCTTTATAGGGAGTGTTTATATATTCAATTTCTTTAGTATGAAAAAAATTATTCATAATTTCAAACGGCGCATTTTCTATCTTTTCTACATCTGCCCCAACCTCAACCTTTGTTGAAAAAACACATAATACATGATTTCTTGTATGGGATAAATTAAAATAAAGACTATCATTTAATAAAATAGGCTTCCCATGCATATTAGTTGAAAACTGCATTTGCTCAAAGTGTATTTTAGTCAATCTATGTATTCCTATTTTTATAAGAAGCTGACCATATAAAGATAGTTTCTGATCTATAGGATGATGATAACTTAAAACACGTTTTTTTCTTTCAGGGGATATGTAGCTTAGCAATTCATTTTCTTTTTTTTCAAAAGTAGAACTTGATAACGACAAATTATATATAGATATCATGTGTACTCCATTTATAGTAGATTAAAATTTTTGGTGTCATTCGTTATACAAAAGTACCTCCACTTAATAGGGGGATACTTGTCTGTAGCTTACTGCATTATTAAAGACCTCTATAAAGTCATGTTATAAAAGAATCCTTTACTATTAATCAACTCATAATAACTACCTTTTTCTACAATGCTTCCATTATTCATGACAATAATTTCATCATAATTTTTCAAATTATTTTCACCTAAATTATGCGTTATAGTTAATAATGTGATAGTGTTATCCTTTAATAGGTTTTGTTCTATGTCATAACTAGCTTTTTGTTCAATTGCTGAAGTTCCCTCATCAATAATTAATAAAGGCTTCTTTTGTATAAGTGCTCTAGCAATTGCAATTCTTTGTCTTTGTCCGCCTGATAAATTTAATCCATTTTCCTTTACTTCATAATCAAGAGCAATATCCTTTTTATGTAATATAGAAGCTAACTCACTTTTTTCTAACACTAAATTCAAATCTTCATCTGAATATTCATTGTGCAAACATATATTATCTTGTATTGACTCATTAAATAAATAGATATTTTGATGTATGATAGAAGCAATTTTAATTATATTACTTCTGTTACTGCTATCTATTTCTTTTTCATCATAAAGCAGCTTCCCTTCATAAGTTGAAAAATAGCCACCAATTAATTTTAATAATGTTGATTTTCCACAACCATTTGTTCCAACAATAGCATACTTTTTGCCTTTAGTTAGTTTTAAATCAATACCTTTTAGTATTTCTTGATTCCCATATCCAAAACTAATATTCTCTAATTCTATAGAATGTTCAAATTCAATTAAGTTATATGCTTTTGCATTTGATTCATCACTTATTGCAACAATTTCATTTAATTTATTTAATATTTCCTTTGTACTTTGCATCTTAGGAATATTGTCAAAAATTAATACTAATGGATTTGCTAAGGAGGCTCCAAGCTGAGTAAGTGCGAGTAAGGTACCAACTGTTATTTTGCCTTTGATAACAAAATATGCAGATAAAACAATAACGCCTATTTGCAATATAATAGATAATACCACTGATATAACTTCTGTTAATGCAAATAATTTATCTACCTTATATTTTGATTTTGCAAGATTGGTGTTGCTCCTTTCAAATTTTTTTATACTATATGCATCGATACTATACGTTTTTATTACTTCAAATCCCATCAGCATATCTTTAAGCTTATTGGTAAATAGTGATAACTCCTTTGAATAATTATCTTGCTTCTTTTGCAAGGGGATCCCTGCAAGACTTGGAATAGTAATCATTAATATTATAGAGATTCCTGTAAATAAGGCAATAATGGGACTATAATAAATCATAATGACTAAGGATGCTAAAAACAACACAATATTCTCAAGAATTGTAAACATAGCATTCAAATAATTATCTTCTATTATTTTAATATCATTATTAAAATAAGAAAGATAATTCGCCATATCTCTTTTTTGAAATCCTTCAATAGAATGATTAATTACTCCATTATATAAATGTTTTCTCATTGTCTTAATAAGCTTATATATGCTTTTTTTACATAATAGAGAGTATAAATATGAAAATGTTATTAATACCGCAAGATATGCTATTGCTCTTAGTAGTTCACGCGAAAAGCTATTCATATCTGATATAACAGCTGCATCAAGAATTCTTTGTAAAAAAACTGCAACAAATGAAGATGCTATAGCACATGTTATACACAAAATCAAGGTAATAAATATTATTATTCTGTTTTCCTTAAAATATCTAATCATTATTATATTCATTCCTTTCTTTTTATTTAAGACTCAAAACGTTATTGAATTAATAGCACTATTTAAATAAGTTACTACTTCGTCAAAATTATTATTAATAAAATAATGATTTCCTTCAATTTGTTTAAATACACTCTTACAAACAACCTCTCTCCATTTAAATATAATGTTATTAGGATTATCTTCCTCCGAATATAAGATAAATGTATTTTGATTAATCATTTGTTTTTTAGTATAGTTATACAAATCCAGAAGTTTAAAATCATGTTTTATTATTGGCAAAAAAACTTCTTTAAACATTTCATCTGAACCTAATCCTTCACTAATTCCGTTGCTATTAATTAAATACTGAATAAAGGCTTTATCACCTAATTTATACTGCGTAACCTTTTCACTTTTAATAAAAGGTGGTCTACTTCCACTTATAATCATAATTTTGGGTGCATTGTAGCCTATACTATTAAAATAATATACAATTTCATAAGCTAGTAGTCCCCCCATGCTATGTCCCCATACTGCATATTCTTCATTTTGAGAATCTTTCAGAATAAAATCTGAAAGTTCTAAGACAATTTCTTCAATACTAGAGGGTAACTCTTCTTCAAAGCGTATTCCTTTCCCTGGAAGTTCTAATGGAATAATTTGTATATCATTATTCCATGGATAGCTTTTATACTTTGTAAATATTGAAATTGCAGAACCACCCGCATATGGTAAACAATATAATTTCATACTACCTCCCTAATGATCTCTCTTATGACTCTACTGCTTTTTTCTAGATGCCTAAAAAAGATATCTCGGTTTTGTTTTTTATGCTATTACAGCTTTGCACTTTATCTTTAATTATTTCTTACATAATTTTTTTAATCTTAACTGATGGAGCATCTTTAAGTATTTCAATTCTATTATTTATATCCCATCTACCTAATATATTGGTTTTTATAAGATTCTTCTTTACAGTAGTATCTGATTGTTCTAAAACCTCAATACATATTTCACCAGGCTTATTATTCCCACATATTTGATTATGTTTAGATATTATTTTAAATGCTAAATGATCTAGTTCCTGGTCTTCAAGCAAGAACCTCTCACACAACATATTCCATACTTGTAAGTTATTTGCACTAAATTCCTTTCCTGAAATACAAGTTTTAGCTTTTTCATCGGAATCAACTCTACTTATATCAATTACTTTTCTTAGCGAGTCTTCTACAACCTCATTGAGAATTGTTCTTAAATGCATAAGTACAAGTTCGATTTCTTCAATTAAATAATATTGAGGATTATATGTAATGTATAATTTAAGATTATTACCTGCCATCATTGCACAAAACATAAGGGGATATTCAACTTGATCTACTAGCTCTTCATTTCCAATATTAATTTTTCTAATTGTATCATAATAACTATTATCAATAAATACATTTTCATAAACATATAAGCTCTTAATTAAATCCCCTTTAGCTTTTGTTTTACTTTGTATCATTGATAGATCACAATAGTGGAACTTACTACCCTCAATTGATTCTTTTTGCAAATGCATTAACATTTCTTTTATTGTGCAATTATTATCTGTTTTAACTCTTACAGGAATCGTATTCATTAGCATGCCAACTATTTTTTCAATACCTGCTATTTGGAGATTTCGACCAGAAACTAGTTTTCCAAATACTACATCATCTAACCCTGAAAAATGTTGTAAAGTTATCCCCCATGCCATTTCCAAGATATTACTAATAGTCAAGTTCATGGTTTCAGAATACTTAATTAGTTTGTTAGTGAAATCCTCAGGAAGCAAACACTCTATCTCATCCACTTGTTCTTTAGTTTTATTAATTTCTCTTACTAATGGTATTTCTGCCGCATTTTTATAGTCACCGAGTAGCCTAGACCAATATTTTATACCTTTATCTGTATCTTGTGCATATAATTTTGAAACGTAATATTTAAAGGTTCTTTCTTTACTTTTTTCAACTTCAATTTCTTCTAGCAATCTAAGCTTACTATCACCTTCTATTAGGCGCAAATAATAAGAAATCATTTTTTCCATAATAATTGCAATACTCCAACCATCAACAATGATATGATGAAAGCTCCATACCATTGTTGATTTTTCTGTACTTTCTTTAAATAATTTAATTCTCATTAAGTTATCTTTTTCTAAGTCAAATCCCCGTTTCATATTATCTTTTTTATAATGCTCAATAATATGCTGTCTCTCTTCTTGCTCACATTGAATCAAATCCTCGTAAGCAAAATCTAGTGTGCGTTCTTTAAATACAACTTGTTTAGGACAATCAGTGACACGATAATAAATAGAAGTTCTTAATGCTTCGTACCTTTTCTGAACTAATTCTAAACTTATCTTTAACAAATCAATATTTATATCTTCATAAAAATACAATGTTGCTTGTTCAAAATAGGCAATTGAGTCAGGATTTGAAACATTATGCGATAATATACCTTTTTGCAAAGGGGTAAGATTATAAATTTTTTCTATTTTCACAGCAATATCTCCTCACACACCAAATTTTATTCAAAATATGATGCTATTTCATCAAAAATTTCATCTTCTAAATCATCTATTTCACCATCAACTGTATCAATGAGATCTTTTTCTAATTCATCTACTCGTACTGCTGTTTGAGCAAGCTCTTTTATTGTTGATTTTTGTAATGTATTTTGTATTGCTAACTCATATCCTGCTTCTTTCATTTTACTTGTAATAATTATCGCTTTAATAGAATCCCCTCCTAACTCATAAAAATTATCATATATTCCAATCTTTTTGTCTATTCCAAGTACTTCACTAAAATATTTACATAATAATACTTCTGCCTCTGATGTTGGCTCTTCATATTTGTCATTTGTTTCTATCACAATATTTGGCAAGGCTCTCTTATTAAGCTTTCCGCTCTTTGTCATAGGTAGCACATCAAGCTGCATCATTCTTGCTGGTAGCATATAGCTTGGTAATACCTCTTTTAGCTGCTCTCTTATAGCGTGCATATCTAGTGCATCATCTGCTACTACATAGCCCCATAGCTCCGGGTCTTTTCCTTCTTCTTTATGTACGATAACAGCAGCATTTTTGACCTCTTTTATCTCCTGTAATCGTGCTTCTACTTCTCCTGGCTCGATGCGGTAACCACGTATTTTTACCTGCTCATCAATACGCCCTAAATATTCGATATTGCCATCTGGTAGCCATCTTACTAAATCTCCGCTGCGATAGAGC
>CALJNR010000047.1 GCA_937981575.1 uncultured Clostridia bacterium | reverse complement strand
CAGCCTGTTGGTATAAATAATGCTGTAATAAGTCCCCAGGCAATGAATGCTCCGATATTTGGCATAACCATTCCGCTTAAAAATCTTCCGAACCTTTGAACGTTCCCATGTAATTTTGAACTTTCCATAAATAACCCTCCTCATATTCATTAATGATTTCTATTTATCTATTTATTATTTTGAAATTATTGCTGTGTTTTGAATAAATTGATCTAAAATAGTGCTTATTCCCATATAAACTTCTTCTCTTGTACCATTTTTTAAAGTTACTGCAAAATCACTTGTGATAATTTTTCTGGTAATTTCACTTAAAATTTCTAAAGCATGGGTTGTAATCTCCAGTGGTGCAACCATAACAATGATCATATCGACTTCTGATAATTCGCCTCTTGTATTATGAATATGAATCATTCCACTAAGCCTTATGATTATCACATAAAGTTCGCTGACCGCACTGGATCTGCAGTGCAGAAGCATCATCCCCTTTTTGCCTAGAATCGTTGAGCCTTTTTCTTCCCTGTCTTTAAATGCATGTTCAAGTTCAGTTCGGCTCTCTTTTGTTTTTGCAACTCTTGAGCTTGCAAACTGAATCAGTTCATCAACATTTTGCAGCTGTACGTTGTCGATAACCGAAAAGTTATCCATAAGTTGAAGCATTAAATCACTATACAGTTTTAAGGCTTTGAGTTTTTCTCTAAAATGGATGGTTTTGATTTTTTTATCAGAAGTATCTTCTGTTAAAACACTTTCCAGAACGTTCTTTATTTTTTCTTTATCTTTTTTTCCTAAAATGGTATTAACCACTATAGTAGGAAGATCGCAACTAGGAATAGGAACTGTAGAAACAACCAAATCAACATCGTTTTCAGCTAACTTAAGGGTCTTTATATCAATGGTTGATATAACATCTACTACCTTTATGCTTGGAAATTCTTTTTCAATTTCTGTAACTAATAGCTGCGAAGCTCCGATGCCATTTGTACAGGCTACTACTGCGCGGTACACTTTACGTACATTGCGCCTTTCATTTTTGATGGCTGCACCAATATGTGTTGCTAAATAAGCTATTTCATCTTCTGGAACCTGCACGTTCTCTTTCTTTTCAATAACCTGCGCACATTTTCGTGTAGCCTCAAAGAGTTTGGGATACATTTGCTTAATATCTTCAAGCAGAGGATTCATAATGTCTAAATGCATCTTCATTCTGTAAATAGCCGGTCTTAAATGTCTTACAAGGCCTATCAACAATTTTTCATTATCTTCTAAATAAATCCCGGTTTCTTTTTCAGCTGTATAGATAATTTCTTTTGCAAGCTTGATCGTTTTATAATCTTCCGTCATAGAAATTTGATTATAAGAAAGAGTCTCTCTAAGCTTAGCCCCCCGAATATGAATCGAAAGATAAAAAAGTTCATCTTCTGGTATTTCGTAAGTAAGAAAGGCTTTGTGAACTAAAAACCAGTCTTTAACTAAAGAAAATATCTTTTCGTTTTTGGCTGCTGTTCTTTGTTCTGGTATCTCTTTAATATAAATACCTTGTTCACATCTTTTCATCGTTACACTAAGTCTTATAATAAGTGCTACAAAAGAATTATCTGCTATTTGATAGCCCATATTGTCTTCGATATAAGCAAGAAGATTTTTGCCTAAATCAATACTGCTCATATCTACAAAGTCCAGGATGACCTTATGAATGTTATTTTGGATCAGACTCAGCTGATCTACTGTTTTTTCTTTGTTAATAATAAGATTGATGAGATCTGCCTCATGAAACTGCTCATAAATAAGCGAAATAATAGCACTTCTAAAAGACATTTCATCTCCTTCAATATAGATGCCAAGTCCTGGCTTTCTATTAAGAAGCAAATGGTACTTTAAAAGCCAATCTTCCAGCTTATCCAGGTCAGCACTTATCGTTCCTTCCGTCACGCCAAAGAGTCTTGTTAAAGTATATAGTTTTGTAATTTCAACTTTTTTGAGCAGCTCTGCTTTAAGCATTACTAGTCTTTGCTCTGGTGAATAAATAAGGTCTGCTTTTTCTTCTCTGAGAGATTCTTTTAGTCTTTCTCTTTCGGCAGAATCTAAGTTTAGTCTGATTCCTGTCCCTTTTTTCTTTTCCAATAATATACCTTTTTCACTCAGCCAATTTTCTACTAACGTAAGTTCACGAATGACCGTTCTTGAACTTATATCAGTTTTTTCAGCTACAAGCTGAACCGTTATATAATTGGTTTCCTCTAACAAAAGGGATATTATTTTTTTAATTCGTGAAGTTAACTTCATTCTCAACAACCTCTCTTTGTTGAACAACTGTTGTACTTTGAGTATAGAGGTATATGCCCTGCTAAGTAAAGTTAAAGAAAAAGAGTTATGGCAATTGCTATAAGTGACATAACTGCACATCCCTAAAATTAAGCCTTTCTGAGCATATTCTTCTGTTTTATCTTAAATTTAATTATTCTCAGTTTATCAATTATCCATGTAAAAAAATCCTTATAACCTAATTAATTCCAATATTTATACTTGCTGTTTCATTTCATAAACTCAAAAAGTTCTTTAATCTTTTTCAAATTACTTTGTAAAGACTAAAGAACTTTTCTGATTACTTCTTTTAGATAGTTTGCATCCTTTTAGCTAATTGACCTGCGCCTAAAGCATCAATCCCCTCTAATTCATTCATATAGGCATTAATATTTTTAACATCTTTAATACTTTGCCTAAAAATTAAAATTTCTAGGTTTTTTCTGATTTGATTAGCCGCTTCTAAATCTTCCTCCCTGCCATGGTACTGGGTAATAAATTTTAAAGTTATTGCGAGCCCCTCTAGAATTCTATTTCTGTCATAAGCCTTACTTAAACTTTTTTGAAGATCTGATAAATAATCCTTTTGGAGATATTCCTCTCCTTCTTTTGCCTTTTCAATCAGTGTTTTGGTATAACCAATAATACAGTTATCTTTTTGACAGGCCCCACATTTATGTTCTCCCAGGCAGATTTCTTCAACCTGAGTATTCATTTGATGATAAAATTCATAAAGTTCTTTGGCTGTCTGCTTAAAAGCTGAAAGTTTACCCTGTTTTCTCATTCGAAGTACTGGTTTTAACATTACAACAGTTATCCCTGCTAACAAAAGAATAAAAAGTGTTATGGTGACTGTATTTAAATAAGCGGCTGGTAGTGAAGCATACAGCTTAGTCACTCCAAAAAACATAAATATAGAAGCCGAAACTATTTTAATTGCAAACTCAGGAATTTTATCTCCAAGCTTGCTGCCTACAATAATCCCTAAACCTCCAGTTATAACCATCCCTGAAACTGTCCCTAAAAGTACTATAAAGGGAAAACTTGCCCCTGCTGCCAGCATGATTGTTGTAAGCTGCGTCTTGTCCCCTAATTCTCCAATAAAAAAAGCTACTGCTACAGTAAGTACAGCCCCAAAGTTTCCTTTTTTCTTTTCATCCTCTTCTTCATCCTCTTCTACTCTCAAAGTCCAAAGCGCAAAAGCTATAAAAGAGAAGCCAGCTATAATTTGAATGTTCTGAATCGGAATAAACTTAGAAAGATAAGCTCCTAATAAAACCGCTAATCCATGATTCAAAAAAGAACCAATAAAAATCCCTAAGAGCACTTTGCTTACTTTATATCTTGTAGCAAATGCTATTGCTAAAATTTGTGTTTTGTCCCCCATCTCAGCCATAAAAATTAAAAATAACGCTCTGATATACTCTTCATACATCTCATTCCCTCCATTATCTTTTGATTAAATATTTTGTAATCACCCTTTATGTAAGTGTGTAATTAATATTTTCAGCCCTATGCCTATTTATATAGGTTGTTGCTCTATATTTCAAAAGATACATGACATAATATCCCTTTGAAAAATATATAACCATTTCCTGTATGCTTAATAGGCGGGTGCGTAAAAAAAGAGCAGACCCATAGATTAGTATGCCGATAAACATACCAATCTAAAAGTCTCGCTCCTTTAAAAATTATTTTAAAGCAAATAGGACCAGGATTTCTCCATTATGTTGACCCTATTTATGCATTTGCTGTATAGCTACTCCCTTTTAGAGAAAATTATAACTCATTTAATATATCATATTATTATTTACAAATCAATCCTCACTTTTCCTTTATTAAGGCATATTATATAAAGACTAAGCCTTAGACATCAAAGCCAGTACGCCATGTCTGAGAAAATTAGAAAGGATGAGTAGGCTGAATAAACATATTATTGTCCGCATGCCATTTCAGGTCACTATGACCAATGAACTTACGCATATTATGCAGCAAATCTCTGCAGATCCTAAGACTTACAACCATTTTGAAAAACAGTTGGAGACACTTGAACCAAAATTTTATTTATTAAAGTACTTCATACTGCCAAGTCTTATTCATCAAACCAATACGAATTTTAAATGCTTTATTGAATATCCTCATGAAGCTGAAACACTTTTTCATTTTTTTCTACTTAACTATGGCTTAATCCCTAATCATATACAAATTGCTCCCTGTCATTACATTCCTTTAAATCTGTCCGCTAAAAATTATATTTCATCTCTTATATTGTCTGATACTGAAAATATCCTGCTCATCAAATGGGATCCATTCTTTATCTATAGCCTTCACTTGATAGAATACCTTCATCAGTATCCTTTCTCTGGCAACGAGAAAGTCATTCTGTTTGATAAAGGCGCAATGCTGAATCTAAACACTGGTCAGCTTTCCCAGAAAAACCTCCCTATTTTTAATGGGATGGCTTACTTATGCAGCAAACGTGAATACCAAAGATATTTAACAATCTATGAACAGTTTCACCCCTTTACCCCGTCTACTTTCAAAAACTTTCCTAAAATTGTACTCAGGGACATATCTTATCTACTGCTTTCAGGGCAAAATTCAGATTTAAACCTAAATACTTTAAACAATAATACTAAGGATGAACTTAAAGAATTTATCAAACTGCTTTAGGAGGCATACGATGATAACACGCTATATAATCGTTTCGCGATTCAACTCAGATATCGGATTATCACAAGAATATCATATTACCGATTCATTAACTGAAAAATGGATTGCCTACAGAATGGAAATTTTCAATCGCTTTACACGCAAGAGCTTAGAGTTTCAAACGAATCAAGAGTTTTTATGTCTTCTGACTTTCCATCCTGACAGCACGGATATTATTCAAAAAGAACTCCTGAAATATCCTCCTCTACCTTCAAATATTGTTTTTACGTCTGATAAAAAGTCTTTGATTGAAAACTATATTCTAAATGCTGATCAGCTGTATTTATCCAATCTAGACAGCGATGATATGTATCATCCAAAGTTCATACAGTTTCTGCATGATCACAAAGTTCAATCAGATAAACCCTTATTAATTTATAAAAATGGGTATATTTTCAACACAAATACGGGGATCATTAATAATTATTACTGCCAGTCTCCACCCTTTTTCACCGAAGTTTTTGATGTCAAAGACTATCTCTCTTACGCGATGTATTATCCGCCTCTTGCCCATGGCTACATGGAATATTTCGCTCATGAAACGATCCTTGATCCAATGTTTATAGTTATTCTTCATAATCGCAATACTTGGCCAAATTATAGATATCATGTTGCTCAAGTTTTTCAGGATCAACAAGTTTTAGGCAACTGGCAAGAGATTTTAAAAGAATATCTTCTGATTTAGAGGTATTTAAAAGTCGCATCATTTAATACACATAACAAACGATTTCCTCAAATAAGTTATAGATGCCTGCCCTTTCATACAAAGGGCAGGCATCTATAACTTATTTATTGGGCCAATAATGATAAATGGTATGCACTTCATCTAAACTAAATCCTTTTTTTTGATAAAATCTCACGGCATTTTTATTTTCTGCCTGAGTCCCTACCCTTATTTCATCAATATTTTTTTCCTGACAATAGCAAATAAGCTGATTCATAATCGCACTCCCAATACCTTCTCCTTGTTTCTTCTCCTCTACAGCAATAAGTTCAATCACCAAAGCCTTGTCAATATGAAATAGAGCATATCCCTCTATACTTCCTTCTTTTTCACAAACAGCAAAGTATTTATCTGATTTATCAAAAGCACTTTGGCACCATTTCAAATAAACCTTTTGAGATTTGTTGGAGTCTAAATAGGGATCCACCTTGAATCTTGAATATTGAAAAGAACTTGCAGAAATGTTCAATATATCTTGAAGAGCTTTTACATGATTACTGATTTTAATATAGGACGATTTTTCTGATCTTACTTTATTGCACTTAAGTTTAAACCGTACTTGAATATCACATAAATAGCTGTTTTTTAGTTTAGAAAGCATGTGGTCATTTCCCATGCTGCACTTACTATTATCGATAACTACCAAATCAAATGTCTTGCTTATCGTCTGAAGATTTTGTATGTCTAAAGGGGTCATCTCATCTGCTAATGTCACTCTTCCTGTTTTTAGATTAAAATAGGCGTCATCCCACGGAGTAGGCTTTATAATAATCTCCATACTGCACTCTTCCTTTCCTATGGTCTGCTATCCGCTCTGTTTACGCAGCTGCTTTATTTTAGCTGCTCTATATCAGGCTTTTCAGCGCATCTGCTATATAAATAATATCCTCTTCCGTAAGCATCGTATGAAGAGGTAATGTCACTTCTTTCTTATACATTGCATAAGCTTCTTTAAAATCATTAATATGAAAACCCATCTTTTGATAAGCACTATGCATAGGAAGCGGTTTATAGTGGACATTGGAAGCTATCCCCTTTTTAGCTAATGCTTCTATAATCTTATTTCTATCTTTTTCCTCTTTACCATTTAAACTTACCAAGTAGAGATGGCAGCTGGAAGTTTTTTCTCCATCCCTATGTTTTAGTGTAACAAGAGGCAAATCCTTAAGATACTGGTCATATAGCTGAACCAATTTTTCTCTGTAAGCAAGTATCTTTGAATATCTATTAAGCTGACTAAGTCCTAGAGCTGCTGCAATATCTGTCATATTACATTTGTAAGCAGGCATTATAACATCATATTCCCACGCACCCATCTGCATCTTCGTTAAAGCATCTTTGCTTTGTCCATGTAGCGAAAGAAGCATGAACTGTTTGTAGATACTTTCATCGTCCACCTGCTCCCCTAAGTGCCATGTAACAGCCCCTCCTTCTCCCGTCGTTAAGTTTTTTACCGCGTGGAAGGAAAAACTTGTAAAATCTGCGGCCTTTCCGCTTCTAATACCTTTATAACTGGCGCCAAACGAATGCGCCGCATCTGCTATAACCGCTATTCTTCCTAAAGTCTCCTGAAGCGAGGATGAAACTTTAAACCTGTTTTTTTTATGCTCTACAGCTTCAAATATCTTGTCATAATCACACATAACCCCGCCTATATCCACAGTAATGACTGCCTTTGTCTTCTCTGTTATGGCATGACTCAGCTTTTCTATGCTTAAGTGATAACTTGCTGGCTCAACGTCTACCAGAACCGGAGTGGCCCCAACGTGGCATATGACACTGGCTGTTGCCGTATACGTATAAGCAGAAGTAATAACCTCATCCCCAGGACCAATCCCCAATACTCTTAATATAAGTTCTAATCCTGCCGTTGCAGAATTTAAACATACAGCCCTCTGAACGTTGCAGTACTTTGCTATCTCTCCTTCAAATTCCTTTGTCTTTGGTCCAGTTGTAATCCATCCGCTTTTTAGTACTGCGGCTACTGCCTCTCTATCTTCATCCTTAATATCCGGTGGAGAAAAAAGAATTTGCCTCATCTTTCTCCCCCTATTCTTCACTTAAGATAAAGCTTCCCTTTTGAAGCATCCATCTAATCTCTTCTTCACTCATTAAGCTATCTTTTAATGAGGCCTCTGTTATCTGCATTTTTATCATTTCTTTAAAATCATTATAATACCTTCGGATCGTCTCATTTACAACATTTGGTATAATCAGGTAATAATTGTTGTCGTATTCATAAACATTTCCTAATTCATAAACAGATATGAGTTCTTCATGAAGTTTTTCTCCTGCCCTCATACCAATTTCTTCTATTTGGGTCTCTGAATTGCCATATAGTTTAATAATAACTTCAGCCAAATCTATAATTCTGCATGCTGGCATCTTCATGACAAAAATCTCCCCACCAATACTACGCTCTGCAGCTTCAAATAGCAGCGTAATAGCTTCAGGGATAGTTAGAAAATATCTTGTCATTTCTTTGTGTGTCAGCATGATCTTATTGTATTTCTTAATCTGATCAATAAATAAAGGTACGACACTGCCATTAGATCCTAATACATTCCCGGCCCTTATACATACAAATTGTGTGTCCCCTTGAAGATGATTAGCCTGAACAATCATCTTTTCTGCGACCCCTTTAGTCATACCGTATAAATTAAGCGGTGCAACGGCTTTATCTGTAGATACATCTATTACCTTCTTCACGTTATTTTTTATACTTGCACGAATTAAATTTGCAGTTCCCATTATGTTAGTTTTAACAGCTTCATGTGGCTGCATCTCACACACATGCACATGTTTAAGCGCTGCCAGATGAAAAACATAATCAACTCCTTGAAGTGCTTCTTCTAAAGCTTTTTCGTCCCGTACATCGCCTATAATAAACCTTAAAAATTCAGATTCAAATTTTCTCTGCATATTAACCTGGGCAAATTCTCCTCTTGAAAAAATACGTATTTCTTTAGGCCTCATTTTCAAAAGCTGCCGTGTGAGTTCATATCCCCAAGATCCCGTTCCCCCGGTAATTAATATTACCTTATTCTCAAACATGGCTCCCTCCTTATGCCCCTCAGGGGGTTACACTATATTTTATTCCGCCGCTGTAGATTCGTGTCTAATTTCTTAATATCTTCCATCTACTTAAAATCTGATCTGCTTCATCCGTGAAAACAATATTATCCAGAAGTTTGGGATATCTGCCTAAAGCCTTAGTAATAAATTCCTTAGTTGCTTTACTATACCTCATAAGACACCAAAAAGACTGGTCTGGTTAATTAATCAAACTATTCCGTTTTAATACAAATAGTTCGTTTTCCTAATAGCCTTTTTATCTTGTATTATGTATGTTGGCATGTAAAAAGGTGTACATTGAATGTACACCTCGGTCTTTAATTCTCTATTTTCTCCATGTGATCATATTTACAATCTTTGCATAGCTTTGAATAATATTAGTCACTTTTATTGAAACATTTAAATCTGTGTAATCTGCTGGTATACTATGCTCCGCAATTTCTTTATACGCCGTTGCAAGCTCAATGCTTTGTTCTATTTCCTTAGGATTTATCCCCCCAATAACAGCGCTTCCTTTATCAAGCACTTCCGGCCTTTCAGTAGAAGTTCTGATAAGTACTGCCGGAAATCTTAGTATCGCACTTTCTTCTGACAAGGTGCCGCTGTCCGACAGAACGCAGTAAGCATCTAACTGCAGTTTATTATAATCTATAAAACCAAAAGGCTTCAAATTTCTTACCAAAGGATGGAATTTAAACTGTCTTGTTTCTATCATTTTCATGGTTCTAGGGTGCGTTGAGTAAATCACTGGCCTTTGATATTTGTCTGCAATACTATTAATAGAAGTCATAAGAGTCATAAAGTGTTGCTTATTATCGATATTTTCCTCCCGATGAGCAGAAACTAAAAAATAGCTGCCTTTTTCCAGACCAAGCCGTCTTACAACGTCGCTCGCATTAATTTTTGTTAGATAATGTGAAAGAACCTCTGTCATTGGAGAGCCCGTCACAAATATCGTTTTCCCGTCTATGCCCTCCGCTATTAAATATCTGCGCGAGTGCTCGGTATACGGCAGATTAATATCCGCAATATGATCAACGATCTTTCTGTTGATCATTTCTGGTACGTTCCAATCCCAACATCTATTCCCTGCTTCCATATGAAAAATGGGAACCTTTAATCTTTTAGCCGAAATAGCTGAGAGTGCTGAGTTTGTATCTCCTAGAATGAGCAGAGCTTCTGGATTTTCTTTCACTATAATTTCATATGATTTTGAAATGATATTGCCTAATGTTTCTCCTAAGTCTTTACCTGCACTATTCAGATAATAATCAGGTGCCCTTAGTTCTAAATCTTTAAAAAATACTTCATTTAGTGTATAGTCCCAATTTTGACCAGTGTGCACAAGAATATGATCAAAGTACTTATCAAAAGCCTTAATACAGGCAGAAAGGCGAATAATCTCGGGTCGTGTTCCCAGTATGGTCATAACTTTCATTTTCTCCATGGCGTTCTCCTTTCTGCCTTTATACTTCCAAGTAATAAGTATCTGGATTTTTGGGGTCAAATGGACTATCAGCCCAAATAAGAGTGACCATGTCTGACTCCCCTTCATTGATTATGTTGTGAGCATATCCAGGGGGGATGTCAATAACTTCTAGTTTTTCTCCGCTTACCTTATGCGTGATCACTTGATCGCTGCCGAGTTTCCGAAGCTGCACCAAGCCTCTTCCGCTTACTACTAAAAACTTCTCATTTTTGGTATGATGCCAATGATTTCCTTTTATGATACCAGGCTTTGATATATTAACTGATATTTGTCCTCGATCAGGCGTACGGATAAATTCAGTAAAAGAGCCTCGCGGGTCTTTTTTCATCTCAAGTGGATAACTTAGTTGATCTTCCGGCAGATAACTTAAGTACGTACTATAGAGCTTTTTTGTAAATTCATCTGACATATTAGGAATACTAAGGTCTCCCCTGCTCTTTTTAAAAATTCGGATAAGCCAAGTCAATTCCCCAAGGGCTATTTGATAGACCGGATTAATTTCATAATATCTTTCCGTATGATACTCTTTTCCTTCCATTGTATTAATAAATGCTTCAAGTATATCGTCAATATAAATGAGCCTAACTTCTGCATTTTCGTTCGATATATGAATAGGTAAATTCCTTGCTATATTATGGCAGAAAGTTGCTACTGCACTGTTATAATTAGGTCTGCACCATTTCCCAAAGACATTGGCAAGGCGGTAAGCAAAAGTTTTCGCCCCTGTTTCATTCGTATAAGCAGCTAACAACTCTTCGCCTTTTCTTTTACTTATCCCGTATGGGTTATTAAGCGCGGCTTGAACAGAAGAAGCAAAGACTACAGGAGCTCTATTTTGATATTTTTTAAGCAGATCAAGAAGCCTGGCTGTAAACTCAACATTGCCCTTAAAAAAGTCCTCCTCTTCTTTAGGCCTATTCACTCCGGCTAAATGAAATACAAAATCACATTCACGTACATATGCCTCTAAAACCTGTTCTTCAGTATGCATATCATATTCCAAAAGATGGTCATATCCTCGGTTTTTGAGCTCTGCAGCTAAGTTTTTGCCAATAAATCCTCCAGCTCCTGTTATAAGCACCTTCATCTGGCAATCCCCCTCTAATTCACTTGCCTATTCTGCCAGGCCATAAGTTCGTCTGTAATGTATTTAAGAGATAACAGTCTCTTCTTTACCTCATTTAGTGTTAAAAGAGTCGCATTATTGGAATTAAGCTCCAAAATAGGTTCATAATGGGTACAGCTGCCTTTAAAGTATTTATCATAATAAAGATCTCTCTGATCTGCCGGAACTCTATAGAAATTTCCCATGTCAACCGCATGAGCCCATTCCTCTTTAGTTAAAAGGGTTTCATACATTTTTTCTCCATGCCGAATACCGATTTCCTTAATCGGATTATCCGCATGAAACAATTCTTTCACTGCTTGTGCAAGCACCCCGATCGTACAGGCCGGTGCCTTTTGTACCATAATATCTCCTGTACGGGCATGTTCAAAAGCAAATATAACTAACTCTACAGCCTCCTCAAGACTCATAATAAACCGTGTCATATTTGGATCAGTAACTGTCAGTGGCTGCCCGGCCTTAATCTGCTCAATAAATAGTGGAATAACTGAACCTCGTGAGCACATGACATTCCCATAACGGGTGCCGCAAATGAGGGTTTTCTCTTCCGCCACTGTTCTTGACTTGGCTACAAATACTTTTTCCATCATTGCCTTAGACGTTCCCATGGCATTAACCGGATAGGCTGCTTTGTCCGTTGAAAGACAAATAACTTTTTTAACGCCTGTTTTAATACATGCTGTCAGAACATTATCCGTTCCTATGACATTAGTCTTGACGGCCTCAAGTGGAAAAAATTCACAAGAAGGCACCTGTTTAAGTGCTGCGGACTGAAAGACATAATCTACCCCATGCATGGCATTTTCAATACTGCTTAAGTCTCTAACATCTCCTATGTAATATTTGATTTTATCACTGCTGTATGTATGACGCATATCATCTTGTTTTTTTTCATCCCGGGAAAAAATGCGTATTTCTCCAATATCGGTATTTAAAAAACGCTCCAGTACAGCATTTCCAAAAGAACCTGTACCCCCAGTAATCATCAAGGTTTTATTCTTAAACATAGTGCATTCTCCTCTTCTGATACGGTATGTTACAGAGCAAATTACATTCTCTCATACTGCTCTTTAAAGTAGCGAATATGCCATAAACTTTTGTGAAGCTCGCTAAGATGCTTAAGTCCCATTGCGCCATACTGTCTCACTAAGCCTTCATAGTTAATAAGTACACTGTCCATCATGCCTAATCTCTGTCCTGCCACCGCATGATAAACAACTGAATTATAGTTAACCTTCGGATACCAGCTGGCTCTTGTCCCATAGTAATAATAGTAGCCAAGCAGCATGCTGTCATCTTCAAAACACTGTTTTCCTTTCAAAAACTTAGGATTGTATCCACCGGTACACTTTAAAATCTCAGCAACATGAATACATGGATTCGTAAATCCATGTACAACTCGGTCACACCTAAGCTGCATTAGAAAGTCATCCGTAATACTTAGGTCTCCCTGAAAATGCTCAGCACGTTTTTCTAAAAAGTTCATATAGCCATCCTTATCAATAATTCCACAGCTTATAATAGGCTCATCATGAGTATCTAAATAATGAATCAGTGGTTTTTCCCAATCATTGGTGAAAACCATATCTAAATGCAGTTCACTGATAAACCTTGCATTCTGATAATGCTCCTCTATCCATTCAAAACAACTTTGTCGTCCAATAACAGTCCCTGCATTATTTCCATTTCCTATTACAATGCATTTTAAACCAAACAAATCCAAAAAACTTTTAAGCTGATCGTTTGTAAAACATCCTTGATTATACACAACAACTGTCTTGTAAGCGCTTTTTTCTAGTGATCTTAGGCACTTTGATGCAACTTCCAGGTCCTCCTTCATGTTGTTTTCTCTTACCAAGAACAATAACGTATGAATGAGTGTATGATCATTTGCTTCTATATTATCTTGTATTGGATCCAAAATGTTCCCCTTCTTTCTTAGTGGATTGCTCTTTAATCATTTTACTTGAGGCGTCTCTTCCTTATCCTTTAGTTAAAATAATATATGATAACATTAGGTGATTTATTCGCTAAAATTCCACAGACAAACATCCCCTGATTTCAGCTTATTTCGCTGAAATCAGGGGATGTTTGTCTCTACTTATTAAATAGCTTCTTTTTTTAGAAGTTATGTTATTATAGTCTACTAAATAAATCACTGCTACCTTTTTACTTGAAGAATAACGACATAGGTCTGCTCTTTTTTAGAAAGCTCATATTCTTCTATTATACTATATTCTTTTTTATTTCTAATTCCTTTTTTAACCAAAGCATTATTTCTTGTATAAAGTACAATAACAGCCTCGTCTTTTAATAACTCCAAAGCTCTATTGAAAAATCTCATATAAAGCATTTCTATCTCTTCTTCTGTTTTTCGTCCCCCGGCAGTCGGCATATTCGTAAATATTTCATCAAATAAATACTCATGGGTAAAATCAAAAAAGTCACGATTGATAAAATAGATTTCTTTTTGATCTGCTTCTGCATTCTCTCTTGCTTTTTCAATTGCCTCTCCAAATATATCAACGCCGTACATCATTTTAGCTGGTACAATTTTATTACGCTCAATAAGCATCGTTCCAACCCCGCAGAAAGGATCTAGTACATCGGCCCCTTCTTTGAGATAGGATTTTGAAAGCATAGCAGTAAGTGCGGCATTAACGGGGTTTATACTAGCCGCAATCGTATTTTTACGGTATTTAAACCGCTGATCCTTAAGCGTATACAGCTTAATAAGTACATTAAATCTGCCTTCTCTATTTTCTATAAGCCTTAGTTCAAATTCATAATTAGAAGTTGAGTTAATGAGTTTTCTCTCTGATAGACGTTCAAGCTCTGCAGCCATCTTTTTGGCAAACATACTTTTTTTATCAAGCGGCATTTTGCTTTTTATTTCTATTCTAAAATAATAGGGCGGATCTCCTTCATGCCTTGCACTTAGAAAATCTAATAATCTCCCTTTATAAATGGCCTCAGCTCCTAGTGTGGATGAGTCCTCTATACTGCTTACTTCATTTAAACGAAAGAGAAGTTCTGAGTAAGTCCTAATGGGTATGATTTCGCCAAGATCTTTCGTCCTTATGATAATACCCGCCCCAAATGTTTTAGCCCTGCTATTATGAACCTGATCTAAAGTAACCTTGCTATGATCTCTATTGGTCAGAAGAATGATATCTGACTCTTCTTTATACCCTGTAAATCTGTGCATGGCAGGTTTTTCTGATTCAATCAGCATTTCAGTTAAAATGCGTATCTCTTCTCGAATATGCTTAAGACTTGTTTCTTCAAAAACATTGTTTGTTAATATACTTAGTCTTTCTTTAAATTTTTGTATCAGTGAGTGGTAATCATAATGGCGAATTGCTGTAAGATAATCGCTTTTTACAAAGAGTTTATCTTCTTTGACATAAGCTTCGTAGAGTTTAGTCATAAATTCTGGAACCGCAAGTTCTCCCATGATTAAAGCAGCATTTTTACGCACTTTAGCATCTTCTGATTTTAACAGCTTATAGAAGTGTGAATAATCTCCAGCCAAAAAGTATGTAAAAGCATTTTTATTCGACTCTTCTTTTAGTTCTTTTCTTAATTCTATTAAATTTTTTCTTACATCCTGGCCATTTAATATACAGTCATAAATGTCTCTGATCATTATTTCTCCTTAGATTTTTCTTACACGTCTTGTGATTTTTAGCACTTGTTTTTTTATATACTTCTTTTGATAGTGTTTGTTTTAGATTAATTCATTATTCTATGCTTTTGTATCTTTTATTAATAAATATTTGATTTATTCCGCAGTATGGGATCCCCACATACATTCCGAGATATTCATCTTTGTAAAAATGGCATCAAAACTTGACTCCATAGGACTGCATGCATAAACACCAAATCGTATGCTCCCCCCACCTTCAAACAAATGAAAAATTCGCATTTGCTTAAAGGTAATACCGTCACTAGAGTTCTCAATGCAGTAATCACTTCCTCTTCGGCTTAAGCGGTAATGCATTGATTTAATATTTGAATCAATATCTGTTGTCGCCCAATCTGAGTAACCTCTGTTAGTTACTACGCTTCCCAGCCTCTGATAGAGATTATTTTCATATTCAATAGAAGCTTTAAACCAGTTTTCACTATCTTGATAGATAATAACACCACATTGGTCATACATTGTCTTTGAGTTAAACTCTGCTTTAACTGTAAAGGAAAACTCTTCTTCTATTGTTTCTGTTAACAGTGCCGGGGCATTATCATTTCTAAATCCATAGTAAGTGCGCTGCCAGAAGTCTGTGTTGGGTTCTGTCACAATGACTATTTTGTCTGATGTAACAATACTTTTTTTGGGCTCATAAATCCACTTAAAACTATTAATATCGAATTTTCCCATTTCACTTTTCCTTCTATTATTTAAGACTTAATGCTGCTTATTTTATAGAGAAATGTTAGTTCCAACTAAACTATAGTTGTCTATATAATCTATAAAATATAGCTTTCTGATGTATAGTTTAATTTTATATCCTATCTCATTTATTTTCAACTTATTAATTCCTTAGTAATCTTTTTATTTACCACGGAAATATACTTATATCATTAGTCAAAACACCCTTGGGAGACTTCAGGGTGTTTTGAAATTCTCTTTTTTCTGTTCAATTTTACTAATCGTTTCACCTTCCGGAAGACTTAGTAATCTGCTTTTAGGTTCATATATTTTTTGCGCAGCATAGATGCCATGATGCCCAGAAAATATATAGCTAATGAGACAAACCATAAAGAAAAAAATAATTCCTTTCCCTTCAAACGATTCAACACTAAAAATAAAGCAGGCTATTGGTGCATTTGAAGCCCCGCTGAATACGGCAATAAGCCCTAATGCAGCAAGAAATGACGTTGGCAAGTCTACTAAAGCTGACAAGGCATTTCCTAAAGTTGATCCTACAAAAAAGAGAGGAATAACTTCTCCGCCCCGAAAACCAGTTCCCATTGTAACTGCAGTAAAAATAATCTTATTTAAAAATGCAAGAGGAGAAACATGTCCTTCAAAGGCTTCATTAATGATAGGCAATCCTCGGCCAAGGTAGTCTCTTGTTCCTAATAGATAAGTCAAAGCTATAATTATGAGCCCTCCAACTGCAGCTCGTATCATTAGGTTTTTCATATACTTCTCTGAAAACATCTTTATACCATGCCTTATTTGGCTGTATAAGACACTTGCAAAACTAAAAATAATCGCTGTAGCGATAACCTTTATAAAGGTCAATCCGGTCAGCTCCGGAATACTTTTTATAATATGATGTTCATGTTCAACTCCCCAAGCTTCTGATACTAGATGCCCTACTAAGCTTGAAACAAAACAAGGAATAAATGCCTCGTATTTCATCTTGCCTAAAGAGATGATCTCCATGCCAAAAATTGTTCCTGCCAAAGGAGTGCCAAATGCTGAACCAAACCCACCACTTATCCCGCTCATAATTAAAATTCTTCGATCTATCTTATCTACTTTAAAAATTCTATTGACTGCTTCTGCTATACTTGTTCCCATCTGAATAGCAGCCCCTTCTCTTCCTGTTGAACCACCTAATAAATGTGTAATAAATGTAGATATAAATACTATAGGCCCCATTCTTAGAGGAATCTGTCCCTGTCCGTGATGAATATGCTCTATAATTAAGTCATTTCCTTTCCGTGAGTTATTTCCATGATACTGATATAAATAGCCTATTACTATCCCCCCAACCGGGAGAAGAAGCAGTGTGGAAGGATTTTTCTCTCTTACTTGAGTAAGAAAATCGTTGACACTTAGAAGTAAAGCTGATGTTGATCCCACTACTATCCCAATAATACTTCCCCAAAATATCCATTTCATAAGCGTTAATGCAAATGCTAAATATTTTGTGCCTTCAGCTTGCCTAAAAGCTTTATTTATTTTATTTTTCATCACAAGTCTCCTCGATGCTGTATAATAACTTGTCTGGATAAGAGCATATTGAGATCTATCATACGCTGCTATTTTTAAATTCAGCTTATTTATTCTTAATCAAATCATTATTTTGCTTAAGATATTCCATTCTATTATTAAGAAATTTAATATGATTTTCCATGTCAGTTTTCATTGAATTGAATACCTGTTTGGCCTCTTTCTCTTCCGTTGAATGAGCCATTAGTGCATAACTTCCCTTTATGGCTTCACAGTATGCAGCTGCCCTTTCTAAATCATTTTGAATGCTCATCTTAATCACCTCTTTCCTACAGAGATTAGCTTTGCCAAATTTCATAAAAAGATGTATAAATGCCTATTTTCATTTCATATCAATACTTCTTTGGCAAAAAAAGAGGTGGTTATAGCAACCGCCTCTCCCCCTAGCCCTCAACATTTTTTTAGTCTCAGCTATTTCCCTTTTTAATTAAACCTAGTGTAAATTCCATTTCTATCTCTTTTTTATTACTGTACTTCTGATAGCTGAAATGATTGAAACATCTCCATTTTAGGCTAATCAATGCATAGGGTTCATTACCCTAAACCATGTTGTTTTCTACATATTAACTAGTGATTACCAGGGTCTTTTATCATCCAGCCATCCATGGGTTTTCCAGTACGCTACATCCAGCGGATTAAATGCAAACTTTTTATGCATAAAACGCATCACATAAAACAATCCCTTAACCTTAATTGATGGTTGTACATTTTCGCTCTGCAATTTTATCTTTAAGGCCAGTTTATCTGTTTCTTTCTCGATAGATAACTTTATATTATCACTTATCCCCCCCCATTCAGCTGCTGCCACATTTTTTCCATAGCTGTACACTTTAGCTATCCCCCAAAAATCCAAACTATCTTTAATATCTTTAATCGTTGATTTTGTTCCAGCCCCTGCCGCTGCCGAGATAATTAAAGCCTGCTTATTAAACATGTTTCTATTAGGCTGGTGAGCCATCCATTGAAACCCGAAATGATCAAGAAAAGCCTTCATCTGCCCTGTTGCATGATAAACATAGACAGGTGAAGTAAATAGCACTAAATCTGACTTAACTATAGCATCAAGTATTGGTCCTATAGACTTATAGTCAGGACATTTTGTATGATCTTCAAAACATTTAAAACATCCCCTGCAAAAATGCGGAGCATCTTTAGGCAGAAAAAACTCCGTTACTTCATCCTGCTCTTTCAGCCTTTCTATAAATCCTTTTGCAATGTTATATGTACATGATTTTCGCTGAGTACCGTAAATAGCAGTAATTTTCATGATCATCATCCCCCTTCATTTCTGCTTTTAGCGATTATCTCCAATACAAAAATTAATAATAGGTGAACGGCTTTTTTTCTTTTTTACATAGCCACATAATTGTATCTCTGCCTGTTATAACTGCTACAGGAAGTCCGCCTGGCGGCTGCAGCCACTGCCCGCTTAAGAACAGATTCTTTACCCCTTTAATGTGTCCTGAATGTGCCATCATCTTTCCCTTGATTGTAGGCAGAAAACCCATGAAAGCCCCGCGGTAAGCGTTGCAGTATCTCTCGTAAGTTTTTGGTGTAGCCACATCAAGCACTTTAACTTTGCCCTTCATATAAGGAAATCTCATTTCAACAGCTCGCAGTACCTCTGATCCGATTCTTACCTTTTCCTGCTGGTAAGCCTGCATATCTTGTGATAATTGGTCCCATGCCTCATAATCTGAATAAAACTGATTAATCGCACACGTTATGACGCTATGTCCCTCTGGTGCAAACGTCTTTTCATATTGATAATGATTAATCGTTAAGTAATGAATCTCTTCATGATGAATCTTAAAAGGGGTAACCTGAAAACGGAGGCTGCGAGGCAGATTATCCAGCTCTCCTTCATAGGCTAAAGCAATATAGATGTTAGAAGCTAATGGGTAGTCGATAGAATTACTGAAGCGTTTTTTAAAGGCGGAGTCCGAGTATCTGCCTTCTAGCAGGTGCTCATAAAGCCTATGAGCGTCGCAGGCAGCAATATAATAATCAGCTTGATACTTTTTTCCATCTTTAGTGACTAAACAGTCTACTTGTTTATCTTTGATGTTCAATTTAACAACTTCGCTGGAAGCAATAACGGTTCCCCCTAGGCTGCGGTATTTATCCTCCATCCTCATAGCCATCGCTTTTGATCCCCCGTAAGGAATGGACGCATCTCCCTTCGTAAAGCTTGCCAAGGCAAAGAATATCGAAGACGCGCTGTATCCTTCTGGCAGGAAATTTGCGAGTAACTCCCTGAGCACCGGATGCTTAAACCGCCTTGCATAAGTCTTTAAGCTGATCTTCCCATACTTATCCATAATCGCCCCAGCCTCTTTCATCGAGCTAATAAGCTTTATTTTTTCAAAAAGCGTCATCATAGATATAGGTTTATCAACAGGCATATTAAAAGCTTGCAGCGCTTTAACTGTCTGATAAAAATCTTCTACGGCCTCTTTATCCTGTGGCGCGAGCCTAAGCCAGCTGCTCCTTAGCCTCTCCAAATCCCGGCAAAGATGAACTGCATTCCCTTCATATTCGAAGCTTAAGAAAGTCTCCGGGTGAAAAACTTCTGTCCCCTCAAGAGCTCCTACCTGAGTCCAAAGCGTATGCATGGGCGTTCCTTCTTTGGTTCCTACAAGCCAATGAATACATCCATCAATATGATAGCCTTGCCGGTTCCATCCAGTACATTCACCACCTAAAGTATGATGTTTTTCTAAAATAATACTTTCAAAGCCATTCTTTTGAGCAAAAATGCCTGCACTAAGCCCAGCTATTCCTCCTCCAATAATCACTATCTTTTTCATTGCGTCTTCTCCTCCCTGTTCATTTTATGAATAAGCAGCAGTTCTTCTCCTATTTCCATCAGTAGTTCTTCATCATCTGCCCATTTTGGCAAATGTCCATTAGCACCCAAGACGGATAATCCTGTCTGAAAGATACGCATCTTTAGCAGTAGGCGCCTTTTTTCTTCTACCGTCCAGTCCCTCATCTCTTCTTCATCTGCTATAGCTTCAAGCAAAACATTTTCAAGTGTTTCATAAGAGTCCATATAGGGGTTAGGCTGCATAATAAGTTCGCGAAAAAGAACAGGATATTCCCTCGCAAAAGCAAGACTTGCTTTTCCAATATTATCAAATACATTATCTCCATCTTCTCTGGCAAACAGGTGTTGTGAGAGATCAAAAACACGTTTTATGACAGCTTCTGTCAAATCCTCTATTGTCTCAAAATTAACGTAAATAGGGGCTACAGAACATCCAAGATACTTTGCAACACTGCGTGCTGTAATCCCCTTAAAGCCTTCTTCCTTAGCTATATTGAAAGCGGCTTCTATAATATCATCTTTGTCGTATATTGTTTTTGGCGGCATAGTGTACTCCTTATCAATACAACTGTTATATAACACTAGTTACATTATAAATTATAACTAACTCTTATGCAAGGCTATAATACCTGATTTGTTTAAACAGGTTTTTTCTATTTCTATGCATTTAGCGCCAAGTCGCAAAAAAAATAATATGTTTTACAACTAAAAATCCATGTAATCTCCATATTCGTGTATTAGTCTGATGGGGAGGTTTTTTACATCCAAATTAAGAGGGGCTGAAACAATGTTAAAGAAAATGTTATCTATGTATCTTGTTTATGTTATTTACTTTTTAGGAATTGGTATGACTTCAAGCGGTATAGTATTAATGCCTTTTAATCCGATCAGATATTCTATTATACTTGCTCTAGGTTTATTTATGTTTAGTACCGGAACATTTATTAATGAATTTGTTATTGACCACAAACAGATTTCACTTCTAAAAATTCTAAAACTAGTAACTGTTTCTCTTACCCTTGCAATTGGTATAGGCATGATCAGCGGAGGCATTTCTCATTTCAAAGAAAGTCCCGTTTATGCGTCTTATCTAATTCCGCTCGGCTTTATGATTTCTATTATCAGCTTTTTTATTAAGAATAATTATATCTTATCCAAAAAACAGCTCAAAATATTCAGCGTTGGTGTATGTCTGACATCAGTGATTCTTTTTACTTCTTTATCCATCGCTGCGAATCATTATTTAAATGGTTCTGATATGAAAAAAGGCGGAGATATTTTTATGGAAACTCATCAGTAAAATTTCTAAACTTGCTCGGTTATTTACTCTCATACCGAGCATTTCTTATGCCCTCAATATGGGCATTTATTTTTTTGAAATACTGCCTATAAATGAACATCCTAGTAAAAACCCAAGCTTTATTTCCCCCGCATATTTTAATATTTTAACCCACTCATTACTATTTTCTTGTCTGCTAAATCTAATTTTTATTTAACAATTTCTTTATTCTACTTAACACTAAGTAAATAAGGCTTCCAACTTTAACTTTATCCGTTACTTTACTAAGCGGATAATATGTGTTGCTTAAGCTTTGCAGCTGCTCACACCAACTGTTTTATGTCACGATAGATTTTAACGCATTCTGTAGAATGAAGTGTTTACGCTTTTTCCAAAACTTGATATACTACAATTAAATAAAATATTTTTAACACGTTATTATACAGCTCATGATTTATTGATCTAAATATCTGCTGCTTTTTATATTTCCGAGCAAAGAAGGTGATCTTGATGATCTATAGAAACATTTCTGATGTGGTGGAGTTTGACAAATGGAACAGAAAAATTTTAAATACCTTTTGGCATATTGTACTCATTTCATTTGTTACTGAAATCATTATCTTTTTCCTGGTTGCCATACCACGAGGCGATGGTAACTTTCTGTATTTTAAATCTTATGTTCTTAAACCACTGCTATTAAATATGTTATTATTTTCAATAACTGAATTGTGCTATCCTCTTATTAAGAATAAGTTTAAAGAAGCACCAAAATATTTAATTATCATCGCCGGGACCCTTCTTGTATGTAATTTAGTTTATATTCACTATGCTGTTTCAATTATTTATGTGGTTTTTATTTTTCCTATTATGCTTTCGGTCTATTATGGAAACAAAAAAATTACACTTTTTGCTTTAGCACTTAACTTAGCAGCTTATTTTGCAATAGTATTTCTTTATCTGCCAACTAAACCTATAGAGAAAGTCAATCATTCACTTACTGATCTATGTACTAATATCGCTTTTATGATTTCAGCTGTACTTCTGGTTTATTCTTTTGTTAACAGGTCTCAAGAAATATTACAGTCTTTTGTCTCAATGTATGAAAACGAGCAGGAATTAGCTCTTAAAAACTTCGTCATGGAACTTAACTCAAAAATAGAACCTGTAACAGAACTTTATAATCATAAAACTTTCTATGAACATCTTGAAAGCTTAATTGAACAAAGCAGGCGCTTTAATTTTCCGCTTAGCCTGGCCGTGCTGGATATTGATAACTTTAAAAGGGTAAATGATACCTATGGACATAGTGTTGGAGATGATGTGATTAAATCTTTAGCTAAAGTTATTAAAAGCAATATTCGAAGCGATGACTATGCTGCAAGATATGGTGGTGAGGAATTTGCTATTATATTTACAGATAAAGATCAGATTAAAGCCTTTGAAGCCGCCGAAAGGATTAGAATAGCCTTCAATAACATCTCCATTAATTCCATAGATAGTGAAAGATTCAGTGTCAGCATTGGTGTCTGCGAACTTTCCGAGGCAGTAGATAAACAAACCCTTTTTGCTTTTGCGGATCATGCCCTTTACAGTGCCAAGCGTACTGGTAAAAACAGAACAATAATTTATGAAAAATCATAAAAAAAGAATATTTTCCCTTTTCATTTTTAATATGTTATGTTATAATAAGTCTATGGAAGCAGCTTATAACGCTTCCCGTATACCCTATTCGCTTATTACAGTTTTATCAAGTTTTTGGTATTCAGTAGTTAGTTGTGAAGTTGGGTTTTTTTTATATTCAAAATATGTTAAATCAAACACTATTAAAAAGTATTAAAAGTATTAAAGGTATTAAATATAAGTGTATAATGGATTATTAAATATTAGATAGTTGTAAGTTTCATTTTTACCGTTTGTACGTATGAAGTATGATGTTTACAATTGAAGGGAATGAATATGTAATTTTAATATTAACGGCATTGAAGCGAATAGGGTATTTATAATCAGTCGACTGCTTACAAAAGAATTAAGCAGCCGGCTGATTGTTTTTATTGTTTATCTTAAGTTCCGCAGAAGGTTTGGTAACGGCAATTTGATGGTGCTGGCGGCTGTGCATATTCATCCTGCTCAAATGAATGGGCGTAAGGATCTGAAAGCGCCTTAAGGAGACGCTCCATTACACTATAATCCTCCCCCTTTACCGCTGCATTCAGTGCTTCCTCTACCCGATGATTGCGGGGGATAACTGCTGGATTGCTGCTTCGCATCAGCTGATGGGATGTATCTTCATCTTCCTGCTGTCTGCCTAGCCTCTCCTGCCATAATTTATACCATTCCTTAAATTCTGAGGCATCAAATAAAGGGGTTCCTTCTATCTTATCAAATGTCAGGGCTCGGAAGGTATTCGTGTAATCAGCTTGATATTTGTGCATCAAACTAAGAAGTCTTTCAATAAGCGCTTCATCCTCTTTTTCATTATTAAATAGGCCTAGCTTTGATCTCATGCCTGCTGCATAATGGCTGCGGTATAAATCTGTGAACCTAGAGATGGCATCTTGTGCTAATTTCACAGCTCGGTCTTCATCATCATGCAAGAGTGGCAGCAGTGTTTCAGCAAACCTAGCAAGATTCCATACAGCAATCTTTGGCTGGTTCTCATAAACATACCGTCCCTGGGTATCTATTGAACTAAATACTGTCTTTGGATCATACGTATCCATAAAAGCGCAAGGACCATAATCAATAGTCTCTCCACTAAGTGCCATATTGTCAGTATTCATTACCCCATGAATAAAACCAACCAGCTGCCATTTGGCAATGAGTGAAGCTTGACGGCTAACGATCTCCTTCAGCAGGAAAAGGTAGGGATTTTCATCTACATCAGATTCACCAAAATGTCTTTGCAATGTGTAATCAGCTAGTTCTTCAAGTTCTTTCAGCTCGCCCCATTTTGCTGCATATTCAAAAGTGCCAACACGCAAATGGCTTGATGCCACACGGGTCATAACCGCCCCTGGCTCCTCTTTTTCTCTATAGACGGCTTCACCCGTTGTGACTACTGCTAAACTTCTGGTTGTCTCAATACCTAGTGCATGCATCGCCTCGCTGATAATATACTCACGAAGCATTGGGCCAAGGGCTGCTCTCCCATCACCCCGCCTGGAATAGGGTGTTATTCCTGAACCCTTCAGCTGGATATCAAACCGTTCACCTCTAGGGGTAATCTGCTCTCCCAGGAGCACTGCACGTCCATCTCCCAGCATTGTAAAATAACCAAACTGATGACCAGCATAAGCTTGAGCAAGTGGAACTGCCCCTTCCGGCACCTTATTCCCGGCAAATATCATAGTCCCTTCATCAGTTTTTAACGTTTTTGCGTTAAATCCTAAAGAAGCTGCTAAAGAATCATTAAAGACAGCTAATTTTGGTGAATGAACAGGGGTAGGATTTTGAAGTGTAAAAAATTTTTCCGGAAGCTGGGCATAACTATTATCTAAATGCCATCCTGCGTTTATTACTAAGGTTTTCTGTGTCATTTTATCTCCTTTTATCCTTCCATATTTTTGATTTGCTTTTATGTTAAACACAAAAAAGATATTTTAAATTACTTTTAGTTATCACTTGTATATCAACATAACACTCCTCTTTTAGTGTCTGCTTCTAACTGTTTATTATACTCGCTCGGAATAAAATGACACCTTATAAGACTTGCCAACTTTTATGAAAATCAAATATAAAAAACACAGGGTCAAAATAAATCCGGATAAGGTATAAATGGCCTTATCCGGTATATTTAAATTTTGCTATACTTCGCATTTCGTTTAATTGCTAATGCTCATTTACTCTTTAGGCGATTTTTAAAAGCTTTATCTTTATTGCTTACAATACTTCCTATATTAAATGCTTATAAATCATGCGATTCTTCCAGTTCACATATAACAACATTTTTACCATACGCCTTAGCATCGTAAAGAAGTTTATCCGCTCTTTGAAGCAAGGATTCTGGACTTTCATTTTTTTTCAGACTTGCCAGACCAAAACTACAAGTCATTCTGTCTACCGTGCCACACTCATTGTTTTGGATACAAATCCGCATGCTCTCCATGATTTCTCTAGCCTGATGTATATCTGTATTAGGAAAAAGTATTACAAATTCTTCGCCTCCCCATCTAGCTGCAATATCCATACTGCGAATTGTCTTTTTCGTGATTAATGCTATATTTTGTATAACCTGATCCCCTACAAGATGTCCGTAGCTATCATTAACCCTTTTAAAGTCATCTATATCAAGTACAACCAGTGCAAGAGGAATCTCATGGTCATTGCAATAGGTAGCCCATCTATTAAATTCCTCATTAAATTTAGCTCTGTTATACAGTCCAGTCAGTGAATCTGTAATAGATATTCTTAGAAGTTCTCTATTTTCTGCAAAATGCTTTCTTTTATAAAAATGAGTCAGATACGCTCCTATATTACAGTAGGTAATTATGATAAAACTGTATGAAGCAAGTTTTAAAAACATAAAGGTATCCATTCCTGTTATGCGGTTAGCATAAAATATAAAAAAAGACAGGCTGAGAAAAATAGAAATGACTTGTGCATAGCTAAGCTTATTAGGTATAACATAGATTGCTAAGGTTATAGCGACTACACTAAAAAATGATAATAATGTAAGAGATTCATATTGATCTATTATGCCTAAGAAACCCATAACAGCCAAACCTTCATAGGCTGTTATTAAGTAAGCCAGCTGAGTATAATTATTAATTTTTTTAGCAGCTACATATATCAGCGCCGATACCATTAGAAATAGTCCCCTAATTATTACTATCCGTTGAAACCCTAAGGCGCTTTCAATAGCAAAGTAATCTGCTATGAGAAACATCATATATATTGTCCCGTATATCATTGCGATGGGGCCCACGCATTTCTCATAGCGCTTCATATCATTATTGAAAAATTCTCTCTCAAGGTCTTTATCCGTAAACTCCCCCAAAAAGGTTATGCCATCCTTCTTAATACCCCTCATTTATAAACAACCCCCAGCTTAATAGTTTCCAGTCTTTTCTATATTATATATTAAAATCTATTACTATTAAATAGTCTGTTTATCTTCATGCTATTTAGAATAAATCTAGATACCTTTTTCACTCTTAAATACTCAGCAGTATTTAAGAGTGAAGTCGTTTTACGGGGTATGAATTATGTTATGGTTTATACTTTGATAAAAAACAAGAACATCTTCCTAATATATATTTTTTATACAGTCATTGGAAAAATGAGCTTCAGGCCTAAATATTTACAACATATCATTTTAAAAAATTACTTATTTAAGTTCCTTAATTTCTCCAACTTCCTCACAAACATATCAATCTCATTTTTACCATCTAATACGCCGATTTCCAAATTAAAAGTTAATTGCCCAAAAGGGGCTAAAGTCTTAAGCGTTCCTTTTTTTCTTTCCTCATCTCTGCCCTCTAAGTAATGGGTTCCTGGTTCTAAGCCTAAGGCGTAATCTCCAGAGGCCATCGATTTCCATTCAACCAAAATAGGGAGCTCAGATAGATTATATTTGACATACACCCCAAGGCCTAATTGATCATTAATAAGTGCTGCATAAGTGTCTCCCTTTTCATTCGATGCACTTTCGATATAAAAAACATGCTCTTTAAACTGATCGATAGGTCCGCTTATTTTTTCAAACTCAGTGATATTTTCCTTAGCTATTTCTGTTCTAGGCAGGATTTTATTTTGTGGGACAATGATCCTTGTCCCTTCATCTAAAAGCGGATACCCAAAATTGAAATGATATAAAAGCATAACGGGCTGTTCTTCCTGTCCTTCATTAACAACCACATCTCGAATCCTCACATACTTTGCACCTAACTTTGTTTCAATCTCTCTTTTGAGGACTAAATTTTCTTTAAAGTGTGCCGCTTCTCTCATTTCTCCGGATATTTTCATCACATAATCTTCTCCGTCCCAAGCTGAAAATACACTTACCTTTTCAGCGGGCGTATGGGCAATTCGGCCATGAAGACTATGGTCTTCCCCTTCATCTACACAAGGAACGCCTATATTGGAAAGCCCGCAGGTATAAAGCATACCCCCTTGGAAATAACGTAAAAACTCCCCTGCAATAGGGTTAAAATATTCCGGCGCAGCAAGTCCCGGCTTAGACAAGAAGCCTAGGTTGATGCCTTTATATTTCATATTTAATAGATCCAGACATTTGCTCTCAAGCACTGTAAAACTCATTTCTCCTGCTGAAACATCAAAGGCTTTGATGCCCCTCGCTCTACCTTCGCTCATTTCATAAGGCGTGATTGAAGCTACCTGAGCCATGTTTCCTACCTTTTTCAGCAGCTCCTGTTTTGACATTTCCCTGCCATATAATTTTGCCATCCGTTTTATCCTCCTTATAGCTCTATCAAATGATTTCTCTTTTTTGCTTTCTATCTTGGTCCTGCTCCTTGAATGCTGATGAAGTTTATCGCTTATCTCTTATTTTGTATTCTGTTTATCTCCTATTCATTGCTGCATATTCCGCCCCACTCAGCCCTATCCTTTCGCCTTTTTAATATACCCATCTGAAAGTGTTGCAATCGGACAAATTGTGCACCACGTTCTTGGCTTATAAATGAGAGCAAGGCCTAGTCCCAGCAGAGTGGTTGTCATCATCATTGAGTAAAACCGATAAGCAAGATGCGTTATCCATGGCGCAGCTCCTCCGTAACTGAATAGCTGCGGCATAGCTTTTGGCAGCGGAAAAACAATTAAAAATCTTAGATAATTCATAGGCGCAACATCCCCTGCTGCAACTTTAACTGTTGTCATTGTAATAAAAAACAAGCTAAGCACAAAATAGCCGAAAATAATCCACTTCATATAGCCTTTAACAAAAAACTTTGGTGTTTTCATAGAATACTTGGATGTAAATTTTCCTGTTCTGGTATAAAGGTTCGCTCTTGGGCAATACCCCTGACACCAAGTTTTTCGTTGGTTTTTAAATAATAGGACAAAGGGCAGTATCATACATAAAATACCTAGAAGAGCAAAATGTATAGTGATAAATCCTAAAATAAAATAAGCTAATGTTACTAAAAATAAAAACTTGTTGTTTTTAAGATTGCTAAACATATTGTTATTCACACTATCACCTCAAGTATTAATAAATTTGCCGCCGCTAAGTTCGTTACTTAATCTAGCTGCATCTTTATTATACTCATGGTATTTATATTTAACTGTGACCTAATCACTGTTTAGGCTGGGTATTTTATGACACTTATTTATAATTCCTATTGCCACTGCTTATAGAATCAAACTACTCCCTTGATAGTCTAGGTCTGATCTAAATCACAAGTATATCTAATAAGCTTTTGAGCTTCTTCTAATGTACTAAAAAAACCTGCCTCAATGAGTGCGAACAGTGCTGCGCCATAGCTTGCTTCTTCCTTATGGACTGGAATACATAAGGGAATGTCAAAAAGCTTGAAAATCATCTGCTGCAAAGCTTTATTCATCCTTACAGCATTCCCTGATCCTATCAGCCGAACTGGGCGTTCTTTTAAATAAGGCTTAGCCGCTAGATAAAGGTCATAAACTTCCCGTGCTATTCCTTGCAGCATGCCTATGGCAAAATGCTTTGCTGTAAAGTTTTCAGTACTTATATTTCTAATTTCTCCTCTTAAGTCTGGCTGCTCCCGGGTTCCTGAGAACTGCGGCAAGATTTCCAGTGGATCTGTTATTTCCGAAAATCCCTCTGTTAGGCGGGCCATTAGCGGATAAAGCTTCGGAAGTTCTTGCTCAGTCACAAGTTCTGCAATTTCTCTAAAGAAGGCTTCTAAAAGGGCATAAGCTCGTCCCCCGCATAAAGGAGATCCCACTAAAATAAAACTTTTATTGATAAGGGGCCGTGTCTCCAATCCTGGAACTTCTTCGAAACATGACGTATAAACAGAAACTTGACTAGACGTACCAATATTAACAAGGAGTCCTAGGCCCCCGCCTTTAACAGAACCTATAAAACTTGCCTGGTTATCTCCAATAGCAGCTGCAACAATCTGACCATTCTTATTTTTTTCATGTACTGCCCTATCTTCCAATAATTTTGGAAAGAAAGAAACATCTATTCCCGCTTTTTCTAATGCGGCAAGATCAAATTGGTTCTTTTTGAGATCAAATGCTCCAATGCTGGCAGCATTTGACGGATGCATAAGGGGAGCTTTTTCACCTGCAAGGCGCATTGCTATATAGTCCATAACCGTACATAAATATTTAGCTGTACTTGGAATCAGCTGATTTGCCTGATTATAAAAATGCGTTACAGCTCCAAAACCTGTTGAAAGCTTATAACCGGCTATCTCTCCCAAATAGGCTGCATAGCTTAAGCCGTTTTTATAGAGTAAATTACCCCTTTCATCCTGCCACGTATAAAGAGGACTTACCGCCTGCCCTTTTTCATCGATATAAACAATTCCATGCATCTGACCTGTTACGCCAATGCATGAAATGACAGGATATTTTTTCAAAATCCCCATCAGCATATCATTAACCTGCGCCTCAATAACAGAAACATCCTGCAGCTTTTCAAAAGATGCTTTTCCTTTTATGAATGCTTCATTCTGCTGTGTAATAGTCTCTAGAAGTTCTCCATTTTCCCCATCTAAAAGCAGCATACAAAGGGTTGTCGTTCCAATATCTATTCCCAGCGATAGCTTTTTATCCATTTTTCACCGCCTTATGAATTCTCCTTTAACTTTATAAACCAAAGCTTTCCAATCCGCATCTCCATTATTTTGCTCTGCAAGGCAGCAATATACCTGTTTCGCAAGTTTTGGAAAGCATTGCTTGTAAACACTTAGTCCCAGTTCTTTTGCTTCAGGATAATCATCTACTGATACTACAGTTATGCCTTCAAGCCTCTGCATAATGAGCGCTTTCTTAAGCGCAATGCCCAGCTCGCCATCACCGCATATGACGGCTTGCTGCGTGTCATCTTTGAAACCACAAACACTAATAAACTGTTCGATTGATTCCGTCAGCCTTCCTTTATTATCCCAGTTCATATGAAATATGTGATATTTATTTTGACTAAGTTTTTTATAAGTTTCTTCTCTTTCTCTGACACTTGAGAGGTTGTGATTGTCCCATCCAATATAGTAAATTTTATGGATTCCCTGCTCCTTAACAAACTTGTAAAGCGCATCCACTGCATCTTCATTATCAAGCGCCACACAGTCACCATACGGTGAAGGAACACTAATATCAAAAAAGACAATATTCATCCCCAGACCTCGGAGCCTTCTGATTTTTTCTTTATCAATCTGCAGGCTTTCCAGCCATATGACTACATTACGTATGTTTTTTTGGAACAGCTTAAAAAGACTGTCTTCTATTCTTTCTTCAGCTGGATTTTGCATAAAAAGCACTAATGAATCATGCTGATTGGCTTCTTTTTGAAAAGAATCAATAAAAGCTGCAAAAAAGGGGTTTTGAGCTGGTGCCACAAGGGCTATAAGATCTAAGTTGCCCCTATAGCCCTTTTTTCTCAACTTAATTTGGGTCCCACTTCCCTGTACTCTCTCAATAATTTGGTCCTTCTCAAGCAAATCCAGGGCTTTACGCACAGTTACCCTGCTTAGCTCTAAACGCTCTGCCAGTACCCGCTCCGGTGGAATATTCTCCCCCTCTTTATAAATACCTGTGTAAATCATCGCACACAGCCTGTTTTTAAGTGATAAATAAAGTCTGTCATTTTCCATCATGAACTCCTTCTAAAACGTTGTAGACTTTAGATCAAGCCTTTTGATTATATCTTGTTGAATTTCAAGAGATAAGTCAAGGAAATTTACAAATGTTCCATGGATGCGCATGATATAAACACCGCTAGGGGCGTATCTTTTAGGATCTTCTAAAACCTTGCGCAAAATTTCTGGAGTCGTTACATTAACGTAAAGATAAAATGGCGCTGCCCCCTGGTGTTTTTCATTGAAAAAAAGAGGTTTTACAACTTTATTTTTAAACTCAAGTCCCTTATCTTCAACCGTCTTGCCTGAAAAATAACCAGGATTAATCCCAAAGTGAGATGCATAGCCGCCGTTCATTACTTCATAGGGAAGTTTCATAGCAGAAAGCATTCTAAAGCCTAGTCCCATCTCAGCTGCTCCATATAATGGATCTATTCCATACCCCAGCATTTCTCGTGCCTTTCTGCCGTCTGGCGTTGCTCCTCCCCAGTAACCATAGAGAAGATGAGTAGACGGGGTGCTAAAATCCGGTCTGAACGCATTGCCTAAATAGTTTTTTTTATCCTTAACTCTGCGGCATACTTCTATTGCAAGATTCTTTATCTCTTCATCTACGCTGTCAATATTGTTGCCATACTTCGGACAGCTCTGCAGATACTGCCAAAGTATTTCATCCTGCTCAAAGTTTGTACGCAGCAGCTCCGCTAAGTGTTCAGCGTCCTCCGGTCTTTCTCTTAGGAGACAATCAATGGCTGCAAAAGCATCTGCTGTGACTGAAAGTCCATGAATAAGGCACCCGCTCCCATTATACTTGGTTCCCTGCCTATGCGTATCCCGCATATCCACGCCGCTTTCAATCCCTCCCATAAACAGAGATAAAAAAGGAACTGGTAAAAGCGAAAGGGCCTTACACGCTTCATTGGCAGCTTGTACCATTTCCTCCATATAAATATCCAGATGCTGATAAAATATTTCTCTGATGTGGGCAAGCACTTCTTTAGGATCATCATATGCTGCATTTATTTCTTTGCGGCTTACCCCGATCTTTCTTTTAGTAAGTAAAGAAACGCCATCATTAAGTGCCAGTTCCAGGATCTTTCCTAGATTCAGCCAGCTGTTTGTTGTATTCCCATTATCTTTGCCCATAATAAGCGGCTCCTGGCATCCTGCTATGCCATAGTCTTCAAGGTCGCTTTGATCAACTCCAGCCTTTTCAAGTACTTTAAAAAGCGAGTCATCATTAAAAATAGATGGGGTAAGCATGCCTTCCGTAAAGAAAAACTTGCCCAAAGCTCTATATAGAGCATCCGGTGTTTTGCTATGGAGTTTTACAGATAAAATAGGCTGCGGAAGATTAAGCTCATAAAAGGCATCTAAAAGTGCATAGGTTGACTCACTTGTCAGGTCACTGCCGTTATATCCCCGTCCGCCGACCATGATATTTTGAGAAATAGCCCAGCTTCTGTCTCCTACATTGAAAAATACTAAAAAATGCTTAAAAAGTGCTGCACTCAGTTCACGATTTAGATGTTCCTGCATGCGATAAGGTTCAAAAATTCTATCCGCATTGCCTACTGAAAACGCAAAGGGGTTAGGGGACTGTTCAAGGCACATGACCTGCCATAACAGCATAAACATTTGGATAGCTTCATGAAGATTCCGCGCCCCTTTACAAGGGACATGATGCAACGTTTCTTCTATGAAGATGAGCTGCACCTTTCTGCTGGGGCTTGCCGTTTTTTGCTGATTTCTTGCAAGCTTCTTATAGCGGTCTGCCAATATGAAAGCAGCATCCAAAGTCATCTCCATCGCTTTATAATAATGTGTTTTATCGGGATCTGACTCTCTTTTAAGTTTATCAGCAATCTTTGTTCTAAGCCCTTCTATCCCATCCCTAAGCACTGCTCTAAAGTCAGGCACAACATGGCCTGTCACCTGCTCAACGAAAAAGAGGGCTTCTGATGTACGTGTTTCTATTTCTTTGTAAACAGTCTTTAATTTTTGAACATAAGGTGTTTCCTCTGTATAGGTACGAAGTTTTTCAATACGTTCTTTCGTAATCGTTTCATTTGGCAGAATATCATCAAAAACACCTGCAGGATTGCAGTAACCTGTAAACGAATCAACCTTAAATGAAGGGTTAATCAGTGCATAGGACCTGGCAAAAGCATCTCTTTGTGTACCGGCAAAAACAGCATGTTCTGAAATGCTAAGCGGTATACTGCTGACAATCTCCTTAAGGGTACTTGCTGCTTTTAAGCTAGGTGGTAAATGACTGTATTTTTCATCACATTCCCTGGCAATTTCTTTTGCAATAAACCAACCGTCCAGCCTGTCACTGCCTCGTTCTTCCTTAAAAAGTTCCAAAGCCATCTTGTGCAGCTCCTCTGCACTATAAAGCACTTCTATACTCATTTTTATCTCCTCCTTTAAGTGTGAATAACAGATAGGTTGTTTGCTATAAATAGGTGTTCAAACAAAGCTATAGTGCCTTCATCAACGGCCCCGTTTGTGACTTTATAATTTAAGCCGCACTGCTCCCACTTGGCTTTGCCATATTCGTGATAAGGCAGAAATTCAAACACAGCCTTTTGGCTTGAATACTTTTTGAAGAAAGCTGCAAACCCTGCGGCATCTTTTTCGTCCGTATTAAACCCTCCAATAAGCGGAACGCGTATATGTACTCTTGGGTGATTATTAAGAGCCTTTTCTATATTTCGAATGATAATCTTATTAGATATTCCCGTCACCTTTTGATGCATATTATCATCATAATGTTTAAAGTCTATCATCAGTAAGTCAATGACACCAAAAAGTTCCGAAAGGTTGGAATGGGTTCCATTCGTTTCAATAGCTGTATGAATCCCTTTTGCTTTAAGCTTGCTAAGGAGCATTTTTACTCCTTCGAACTGAACAGTTGCCTCCCCGCCGCTGAGGGTCACCCCGCCGCCATCATAAAAAAGTATTTCACTTCGCTTAGCTTCCTCCACAAGCTCATCAACTGAATATGTTTCATATGAGCGTCTGATCCCTTTTGTTCTATGCTTTTGCACACAGTCATAGGTAAGGCATGTTTTGCACAGCTGTCTGTTCAGCGCTTTATGAGTAATAGCACCAAGTGGGCAAATCGCATCTATAAGATAATCCTTCTGCACCATTAATATCCCGTCTATTGCAATGCCTTCAGGATTAGCACACCAAGGGCAATGTATATTACAGCCCTGAAGGTGATAAACAAGTCGGTTTCCGTCTCCGTCCTGCGAATAATTAAACCCTTTTTGAAAAACCTTTAGTTCCAACAGCTGTTCCCCCCTTCTTAACTCATTGTTATGCATTAATGGCATAGCTCTAGAGAAATCGCAGTATCATTGAGATTTATTTAAACTAAGCGTTCCTCAAACTGCCTAGCTATTAGAATTACTCATTGACGTTATATTGGTATTATATAATAATACCAATATAACGTCAATGAGGCTCTCTTATTTCTCCGGCAGAAGGTAAAAAAATTATTTTACAAGAGAGCGTGCAAAAAGCGTACGCGCATGTGAGATAGGAAAGTTTGGTCTCTTGCCAGCTTGGGCGAACTTTCCTACGAAAATCTCCTCTTTAAAATATAGAAATATAGGCACAGCAAACAAGCCTATATTTCTATATTTTTTTTAGGCACCTAAGCTCTCGACTATACTCTAAGCTAATTTTTCTACTACATAACCTTTTG